>JBDGTU010000017.1:0-37461 GCA_042216495.1 Haloferacaceae archaeon
GCCGCCGACAACGCCGCCAAAGAGATTCAGAACCTCCTCGACAAGAACCAGTAACCACCGTCTGACCACGTTTCGTGGCCGACGATTTTCCGATTTTTCGCCGTCCGAAAGTCGCGACTACCGGCAGGTCGCGTTCGAGCATCGACCGATGTGCTAACGCTTAACTCCCGTCCGGTCGCGGAGTCGGTCGTGACACGAATCGTCGTCTGTCTCGACGGGATGGACCCCGCGTATCTCGACGCCGTCGAGACGCCCGCGTGGGACGCCATCGCAGCGGAGGGGTCGTCGGGCACCTGTCGGTCGGTCGTCCCGAGTCTCACCAACGTCAACAACGTCAGCATCGTCACCGGTGCGTTCCCGGAACAACACGGCATCACCGGCAACACGTACTTCGACCGCGAAGCCGGCGAGCGCGTCTACATGGAGGAGCCGTCCTACCTCCGGTGTGAGACGCGCCTCCAGCGGTACGCGGCCGCCGGCGAGGACGTCGCCGCGCTGGTGACGAAGCAGAAACTCGAACGGATGGTCGGTCGGGGCTGTGACTACGCCGCCGCGGCGGAGGACCCCCCGGCCGACCTGGCGGCCGCCGTCGGCGAGGCCCCGGGCATCTACTCCGGCGACGCCAGCGCGTGGCTCGTCGCCGCCGCCGAACACGTGCTCGAAACCCGAGCGCCGGACGTCTGTTACGTCTCCACGACGGACGTCGTCCCGCACAAACACGAACCGGGAACGCCCGAGGCCGAGGAGTGGGTGCGGGCGATGGACGCCGGCCTGGGTCGCCTCCGCGAGCACGGTGACGTCGTCGCCACCGCGGACCACGGCATGCGAGCGAAGACGGACCGCGTCGACGTCGAGGCCGTCCTCGACGACGAGGGATACGACGCGACGGTCATCCGCCTCATTCGCGACAAGCACACCTACCACCACCGGAACCTCGGCGGGTCGGCCTACGTCTACCTGCACGACGCCGACGCCGACGACGTGGCGTGGCTGGAAGACGTCGCGGGCGTCGAGGCGGCGTTGCCGACGGCCGAGGCGACGGCGCGCTTTCACCTCCCCGCGGACCGCGTCGGCGACGTGATGCTACTGGGGACGCCCACCTCGGTGTTCGGCCCCATCGAGGGTGACGCCACCCACGACGAGGTGTCGCTTCGCTCTCACGGCTCACACCACGAGTCGTCGGTGCCGTACGTCGCCTCCGTCGACTGCGACCTCTCGCACAACGTCGAGGCGTTCGACGCGCTGGACGCGTCGCGGTAGCCGGCGGCGCGACTGAAGCGGTCCGGCCGCGGTCCACGGAACGGCTACGCCAGTTCGTACAGCGTCGCGCCGACGGTGACGAGGACGCGGTCCGCGACGAGCGCGAGGCCGCCGGGGACCCCCGTTCCGACGACGTGCGTCCACAGGACGTCGCCGGCGGCGACGTCGTAGGCGCGGACCACGCCCCGGGTCGCCTCTCCGGTCCCTTCCCTCTCGCCGGCGACGACCAGGACGTCGCCGCCGACGGCCGGCGCGACGGCGGTCCACGCCACGTCGTCGCGCCAGCGAGTCTCGCCGGTCGCGAGGTCGAGGGCGACGACGAGGCCGGCGTCGCGCTCCCCGACGTCGACGGCGGTGTAGCCGCGCTCACCGGCGAGAGCAGGGGTAGCGACGTCCCGACCGAGCGGTCGGGGGTCCCAGAGGAGGTCGCCGGAGCCGGCGTCGACCGCGGCGACCGCGCCGCCGCCCTCCGCGTAGGTGCCGATGACGAGTCGGCCGTCGGCGACGGCGGGGCGGTGGGGGAAGCCGTGTGCGGGGTCGCTGCCGGTGTGCCAGACGCGCTCCGGACCGACCCGCAGTCGTCGGTCGACCCCCGTCCGCCGGCCGTACGCGACGGTGCCGTCCAGCGCCCCGGCCGCGTACAGGCGGCCGTCGCCGAGAGCTGCTATCGTGCCGTCGGCGCGCCAGCGTCGCCCGCCGCCGGGCGAGAGGGCGTGAATCCCCGCGTCGACGGTGGCGACGTACACGTCGTTCGACCCGACGGTCAGGCTCTGCGGGTGGTCCGCACCGAGGGGGAGACGAGCCACTTCCCCCAGGCCGTCGGCAGCGTAGTCGACGACGGCCGAGGGGGCGTCCACGCCGTCCGGGTCTCGGCGAACCGCGTGCAGTCGACCGTCTGGGCCGAACGCGGCGAGCGGCGTGCTCGCGTCGCCGTCGTGAACCGGGTCACCGCCGTTGCGCGGATACGCGGCGAACCCGGTCCCGGAGAGGGCGACGTGGTCGGGGCCGACGACGGGACGGAACGACGGGCGTTTCGCGGCCGTCGACACCGAGGTCACCTCCCGAACCGTCGGCGTCTCGCGGGGCGGCGTGGCGTGTGGGTTGTGGGCGGTGTTCGCGGGGTCGTACCGGCGGTGTGGCCACGTGCCGGGAGCGGGCGTCCAGGACGCGAACGCGGCGTCCGTCGCGCCCCGGTACAGGGCACCCCCGAGCGTGGCACTGGCGACGGCGATGCCGCCGCCGAGGAGGCGACGGCGCGTGATGGAGGGCATCGAGCGGGGATTCACCGTCCCGTCGGAAAAAGCAGGTGGAAGACGCCCGGCGAGTGAGCGTGGAAGGCACGCCGGCACGCGGCGACGGCGTGCCCGGCTACTCGCCCGGAATCCCGCCTTCGGCGCGGAGGGCCTCGATGTCCTCCTCGGTGTAGCCGAGTTCCTGCAGGACGGCCTCCGTATCCTCGCCGAGCAGCGGCGGCGCGCTCTCGAAGCCGCTCTCGGCGCGGTCGAAGTTCAGCGGATGTTCGATGACCGGGACGGTGCCGAGCGCCGGATGCTCGATTTCGCGCATCACGCCGCGGGCCTCGGTCTGCTCGTTCTCCAGGGCCTGTGGCACGTCGTAGACGGGGCCGACCGGCAGGCCGCGTTCGTCGGCCAGCAGGTCCACCCACTCGTCGGTGGTGCGCTCGCGGAACTCCGCCGAGAGCACCTCCTCCAGTTCGTCCATGTTCTCGACGCGGTCGGGGTTCGAGGCGAAGCGGGGGTCGTCCTTGAGGTCCGGCCGGTCGATGGCGTCACAGAGTTCCTCCCAGAGTTTCTGGTTGGCACAGCCGACGTTGAGGTAGCCGTCGGCGGTGGGGTAGGCCTGGTACGGCGCGAGGACGGGGTCTTTGGTCCCCATGCGTTCGGGCGTCTCGCCGACGAACGCCTTGCCGGCCTGCTTCGTGAGCCAGGGGAGGGCGGCGTCGTGCATCCCGAGTTCGATGCGGTCGCCCTCGCCGGTGAGTTCGCGCCGGAAGAGCGCGCCGACGATGCCGAACGACGCCCACATGGCGGTGATGAGGTCGGTCTGTGGCAGCCCCACCTTCACCGGGTCGCCGTCCTCGGGGCCGGTGACGGACATGATGCCGCTGGTGCCCTGGACGAGGAGGTCGTAGCCGGGGCGACTGGCCCACGGCCCCGTCTCGCCGAACGCCGAGATGGAGCAGTAGACGATGTCGTCGTTGAACTCGCGGACGTCGTCGTAGCCGACGCCGAGGCGTTCGGCGGTCCCGGGCCGGAAGTTCTCCAGGAAGACGTCGGCCTCGCTCACCAGGTCGTAGAGCGCTTCGAGGCCCGCCTCGCTCTTCAGGTTGAGTTCGACGCTCCGCTTGTCGTAGTTGATGGTCCAGAAGTACGGCGACTCGCCGTTCTCGTCGGCCGTCTCGCCGGGGCCGTCGTACGCCTCGTTCGGGGAGACGAACGGCGGCCCGGAGTGGCGGTTGTCGTCGCCGAGTTCGGGGCGCTCGACTTTGATGACTTCCGCGCCCTGGTTGGCGAGCATCAGCGACGCGAAGCCGCCGGTGACGAACGTCGTCAGGTCGACGACCGTGATGCCGTCGAGTATGCGACTCGATGACTCGGTGGTGTGCATACCACATCCGTGGCCTGACCGCGATAAAATTCTTCCCTTCCCGCGGTTCGCTTTTCCGGTAGTCGGCAGTTGAAGTACCCCGCCGGCGTGGAGCCACGACATGGCGGAAGAGCGCCTCGTCCGAGGATACGGGGGGAACCTGCTGGTCGTCGTCTCGCTCGGGTGGCTGACGCTCCAGGGCGGGCGACTGCTGCTCCCGCCGCTCCTCCCGACGGTCATCGAGGCGCTGGCGATTACGCCGTTCCGGGCCGGCGTCGCGCTCTCGGTCCTGTGGGGGCTGTACGCCCTCTGCCAGTATCCGAGCGGCCACTACTCGGACCACCTCTCGCGCAAGACGCTCATCGTGGCGGGGCTGACGCTCGGCTGTCTCGGCTTCACGCTGCTGTACGGCGCGGTGACCTACCCCCGCTTTCTGGTCGGCGTCGCCGTCGTCGGCGTCGGCGTCGGCCTCTATCCGACAGCGGCGCGCGCGCTCATCTCCGACCACTTCGAGGCGCGCCGCGGCGGCGCGTTCGGCCTCCACACCGCCTCCGGCGACGTCGGCGGCGGCGCGGCCGCGGGGCTGGCCGTCGTCGCCCTCGCGGTCGGGACGTGGCGGACCGCCTTCCTCCCCATCGTGGCGATACTCGCCGTGCTCCTCCTCGTCGTCCACCGGCTGAGCCGGGAGCCGTACACGGTCGAGACGGTGGCGCTCGACGTGCGGACGACGGGCCGACGCCTGTTCGCCGAGAGCGAGACGCGGTGGCTGGTGTTCGCCTACTGCCTGTTCGCCGCGTCGTGGCAGGGAACGGCGGGCTTTCTCCCCACGTACCTCCAGCAGACCAAGGGCTTCTCGCCCGAACTCGCCAGCGCGGGCTTCGCCGGACTCTTTCTGGTCGGCGCGGTCGTCAAACCCCTCGCGGGCGACCTCGGCGACCGGACGCGCCGCGGTCCGGTCGCCGTCGGTGCGCTGCTGGTCGGTGCGCTCGCCCTCGCGACGCTCGTGGCGGCCCACTCGACGGTCGCCGTCGTCGCCGCGACGGTCGTCTACGCCGCGGGGCTGATGGCGTTCCCGCCGGTCATGCAGTCACACCTCATGAGCGTCTTCCCCGACGGAAGCATGGGCGGCGACCTCGGCCTCGCCCGCACGGTCTACATCGGCGTCGGCAGCCTCGGCCCCACGTACATCGGCTTCGTCGCCCAGCACGCGAGCTACGACGTCGCCTTCGCCGGCCTCGTCTGTGGGCTCGTCGTCGGCACGGTCGTCGTCTGGCTGACGCTCCGGGGGAACACCTAACGCCCCCGCGCCTGACGGGCCGGTATGCACGTCACCGAACCCGACGACCTGCGCGAGTGGCGCGCGACGGTCGAGCGATTCGTCACCGAGGAGTTCGGCGTCGACTACTTCCGCGAGCGGTATCGCGACCGCGAGTATCCCCACGAACTCTACGACGCCGTCGTCGACCGGGGGTGGCTCGGGGTGCAGGTCCCCGAGGCGCACGGCGGCGAGGGGCGGAGCCACGTCGAGATGGCCGTCCTGCTGGAAGCGCTCGGGAGCTACGGCTACGACTTCGGGATGCCGGTGTTGCTCTCGACGACGGGCGTGCTGACGCTCCTCGACCACGGGAGCGAGGCCCAGTGCGAGCGGTTCGTGCCGCGCCTCCTCGACGGCGACGTCCGTTTCTCCATCGGCGTCACCGAACCCCAGTCGGGGAGCGACGCCGCCGGCGTCGAGACGCGGGCGGAACGGCGCGGCGACACCTACCACGTCACCGGCGAGAAGACCTACCAGTCGGGCGCGGCCGCGCCCGGCAACCACGTCGCCGCCTACGTCCGCACGGACCCCGACTCGTCACGCGAGGAGGGCCTCTCGCTGCTGCTCGTCCCGAACGATGCCCCCGGCGTCGACGTCGAGACGCTGCCGCTCGTCGCCCGGAAAGCCGTGGGCACGAACCGCATCACCTTCGACGACGCCGAAGTCCCGGCGGCGAACCGCGTCGGCGACGAGGGCGAGGGCTGGACGATTCTGGGCGACCACCTGACGCGCGAACACACCTATATGGCCGCCGTGATGGTCGGCAACGCGGCGACGGCCCTCGAGACGGCCAGCGCCGCCGTCGAGGACCGCGAGCGATTCGGCCGTCGGGTCGCCGACTTCCAGGCGGTCGAACACCGCCTGGCCGACCTGCGAACGGAGGTGGACGCGGCCCGACTCCTCGTCTACCGGGCGGCGTCGAAACTGGACGACGGGTCGGCCACGCGGCGACACGCCTCGCAGGCGAAACTGAAGGCCGGCGAGGTGCTGAAGGAGGTGTCGAGCGAGAGCGTCCAGTTGCTCGGCGGCGCGGGGCTCCACCCCGACAACGACGTCGAGCGCTACTGGCGCGAGGGCGCGAGCGCGACCATCGCGGGCGCGACCAGCGAGATTCACCGGTCGATAATCGCGAGCCACCTGCGGGAGTAGCGGTCGAGCTACAGGAGGTCGGCGAACCGCCGGAGCTGCGTTCGCTGGTCGGCGGCGGGAAAGCGGGTGACGAACCGCTCGACGCCCGCCTCGCGATACCGGTCCAGATGCTCGGCGACGACGGCGGGCGGGCCGAACGCGCCCCGGCGCTTCAGTTGCTCGTCGGTCAGTGGCTCGTCCTCGTACATCTGCTCGTCCTCGGGGTAGTACGAGCGGAAAAAGTCGCGGGCCCGGGCCAGCGCGTCCGCCTCCGTGTCGGCGACGACGACGTCGTGGTAGAAGGCGGCGTCGAGCGCGTCGGCGTCGCGGCCGGCGTCGGCGACGGCGGCACGCGCGGCGTCGAGTCCGGCGGCGTAACTCTCCGGCGAGACGGCGATGGGGAGCCAGCCGTCGCCGCGCTCGGCGAGGCGCTCGCGGATGGGCCGCGGGAACCCCCGCTTCGGGTCGAAGGCGGCGGAGGCGACGTAAATCGGCGGGTCGGAGACGGGCGAGAAGCCGACGCTCGCGTCCGAGAGCGAGAAGAACTCGCCGTCGTGGGTGACGGCGTCGCCGGTCCACAGTCGGGAGAGCAGCGACAGCGTCTCGTCGAGGCGCGCCCCCCGGCGCTCGAAGTCGACGTCGAGTTGTTCCGCCTCCCGGCGCTCGACGTCCCGGACGCCGACGCCGACGCCGAGCGAGAGGCGGCCGCCGCTCACCTGGTCGAGCGTGGCCGTCTGGTGGGCGACGTGGACCGGATGCCGGAGCGCCGGCAGGTAGACGGCCGTGCCGATGCCGACGGCGTCCGTGGCGCTGGCGACGGCCGCGAGCGTCGTGAACGGTTCGAGGCGGGGTTTGGCGAGGACGCTGTCGCCGACCCAGACGTCGTCGAAGCCGAGCGCTTCCGCCCGTGTCGCCGCGCCGACGACGTCGCTTTCGACGTTCGCCGCGAGCGTCGCGGGGGAGTCGCTGGCGAACACTGCACCGCGCGTCGGCAGGAGATAGCCGTGTGAACTCATATCGCAACTCTCCGCCGACGAGCGGATAGGGATTTCGGTGGCCGGGACTCACTCCGGGTCGGCGTAGGCTTCGCGGAGGTAGTCAACGACGTCCGCGACCATCTCCGGGTCGTACGTCCAGAAGCCGTAGAAGCCGCCGTCGCCACGCTCCTCGGCGAGGAGGGCACAGGCGTCCGCCGACCCTCGGGCGTCGGCGTCGGCGGGCGGGTCGTAGACGGCGAACCACGAGCGTCGGAGTTCGTCCGTGTCCGCGCAGTGGAGCGTCGTCTCCCCTAGCGGCGGCGGGTCCTCGGCCGTCGCCACGTAGGCGTGGACGGCGAGGGACTCACGACTCCCGAGGCGGCGGTAGACGTCGGCCTGTGGACGGAGGTTCGCGGCCGTCTGGAAGCCGGCGTACAGCGACCCGCGGGCGCGCCGCCACGCCCGGTCTTCGATTTCCCGCGTCGCATCGAGCATCTCCTGCCGGTCGACGGCGGTGAACAGCGTCTCGGGGAGGTGGTCGAGAATCGGCCGATAGGCCGCGTCCGCGTCCCCCGCGGCGTCGGCCAGCAAGTCGTCGACGTCGGCGGCGGCGAGAAACCGGTCGTCGTCCGAGAGGACGGCGAAGTTCCGGGGGCCGTGTGGCGAGTCGGCCTCGGTGACCGAGAGATGTCTGTCGCCGAAACGGTCGCGGAGCGCGTCGACGGCACCGGGCCGGGGGGAGAACACCGTCAGCGTCTTCTCCTCTGCCTCGACGGTGGCGACGAACGTGGAGAGCGACATCGGGTAGTCCTCGTCCGACGCGTACTTGGATGTATCCCCGTCGCCACACTCGTCCCCGTCGCCGCGCCCATCCCCGCTGCAATCCTCCGGGCGTCCGCCGCCGCGACGCGTCGCTTTAGTGCGTCGACCGCCTACCCCGGCCGTCGAATGTCGGTCACGACACTCCACCGCCCGACCCACCGCGACGCGCTGTCCGCCCTCGAATCGGCGTTCGAGCGCGAGGAGCTAATAACGGTGTTCGGGCGCTGCGCCGTCGAGTACGAGGGACGGGCGGAGAGCACTCTCGGTCCCGGCGAGCGACTGCTCGTCCTCAAACCCGACGGCTCGGCGCTGGTCCACACCGGCGAGCAGCGGACGCCCGTGAACTGGCAGCCCCCGGGGTGTGACCACTTCGCCAGCGTCCGCGACGGCCGCCTGCGCGTCCGGAGCGTCCGGCAGAGCCCCGACGAGACGCTGGACGTCCGGTTCGACCGCGTCCACCAGTTCGTCGCGTACGACGTGAGCGCGGGACAGGAACTCGACCTGTACGGGAGCGAGGAGGACCTGCGCCAGCACGTCCTCGACGACCCGGAACTCGTCGCCGAGGGATTCACGCCGACGGCGACGGAACGGGAGACGGACGCCGGACCGATGGACGTCTTCGGCGAGGATGGCGAGGGACGCCCCGTCGTCGTCGAGTTGAAGCGGCGGCGGGTGGGGCCGTCGGCGGCGAGTCAGTTGCGCCGCTACGTCGAGGCGATGCGGCGGGAACTCGGCGACGAGGCGGTCCGTGGCGTGCTGGTCGCGCCGTCGGTCACCGACCGGACCGCCGACCTCCTCGACGAACACGGCCTGGAGTTCGTCGCCGTCGACCCGACGACCGGGCGACCGCCCGCCGAGGGTCGCGACCGAGCGCCCTGAAACGGCATCGAAGGCTTTATTCACGGCCTAACCCTCCTTCTCGACAAGTAACCATGTCAGATAAGCCCGCCTCCATGTACCGGGAAATCAGCAAGCGCCCGTACACGCGACGCGAGTACATCACGGGCGTCCCCGGTTCGAAAATCGCACAGCACAACATGGGGAACCTCCAGGCCGGCCCCGACGACTACCCGGTCCACATCAGCCTCGAAGTCGAGGAGGAGTGCCAGATTCGCCACGGCGCGCTCGAAGCCTCCCGGCTCTCGGCCAACCGCCGACTCCTGAAGGAACTCGGCGAGGGGAACTACAAGATGGTCCTGCGCAAGTTCCCCCACCACGTCATCCGCGAGAACAAACAGGCGACCGGCGCGGGTGCGGACCGCGTCTCCGACGGGATGCGCCAGGCGTTCGGCAAGCCCGTCGGCACCGCCGCCCGCATCCAGCGCGGCGACACCGTCTTCACCGCCTACTGTGACGTCGAGGACGCCGCGACGGTGAAAGACGCCCTCCGCCGTGCCTACAACAAAATCTCCCCGCCCTGCCGCATCGTCGTCGAGAAGGGCGAGGAACTGCTCGTCGCCTAACCGTCCCGTTTTTTCTCCTCGAAGCCCGACCGGGAGCGTATGCTCCGGCTCGCGGTCACGACCCGCGCCGAGACGTTCGAGCGACTGCGCGACCCGCTCGCGGCCCGCGGAATCGACCTCGTCCACTTGCCGGTCGAGGAGCGGACGATTCCACTCACGGCCGAGGTCGACGACGGCGACCGGTTCGACGCCGACGAGCCCACTGGCGACGACGGCGGGTCCGGCGCCGGTGACGTCGACGTCGGCCTCGTCTTCCCCTCCCGCGTCGCCGAGGGCGAGGCGGTGAGCGCGCTGCTCGACGTGCCGTGGGTGAACGACCGCGAGGCGGTGTTGACGTCGCGGAACAAGGGCGGCGTGATCGCGACGCTCGCGGCGGCGGGAGTGCCCGTCCCGGAGACGACGCTGGTGTCGAACCCCGTCGACGAGGCGGCGGTGGCGCGGGCGGCCGACGCCTTCGACTGGCCCGTCGTGGTGAAACCGAACTCGACGACGCGGGGGCGGGGCGTCGCCAGGGCGTCCGACCTCGACTCGCTGCTCGGCGTCGTCGACTACCTGAACCTCGTCCACGCCAACCCGGCGACGGGCGACAAGTCGTACCTCCTCCAGGAGTTCCTCCCCGACGCCCGCGACTACCGAGTGATGGTCGTCGACGGCGAGTACGCGGGCGCGGTAGAGCGGCGCTCGGCGGCGGGATGGAAACACAACGTCCACCGGGGAGCGACGGCAGCGGGGGTCGACCTGCCGGCGAAGCACCGGGCGCTCGCCGAACGCGCCGCCGACGTGCTGGACGTGCCGTTTCTCGGCGTCGACCTGTTAGCGACGAGTGAGCGGGTCGTCGTGAGCGAGACGAACGCCCGGCCGACGGTGGACGAGGCGGCGAAGTACGAAGACGGCTTCTACGACCGGCTGGCGGCGCTGATACGGGACACCGCGGAGAACTGACTACTCGACGTCGATGTCGGCCGAGTCGCCGATTTTGTCGAACGTGACCTGCAGGACGCCGTTGTTGAACGTCGCCGCCGCGGAGTGTTCGTCGACGCGAGCGGGGAGACGAATCCGCTCGTCGTACTCGCGACGGGGGCTGGCGGCACTGATGGTGAGCGTCTCGCCGTCGCACTTCAGGTCGATGGCGTCTTTCTCGACGCCCGGGAGGTCCGCGACGAGCCGGACGACGTCGTCCTCGTCGTGGACGTCGACGTGCGTCTCGGAGGCGAAGCCCGCTCCGTCGTCGCCGGTCATCTCGTTCATCATCCGTTCGATCTCGTCGAAGATGTCGCCGAACGGGTCGTCGCGGTCGTTTCCTCTCATGAACGGTGATAGACCGTTGTGACTCAAAAGCTTTCTGACGACGGACCCGGGGTACAGCGGGGTGTCACCGGAGTCCGCCTGCGGGCCGCCCGTCGTCGTGCCAGCAGTAGAATCGAACGTTACTAACCTTCCGTCCTCGTTTCACCCCCTGTATGTTCAAGACGCTCGACGACATCGGGGCCGGAAAGCGGGTCCTCGTTCGTCTCGACCTCAACTCTCCCGTCGAGGAGGGCGTCGTGCGGGACAACCGACGGTTCTCGCGACACGCCCGGACCGTCCGCGAACTCCGGGAGGGGGGCCACCGCGTCGTCCTGATGGCCCACCAGGGGCGACCCGGTCGGGACTCCTTCGTCTCGCTGGAACAGCACGCGGACATCCTCGCCGAGCACGTCGACCACCCCGTGCAGTTCGTCGACGACGTCTGCGGCGGGCGGGCCATCGACGCCATCCGGTCGGTGGAGTCGGGCGAGATACTCCTCCTGGAGAACGTCCGGATGTGCGACGACGAACTCCCCGAGCGCCCGCCCGAGGTCCACGCCGAGAGCGACTTCGTCCGCGCGCTCGCGCCGGAGTTCGACGCCTACGTCGACGACGCCTACTCGGCGGCCCACCGGTCCCACGCCTCGCTCGTCGGCTTCCCGGCAGTCCTCGATTCCTACGCCGGCCGCGTGATGGAACGCGAGTACGAGGCCAACACGAGCATCGCCAACCGCGAGTTCGACGGGCCCGTGACGATGGTGCTGGGCGGGGCGAAGGCGACGGACGTCGTCGACGTCATGGACGCTCTGGACCAGAGGGTCGATACGTACCTGCTCGGCGGCGTCGTCGGCGAACTCTTCCTGCGGGCGGAGGGGCACGACGTCGGCTACGACGTCTGCGACACGGACATCTTCGACTACCAGTGGGAGCGCAACGAGGGGATGATCGAACGGCTGCTGATAGAGCGCGGGGACCGCGTTCGCCTCCCGACGGACCTGGCGTACGAGGCGGACGGCGAGCGCCGGGAGTGTCGGGTCGAGGGCGTCGAGAAGGACTGTCCGTTCCCGGACATCGGTCACGACACCATCGAGTCGTTCGAGGAAGTCATCGAGGAATCGGCGGCGGTGTTCGTCAAGGGGGCGATGGGCGTCTTCGAGGACGAGACGTTCAGCGACGGCACGGTCGAGTTGCTGCGGACCATCGGCGAGACGGACTGCTTCTCGGTCGTCGGCGGCGGCGACACTTCCCGCGCCATCACCATGTACGGCCTCGACGAGGCCGACTTCTCGCACGTCTCCATCGCCGGCGGTGCCTACGTCAACGCACTGACTGGAACGGAACTCCCCGCCGTCGAAGCGCTCTGTGACTAGCGGGCGTTCGCGAAGACGCTGTCGAGGCCGACGCCGAGCCGGTCGTCGGTGGTTTCCCTGCTCTCGTCGCCCGCCTCGTCGCCGGTGACGGCACGAATCGCGTCGACGTTCTCGGGGACGACGTCGCTCTCCTGGTGGATGGCCTGGAAGAGGTAGAGGTCGGAGCCTTCGACGGTGATGGACTCCTCCCAGATGCAGTTCTCCCAGATGTCGCCCCGTGGCCGGCCGGCGTCCATGGCGAACTCCTTGAGTTTGCCGGCCCCGTCGATGCCGGCGCTCTCGGGGACGAGAAAGAGGCGGTTCTCGTCGGCGAGGAGGTCACGCACCGCCTCGGTGTCGGGCGATTCGGCGAGCGTGACGTTGACGCTGTGGGTGTGCATCAGCGTCGCCGGCACCTTCATCCCGAGAGTGTCGATGTCGAGGTCGGGGAGGATGGTGTTGACGTCGGGACCGTGGTGTGAGGGGATGGTGACCGGGTTGGGGAGGATGTCGTTGATGGGGCCGCGCCCCGTCTGTCCGGGGTCGCCGCCGCGGCGGACGAGCGTGACGCGGGCCTTCTCGACGCCGTAGGTCTCCTCGAGGGGAGCGAGGAGGCGCGAGAGACCGGTCGTGTTACAGGAGACGACGCGGACCGAGTCGGCCCCGACGGCGTTCGCGTAGTTCGCCCGGGCGTTGAAGCTCACGTCCGCGACGTCCGCGCCCTCGCCGCCCTGCACGATGGCGGGCGCGTCGTGGTCGGCGTAGAGGTCGAGGTTCTGTTCGCCGATGCCCGAGGGCGTGGCGTCGACGACGACGTCGCTCGCGGCGACGAGTGCGTCGACCTCGCCGGCGATGTCGATGCCGGCGTCGGCGAACTGGTCTGCACGCTCCGGGACTGCCGCGTAGAGCGGATAGCCGCGTCGGACGGCCGTCTCGGCCTCGTAGTTCGGCCGGGTCTTGGCGACGCCGACGAGTTCCATGTCGGGTTGGGCCGCAACCGCGTCCGCGACCCGCTTGCCAATCGTGCCGTACCCGTTTACGCCCACCTGAATCATACGGTCGCCACTCCACGACCGACGGGGATAATCGTTACGAGGTCGGATAGGAGAACGCAACTACGAGGTGAGTACGCGCTCCGGAGCCGGCCGGCTGAGGGACAACAGCTAACGGCGCGGCGGCCCGACGTATCCGTATGAGTTCGCTTCGCGCCGCCGCGGAGACGGCGGTCCACGAGTGCATGGCCCTCGACGCCGACGAGACGTTCGTCGTCGTCACCGACGACGAGCGACTGTCCATCGGCGAGACGCTCTACGACGTCGGCAGCGAGGTGACCGACGAGTCGGTGCTGGTCCGGTATCCGCCGGGCGACCAACACGGCGCGGAACCGTCCGCGCCGGTGGCGGCGGCGATGCGCGACGCCGACGTGTTGCTCGCGCCGACGACGAAGAGCCTGAGTCACACCCGCGCCCGGAGTCGAGCGTCGGAGGCCGGCGCGCGGGCGGCGACGATGCCGGGCATCACCGAGGAGGTGATGACCGCCGGACTCGACGCCGACTACCACGCCATCGCCCGCGAGTGCGTGAAACTCCGCGAACGCGTCGAGGGCGCGACGGCGGTGCGGGTCACCTCGCCGCAGGGGACCGACATCACTTTCGAGCCGGGCGACCGGGAGTGGCACAGCGACACCGGGATGGTCCACGAACCGGGCGACTTCTCGAATCTCCCGGCCGGCGAGGTGTTCGTCAGCCCCGAGACGGCCACCGGCACCTACGTCGTCGACGGGACGATGATGCCCCACGGTCTGCTCTCGGGGCGCGAACTCCGCTTCGAGGTGGAAGACGGCTACGTGACCGACGTCGGCGACCCGGCCGTCCGCGAACAGGTCGAAGCGGCCGCCGACGACGTGGGTCGGGACGCGTACAATCTCGCGGAACTCGGCATCGGCACCAACCTCGGCGTCGAGGAGCTGGTCGGGTCGGTGCTCTTGGACGAGAAGGCGGCCGGCACCGTCCACGTCGCCATCGGCGACGACGCGAGCATCGGCGGGGACACCGAAGCGCCGTTGCACCTCGACGGCATCTTGCGGGAGCCGACGGTGTACGTAGACGGCGAGGAAGTGGAACTTCCGCCGGCCGAGCGGTGAAACCGTGAGACGAGGCGGAAGCGGCACTTCCTCGGAGCGTACGGTCGCCGGCGATTCCCCGCCGGGAGGCGACGTAAGCGCGGATTTTTACCGCTCGGCCGACTACGTCGGACCATGAACGAGACAGCGGAACGCGTCGCGGTCGCCTGTCCGTCGTGTTCGCCGGACCTCGAAGTGGTCCACGAGGTGCTGAAGCCGGGGGGACAGACGACGGTCAGATGTACCGAGTGCGGACACACGCACAAGGTTCGTATCGAGGAGGTGCGCGAAGTCGAGTTGGACGTCGTCGTCTCACAGGACGGCGAGTCGTTCACGACGCACGTCGACGCGCCGGCCGAGGAGACCCTCCCCGTCGGCGAGGAGTTCGTCGCGGACACGCCGGAGGCCATCCTGCAGGTGCGCATCACGTCGCTGGACCTGGGCGACGGCAGGCGAACCGAGGAGGCAGTCGCCGAGGACGTCGACACCATCTGGGCGCGCGTCGTCGACAACGTGAGCGTGAACGTCACGCTGCACCCGAACGACGGCCGTCGGGACGAGACGAAGAGTCTCTCGGTGCAGGTGCCCGGCGACTACGAGTTCACCGTCGGCGACGAGGAGGAACTCGGCGACGCCGAGTTCGAGATCGAGGGGATTCAGGTGCGCGACGACGCCGCGAACTACCGCTTCGACAAGTTCGACCACGCGGGCGATATGGTGTTCGCCAAGGACGTGAAACGGCTGTACGCCCGCGACACGAGTTCGACTGCGTGGTCGGCGTGGTGAGATAGCGCTCCGACGCTCGCCGTCGTCTCGCGACCGGCGCAAACGCATCTTTGATTAGGGGAGACCTCCGAGGGAGAGCATGGACTCCGCGGTGTTGCGTGACGACATGGTCGACGGCGTCGACCACGCGGTCGGGGGCCTCGACGCGGCCGTCGGGGCGGCCATGCGGACCGTCCCCCGTCACGAGTTCGTCGACGACCGCCCCTACGACAACCGAGCGACCGAACACGAGGGGACGACCGTTCTCGCCCCGAAAACGGCCGCTCGACTGCTGGAAGCGCTCGACGTCGCCGACGGCGACGACGTCCTCGTCGTGGGTGCCGGCGTCGGCTACACCGCGGCCGTCGTCGCCGAAATCGTCGGCGGGCGTCACGTCCACGCCGTGGACATCACCCGACGGCTCGTCCTCGACGCCCGCCGGAACCTCGCTCGTGCCGGCTACGATGCCGTCCTCGTGGACCGTCGCGACGGCGCGCGTGGCCTCCCGGAGTACGCCCCGTTCGACCGCATCCTCGTCGAAGCGGCCGCCGTCCGTCCGCCGCGGGCGCTCCTCGACCAGCTCGCGGACGGAGGACGGCTCGCCATGCCGATTGGCGGCCCCGACCAGACGCTCGTCGCCGTCGAATCCACGGACGGTGACGGCCGACCTGCGGACCGCGACGCCCGACCCGCGGCCCATCGGGACGCACGCCTCGACGTGCCGGGATTCGGCGTGGTCGAGCGATTCGGCGACGCCGCGTTCGACCCGTTGCTCGTCGAGGGCGAACAGGCGGGCGGCCTCACGCGGAACCGAACCGAACGCGAGGACCGCGAGTTCGCCCAGCAGGGGTACTTCGCACCCGCCGGCTGGGAACAGGACTGGATCGACTGGGAACGACACGGCTAGCCGCCACGGACCACCAGTACCTTCGCGTTCGTCCGGCGGTCGCTGTACTGACTCCCGGCGGGCGGCTTGACGTCGACTTCCAACGTCCCTTCCTCCTGATTTGGCCGCAGCGACGGCGACACCGTCATCGTCGCGGTGCCGTTCTCGCCCGTCGTGGCCGTCCGCACGCCGTCGAGGTCGGCGCTCCCGCCCTTCACGACGACGGTGGCGTCGGCTACGGGCGTCCCGCCGCTGCCGACGACGGTGAACGTCAGTTGCTGTTCCCCGGGTGAGACCACCTCCGGCGACGGCTTCGCGTCGAGTTCGGTTATCGAGAGCCCCTGAATTCCGGTGAGCATGTTCATCATGACGCTGAGGCTCGCGACGCCGATGACCAGCGCGATGACCAGCCGAATCGGGAGTCCTTCGATGGCACGCGTGTCGTCTCTGAACGCATCGAACATGGGCCGGGGTGGTCCCGGATTCGTACTTGAATCCTCGGCCGGAACTTTAGGTCGGAAGCCAGGGGCAGGGAGGCCCATGCACGTTCTCGGACGCGACGACGACGCGACGGCCGCTCAGCTACCGACCGGTCGGGTCGGAACGTACCGTGCCCGCGACGGCAGCGAGGGGGCGGCGGTCGGCCTCGACTTCGACCGACCGCACGCGGGCGTCGTCGTCGGAAAACGCGGCTACGGGAAGTCGTACACGCTCGGCGTCGTCGCGGAGTCGGCGGCGCGGACGGCGGGCGTCGCGCCCGTCGTCGTGGACCCCCTCGGCGTCTTTCGGGGACTGTCGGCAGGGGGAGACGTGCCCGCGCGAGTCGTCGAGAAGCCCGTCGTCCGCGCCGACGCGCTCCCGCCGCAGGCGTGGCCAGCGCTGTTCGACCTGTCGACGACCGACCCGGCGGGGGCGCTGCTCTGGGAGGCGGCGACGCACGCCGGGACGCTCGACGGGATGCGGACGCACGTCGCCGACGCGTCGGCCGACCGCGGGACGCGGCGCGCGGCGACGAACCACCTCGACGTCGCGGCGGCGTGGGGCGTCTTCGACCCGGACGGGGACGACCCCGCGTCGCTCGCCTCCGGTCCGGCGACCGTGCTCGACCTCGCGGGCTACGACCCGGGCCCGATGAACGCTGTCGTCAGGGTAGTCGCCCGGAGCCTGTACGACGCTCGCCTCGACGGGCGACTCGACCGGCTACCGTGGCTGTTGGTCGACGAGGCACACGTCTTTCTCGATGGCCTCGCCGCCGCGGCGCTCGAAACGCTGTTCACCCGGGGGCGCTCTCCGGGGGTGACCCTCGTGGCGGCGACGCAGCGTCCGAGCGTCCTGCCCGACGTCGCCATCTCGCAGGCCGACTTGCTGTTCGCGCACCGCCTCACCGCCGTCCGCGACGTGGACGCCCTCTCGGCCGCGCGCCCGACGTATCTCGACGGGACGATTCGGGACCGACTCCCGGAGACGCCGGGGCACGCCCTCGTCGTCGACGACGCCACCGAATCCGTCCACGACGTTCGCGTTCGGGAGCGAGCGACGCCCCACGGCGGCGAGTCGCCGCGGGCGAGCGAGATGCGACCCGACGCGTCGGCCGATGCCGTCGAGTCGCGGACCCACGCCGGAACGGAGCGGACCGAAACCGACGTGTACGGGGCGTGAGACGAGCGAGTGATGACGGACCGACTCGACCCGTTGCTCGTCGCCGGCGGTGGATTCGTCGGCGCGACGCTCCGGTACGGCGTGGGACTCCTCCTCCCCGGCGCGGCGGGGACGCTGGCGGTGAACGTCCTCGGAAGTTTCGTCCTCGGCGCGCTCGTGGCGAGGGTCCCCCGGCGGCGGGTGCAGATGCTCCTCGGCACCGGGCTGTTGTCGTCGTTCACGACCTACAGCACGTTCGCCGTCCAGACGGTCGAACTCGGCCGCGAACTCGGTGCGCTGAACGTCGGGGCGAACTACGTCCTCGGCTTCGCGGCCGCAGTTGTCGGCCTCGTAGTCGGGAGGCGGGCGTGAATCCGGTCTTGCTCGTCGGTACGGGTGGCGTCCTCGGAGCGCTGGCGCGCTACGTCGTCGACCGTCGGCTCACGGGACGACTCGGCACCGTCGTCGTGAACGTCGTCGGGAGCGTCGCCCTTGGCTTTCTCACGGCGACGTCGCTCGACTCGTCGGCGATGCTCGTCGCGGGGACGGGATTCTGTGGGGCGTTCACCACGTTCTCCTCGTTCGCCGTCACCGTCGCCGAGTTCGTCGAGAGCGGCGAGTTGCGACTCGCCGCCTGGTACGCAGGGGGGACGCTCGCCGCAGCGCTCGTCGGCGTCGTCGTCGGCAGATGGTTCGGTCAACTTGCGTGACCCGTCAGACGACGTCGTCGGCGTCGGTGTGGGACGGGTCGGCGGACTCGACCGCTGCCTCTGTCAGGGCGGCCCGCAGCAGGTCGGCTCCGAGGTCGATGCCCCCCCGTTTCGGGTCGAGCATCGCGCGGAGCGCGGACGTTACGTCGACCTGCTGGAGCCGGAGTACGGCGACCAACTGGACGGCGAAGCCCGGGAGTACATGGAGTTCGCCGTCGACGGCGCTCGGCGGATGAAGCGAATGATACACTCCCTACTCGAATACTCTCGCGTCCACACGCAGGGCGAGGAGTTCGCCGAAGTCGATACGAGAGCGGTGTTCGAAGCGACTCGGCAGGACTTGGAACTGCTCATCGACGACCACGACGCCGACGGTCGTCGCCGACCGCGACCAGCTCGGACAGATATTTCAGAACCTCGTCAAAAACGCCATCGACCACGCCGATTCGGAGACCGCACCCAAAATCGAGGTGTCGGCGACGGAACGGGACGACGCGTACGTCTTTGCGGTGTCCGATGACCCAGCGAATCGTCCAGCGTCACGGCGGGACCATCCGGGTCGACTCGGAACCCGGCGACGGTGCGACGTTCCGATTCACGATTCCGAGGGGCGCGTCCCAGCCGGACCAGGAGTTCGACCACCCATGACGGACGGCGGGAAACCGGTGGAGGTCCTCCTCGCCGAAGACCACCCGGGCGACGCCAAACTCACACGGAAGGCGTTCGAGCGAGAGAACATCCTCAACAACCTGCACATCGTGGGCGACGGCGTCGAGGCGATGAAGTTTCTCCGCCAGGAGGAGGCGTTACGGCGGCAGAACGAGCGACTCGGCGGTTTCGAGCGGGACGGCCGTTCGGGCGTCCTCGCCCCGAACATATTCGTTCGAGACGTGACCGACGCGGACCGTTGAATACCTGTTAGAAGGCCCGAAGCACCCGAGGCGGGATTTGAACCCGTTCACAGACGTTCCGGGCTGCGGCCTCACTCCGCTCGGCCGGTCCGGGCCTGCGACTGTTCGTGTTCGAATCCCGCGTACGCCGCACACTGATTTCAGCGAGGTGCTCGGCGACGGGACGCCTCGCTGGAGAAGCTGAAATCAGAGAAGCGCCCGAGGCGGGATTTGAACCCGCGTCACGACCGTGACAGGGTCGTATGATGGGCCACTACACCACCCGGGCTGACGCATCTATTCCTACCGCGGTCGATTAAATAAGGCTTGCCATCTCCCGACGGCGTGGCATCCGATACCTCACGACGGCCCCGAAACACCTATATCGAGGGGTGCCCTGCGTAGGAGTATCACGGATGCACTCATCGGTGGGATTCGCCCCGGTCGGTGAGCGTTTACTGGCGGGTTTTGGCAAGCGTTAAATGGATGGGAGCGCAACGACGCCGTAGTATCTCGTGATAGCTTCTTTCCCCAAACACCCATGGTAGACGTAAGCCAACACAAACTGGTTCCGGAGCACGTCCTCCTCGACGACCCGGAGGAGGTCGAGGAAGTGCTCGAGGAGTACAACGTCAGCAAGACCAACCTACCGAAGATTCGGACGAAGGACCCGGCGCTGCCCGAGGGTGCCGAGCCGGGCGACGTCGTCAAGATAATCAGGGAGTCCCGGACCACGGACCGAGCGGTCGTATACCGGCTGGTGATCGAATGAACCGACAGGACCGACGTGCGGTTTCGCGGGAGTACTTCTCCCAGGAACGGCTCGCAGAACACCACTTCCGGTCGTTCAACGCCTTCCTCGACCGGGGGATGCAGGAAGTCGTCGACGAGAAGGAGACCATCGACACGGACATCGGCGACAAGGAGGGTCAGGAACCCGTCTTCGTCGAACTCGGCGACGTCCGCGTCGAGACGCCCCGAGTCCGAGAGGCGGACGGGAGCGAGGAACTGCTCTATCCGCAGGAAGCCCGCCTGCGCAACATCACCTACGCCGCGCCGGTGTTCATGGAGATGTCCATCGTCCGCGGCGGCGAGGAAGAGGAGGAAGTCGTCGTCGACTCCACCGAGACGAAAGTGGGCCGGATGCCGATCATGGTCGGCTCCCGGAAGTGCAACATCGAGGGCCTCTCGGAGACGGACCTCATCGAAATCGGCGAGGACCCCGTCGACCCCGGCGGCTATTTCATCGTCAACGGCTCCGAGCGGGTGTTGATGACGAGCGAGGACCTCGCACCGAACAAGATTCTCGCCGAGTACGACACGAAGTACGGCGACGAGATTCAGGTCGCGAAGACGTTCAGCCAGCGGCGTGGCTACCGCGCGCTCGTCCTCTGTGAGCGCAACCGCGAAGGGCTGCTCGAAGTGTCGTTCCCCTCGGTGTCGGGGAGCGTCAACTTCGTGACGCTGGTGCGTGCGCTCGGTCTCGAATCCGACGAGGAGATCGTCCACCGCGTCTCCGACGACCCGGAGATCGTGAAGTTCATGCTGGAGAACCTGGAGGAGGCCGACGTCCAGACCGAGGAGGAGGCCATCGAGACGCTGGGCAAGCGCGTCGCCTCCGGCCAGGGGAAGAACTACCAGCTGAAGCGCGCGAACTACGTCATCGACCGCTACCTCCTGCCGCACCTCCACGAGGAGGGCGTCGAGGAGGAGGACGTGCGCATCAACAAGGCGTACTACCTCTGTCGGATGGCCGAGGCGTGTTTCGAACTGGCGCTCGGCCGGCGCGACTCCGACGACAAGGACCACTACGCGAACAAGCGCCTGAAAGTCTCGGGCGACCTGATGCGCGACCTGTTCCGGACGGCGCTGAACAAGCTCGCGCGCGACGTGAAGTATCAGCTCGAACGGGCCAACATGCGCAACCGACAGCTGACGGTCAACACCGTCGTCCGATCGGACGTCCTGACCGAACGGCTCGAACACCCCATCGCGACGGGGAACTGGGTCGGCGGCCGCTCCGGCGTCTCTCAGCTGGTGGACCGGACGGACTACATGGGCGTGCTGTCGCACCTGCGCCGGCTCCGGAGCCCGCTCAGTCGCTCCCAGCCCCACTTCGAGGCGCGTGACCTGCACGCGACCCAGTGGGGGCGCATCTGTCCCTCCGAGACGCCGGAGGGGCCGAACTGTGGCCTGGTGAAGAACTTCGCACAGGCGATGGAGCTCTCACAGAACGTCGAGGACGAACAGGAACTCAAACGAGAACTGGCGTCGATGGGTGTCGAAGGGATTCCCGGTATCGAGGGCGTCGAATCCATGGCAGACTAACATGGCACAAACACGAGAAGCGAAGATCTACGTCAACGGCAGTCTGGTCGGTACCCACCCCGACCCCGAACAGCTCGCAGAACAGATTCGAGAGGCGCGTCGCCGCGGCGACGTCAGCGACATGGTGAACGTCTCGGTCAAAGACCGCACCCGCGAGGTCATCATCAACGCCGACGCCGGCCGCGCGCGCCGCCCGCTCATCGTCGTCGAGGACGGCGAACCCCTCCTGACCGACGAGGAGATCGAGGCCGTCACCGAGGGCGACCTGGAGTTCGAGGACCTCGTCGACCGCGGCTACGTCGAGTTCATCGACGCCGAGGAAGAAGAGGACATCTACGTCGCCGTCGACGAGGACGAACTCACCGAGGACCACACGCACCTCGAAATCGACCCGCAGCTCGTCTTCGGCATCGGCGCGGGCATGATTCCGTATCCGGAGCACAACGCCAGTCCGCGCATCACGATGGGTGCAGGGATGATGAAGCAGTCGCTCGGGATTCCGTCCGCGAACTACCGCATCCGCCCCGACACGCGACAGCACCTCCTGCACTACCCGCAGCTGTCGATGGTCAAGACCCAGACGACCGAACAGATCGGGTTCGACGAACGGCCGGCGGCCCAGAACTTCGTCGTCGCCGTCATGTCCTACGAGGGGTTCAACATCGAGGACGCCCTCGTCATGAACAAGGGGTCGGTCGACCGGGCGCTGGCCCGCTCGCATTTCTTCCGGACCTACGAGGGCGAGGAGCGGCGCTACCCCGGCGGCCAGGAGGACCGCTTCGAGATCCCCTCCCAGGACGTCCGCGGCGCCCGCGGCGAGGACGCCTACACCCACCTCGACGAGGACGGCCTCGTCAACCCCGAGACGGTCGTCGACGAGAACTCCGTCCTGCTGGGCAAGACGTCGCCGCCGCGGTTCCTCGAAGAGCCCGACGAGATGGGCGGGCTCAGCCCGCAGAAACGCCGCGAGACGAGCGTCACGATGCGGTCCGGCGAGGACGGCGTCGTCGACACCGTCACCCTCATGGAGGGCGAGGACGGCTCGAAGCTCTCGAAGGTGAAGGTGCGCGACGAGCGCATCCCGGAACTCGGCGACAAGTTCGCCTCCCGCCACGGCCAGAAGGGCGTCGTCGGCCACCTCGCGCCACAGGAGGACATGCCGTTCACCGAGAACGGCGTCGTTCCGGACCTGGTGCTCAACCCCCACGCGCTGCCGTCGCGCATGACCGTCGGCCACGTGCTGGAGATGCTGGGCGGCAAGGTCGGCTCGCTCGAAGGCCGGCGCGTCGACGGGACGGCCTTCCAGGGCGAAGACGAGGAGGAACTGCGCGAGGCGCTGGAGGAGCACGGCTTCGAATCCTCCGGCAAGGAGGTCATGTACTCCGGCGTGACCGGGGAGAAGATCGAGGCGAAGATATTCGTCGGGACCATCTTCTACCACAAGCTCTACCACATGGTCTCGAACAAGCTGCACGCCCGTTCGCGCGGGCCGGTGCAGGTGCTGACACGCCAGCCCACCGAGGGCCGCGCCCGCGAGGGCGGCCTGCGCGTCGGCGAGATGGAGCGCGAAGTCCTCATCGGTCACGGGGCGGCGCTGGCGCTCAAAGAACGCCTGCTGGACTCCTCGGACCGCGAGGACGTCTACATCTCGGAGGAGACGGGCATGGTCGCCGTCGAGGACACGGACCAGCGCCGCGTCTACGACCCGATAACGGGCGACGAGGACGACATCCACGAAATCGAGGTGAGCTACGCGTTCAAGCTCCTGCTGGACGAGATGATCGCGCTCGGCATCCGACCGCGACTCGAACTCGAGGACGCAGTGTAATTCATGTCACTCAACACACCGAAAGAGATCGGCGGCATCCAGTTCGGGCTGATGGACCCGGAGACGTACCGCGACATGTCCGCGACGAAGGTCATCACGGCGGACACCTACGACGACGACGGCTACCCCATCGACATGGGGCTGATGGACCCGCGACTCGGCGTCATCGACCCCGGCTTGCAGTGTCGGACCTGCGGCCAGCACTCGGGGTCGTGTAACGGCCACTTCGGCCACATCGAACTCGCCGCACCGGTCATCCACGTCGGCTTCACGAAACTCATCCGCCGACTCCTCCGGTCGACCTGTCGGGAGTGTGGCCGCCTCGCGCTCACCGCAGAGGAGAAAGGCGAGTTCCAGAGCGACCTCCAGCGCGCCATCTCGCTCGGCGAGGACGAGAACGACGTGCTGAAGGCGGCCGTCCGGCAGGCCCGGAAGGCCTCGCAGTGTCCCCACTGCGGCGCGAAACAGCACGACATCAAACACGAGAAGCCGACGACGTACTACGAGGTCCAGGACGTCCTCGCGGGCGACTACTCCGAGCGCGTCGCGGAGGCGATGCAGCCCGACCCCGACGACGAGGACGACCAGGGGACGAGCCCGCAGGCGCTCGCCGACGAGACGGGCATCGACCTCGACCGCATCAACGACATCCTCTCGGGCGAGTTCCGCCCGACGACCGAGGCCCGCAAGTCCCTGGAGAAGGCACTGAGCGTCGACCTGACCGAGGAGGACATGAACAAGCTGATGCCCTCGGACATCCGCGACTGGTTCGAGGACATCCCCGACGAGGACATCGAAGTGCTCGGCATCGACGCCGGTCGGTCCCGGCCGGAGTGGATGATTCTCACCGTCCTCCCGGTGCCGCCGGTGACCGCCCGCCCCTCCATCACGCTGGACAACGGCCAGCGCAGCGAGGACGACCTGACGCACAAGCTGGTGGACATCATTCGCATCAATCAGCGGTTCATGGAGAACCGCGAGGCGGGCGCGCCCCAGCTCATCATCGAGGACCTCTGGGAACTGCTCCAGTACCACGTCACGACGTTCATCGACAACGAGATTTCGGGGACGCCCCCGGCGCGCCACCGTTCCGGGCGGCCGCTGAAGACCCTCTCCCAGCGCCTGAAGGGCAAGGAGGGTCGCTTCCGCGGGTCCCTCTCGGGCAAGCGCGTCAACTTCTCCGCGCGGACGGTCATCTCGCCGGACCCCACCCTGTCGCTCAACGAGGTGGGCGTCCCCGAGCGGGTCGCTCGCGAGATGACACAGACGCTGAACGTCACCGAGCGAAACCTGGAGACGGCTCAGCAGTACGTGTCCAACGGCCCCGAAGGGCACCCGGGCGCGAACTACGTCCGCCGTCCCGACGGCCGCCGCTTGAAAGTGACCGAGAAGAACTGCGAGGAACTCGCGACGAAAATCGAGCCCGGGTGGGAGGTCAACCGCCACCTCGTCGACGGCGACATCGTCATCTTCAACCGCCAGCCGTCGCTCCACCGGATGTCCATCATGGCCCACGAGGTCGTGGTGATGCCGTACAAGACGTTCCGGCTGAACACGACGGTCTGTCCGCCGTACAACGCAGACTTCGACGGCGACGAGATGAACATGCACGCCCTCCAGAACGAGGAGGCCCGCGCCGAGGCGCGCGTGCTGATGCGCGTCCAGGAGCAGATTCTCAGCCCGCGGTTCGGCGAGAACATCATCGGGGCCATCCAGGACCACATCTCGGGGACGTATCTCCTGACTCACGAGAACCCCCACTTCACCGAGACGCAGGCGCTCGACCTGTTGCGCGCGACGAGCGTCGACGAACTGCCCGACCCGGACGGCGAGGAGAACGGCGAGCCCTACTGGACGGGTCGCACCGTCTTCTCCGAACTCCTGCCCGACGACCTGTCGCTCTCGTTCACGTCGTCCGCGGGCGACGCGGTCACCATCGAGGACGGCCAACTGCTCGAAGGCACCATCGACGAGGACGCCGTCGGCGCGTTCGGCGGCGAAATCGTCGACACGATTACGAAAGTGTACTCCGAGACCCGCGCCCGGGTGTTCATCAACGAGGTGGCGTCGCTGGCGATGCGTGCCATCATGCACTTCGGGTTCTCGCTCGGCATCGACGACGAGTCCATCCCGGACGAGGCAAACGAGATGGTCGACGAGGCCATCGACAACGCCTACGAGCGGATTCAGGAACTCATCACGACCTACGAGGCGGACGAACTCGACTCCCTGCCGGGTCGGACCGTCGACGAGACGCTGGAGATGAAGATCATGCAGACGCTGGGGAAGGCCCGCGACAGCGCGGGCGAAATCGCCGAGGACCACTTCTCGGACGACAATCCGGCGGTCATCATGGCCCGGTCCGGCGCGCGTGGGTCGATGCTGAACCTCACGCAGATGGCCGGCTGTGTCGGCCAGCAGGCGGTTCGGGGCGAGCGCATCAACCGCGGCTACGAGGACCGGACGCTCAGTCACTACAAGCCCGACGACCTGTCGGCGGAGGCCCACGGCTTCGTGGAGAACTCCTACCGTGGCGGGCTGACGCCGCGGGAGTTCTTCTTCCACGCCATGGGCGGCCGCGAGGGCCTGGTCGACACGGCGGTCCGGACCTCGAAGTCCGGCTACCTCCAGCGCCGCCTCATCAACGCGCTGTCCGAACTCGAAGCGCAGTACGACGGCACGGTGCGGGACACCTCCGACACCATCGTCCAGTTCGAGTTCGGCGAGGACGGCACCAGTCCGGTGAAGGTGTCCTCGTCGGAGGAACACGGCATCGACGTCGACAACATCGTCGACCGCGTCCTCGAAGAGGAGTTCGAGGACGAGACCGAGAAAGAGCGGTTCCTCGGCCGGGAGGAACCGCCGACGAACCTCTCGGAGTACGCCGGGCCCGGGCTGAACAAGGCCCAGGGCACGGGGGTGCAGTCGGATGACTGAGTACGACCACGTCGACGGGGACGTCCGCGCCATCGTCGAAGACAGCGAGTTGCCCCAGCGACTGCGAGAGCAGGTGTACGAGACGGTCGACGACCGGGGCGGCGTCACGGCCACCCAGGCCGACGAAATCGTCCAGGCCGTCGAGTCGCGGTATCTCGACACCCGGGTCGACCCGCTGGACCCGGTGGGGACCGTCTCCGCGCAGTCCATCGGGGAGCCCGGGACGCAGATGACGATGAACACGTTCCACTACGCGGGCGTCGCCGAAATCGACGTGACGCAGGGACTGCCGCGCCTCATCGAACTGGTGGACGCGCGCAAGACCCCCGACACGCCGATGATGACGGTCTACCTCGAAGACGAGTACGCGGTCGACCGCGAACGCGCTCACGAGGTCGTCTGGTCCATCGAGGCGACCAAGATTCTCGCGCTCGGCGACGTCTCGACGAACGTCGCGGACATGCTCGTCCAGATCGACCTCAACGAGGGGACGCTGCTGGAGCGGTGGCCGACCATCGACGACGTCGACGAGATCGCCGCCCGCATCGCCGAGACCATCGAGGACGCCCTGGGCGTCGAGACGCGACGGGGCGGCACCGTCATCGAGTTCGGGCCCTCGGAGCCGAGCTACCGCGAACTGCTCCAGCTGGTCGAGGAGCTCCGCGAAGTCGTCTTCAAGGGCATCGAGGACATCTCGCGGGTCGTCATCCGCAAGGAGCAGCTCGACGACGGCGAGGAGTTCGTCCTCTACACCGAGGGGTCGGCCTTCGGCGACGTCCTCGAAATCGAGGGCGTCGACGCCTCGCGGACGACGTGTAACAACATCCACGAAATCTACCGGAACCTGGGCGTCGAGGCGGCCCGCGAGGCCATCATCAACGAGACGATGGACACCCTCGAAGAGCAGGGGCTCGACGACGTCAACGTCCGGCACCTGATGCTGGTGTCGGACATCATGACCAACCGCGGCACCATCGAATCCATCGGCCGCCACGGCATCTCGGGGTCGAAGGAGTCGGTCCTGGCCCGGGCCGCCTTCGAGGTGACGGTCAACCACCTGCTCGACGCCGCCATCCACGGCGAGCGCGACCGACTCGACGGCGTCATCGAGAACGTCATCGTCGGCAAGCCGGTCTCCATCGGTACCGGCGACGTGGACCTGCGGATGGGGTCGTTTAGCCCGACCTCCTCGGACTGAGATGACGGTCACGCTGACCGACCGGGAGCGCCGGTACATCGCCCTCTTCGAGGACGTGACGGGCGCGACGGCCCGCGACTGTCTCGTCCGCGACGGCGGCGAGCGCGTGGTCTTCCTCGTGGGCGCGGGGGAGATGGGACAGGCGGTCGGTCCCGGCGGTCAGCGCGTCCGCAAGGTCGAGAAGCAACTCGGCCGGTCGGTCGACCTCGTCGAGGACGCCGACACGCCCGAGGCGTTCGTCGCGAGCACGCTCTCGCCGGCGGCGGTCCGCCACGTGACCGTCAGCGAACAGGGCGAGCGCGTCGTCGCGTACGTCGAGGTGGCCCCGGCCGACCGCGGTGTGGCCATCGGCGCGGACGGCCGCAACATCGACGTCGCGCGGACGCTCGCGCGACGCCACTACGGCATCGACGACGTCCAGTTGACGTAACCGGCCGAACGCTGGCGTCGGTATCGGCATCGGCGGCAGTGGTCGACGGGGTTCGGCCGCGTCGTCACGTCCGGATATTCCATCCAGGGACGCGAGTCCGGTCTCTGGGGGTCCGGAGGTTCGTCGACAACTGCCGGGAACGAGAGACGGAGCGAGGCGTTCGTCGAGACGCTCGTGAGAAACAGCACCGACACCGACGGGAGTGCGTGACCGAACGACGCGTTCTCGCCGTCGCTCGTCGCCTGCGCTAGCAGGAGATGGCGCGAGACCGAGACGGCCTCAGAACCGTGGAGAGCCCCCAACGAGCGACGCTCAGGCAGTTTCGACGGGCGAAAAGGGGAGCCTTAAGTAGCTCCGTCGGGAAATTCCCGTCACTATGGCGAACGGCAAGTACGCAGCCCGGAAACTCAAAAAGGACCGCCAGCAACACCGGTGGTCCGACTCGAAGTACGCGCGACGGGAGCGCGGACTCCGCAAGAAATCGGACCCGCTCGAAGGCGCGCCGCAGGCGCGCGGCATCGTCCTCGAGAAGGTCGGCATCGAGGCGAAACAGCCCAACTCGGCGATTCGGAAATGCGTCCGGGTCCAGCTCATCAAGAACGGCAAGCAGGTGACGGCGTTCTGTCCCGGCGACGGGGCCATCTCCTTCATCGACGAGCACGACGAGGTCACCATCGCCGGCATCGGCGGCGCGAAGGGCCGCGCGATGGGCGACCTGTCGGGCGTGAACTACAAAGTCGAGAAGGTCAACGGCGTCTCGCTCATCGAACTCGTGCGCGGCAACGCGGAGAAACCGGTGCGATAATGTCCGAGAGCGACACCCCCGACCCGGACGCCCCCGCAGACAGCGAGGAGGCCGAGGAGAACGCCCTCCTCTTTGGCGACTGGGAAGTCACCGACATCGAGTACGGCGACCCCAGCACGGAGCGCTACCTCAACGTGACGCCCATCGCGCACACGATGGGTCGCCACGCCTCGAAGCAGTTCCAGAAGTCAGAGATCTCCGTCGTCGAGCGGCTCGTCAACCGCCTGATGCAGACCGAGGAGAACACGGGGAAAAAGCAGATGGCGATGCGCATCGTGCGCGACGCGTTCGAGATCGTCCACGAGCGGACGGAGGAGAACCCCGTGCAGGTGCTGGTCACCGCCGTCGAGAACGCCGCGCCGCGAGAGGAGACGGTCCGCCTGAAGTACGGCGGCATCTCCGTCCCGCAGGCCGTCGACGTCGCCCCGCAGCGCCGCGTCGACCAGGGGCTGAAGTTCCTCGCCGAAGGCGTCCAGCGCACCTCCTACAAGTCGTCGACGAGCGCCGCCGAGGCGCTCGCGCGCCAGCTCATCGGCGCGGCCGACTACGACGTCCAGACGTACGCCATCAACCAGAAAGAGGAGAAAGAACGCGTCGCGGCCGCCGCCCGCTGACTCTCTCTAATCTGCCGCCGGTCCCGGTTCCGTTCCGGCTTCCGTGCCGACGGCGTACTGACGCGTGACGTCGACCAGTTCCTTCCGGTAGTCGCTCTCGGTCGGGTCGTCGACGAGCGACCGGAATCGCCGCCGAAAGCGGTCGAGGCCGACGTTCGGGGCGTCGTCGGCGGCGGCGTGGGCCAGGTCGTAGAGTCGGTGTGAGTCGTCCACGAGGCCGTGACGCTCGACGAGTGCGAGCGCGAACGCCGCGTTGACGGCGGTGATGTCGGAATCCGCCGCAGCCGAGACGCGGCGCGAGTCCGGACGCGGTGCCGCGGGGGGCGAGTCCGCGACGGCCGCCGCCAGTTTGGACTCGAGGAACTGGACGAGTTTGTCCGCCGGGGCCACCGAGAGGGTGATGTCGTCGGCGTAGATGTCCTTCATGTGGTTGGCGATTTGATAGCAGTGCGAGAGCTTCCGGCGCTCGACCGACTTGCCGGCGAGGGCGAGAAAGAGCGCCTCCTCGGTCGATTGGGTGTGTGACGCGTGGCCCCCCTCGTGGCGGGCCATGTGGGCCAGTTCGTGAAGCGCGAGTTCGCGCGCCATCGCGCTCGTCGCGGCCTGTCGGGAGATGTTGAGTACGTGGTAGTCGTCGTAGTGGCCGGCCCACGTCCGTTCGTCCGGGTCGTCGCGGACCCGAACGTAGACGGGATGGGTGAGTTCGTGTTCGGTTTCGAGGAGGTCGGCAGCGCCGAGAAACGGGTCGGGTGGTGCAGTGCCCTGCATTCGCACGTCCATGCGTACCGATACCACGGCCCCGACGGCCATGACTCTTGTGCCGGCGGGCGATATCGTGTCAAGCTCTATCAACCGGGAGCAGGGCGCTCACAGCGTCCGTTTCGTCTCCGGCAAAACACTACCCTTTTGACCCTCCTGCCGGTAGAAGGCTGTATAATGGGCCGACGAAAGAAAATCGTGCAGGAGTGTGAACGGCTGATGGACGAACCGGAGAACATCCGGAACATCGCCATCGCCGCTCACGTCGACCACGGCAAGACGACGCTCACCGACAACCTGCTCGCGGGTGCCGGGATGATATCCCAGGACACGGCGGGCCAGCAGCTCGCGATGGACACGGAGGAAGACGAGCAGGAACGCGGCATCACCATCGACGCCGCGAACGTCTCGATGACCCACGAGTACGAGGGGACGAACCACCTCATCAACCTCATCGACACGCCGGGCCACGTCGACTTCGGCGGCGACGTGACCCGCGCGATGCGCGCCGTCGACGGCGCGCTCGTCGTCGTCGACGCCGTCGAGGGCGCGATGCCCCAGACGGAGACGGTGCTCCGACAGGCGCTCCGCGAGGGCGTCAAGCCGACGCTGTTCATCAACAAGGTCGACCGCCTCATCTCCGAACTCCAGGAAGGACCCCAGGAGATGCAGGAGCGGCTCCTGTCGGTCATCCACGACGTGAACGAACTCATCCGCGGGATGACCGAGGAGATGGAGAACGTCGACGACTGGACCGTCTCGGTCGAGGGCGGCACCGTCGGCTTCGGCTCCGCGCTCTACAAGTGGGGCGTCTCGATGCCGTCGATGCAGCGGACGGGCATGGACTTCGGCGACATCATCGAACTCGAGCGCGCGGACAAGCGCCAGGAACTCCACGAGCGGACGCCGCTCTCGGACGTCGTGCTCGACATGGTCTGTGAGCACTTCCCGAACCCGCTGGACGCCCAGCCCCGGCGTATCCCGCGCATCTGGCGCGGCGACGACTCTTCCGACATCGCGGAGTCGATGCGCCTGGTCGACGAGGACGGCGACGTCGTCCTGATGGTCACCGACATCGGCATCGACCCCCACGCGGGGGAAATCGCGGCCGGTCGCGTCTTCTCCGGTACGCTCGAGAAGGGCCAGGAGCTGTACGTCTCGGGGACGGCCGGGAAGAACCGCGTCCAGAGCGTCGGCATCTACATGGGCGGCGAGCGCGAGGAGGTGGAACACGTCCCCGCGGGCAACATCGCCGCGGTCACCGGACTCAAGGACGCCATCGCCGGTTCGACGGTGTCGAGCGTCGAGATGACGCCGTTCGAGTCCATCGAACACATCTCCGAGCCGGTCATCACCAAGAGCGTCGAGGCGAAGAACATGGACGACCTGCCGAAGCTCATCCAGACGCTCCAGCAGGTGGCCAAGGAGGACCCGACGATTCAGGTCGAAATCAACGAGGAGACGGGGGAACACCTCATCTCCGGACAGGGCGAACTCCACCTCGAAGTCATCGGCCAGCGCATCGAGCGCAACCAGGGCATCCCCATCCACACCGGCGAACCCATCGTCGTCTACCGCGAGGCACCCACCGGTGCCTCCGACACCGTCGAGGGCGTCTCGCCGAACCGCCACAACAAGTTCTACATCTCCGTCGAACCGCTCTCGGAGGAGATCGTCGAGACCATCCAGCTCGGCGAGGCGTCGATGGACATGCCCGAACTGGAGCGCCGCGAGGCCCTCCAGGAGGCCGGCATGGACAAGGAGACCTCCCAGAACGTCGAGACCATCCACGGGACGAACATCCTCATCGACGACACGAAGGGTATCCAGCACCTCAACGAGACGATGGAACTCGTCGTCGAAGGCCTCGAAGAGGCGCTCGACGACGGTCCGCTGGCGGCCGAACCCGTCCAGGGCGCGCTCATCCGCCTGCACGACGCCCGACTCCACGAGGACACCATCCACCGCGGTCCGGCACAGGTCATCCCCGCCGTCCGCGAGGCGGTCCACCGCTCGCTCATCGACGCCGAGGTTCGCCTGCTCGAACCCATTCAGGACGTCCGCATCGACGTGCCCTCCGAGCACATGGGGGCGGCTTCCGGCGAGATTCAGGGCCGGCGCGGCCGCGTCGACGACATGTACCAGGAGGGCGACCTGATGGTCATCGAGGGCATCGCACCGGTCGGAGAGATGATCGGCTTCTCCTCGGACATCCGGAGCGCCACCGAGGGCCGCGCCTCCTGGAACACGGAGAACGCCGGCTTCCGCGTGCTCGTCGACAACCTCCAGCGCGAGAAGATCATGGAGATTCGCGAGCGCAAGGGCATGAAGCTCGAACTGCCCGCCTCCATCGACTACTTCTGACGTAGCGGCTCCCGTTTGCCGACCGTCGGAACGTCTTTTCCATCCACTGGCGAGGAGTACATTGATACCCGCGCTGGTCCAAGTCGGCCTGTGCCGGGTATTCTTAGCAGACTCGACGCCGCGTTCGTCCGCGGCTTCGGCGAAGGGGCGACGCCCGCGAGTCGCCGCCGCGCACGGATTGCCAGAGCCGTCGCGAGCGCGTTCGTCGCGGTGACCGGGGTCGCGCTGGTCGTCCCGAACGCGACGCCGTTCGTCCGCGGCGGGTCGGCCGTGGCGTTCGGCCTCGGGGCGTTCGGAGCGCTCGTCAGCCTCGGGCTTGGCGTCGCGGGCGTGTTGCTGTATCGGAGCGGATTCTCGACGCCGAACGTCGTCCGCATCGCCGTCTGGGACTGTCTCGGACTGGTCGTCCTCGGCGGCGTCCTCTGGTTGCACGTCACCTCGCGCGGCCTGGCGGGCGACGCACTGGTCGCGGGGAACCTCCTCGCGGTCAGTGCGGCGGCCCACGTCATCATCGGCGTCCACGACGCCCGCCGGGTCCGGGCCGAGCAACTCGCGCGCGAACGCGAGAAGTTCGCCGTCCTGAGTCGCGTCCTGCGGCACAACCTCCGCAACGAGGCGACCGTGTTGCTGGGACACGCCGAACACCTCGAATCGGCGCTCGACGACTCGGCGCTCGAATCGGCGGCGGCCACCATCCACGAGCGCGCGGACGTCGTCGGCGGCCTCGCGACGAAGACGCGCGAACTCGTCTCGGCGGTCGAACGGCGGGGCGACCCGCCGCTCCGGGCGAACGTCGCCGAGTCGGTGGCGACGGCCGTCGACGCCGTCGACGACGCGAGCGTCGAGACGGACGTTCCGGACGACCTGTGGGTGTGGGCCGACGAGGGGTACGCCGACGCGGTGACGGAACTCGTCGAGAACGCCGTCGAACACGGCGGCACGAACGTCGCGGTGACGGCGGCACGCGACGGCGACCGGGTCCGGGTCCGCGTCAGTGACGACGGCGGCGGGATACCGGACCACGAACGCGCCGTCGTGACGGGCGAGGCCGACATCGACCAGCTTACGCACGGGAGCGGTCTCGGTCTCTGGGTGGCACAGGCCGTCGCGGAGTCGAGCGGTGGGCGCCTCGGCTTCGACTCGACCGACGACCGCACCGTCGTCACGCTCTCACACCGGCACGCAGACGCTCGGGAGTGAGAGCGGCAGGCGACGTGACGACGGCGGGAATCGGACGGCGACCGACGTGGCGGCGGGCGAGGCAACCGGTCCCCGTCGACGTACGCCATCGGTGAAGTCTTATACCGCGTGGCTGTTGTATGCAAATATGCCTAGCGGCACGACCCCAACTCGCTGGTGTGTCGGTACGGAGTCACCCCGCGGTCCCGCCCCGTCGCCGATGACAATTATTACAGCGACGGGTCGGGCCGCGGGGGTGACGGCGTGATGTCCGGTGACGAAGCGCTGTCCTCCGACGTCTCGGACGAACACGTCCCGACGAGCCACGCCGACGACTCGACGGGCGACGCCGACGGCGACGAGCGAACCGACGGCGGCGAGCGGCCCCAGACGTACACCATCCGCCTCGAACTGGTGGACGAACCCGGACAACTGCTGGCGGCGCTGAAGCCCATCGCCGAGAACGGCGGCAACCTCCTCTCGATATTCCACGAACGGGGGAACAAGACGCCACGCGGGCACATTCCGGTCGAAGTCGACCTGGAGTGTCCGCCGGACCGCTTCGAGGCGGTCGTCGACGCGCTCCGCGAAGCGGGCGTGAACGTCATCCAGGCCGGCTCGCAGCGATACGGCGAGGAGCTGACGGTGCTGCTCGTCGGCGACATCGTCGACACGGACCTCTCGGACACGCTCCGGCGCATCGAGCGCTGTACCGACGCGACGCTCGCGGACCTGTCGCTGTCGGCCCCCGAAGGCCGCGACGACGTCTCCAGCGCCCGTCTCCGGCTGGCGACGCGTGCGGGCAAGGCCACGAACGTGGTCGAGATGGTGCGCGAGGTGGCGTCCACGAAGGGACTGGACGTCGTCGAGCCGCTGATGGAGGGGTCGGCGTGAGCCTGCGCGTCGCCGTCGTGGGCGCGGGCGCTGTCGGGCGCTCCGTCGTCGACCTCGCGGGAGAATACGGCCACACGGTGACGGCCGTCGCCGACTCGTCGAGCGCCGCCATCGACCCGGCGGGACTCGACCCCCAGGCGGTGCTCGACCGGAAAGAGCGGGAGGGGACCGTCGGGACGGCGGCCCCGGCGGACGCCCTGGCGGCCGAGTACGACGTCCTCGTCGAGGCGACGCCGACGACACTGGGCGACGCCGAACCCGGCTTCTCGCACGTCCGGTCGGCGCTCGAATCCGACCGCCACGCCGTCCTCGCCAACAAGGGGCCGGTCGCGGAACGCTACGGCGACCTGATGGCGCTGGCGAACGAGAGCGAGGGGTCGGTCCGCTTCGAAGCGACGGTCGGCGGGGCGATTCCCGTCCTCTCGACCATCGCCGACTTCGGCGCGGACCACATCACCGCGGCGCGCGGCGTCCTCAACGGGACGGCGAACTTCATCCTCTCGCGGATGGCCGCCGAAGGACTGGATTACGAGCACGTCCTCTCGGAGGCCCAGGACCTCGGCGTCGCCGAGGCGGACCCCGCTTTCGACGTCGAAGGGACCGACGCGGCGCTGAAGTTCGTCATCCTCGCCAACGTCCTGAGCCGGGACCACGAGTACCGACTCGACGACGCCGACGTCGACGGCATCAAGGACATCCCGGGGAGCGCGCTCGACCTCGCGGCCGAGGACGGCCGAACGGTTCGGCTCATCGGCGAGGCGACTCCCGACGGGGTCCGGGTCGGCCCGCGCCTCGTCCCCCAGCACGGCCCGCTCGCGGTGACGGGCACGCGCAACATCGTCCAGCTGGAGACCGAACACGCCGGCCAACTGAACGTCAGCGGTCGGGGTGCTGGCGGCCCGGAGACGGCGACGGCCGTGCTCTCGGACGTCAGCCGCCTCGAATAGCTCGACGCTCGGTCGGCGGTCGCGCTTCTCGTCGACGCCGCCTGGAGTCACCTTGCCGACTCCGCGCCGACCGTGACACGTGGTGTCATAAACCGCAAGACGTCGTGGAGATGCGCTGTACCGCGTATCGAAATCGTTTTAGGTCGTTCGAGCGAAATACCTCCCACGAAGCGCCTTAGCGCGTGATTATACAATGAGTGAGGACAAACCGCACCAGAATTTGGCCATCATCGGCCACGTCGACCACGGAAAGAGCACGCTCGTCGGGCGACTCCTGTTCGAGACAGGGTCCGTACCGGAGCACGTCATCGAACAGTACCGAGAGGAAGCCGAGGAGAAGGGCAAGGGCGGCTTCGAGTTCGCCTACGTGATGGACAACCTCGCCGAGGAGCGCGAGCGCGGCGTCACCATCGACATCGCCCACCAGGAGTTCGACACCGACGAGTACTACTTCACCATCGTCGACTGTCCGGGCCACCGTGACTTCGTGAAGAACATGATCACGGGCGCCTCGCAGGCCGACAACGCGGTGCTCGTCGTCGCCGCCGACGACGGCGTCGCGCCCCAGACCCGTGAGCACGTCTTCCTGGCCCGCACGCTGGGCATCAACGAGCTCATCATCGGCGTCAACAAGATGGACGTCGTCGACTACAGCGAGGACACCTACAAGGAGGTCACCGAGGAGGTCAAGCAGCTCCTCAAGCAGGTCCGCTTCAGCACGGACGACGCTTCCTTCATCCCGATTTCGGCCTTCGAGGGCGACAACGTCGCCGAGAAGTCCGGCAATATGGACTGGTTCGACGGCCCGACCCTGCTGGAGGCCCTCAACGACCTGCCGGAGGCCGAGCCGCCGACGGACGCGCCGCTCCGGCTCCCCATCCAGGACGTCTACACCATCTCCGGCATCGGGACGGTCCCGGTCGGCCGCGTCGAGACGGGGATCATGAACACGGGCGACAACGTATCGTTCCAGCCCTCGGACGTCTCGGGCGAGGTCAAGACCATCGAGATGCACCACGAGGAAGTGCCCGAAGCCGGCCCCGGCGACAACGTCGGGTTCAACGTCCGCGGCATCGGCAAGGACGACATCCGCCGCGGCGACGTCTGTGGCCCCGCCGACGACCCGCCGTCGGTCGCCGAGACGTTCAAGGCGCAGGTCGTCGTGATGCAGCACCCGTCGGTCATCACCGCCGGCTACACGCCGGTCTTCCACGCCCACACGGCGCAGGTCGCCTGTACGGTCGAGTCCATCGACCAGAAGCTCGACCCCGCCTCGGGCGAGGTGGCAGAGGAGAATCCGGACTTCATCAAGTCCGGCGACGCCGCCGTCGTGACGGTTCGTCCGCAGAAGCCGCTCAGCATCGAGCCGTCCTCCGAAATCCCGGAACTCGGCAGCTTCGCCATCCGCGACATGGGTCAGACCATCGCGGCCGGCAAGGTGCTCGAGGTCAACGAGCGATAGATGCAGCAGGCACGCGTTCGGCTCGCCGGTACGAGTCCCGACGACCTCGACGACATCTGCGACGACGTCCGGGACATCGCGAGCAAGACCGGCGTCAGCCTGAGCGGACCCATCCCGCTCCCGACGAAGACCCTCGAAGTGCCGTCCCGCAAATCCCCCGACGGTGAGGGGACGGCGACGTGGGAACACTGGGAAATGCGCGTTCACAAGCGTCTGATCGACATCGACGCCGACGAACGCGCGCTGCGCCAGCTCATGCGCATCCAGGTCCCCAACGACGTGAGCATCGAGATCGTCCTCGAGGACTGATTCGGGGGCGGCCGTCGTCGCACGGCGCTAAGGCGTACGCCGACACCGAGTTTTTCGGCGTCGAGCGTCCGAAGTCGCGTGACGGAGTTCGTCGAAACAGAAGCTACAAGTAACGTGACCGGCTGTATTCGAGTGCGGGCTCGTAGATCAGTGGCAGATCGCTTCCTTCGCAAGGAAGAGGCCCGGGG
>JBDGTU010000041.1:0-37403 GCA_042216495.1 Haloferacaceae archaeon
CCAGCACTTCCTCGGCCACCGTCTCCGCCATCTGCATCGCGGCGTACGGCGACGCTTCGTCGCGGTTCTGTTTCACGACCGTGCCGCCGCTCGACTTGGCGATGGTCTCCGCGCCCGTCTGGTCGGTGACCGTGATGAGCGTGTTGTTGAACGATGCGTGGACGTGGGCGATGCCCCACTTGCCGCCTTCTGCGTCACTCATTGTTGACCCTCCGCGCGTTCGGGATGGAGTTCGTCGGCCAGCGGGCTGTTCTCGTCGAAGGCGACTGAATCTTCCTCGTCGACGTCGACCTTCCGCGACGGCGTCTGGACGCGCGCACCGTCGACGGTGACGTGGCCGTGGGTGATGAACTGTCGCGCCTGCTGGGGCGTGTGTGCGAGGCCCTGGCGGTAGGCGACGGTCTGGAGACGGCGTTCGAGGATGTCCGTCACTTCCAGCGACAGCACGGTACTGATGTCGTCGGCCTCCGAGAGGATGCCGAGTCGGCGCAGGCGAGCGACGAAGTCCGCGCCCGCCTGTTGTGCCGCTTCGACGTCGCCCTGGGCGTCGCCGAGGAGGCGTCGGGCCTCGCGGCGTATCGACCGCAGTTCCGACTGGGCGCGCCACAGTTCCTCTTTGTTCTTGAGGCCGTAGCGCCCGAGGAGGTCCGCCTCCTGGGCGATGCGCTCACCCTGGTAGGGGTGGTTCGGCGTCTCGTAGAATTTGGTGTTCTTTCCGGTCGTCATTCTTCTTCAGCAGCCTCCTCGGCGGCCTGCTCTTTGATGGCCTCGACGTTGACGCCGATGGTCCCCTCGGAGCGGCCGGTGGACTTGGTTCGCTGACCGCGTACCTTCTGGCCGCGCTTGTGGCGCACGCCCTTGTAGGAGTCGATCATCTTCATCCGGTTGATGTCCTGCTGGCGCGTCTGGCTGAGGTCGCTGCCGGTGATGTGGTCCGTCTCGCCCGAGAAGAAGTCGTCTCGGCGGTTGACGAGCCACTCCGGCACCTCGTCGGCGTACTCCTCGACGGCCGCGACGACGCGTTCGATCTCGTCGTCGTCGAGGCGGCCGAGCGTGGCCTTCCGGTCGACCTCGGCCGCCTCGGCGATGATTCTCGCCGTGCGCTGACCGATACCGTTCATCTCTGTCAGGCTTCGCTCTACGGCCTTCGTCCCATCGAGGTCCGTCCCCTCGATGCGGACGAAGTACCGGAGGTCTTCGTCCTCCTCCGCAGAGCCGTCCTGTGGTTCTTCTGCACTCATGGATAGTGTTGTATGTGCGAGCGTTGCGGCGGGGATTCGAACCCCGGGGGCTTGACGCCACTGAGTTAGCAACCCAGCGCCTTGGGCCAGGCTTGGCTACCGCAACACCGTGTTCGTATCGTCGCCCTTCCGGACTCGGGGCGTTCGCCCCTACAGCGTATTGCAACCGAATCAACTCGGGTTGGCTACTTAAACATCACGAAAGCGTCGACGGGTGGAACACCGACGCATACGGTCCTACAGCCCGAGGATTTCGCGGGTCTCCGACGGCGTCGCGACCGGCCGACCCAGCGATTCCGCGAGGCCGACCGTCCGCTCGACCAGCTGTGCGTTGCTCTCGGCGAGTTCCCCCGCACGGTAGTAGAGGTTGTCCTCCAGACCGACGCGCGCGTGCCCGCCGAGGAGGAGTCCCATCGTCGTCAGCGGCAACTGGTGTCGGCCGAAGCCCAGGACGTTGAACTCGACGCCCTCGGGGAGATTCTCCACCAGAGTCACGAGATTGCGCGGGTGGGGTATCGTGGTCGTCCCGCCGCCGAAGACGAGGTTGAGGTACGGTGGGTCCGACAGGTCCGACAGGATTCGGAGCGACTCGTTGAGGTGGCCGCCGTTGAACACTTCGAGTTCGGGTTTGATTCCCCGCTCCTGCATCTCCTCGTGCAGGTCGGCGACGAGGCCGCGCGTGTTCTCGCTGGTCAGGTGTTCGTAACGATTGAGCGGTCCCATGTCGAGCGACGCCATCTCCGGCGCGGGGTCGGTCCGCAACGGTTCGGCCCGCAGGTCGTCCGGCGCGCCCGTCCCGCCCGTCGAGTGCTGGACGACGACGTCGTCCGTCCGTGCGCGCACGGCGTCGGTCACCTCCTGAAACCGTTCGGTTTCGAAGGCCCGTTCGCCGTTCGGCCGGCGGGCGTGGAGGTGGACGATGCTCGCTCCCGCCGCCTCGCAGGCCGCGGCCGCCGCGCCGATCTCCGCCGGCGTCTCCGGCAGGTTCGGGTTCGCCTCCTTCCCGTGGACGCCGCCCGTCAGCGCCGCGGTGACGACGACCGGTTTACCGTCGAGGTAGTCGTCGTAGCTCATTCCGTTCCCTCGTCGGTCGCCCGGAAGTACTCGCAGTGCGCCTCGTAGTCCAGGTCGTAGCGGGCGTTGCAGACGTCGGCCCGCATGGGCTGGACGAACTCCTCGACGGCGGTACAGTACGCACGCTCGGTGTCGAATGACGCTCCGTCGGTCTCGTCTCGGTACGCCAGGTGTGGACAGCGGTCGACCATGCTCCCCCTGTGTGTGGGGATGACATAAAGGCGGTCTCCTGGGCCTGTCAATCCCCCCGCCGACTGAGGTAGACGCCGATGCCAGCGGCGACGACGGCGAAGGCGGCGAGAATCGCGAACAGCACCGCCGCCGACCACCGCGACAGGACGAAGCCGGCGAGCGCCGACCCGAGCGCGCCGACGCCGAATATCGCGATGTAGGTCCAGCCGAACGACAACCCCCGAAGGTCGGCGGGCACGTATTTCGAGATGACCTCCTGGTTGACCGGCGCTTCCATGAAGACGAAGAAGCCGAGCATTCCGGAGACGGCGAGCAGTGGCGCGAGTCCGGCGTTCGACGCGGGAACGAACGCGAACGCGACGAGGGCGAGAATCGAGAAGTTGACGACCAGGACGCGTTCGGCCTCGTACCGGTCGACGAGTTTCCCGCCGACGTACTGGCCCGCGCCGCCGAGGATGAGCAGCCCCGAGTAGACGTACTGGCTCGGTTCGAACGTCCGGCCCGCCAACTCCACCGGTGCGAAGAGCGCGATGCCCGACAGGATGTCGGGCAGGAACGTGAACGCGCCCCGGTAGTAGAGGCCGTAGAGGTTCCCGATGAAGAAGACGAAGAGGAAGCCGCTCGCGAACAGGAGCTTGGAGTTCGTCGCGAACTCGCGGAGGCTGGATATCTCGCCGCGGCCGTCGGTGACGGCGTCGTCGTCCGCGTCGACGGCGGCCGTCTCGTCGAACTCCAGGCGGAGCGCGAGAAGCACGGCGACGGCGACGGGGACGACCAGCACCGCGGCGACGGTCCGCCAGCCGAAGAAGGCGAGCAGAATCGCCCCGAGCAACGGACCGGTGGCGACGCCGACGTTTCCGGCCGCCCCGTGGTAGGCGAACGCCGTGCCCCGCTCGTGCGTGCCGCGGCTAATCAGCGAGAGTCCGGCGGGATGGTAGACGCTGGCGGCGATGCCCCACAGGAGGAGCCCCAGAGAGAGCACCAGCAGGTTGGGGGCGACGCTCACGACGAGGAACCCCCCACCCATGCCGGCCATGGAGGCGACGATGAGCCGCTTGGCGCTGAAGCGGTCCGAGAGGACGCCGCTCGGGAGCGCCCCGACGCCGGTGGCGGCGTAGCTCGCGCCGACGACGAGGCCGAGAAACGCCGTCGTCGTCGAGTACGCGTCGAGCCAGATGACGACGAAAATCGGCACGACGAGTTCGTAGGTGTGAAACGTCGCGTGGCCGAGCATCGTGAACGCCGTGATGGCCCGGTCGTTCGAATCCATGGAACGAGCTACCGCTCCGCTCTCGGTAACGCTTCACCCTCCCATGGAAGGGGTGTTCCGCCGTCACAACTCCACGTCGGTCAGGAGCTTCGCCTCCGCCTTGCGGAGGTGTTCGAGGAACGTCGTCTTCGAGACGTCGAACTCCGAGGCGAGGGCACGGGTCGTCGTCTCGCGAGGATACTCGTAGTAGCCGCGCTCGCGAGCGAGGTGGAACGCCTCCCGCTGACGGGGGGAGAGCCGTTCGGCCGGCCGGTCGGACGCTCGTCCCGACGCGGCCGTGGTCAGTCGAACGACGTCGATGTCGGCGTCGTACTCCGCTTCGATCTCGTCAAGCGTCCGCTGGAGCGTCGGGCGGTCGGTCCGCGCGACGAGCGACCGCCGTTCGCGGCCGTCCTCGTGGCGCGTCGGCCCGTGGTGGAGGAAGCCGCGGTCGGTGAACGCGCTCCGGATGCTCGGTGCCGGGTCGAACTCGACCAGTACCGACGCCGTGGCCGGACCGACGCGGCCGCTCGTACCAGTAAACGACGGCACGCTCGTCACGGCGCTCGTCAGCGGCGAGTCCCGAACGGCCTCGACCAGGGCGTCGACGGCCGTCTGTGAGTCACCGTACACCTCGAACTCGCCCGTCGCCCCGTCGTCGCCCAGGGTCGTCCCCTGCCCGAGCACGCCCGCGTCCGCTCCGCGGGTCGTCCGGAGCGTCCAGCAGTCGGGGTGCCACAGGTCGACGGTAACGTACAGGAGTTCCGACTCCGCGCTGTCCATGTCGCCCCCTCGAACGGCCACCGGCTAATAGCTACCTTCCGCCGGCGTCGCCGGGTCGGCCCCGATGTACTCCTCGTTTATCTCCCACCCGCCGTCGCCGTCTCTGACCATGTACTCGCCGTAGTAGGGGACGCGGTTCGCGACCGTCTCGCGGAAGGTGTCTCGAATCTCCGCGCGAGTCATCTCGCCCATCGACCGCAGGTCGTCGTTGCGGTTGAGACACCCCTTCAGGTAGCCTTCGTGGGTGACGCGCACCCGGTGGCAGTTCGCACAGAACGTCGGATTCTCGACCGGGTCGACGATTTCGACCATGCCGCCGGAGCCGTCCCCGTCGCCGCCCACCCAGTAGCGCTTCCGGTCGTGCATCTCCCGGTGTTCCACCCGGTCCGCGACGTCCGCGAGCCAGTCGTGGACCCGCTGGATGTCGATGTTCCACTCGGGTTTGCCCGTCAGCTCCGGCATGTACTCGATGAGTTGCAACTGGAGGCCGTCGTTCTCGGCGACGTGGTCGACCATCCCCTCGACGTAGCCGGCGGTGTGTTCGAAGACGACCATGTTGAGCTTCACCGGCGCGAGGCCGGCGTCGAGGGCCGCCTCGACGCCCTCCATCACGCGGTCGTACGCGCCGGCTTTCGTAATCTCGGCGAACGCCTCCCGGTCGAGGGCGTCCTGCGAGACGTTCACCCGTTCGAGGCCCGCCGCTTTCAGGTCCGCCGCCCGCCCGGGTAGGTACGTGCCGTTGGTCGTCATCGACACCTCCATCGAGTCGGGCGTCCGGCGGATTATCTCCTCTAAGTCGTCCCGGAGCATCGGCTCGCCGCCGGTGAACTTCACGCTGTCGACGCCGAACTCCTCGACGACGTCGAGAAAGCGGACCACCTCGTCCGCGCTCATCTCGTCGTCCTGAGCCTCCATCGGGCCGCGCGTGTCCCCGAGCCCCTCGTTGTGGCAGTAGACGCAGTCGAAGTTACACCGGTCGGTGAGAGAGACGCGAACGCCGGTTACCTCGCGGCCGAAGTCGTCCGCTAACATCGTAGGTGAGTGTACGTGCCACGACGCATAAATCGGCAGGCCGATTCGGAAGCGATGTAACTACATATAGTTACTTCTCGGGGCGCTCGTCGACGCCGGCGATTTCGCCCGTGGTGACTGGGACAAAACCCTTATCCGCCGCTCTCCCGGAGTGATTCCATGGACGAAGCCGAGATTCGCAGCCTCCTCGGAGAGATATCCGACCCCGCCCTCGGCGACGACATCGTCTCGCTGGGACTCGTCAACGCCGTCGAGGTTGACGACGGCGTCGCCCGCATCTCGCTGGCGCTCGGCGCGCCCTACGCGCCGGACGAGACGGCAATCGCCGACCGGGTCCGCGAGGCGCTCGCCGCCGAAGGACTGGAGGTAGAGCTGTCCGCACACGTCCCCTCGTCGCTCTCGCGGGACGAACAGGTGTTGCCCGACGTGAAAAACGTCGTCGCCGTCGCCTCGGGGAAGGGCGGCGTCGGCAAATCCACCGTCGCGGTCAACCTCGCCGCCGGCCTCTCGAAACTCGGCGCTCGCGTCGGCCTGTTCGACGCCGACGTCTACGGCCCGAACGTGCCGCGGATGCTCGACGCCGACGACCACCCCCGTGCCACGGAGGACGAGCAGATCGTCCCGCCGGAGCAGTACGGCATGAAGCTCATCAGCATGGCGTTCATGGTCGGCGAGGACGACCCGGTCATCTGGCGCGGCCCGATGGTCCACAAGGTGCTCACCCAGCTCGTCGAGGACGTCGAGTGGGGGACACTCGACTACATGGTCGTCGACCTCCCGCCGGGCACGGGCGACACGCAGTTGACGCTCCTCCAGACGCTTCCCATCACCGGCGCAGTCGTCGTCACGACGCCCCAGCAGGTGGCGCTCGACGACGCCAACAAGGGCCTCCGGATGTTCGGCAAGCACGACACCAACGTCCTCGGCATCGTCGAGAACATGAGCACGTTCGTCTGTCCCGACTGCGGCGGGGAACACGACATCTTCGGCTCCGGCGGCGGCGCGGCCTTCGCGGAACAGAACGACCTGCCGTTCCTGGGCAACATCCCCCTCGACCCCTCCGTTCGGACCGGCGGCGACGAGGGCCGTCCCATCGTCCTCGACGACGACTCGGACACCGCCGACGCCTTCCGCGTCCTGACCGAGAACGTCGCCAACAACGTCGGCGTCGTCAACCGTCGCCGGGCGCGACGGCAGTCCTAGACCGGGGCGGACCCCCGTCCGGGCGTGGAGCCGCGACCGCGGGGATTTTGTAGCCACACCCCTAGCGCCCTCCGTGGACCCGAATCAGGACCGCCTCGATAACCCCTTCGGCATGGACGAAGACTGCGCCAACTGTCCGGCGCTTCGCGACGCCCGGTCGACCGTCGTCCACGGCTACGGCGACGTGACCGCCGAGTTCCTGTTCGTCGGCGAGCGACCGGGACCGGGTGCCGACCGGACCGGCGTCCCCTTCACCGGCGACGAGGCGGGCGAGCGCTTCCAGCGCATCCTCTCGGAACTCGGCTTCTCGCTCTCGGAGCCGACGGCCGACGAACCCGAACTCCGGAACGCCTACCTGACGTATCTCGCTCGGTGTCACCACTCCGACCGCGCCCCGACCGACGAGGAGGTCGGCAACTGCGAACCCTACCTCACCGCAGACGTGCGGATGATAAATCCCGAAATCCTCGTCCCCGTCGGCCAGCGACCGCTCGAAGAACTGGCCTTCGAGTACACCACGCGCGACCGGTCGTCGTTCGACGTACGCGAGGAACACGCGACGACCATCCGCGGGCGCGGCTTCGAATTGATTCCGATGGTGGCCCCCGACGACCAGACGGACGAGCAGACGGCGGCGTTCGTCGACCACGTCACCGACTCCGTGTTCGGGCGGGACTACCGCCAGACGAAGGGTCGCCGGAGTCGCTGACGGCCCGTCGATGCGTCGACCGCCGGCCAGCGCCGGGTCAGTAGTCGAAACAGAGCGGACACTTGGGCCGGAGGCCGTCGACGTCGTCGGCCGCGAGTCGGTCCTCGTCGACGACGTCGTCCCCCGTCGACGCGACGCATCGTCGGCGGTCCGTCCGGTGCCAGCACCCGTCGCGGACGCGAACGACTGGAATTCCTGCGGTCATTTCCCCTACGTCGGAGGTCCCTCCCCATCCGTCTCCCGGAACGTGCCAATTCGGCCGGAACGGAGAAATTAAATAAACGTTGGTGACTATCGCTCGTCCGCTCGATGCGCGCGAGTCGACACCGGCGACTTCAAGGCCCGTGACGGCGACGGGAGGATATGACCGTCGTCGCCGTTCTCGCCGACCCACCGCGTGAGGGACTCGTCCTGCCGGACCTCGCCGAGACGAGTCCGCTCACCGACGCCGAGGCCGCGGAGTGTTACGCCGCGATGCTCAAGGACGTCCTCGTCGCCGTCGAGCGCTCGGGCGGCGACCTCCTCGTGAACTACCGCCCGGACGACTCGCTCCCCGAGGAGCACGTCACCGACACCAGCGCCGAGGCGGAACTGCGCGCGCTCGCCGCGTCCGCGCTGGAGGACGTCTCCGAGGCGCGGTTCGAACCGCAGGTCGGGTCGACGTTCTCCGCCCGCGCCGGCAACACCGTCACTCACCTCCTCCGCGAGGAGGACGTGACCTCCGCCGCCGTCGTTCGGGGCAACGCGCCGTTTCTCGCCCGCACCATCGTCGACAGCGCGGCGATGAAACTTCGCCGCTCGCCCGTCGTCCTCGGCCCGTCGACCGAGGGCCGGGTCTACTACGCGGCCTTCACTGACCCGGTGGACTTCGCGGACGCCTACCGCGACCCGGCCGTCGAGACGCTGACCCAGCGCGGCCGCGACGCCGGCCACGAGGTGGACTACATCCCGATGACGCCGGTCGTCGAACGCGGCGACGACCTGTCGACCGCCCTGCCGTTCCTCTCGGCCCGCCTCGCCGCCGAGCGCATCGTCCCGGCGTACACGGCCGCGTTCGTCGACGACCTCGGCCTCCAGGTCGGCGACGACGGCCGCGTCGTGAGAGCCGAGTGACCGCCGACCCCTCCCCGAAGCGACCGGCGGACGTGATACTGGCCGACGAAAGGCCCCGGAATCGCCAACCGACACGCCTTTTTCGCCCGCTCTCGAAGCCCAGTCCGCGGTGGGATGGCGGAGTGGACTAACGCGCCTGCCTTGAGAGCAGGTGGCCTTCGGGCCTCCTGGGTTCAAATCCCAGTCCCACCGTCCGCGCGCCCGTCGCAGTTCGATATCGCCAACCTTATTTTGGATTGTCACGAACGGCTACTCACCCATGCCCTGAATGCATGGGTCTTCCGTGAGGTAGCCCTCCCCCCTCACATCCCCCGTCCCATTTTTCCGAACGTATCCAGCAGTATCCGCGCGTCTCGGCCGCGCCGCACCGAGGTTCCGTAACGGCTTTCATACCCCGGACCAACCCACGCGTATGGATTGGCCACACGACCCGGACGGCGAGAAGGGGAGCGAGGGCATGCGCAAGTACGGCCACGCCATCATCGCCAAGAAGATAGACGAGGAGGAGGATTTCCCCCTCTCCAAGTCCGAGTTCGTCGAGGAGTACGGCGACGACCCCGTCCGCATCGACTACGAGACGGTGGTTTCGGTCCGCGACGTCTTCGAGCACGTCGACGGCGAGGAGTTCGACGACTTCGTCGAACTCCACAAGGCGCTGGGACGGGCCATGCGCGAGGCGGGCTACTGGTTCTACGAGGGGCCGGAGAAGTTCGTCGGAAGCGCCTGAAACGGGGTTCGAGCCGGCGAACCCGGCAGATGCGACGTTCCCGTCGGTGAGACAGAGGGTAGATTTTTATCATCTCGTTTCCACTTGACCAGTATGGGACGAGATATCAACCGACGGGACTTCGTGAAAGGTGCCGGAGCGGCCGGCATCGTGGGCGTCGCTGGCTGCATCGGCCAGCCCCAGGACGGCGGTAGCGGCGGGACGGCGACCCAGACCAGCGGCGACGACATGGGCGGCGACGGCGGCACCACGACCACCACGACCGGCGGCGGCACGAGCGGCGGCCCGGACATGCTCGTCGTCATCGGCTACCCCGAGAGCGGGATTCAGTTGTTCCGCGACTACTACAGTTCGACGGGCGGCGGCCACGACATCCTCGTACCCGACGGACTCCGGGACGGGACGATGCCGGCACAGGTCGGCAACGACATGGCGAACGTCGTCGGGACGGCCCCGGCGGCGGGCGGACCGAACCAGGACGCGTTCAACTCCCTGTTCCAGGAGGAGTACGGTGCCGCCCCCGGCGTCTTCACGTCGCAGTCCTACGACTCCGTCGCGATTCAAATCATCGCCAACGCCGCCGCGGGCGCGAACGACGGCACCTCCGTCCGCGACCAGATGCGGCGCGTCGCCAATCCCGGCGGCACCGAGTACGGTCCACAGAACTTCCTCGACGCCGTCGAGGCGGCGGCTAACGGCGAGGACGTCAACTACCAGGGAGCGTCGAGCGTGACCAACTTCAACGAAGCGGGCGACCCGGCGTCGGCCGCCTACGCCATCTGGGAGTTCGAGGGAACGGGGTCGCAGTCGACGAGCACGCTCGACGTCCAGAACTTCGAGGGCGAGAACCCGGAGGGCGCTGGCCCGGCGGCCGACAGCGGCCCGGGCGGGATGGGACGTACCATCAAGGTCGGCATCCTCCTCCCCGAGACGGGCGGCCTCGCGTCCGTCGGCAAGCCCATGATTCAGGCCGCGCAGTTGCCGGTACTGCAGGTCAACGACTCGGACCTCGACCTCGAAGTCGACGCGCAGGTCGAGGACACGCAGACGTCGCCGAGCGCGGGCGTCGCGGCGGCACAGACGCTGGTGAACGGCGGCTACCCGAGCGTCTGTGGCTCCGCGTCCTCCGGCGTCAACGTCCCCGTCTCTCAGGAGGTGTTCATCTCGAATCAGGTCGTCGGCTGTTCGCCGTCGAGTACGGCCCTGTCGGTGACGAACCTCGAAGACGACGACTACATCTTCCGGACCGCGCCGTCGGATCTCCTGCAGGGGCGCGTGATGGCCCAGGTCGCCGCCGAACGGCTGGGGAACGCGACGGCGGCGACGCTGTACGTCAACAACGACTACGGGCAGCAGCTCTCGAACCGGTTCTCGTCGGTGTTCGAGGATACCTTCGACGGGACCGTCACGAATCAGGTCGCGTTCAACAAGGGCGAATCCTCCTACACGTCCGTCATCGAGACGGCGCTCTCGGCCTGATTCGGCGACCCGCACGTCCCGGGTGCTCGGCCTGCTACCCGCCGAGGAACTCCCGACGGACTTCCTGGTCGCTCAGGAGCACGGTCCCGGCGTCCTCGAAGCGGTTCCGGCCGTTCGCGAGGACGTAGCCGCGGTCGCAGCGCCGGAGTGCCTCCTTGGCGTTCTGTTCGACCATCAGGACGGCCGTCCCCGAGTCGTTGATCTGGTCGACCTTGTCGAACGTCTCCGCGACCAGGTCGGGCGCGAGGCCGGCCGACGGTTCGTCCAGCAGGAGGAGGTCGGGGTCGAGCATCAGCGCCCGCCCCATCGCGAGCATCTGTCGCTGGCCGCCGCTCATGGTGCCCGCTTTCTGGCCCTCGCGCTCTTCGAGGATGGGGAAGCGCTCGAACACCTCGGCGAGGGCGTCCGCCGGGACCGAATCGAGGATGTACGCGCCCATCTCAAGGTTCTCACGGACCGACAGCGTCGGGAAGACGTTGTCGTTCTGGGGGACGTAGCCGACGCCCTCGTGGATTATCTCCTCGGGGTCGAGGCCAGTCACGTCCTCGCCGGCGAACGTAATCGTCCCGCCCATGTGTGTCGTGAGTCCGAACACCGACTTCATCACCGTCGACTTCCCCGCGCCGTTCGGCCCGACGATGGTGACGTACTCGTCCTCCCCGACGTCCACGTCCACGTCGTCGAGAATCTGCAAGTCGCCGTAGCCAGCGTCGAGATTCCTGACTTCGAGCAGGCTCATACCTCGCCTCCGAGGTAGGCTTCGATGACCTCCTCGTTCGCCTGTATCTCCGCGGGCGTCCCCTCGGTGAGGATGCGACCCTGGTGCATGACGATGACGTGCCGACAGTTCTCCATGATGAGGTCCATGTCGTGTTCGACCAGCAGGAACGTGTAGCCCTCGTCGCGCAACTGGTGGACGTGGTCGAGCAGTCGGCGTTCGAGCGAGGGGTTGACGCCCGCGAACGGTTCGTCCAGCAGGAGCATCTCCGGATCGGTCAACAGCGCCCGGGCCAGCTCCAGGAGCTTCCGCTGGCCGCCCGAGAGGTTGCCGGCGTACTCCTCGGCGAGGTGTTCTATCTCGAAGAACTCCAGCATCTCCCAGACGCGCTCGACCAGTTCTCTCTCCTGGGCGACGACGCTCCCGCGGACGCCCGGCAGGACCGACCGCCAGAGGCGTTCGCCACGCTGCCCTTTCGGTGCGAGCATCATGTTCTCGAAGACGGTCATCTCCTTGAGTTCGCGAGCGATCTGGAACGTCCGGACGAGGCCTCTGTCGGCGATTTCGTACGGTTCGAGACCGGTGACGTCCTCGCCGGCGAACGTGACCGTGCCGCCGTCGGGCGTGTGCATGCCGGTGATGCAGTTGAACGTCGTCGACTTTCCGGCCCCGTTCGGGCCGATGAGGCCGGTCAGCGTCCCGCGTTCGACCTGGAACGTCGCCCCATCGACGGCCGTGATGCCGCCGAACGTCTTGTAGAGGTTGTCGACCTGCAACGGGTAGTCGTCCGCGTCGCCGTCGTCGACGCGCGCATCCTCTGCTTCCGTTCCCGCGTCCGCGTTCGCGCCGCCGTCAGTCATCTTCGTCACCCCCGTCATTCGGGGCCGGCCGCGGCCCCGTCAGCGGGACGCTCGCCGCCGTCTCCTTGCGGTGGCCGAGCATGCCCTGGGGCCGATTGTGCATCAGCCAGACGAGCACCAGCCCCATGATGACGAGCTGGAGCTGACGGACGCTGTCGACGGTGTACAGGAGGAAGGGCACGGGGTCGAGGTTCGATATCAGCGGCGAGACGGCCGGCCCGAAGCTCCCGGGTGCGTTGCCGACGTCGACGAAGGTGTTGACGACGTTCTTGAAGTAGCGCGGCCCCTGGTAGAGGGCGGCAGCGAAGACGGCCCCGCCGAGGACGCTCCCGGTGTTGGAGCCCGCCCCGCCGATGATGAGCGCGATCCAGACGAAGAAGGTGATACGGGGGCGGAAGAAGTTCGGCGTCACCGCGCCCTGTGTCATCAGCCAGAGGATGCCCGCCAGCCCCATCAACGCACAGCCGAGCATGAAGGACTTTATCTTGAAGCGGTTCGTGTTCTTGCCGAGCGCCTTCGCGACGTCCTCGTCCTCGCGGATGGCCTTTAGGACGCGCCCGAACGGCGACTCGCCGGTCCGCTTGAGCAACCAGAAGTAGCCCGCGACGAACGCGAGCAGGAGGACACCGTAGACGAGGCCGTTCACGATGGGGTCTGGATTGTTCGGGACGAACGTCTCGAAGACGCCGACGAGGCCGCGGTAGGCCCCCCGGAGACCGACCGCGCGGATGAGAGCGTCCAGCGGGTCGGCGAAGTCCAGGATGAGCCCGCCGCCGCCACCGAAGCCGACGCGGCGAGAGACGGTCCCGACGCCGCTCGCACTGACGTACGGTACCTGGAGGGTGAACTGCTGGAACTCGCCCGAGAGGAAGGTGAACCGGACGATTTCGGACATCGCGATGGTGACGATGGCGAGGTAGTCCGCCCGGAGGCGGAGCGCCGGGAGCGCGACGACGAATCCGAGGAGGGCGGCGGCGGTCATCCCCGCGAGGATGCCGACCCAGAGCGGCATCCCGAGGCCGCCGACCTGCGCCGCGCTGCCGGGTTCGTAGACGGGCTTCGAGACGAGCGCCATCACGTAGATGCCGACGGCCATGAAGCCGACGATGCCGATGTTGAACAGGCCGGTGTACCCCCAGTGGAGGTTCAGGGCGAGAGCGAGCATCGCGAAGACGGCGATGTAGAACGTCAACACCGCGACGGAGTTGAGTTGCCCCCGGAGCGAGTAGCCCAGCGCCGCGCCGCTGAGGACGTAGATGGCGTAGATGACGAGCAGGGCGGCGACGATTTTCACCGCGTCCTCGGCCCAGAGTTCGCGGAGGGTCATGCCGTCGACCTCCCGGAGAAGAGCCCCTGTGGCCGGACCAGCAGGATGACTATCATGACGACGAACGCGGCGGCGCGCGAGAACGCCGCCGGAATCCAGATGACCGACATCGACGCCGTCACGCCGATGACGAGGCCGCCCACGATGGCTCCGTATATCGACCCGATGCCGCCCAGAATGACGGCGGCGAAGATGAGCAGGAGGAGCAACCAGCCGTCGTTGAAACCGAGCGTCCCCTTCCAGAGCACGAAGACGTAGCCGGCGACGCCGGTGAGGCCGCCGCCGATCATCCACGTCGCTCGGACGACGCGCTCGGTGGGGATGCCGGTGATACGCGCGAGGTCCTCGTTGTCGGCCATCGCCCGCATCGCCTTTCCGAGCTTCGTCGCCTGCAAGAGGCCGTGGACGCCGAGCATCAGTCCGCCGGCGACGACGAGCAACGTCAGGTCGTGGACGTCGAGGCGGACGTAGCCGTCGAGGAAGTAGAGCGGCAGTTGCGGGACGCCGGCGGTGGTTCCGCGGACGCTCGGGCCGAAGACGAACTGGATGAGATAGCGGAGCGCGAAGGCCACGCCGACGCTCGTGATGAGGAGCGTGATGCCGCTCTCGTCGCGAATCGGCCGGTAGACGACCCGGTCGATGACGAGCGCGAGCGCCACCGTGGCGACGCCGGCGACGACGATGCCGACGACGACTGCCAGCGGCGTCGACGTGATGCTGATGCCGAGCGCGCCGCCGAACACCGACCCCCCCGCTCCGACGAGGAGGAGCGCGCCGACGTCGGCCCTGCCCAGCCCCGCGACGAGGTAGGTCGTGGCCCACCCGGCGAACGCACCGCTGGTGATGTAATCGCCGTGCGAGAAGTTCGCGAAGTTCAGAATGCTGTACGTCATCGACAGGCCGATGCCGGCCAGCCCGATGACTAGCCCCCGCATGATGCCGTCCCAGAGCAGCGAAGCGACCTTCGAAAACAGGACGTCACCGGCGACGAACAGCCCCCAGACGAGGTCACCGACCAGTAGCGCGAGGACGGCCCAGACGACGAGCGTGAACGGTCGGTCCACGAAACGTCGCCAGGGTACGTACGTTTCAGCAATGCCCATTGTTACTATCCCTCGTGGTGTCTGCGGACGTGCGACCGCTTTAATCCTTGCTTCGCTGGGGGGGAACGGAACCCCACGGCCACCCGCCGAAACGTAGGTCACGCCCCACTCGCCGCCGAAACCCCACTCGCCGCCGAAAAGCGTTCGCCGCGGGAGCGCGTAGCGATCCCTGATGGAGATTACGACGCCCGACGCCGCCGACGTGGATGCGATCACCGACCTGTGGGTCGACCTGGCGCGCGACCAGCGCGTACACGGAGCGACGCTCCGCCCGGAGGCCAACCGCACGGCCATCCGTGAGGAGGTCGCCAGACACGTCGTTGCTGACGGCGTTCGCGTCGCCGTCGACGACGAACTCGTCGGCTTCGTCGTCTTCTACCTCGAAACCGGTCGCTACCAGCAGTCGACGACGGCCGGCGTCGTGAGCAACCTCTACGTGCGTCCCGCGGCGCGTGACGAGGGCGTGGGGGCGGCGTTGCTCTCGGCGGCCGAGGCTGCGCTCGCCGACGCCGGCGCGGACGCCGTCACGCTCGAAGCGATGGCCGACAACGACGGCGCCCGGCGGTTCTACGAGCGCCACGGCTACGCTCCCCACCGCGTCGAGTTCCGGAAACCGCTCGAAAGCGATACACACTCAAAGGAGGACGGGTAACGTCGAACTGCGCCAGGGGAGCATGGGCGGTTCATGCACTCGACTTGTAATCGAGATTTCGTGGGTTCGAATCCCACCCCTGGCTCTCGACTCCTCGTCGAGGATTCGTGGCCGAGAACGCTCGCCGGGAGCGGCCCGTCCGGCGACTGAATCGAGACGCGCCGAAACCAACTCCAGCAAGCCCCCAGCGTGGGTGAACACTTAGCTGACATACGCCCGTGTGCCGCTTTGACAGCGAAGGTGAAGTCGGCGTCTTACCGAACCAAACTAACTATACCCCTCGGTACAATCAACAGTACCGACGGTTATGAAACTCGCTACAATCGGTGTCGGCAACGCCGGGAGTAAGGTTGTAGATCGGATGGTCGAGTTCGAATCCGAGACCAACCGGAACCTCTGTCGGCACGTCCACGCGATCAACACTGCCCGAACGGACCTCGCCAAGCCCGAGTACATCCCCGAGGAACAGCGCGTTCTGGTCGGCGACACGAACCAGAAGTCGAAGGGCCACGGCGTCGGCGGCGACGTGGAGATCGGAGCCGAAGTCATGTCGTCGGACATCGACGAGATACGTCGGGCCTTCGACGACATCGAAATCCACAACGTCGACGCGATTCTCGTCGCCGCAGGCCTCGGTGGTGGCACCGGGAGCGGGGGCGGTCCCGTCGTCATCGACGCTCTCCAGGACATGTACGACGAACCGGTGTACGCCCTCGGCGTGCTCCCCGGCGAGTACGAGGGCGGACGCCCGGCACTGAACGCCGCCCGGTCCCTCCAGTCGTTCGTCAACAAGGTCGACAACTTCATCGGCTTCGACAACGACGCCTGGCGCGCGCGAGAACAGACAATCGAGGAAGGATACGAGGAGATGAACCGCGAGCTCGCGGCCCGTATCGTGACGCTCCTGGCGGCGGGCGAAACCGACGACTCGGAGGTCGCGGAGAACGCGATGGACTCGAGCGACATCATCCGAACGCTCGCTACCGACGGGGTGTCCTCGATTGGCTACGCCGCCACGGCGGTCGACGCCCAGCCCGAAGGGCTACTCGACAGATGGGGCGGAAGCGGCGACGACGAGGACCCCCTGGACGACGCCAGCCAGGCGACGAAAATCAAGTCGCTCGTCCGCCGGGCGACGAACTCGCGGCTGACGCTGCCCTGTGAGGTGTCGAGCGCCGAGCGAGTGCTCGTCGTGTTGTCCGGCCCGCCCAGCGAATTCTCCCGGAAGGGAATCGAGAGCGCTCGCCAGTGGCTCGAACAGAAAGCCGAGACGGTCGAAGTGCTGGTCGGCGACGACCCGCGGGAGAAATCGTCGCGGCTCGCTGCGGCCGTGCTGCTCTCGAACGTCTCGGACGCGCCACGAATCGAGACGATTCAGAACCAGGCCGTCGACGCACAGGAACAGATCGCCGAGCAGCAAGCCGCTCGCGAGGAGAAGATTACCGACCTGATTACCGACGAAAACGACGACCTCGACCCCGTCGTCTGAACCGTGTCTCGAACTGCTCGCGCTCCGGTCCTGCATCGGGGGCCGCAATGAAGCTCGCGCTCGTCGGCGTCGGTGGTGCCGGCGGCCGTCTCGTCGACGCGATTCGCGGCGTCGAGGCCCAAGGCGGCCGACAGCTGTGCTACGGGAACCTGCTGACGGTCGACATCTCGCGCACGGTCGGCGGCGAACTCGACCACGTCCCGCAGGACCGACACGTGACGATCGGCGACACGCACCGCGACGTCGAGGACGGCGTCGACGGCGACCAGGACCTCGCCGTCGAGGTCACCCGCACCGACTTCCCCGAGATACACCGCGCGCTCGACTCGGTCACGATGCGCAAACTGGACGGCGTCCTGGTCGTGACGGGTCTCGGCGGCGGCACGGGGAGCGGGGCCGGAGCCGTGCTCGTCGAGCGACTGCAGGAGATGTACGACAAACCGGTGTACGTCTTCGGCGTCCTCCCGGCCGCGGACGAGGGCGGCCGTGCGGCGCTGAACGCCGCCCGAGCACTCAGGTCGGTCGTCCCGGCCGCCGACAGCACGCTCCTGTTCGACAACGACCGGTGGGTCGACGCCGACGGCGACGCCGATGCCGCCGGTGAACGATACGAGCGGGCGAACCAGGAACTGGCCTCCCGAGTCGTCACCCTGTTCGCCAGGGGCGACCACGACCCCTCGTCGATTGGCGCGAACACGCTAGACTCGAGCGACATCGTCCGCACGCTCTCGCCGGGCGGCGTCGCATCGGTCGGGTACGCCGAGACCGAACTCGACGGCGGCGACGGGTTGCTGTCGTGGCTCCGTTCAGTTCTCTTCGGGAGCCGCGGAAACGACGGGTCGAACGAGCGGACCGACGCGGAGAAGATTCAGGGCCTCGTCCGGCAGTCGCTCGACTCGCGGCTGACGCTGCCCTGTGAGGTGTCGAGCGCCGAGCGAGTGCTCGTCGTGTTGTCCGGCCCCCCGGACGAACTCTCCCGACGCGGCTTCGAAAGCGCCCGCCAGTGGCTCGAAGAGGAGACGGAGACGGTCGAGGTGCTCGCCGGCGACGACCCACGAGTCGGGGCGTCGACCGTCGCCGCCACGGTGTTGCTCTCCAACGTCACCGAAGTCCCCCGCATCGACTCGCTGCAAGAGCGCGCCGTCGAACACGAACGCGCCGACGGCGCGTTACGGGCACCCGACGGAACCGACTGACCGTTCCGGGCGTCAGCGACCTGCGTTCACGGTAATCACTATCACTCGTCGCCGCGGGGACGGACCGCGTTCGCGAACGTGACGAGAAGGCCCAGTCCCCACCCGATCGGGACGGCGAGGCCGGACCACATCGCGACGAACGCGACCCCCGACAGGTCGAACTGCCGTCGGACGACGGCGTTGAGATTACCGACGACCAGTACGTTGTCGAGTATCCACGCGGCTATCGACGTGCTCCGCGGGAGGATGACCTCGCCCAGCGTGGGCGAAAAGAGCGCGGCCGTCACCGGCGGCAGGAAGACCGCCGCGACGACGAACGGATACGCGGCGAGGAGCGTCAGCCGCCGACCGCCGGCGCGAGCGGTCCCCCAGGCGAGTCCGGCCGACGCCGTCGCGACCACGCTCGCCGTAAGCACGGCCTTGAATCCGGAGGTCGTGAGGTTCCCCCACGCCAGCGCCGTCAGCGCGCTCCACGCGACGGCGACCGCGGCGACGATTGCGAGCAGCCCCAGTCCGGTCGCGACGCGATTGAGCCGTCGGGTCACGTATCGTACCCAGAATCCGACGACTGCGAACGGATACGCACCGACTATCAGCACGGTGCCCAGTACGCTCCACGTCCAGAAGGCGAGACGGTCCCGGGTCGTCCGCGGCCGCCACTGATTGCGAACTGGATGGTCGGCAGATTTCATGGGGAACAGCAACTCGCGCCAGGCGGTCAACAGCCGAAGGAAGTCGGCTTTGACGGCAGCGACGAGTTCGGATTCCGTCTGCATCGGTCCAAGATACTCGATAGGATGGTTAACAGTTTTTGTTCGGTCACATCGCTCTTGCAGCTATTCGTCGGACGGTGTGCCCGGACGCCGCGAGACGAGAGGGTTACTCCCGGGTCAATTTGCTCTCCCACCTACTCCCGCGAGAGCCGTGCGACGACGAGACAGAGTTGACCGACGCCCCCGACGAGAACGCCGACGCCGACGGTGGTCCAGCGGACGGCGTCGACGAAGCCGAGCGTCGGGGTGAGCGCGGTCACCGCGACGCCCATCCCGATTGGCGTCGCCGTCGAGGCGACGCGGCCGAGCGATTCGGCGACGCTGACGAGACCGCCCCGGAGCGTCGGGGGGGCGAGGCCGGTGACGACGCTCCGGTACAGGGACAGCGACACGCCGAAACCGAGGCCGAGCAGCGCCGTTCCGAGAGCCGCCACCGACAGCGAGGGAGCGAACGCGACGACGACGAGGCCGCCGCCGAGTCCGACGTTGGCGGCGACCAGCGGCCACATGCGCGAGTCCCACATCGCGGTGATTCGTCCGGCCTGACTCGCTCCCAGCGCGAGCGTGACGCTGTTTATCGTCACCAGTATCCCCGCCTCCGCGGCCGACCCGTTCATCGCCCGGACGACCAGCAGGGAGTTGTAGGTGAGAAAGCCGACCCAGGCCAGCATCGGGAGCGACCGACCGACGACCAGCGACAGGACCCGCGGTCGACGCACTAGCCGTGCGAGTTCGCGAACCTGACTCCCGCCGCCGTTCGGAGAGTCGCCGGCGGAGTCGCTGCCGCCCTCGTCGGCGGCGCGGCGGCCGTCCAGTGGTTCGTCGAACCAGAGGTAGACGACGGCGGCGACGGGGAACGCGAGCGCGTAGATGAGGAAGGGATACTGCCACGCGAAGCCGACGAGGACGCCGGCGATGGGGGGGAAGATGGCCTGGTAGACGCCCGAACTGGTGAATCGGAGGCCCTGTGCGGTTGCCTCCCGGGACCCGTCGTAGAGGTCGCCGAGGCTCGTGATGACGATGGGCGTGAGGCCGGCGAAGCCGACGCCCTGGAGGAAGCGGAGCACGACGGCGACGCCGAACTCGGAGGTGAACGCGATGCTCGTCCCGCCGATTCCGAACAGCAGGATTCCGGTCAGGAGGAGCGGCTTTCGACCGTAGCGGTCGGCCAGCACGCCGACGACGGGAATGAGGAATATCGGCGGAGCCGTGTAGGCGGAGATGAGCAAACCGACGCGGGTCGTCGAGACGCCGAACGGCCCCGCGAGCGAGTTCAACAGCGGCGAGACCAGCGGGATGCCGAGCGGCGCGAGGAGGTTCGCCGCGAGCATCGCCCGAAAGTCCCACTCCCGGAGGATGTCGGCGTCCTCGCCGAGCAACGACCGGAGTACCATTCAGGCGCGCTACGTCGAACGCCGGTAATAATGTGCGGGTCTCCCTCGCTGTTGCCGGATTCCCTCGCCGCCGTCCGCCAGTTCCTCGACGGCGTCGCCGGCCCCCGTCGGAGGCGCCCGCGAGTCGGGGTCGGACGGCGAACGGCTCTTCGGTGGGGTCAGCGAGGGCCGGACCGGTCGGCCAGGAATCGAGCGGCACGACGAGACAGTAGATTGAGGGACTGCGGTGACGAAGCGGCGGCATGGACCGCATCTGTGTCTACTGCGGGTCGAGTCCCGGCCGGGACCCGGCGTACGTGGAGGCGGCGACGGCCGTCGGCGAGGCGCTCGTCGCGCGTGATATCGGCCTGGTGTACGGCGGGGGCCACGTCGGGATGATGGGTGCCGTCGCCGACGCCGTCGTCGACGGGGGCGGCGAGGCCATCGGCGTGATACCCGAATCCCTCGCCGACCGGGAACGGGCCCACACCGGACTGACCGATCTCCGGGTCGTCGGGTCGATGCACGAGCGAAAACGGCAGATGGTGGACCTCTCAGAGGGGTTCGCCGCCCTGCCCGGGGGGCTGGGAACGGCAGAGGAGATATTCGAGGTGTTGACGTGGGCGCAACTCGGCTTCCACGACGACCCCTGTGGCCTCCTCAACGTGGCGGGCTACTACGACGACCTGACGGCGTATCTCGACCACGCGACCGACGAGGGGTTCGTCCGCCCGGAACACCGACGTATCGTCCACGTCGAGTCCGACCCCGAGGCGCTGCTCGACGCCTTCGAGGCGTACGAACCGCCGGCGGTCGAGAAAGTCATCGAGGGCGACGAGACCTAGAACGCCCGGTCGTACTGGACGGGCACGTCGAGTTCGTCCTCGCGCCCGAGCGCCCGTGCCGCGTGGTGCGTGAAGTAGGGGTCGCGGAGGTGTTCCCGGCCGACGATGGCGAGGTCGGCGCGCTCGTTGCGAATCAGCGCGTCGGCCTGTTCCGGCGTCGTGATGCCGCCGACGGCACCGACGGCGACGCCGGACGACGCCTCGCGGACGCGCCGGCCGTACTGTATCTGGTAGCCCGGGCCGGACGACGGGAGTTGCTGGTCGGGGTGGATGCCGCCGGCGCTCACGTCGACCAGGTCGACGCCGAGGTCGGCGAGGCCGTCGGCGAGACGGGCCGACTGCTCGACCGTCCACGAGTCACGGTCGGGGAGCCAGTCCGTCGCGGAGATGCGGACGAACAGGGCCTTCTCGTCCGGCCAGACGTCGCCGACGGCGGCGGCGAGTTCGCGCAGGAAGCGCGTCCGGTTCTGGAAGGAGCCGCCGTACTCGTCGTCCCGGTCGTTGGTGACCGGCGAGAGGAACTCGTGGACGAGGTAGCCGTGTGCGGCGTGGAGTTCGGCCACCTGGAAGCCGGCCGCGTCGGCGCGCCGCGCCGCGGCGACGAAGGCGTCCTGGACGTCCGCGATGTCCGACTGCGACAGCTTCCGCGTCGCCGGCGGCGTCCCGTCGTAGGGCCACGGCGTCGCCGACGGCGCGACGGTCTCCCACCCGCCCTCGTCGGACTGGAGCGGCTGACTCCCCTCCCACGGCCGCGTCTTCGACGCCTTGCGCCCGGCGTGGGCGAGCTGGATGCCCGGGACGCTCCCCTGGTCGCGCACGAACGCCGTGACGTCCGCGAGGGCGTCGGCGTGGTCGTCGCTCCAGATGCCGAGGTCGTGTGGCGTGATTCGCCCCCGCGGTTCGACGGCCGTCGCTTCGCTCATCACGAGCCCCGCCCCGCCGACGGCCCGACTGGTCAGGTGAGTGAAATGCCAGTCGGTCGGCATTCCGTCGCGCGCCTCACACGAGTACTGGCACATCGGCGAGACCATCACGCGGTTCGAAAGCTCGATACCGCTCAGTTCCAGCGGCGTAAACAGGTCTGCGGACACGGACCGACGTAGGGGCGCTGACTCGAAAGGCCCCGCGGAACCGGCGGTGCGTTCCTCTATCGCGGTTCGCAGCGGGGCTTCCGTGGCTCGTGGGGGGACACTTACGTCGGGGCGCGATGAAGCCGCCGTATGGTCGCTCGTCGGACGTGGCTGGCGCTGGGCGCACTCGTCGGCCTCCCCGTCGCCTCCCGGGGGGCGTCGGCGTGGCGCGTCCGTCGCCTCCGCCGGTCGCTGGACCCGGCCGACTCCCCGAGCGACGGTTCGACGGCGTGACCGTGCCATCGCGGGTGACGGCGCGGTGGGCCGACGAGCCACCCCTCTTCCGGGTCCGCGTCACCGACGCCGCGTTTGGACGCTGACGCTATGCGAAAGGCTTTCAGTCCGACGAATCGCTTGACAGACAACGGTGCCGAAAGACCTCGAACGCGACCTCGGACTGTACGCCGTCCTGACCATCAGCATCGGGGCGATGATCGGCAGCGGCATCTTCGTCCTCCCGGGGTTGGCGTCGAAAATCGCCGGGCCGGCGGTCATCCTCGCCTACCTCCTGGCCGGACTGCTGGTCCTCCCCGCCGCGCTCTCGAAGGCGGAGATGGCGACGGCCATGCCCGAATCCGGCGGCACCTACCTCTACATCGACCGGGCGATGGGGCCGCTGATGGGGACCATCGCAGGCATCGGCGCGTGGTTCTCGCTCGTGTTCAAGAGCGCGTTCGCGCTGGTCGGCCTCGGCGCGTACCTCCTGTTGTTCGTCTCCGTCGACCCGCGGCCGGTGGCGCTCGGCCTCGCGATACTGGTCGTCGTCGTCAACGTCGTCGGCGTGAAACAGACCGGACGACTGCAGGCCGTCATCGTGAGCGTCGTCCTCGGCGTCCTCCTCCTGTTCGTCGCCGACGGCATCACCTACGTCGACAGCGCGCGGTATCACGCCTTCTTCCCACAGGGTCACGGCTCCGTCCTCGCCGCCGCCGGGTTCGTCTTCGTCTCTTATGCGGGCGTGACGAAGATAGCGAGCGTCGCCGAGGAGGTGGAGAACCCGGGGCGGAACATCCCCATCGGGATGTTGCTCTCGGTGGTGCTGATGATGGGCGTCTACACGCTCGTCGTCTTCGTTGTCGTCGGCATCACCGACGCCGAGGCGCTCCACGGCTCGCTGACGCCGATGGCCGTCGGGGCCGCACAGTTGTTCGGCGGGGTGGGGGAAGCCGTCCTCGCCGCCGTCGCCGTCCTCGCCCTGACGAGCATGGCGAACGCGGGCGTGCTCTCGTCGTCGCGCTATCCCCTCGCGCTCTCGCGTGACGAACTCGCACCGGCGACGTTCAATCGCATCAGCGAGCGCTTCCGCACGCCCGTCGCCGCCATCGGCTTCACCGGCGTCGTCCTGGTCGCCCTCATCGCGTTCGTGCCCGTCCTCCAGTTGGCGAAGCTCGCCAGCGCCTTCCAGATACTCGTCTTCGTCCTCATCAACGTCGCGCTCGTCGCCTTCCGCGAGAGCGAACTGGAGTCGTACGAGCCCGAGTTCGTCGCGCCGGGCTACCCGTGGGTGCAGTTGGTCGGCATCCTCGGCGGCGTGGCGTTGCTCACGCAGATGGGGCGGCTGCCGATGGCGGGAGCGGCCGGCATCGTCGTCGCCGGCATGCTCTGGTACCGGGTGTACGGCCGCGACAGGACCGAGCGCGAGGGGGCGGCTATCGAAGCCATCCGCCGGGGGTCCGCCGACCGGGCGCTGGACCGGACCCGCGACGCCTGTGCGACGGCGGAGGACCTGCACGTCCTCATTCCCTTTGGCCGGCATCCGACGCCCGAGGAGCGCGAGCAGTTCCTGTCGCTCGTTCGGCTCGCGGCGGACGTGGTCCGGCGGCACGGCGGCCACATTCAGGTCGTCCGGTTCGAGGAGGTCCCCGAACAGCTCGACCTGACGACGGCCCGGAGCGAGCGCACCCTCGAAGGCGTCAGGTTCGAGGAGGACTCGGGCGAACTCGTCGGTGACCTCGGCGTCCCAATCGAGGTGGGCGAAATCGTCGCCCACGACACCAAACGCGCCGTCGCGAGCTACGTCGACAGCTACGACGTCGACCTGGTCCTCGGCGAGTGGCACCCGAGTCGCTGGCACGGGGAACTCGTCGGGTCGGACGTGGACTGGTACATGAAACACGCCCCGAGCGACTTCGTCTTCGTTCGCAACCGGGGGTACCACGACGTCTCGCGCGTCGTCGTCATCGCGGACCAGGGGCCGTTCGACCCGCTCGAAATCATCGCCGCCGACGGCGTCGCCGTCGCGAACGACGCCACTATCGAGTTCGTGGCGACCCTCGAGGAGAACGCGACGGACGAACAACGCACTACCGCGGAGGCGTATCTCGGCGAACTCGCGGAGTTCTGTCGGGCCGAGACGACATGTACGGTGGTCACGACGGACGACCGGGTCGAAACGCTGGTCGACGTCGCGGACGACGCCGACCTCGCCATCGTCGGCACGTCGGCACAGCACGTCGTCCTCGACGTCCTGTTCGGCACGCTCCCCGACCGCCTCGTGGAACGGCTGGACTGTACGGTGGCGCTCGCTCACTCGTGGTCGCCGCGACGCCACACCTTCCTCCGGGCCGTTCTCGAACGCCTCCTCTACTGACCCAAAGCCGGGCCCCGGTCGACGGCGTTCGGCCCGGCATCGACGGCGACCGCGACACCCGCCGGTGTAGCCGAACCTCCGTCGCGGCCGACGCACTCGCCATACTCGCGAATCGGCGGCGACAGACGCCGTCGCTCGGGGACTCGACGCCCCGGAGCCGCCGCCCGACGGCTGAGCGAACTGACCGACGGGACGACCGAACGGCCCGTACCGCGCCGGCGAGGCGTGGGACGTCGCCGCGCCATTGTATTGCAATAAATTTACAACACTACACCCGGACGATAGAGCGAGACTGTACCGCAGTTCGGACGTTCGTGGCTCGAGACGGTTTCGCGATTCCGTGAACCGTGAGTTTATAAGTTAGTATTGTATAGTATAGCCACAAGCATGAAATTGGAAACCTCCGGCGGGGCCCGCACCCTGATGCTGGTCGGCGTGGTCCTGTCGCTCGTCCTCGCGGGGGCGTCGACGCCCGCCGCCGCGGCAACGTACGACGAATACCAGGAGCCGACACTCGTTCCGACGATAGCGGGCACGAACGTCGTCTCGCCCGGTGAGACGACGACGCTCCCGGTCGTGGTACAGAACCGCGGCACGTCGGTCACACACGCCGACGGGAGCGTCGACAAACTCGCGACGGTCGTCGATTCCCACGGCATCAAGCCCGGTGCCGCGATGTCGGCGACCATGTCGTTCGACGCCGGTGCCGCGCCACTTACCATAAAGTCCGGCGAGCAGAGCGTCGGCACCATCGCGCCGCAGGGCGAACGAGAGACGTCGCTCAAGGTCGACGTCGACGAGGGAGCCACGCCGGGGACGTACGAAATCCCGGCGACCATCGAGTACCAGTACGTTCGCGCCATCAGCGTCGACGGGGACGAGTTCTACATCGTCCGCAACGACGTCACGGTCGAGAAGCACGTGACCGTCCGCATCGACGAGTCGTTCCGCCTCGAAGTCGTCGACGTGACCGGCGAGAACCTCCGCAACAAGGAGGACGGCACCGTCTCGGTGACGGTTCGGAACGCCGGCAGCGAGGCGGGGACGAACGCCGAACTCCGGATGGTCGGCACCGAACAGGTCGTCCCCCGAACTAACGACGTGTCACTCGGGACGCTGGACGCGGGTGAGACGGTGACGACCGACTTCCGCGTCGGCATCAAGAACATCGAGGAGGCCGGCAACTACTCCGTCGGCTTCCGCGTCAACTACGAGGACGCCAACGGCGACGTGAAACAGTCAAAAAAGCGGGGCGGCACCGTCCACGTCGAGGACGCCCCCTCGTTCGCGCTCGACGCCACGACCGAGTCGCTCTACGTGGACTCGACCGGCGCAGTCGCGCTGGAGGTGACGAACACCGGCGACACGACGGTCCGCAACGCGCGGGCGGTGCTCCGCCCCGCCGAACCGTTCTCGCCGCTCTCGACCAGCGCGAGTCTCGGGACGCTCGACCCCGGTGAGAGCGCGACGGCCCGCTTCAAACTCGAAGTCGCCGACCGCGCCATCGCACAGGACTACCCGCTCGTGTTCGCCGTCGAGTACGACGACGCGTACGACGAACGGGTCGTGAGCGACGAGCGGACCGTCTCGGTCGACGTCGGCCCCGAGATGACGTTCGAAACTTCGGGCGCGCCCGAAATCGCCGCCGGGTCGACGAAGACCATCGACGTGACCGTGACAAACACGGGCGACGGCGTCATGCGCGACGCGGTGGCCCGCATCAACGTGAACACGCCGTTCGAAACCGACGACGACACCGCGTACGTCGGGACCCTGCAACCCGGCGAGTCGCGGACCGTCACCTTCACCGTGAGCGTCGGCGGCGCGGCGACGACGAAGCCCTACGCCGTCGATACGACCATCAAGTACGACAACGCGTTCGGCCGGACCGTCGTCACGGACGTCGAACCCACGTCGGTGACGGTGACCGAGAAGTCCGGCGGAATCGTGAGCACGATTCTCGACGTCTTCGGGCTGTAAATGAGCACGATAGCTGGAATCGGACGGCGCGTCCGCGACGGCCTGGAGTCCCTCGGCCGAGCGTCCGCCGAGAACCCGCGGGCCGTCGTCGCCGTCGTCCTCGTCCTCGCCCTCGTCTCGGGCGGCATCGCCCTGACGTCGCTCCAGATGAGCATGGGCATGACGCTCTACATCGACGACGAGTCCCAGACGGCCGAGGACTGGGCGATGCTGAAAGACGACTTCGACACCGGGAACAACGTCTTCGTGATGGTCCGGACGGACCGGCTGTACGACCCGGCGACCGTCCGGGCCATCGACGAACTGGACCGGCGCTACACCGCACTCGACGAGACCGAGCAGGTGACGAGCCTCGCCGACCTGGTCCGCATGGGCAACGGCGGCCGCATCCCCGACACCCGGAGCGGGGTGAAGCGGTCGCTGGAACGCGTCCGCGCGACCAACCCGGCCGCCGAGTCACTCCTGAACAAACTCGTCCCGGAGCAGGGGACGACGGTCGTCCTGGCCTCCTACGGCGAGGTGGAGACGTTCGACCGGGGAGCGTTCCTCCCGCGGCGCGGCTCCGACATCGTCTACTCGGAGATTCAGTCCGAAACCGACCTCGCCGTCCTGCCGCCGGGGATGGACGTGACCGTCACCGGCCAGCCCGTCTTCGAGAACGCCGCCTTCGGGCTGATGCTCCCCGAGATGATCAAGCTGTTCGCGGGGGCGTTCGCGCTCATCTTCGGCGTCGTCTACGTCGTCATGCGAAAGAAACTCCAGCGCGGGTGGCACGTCCTGCTTCCCCTCGGGACCGCGATGGCGGCGCTGGTGTACATGGCAGGCGCGATGGGCGTCCTCGGCTACAGCTTCAACGCCATCATGCTCGGCGTGATGCCCATCGCCCTGGGTCTGGGCATCGACTACGGCCTGCAGATCCACTCGCGCTACGTCGAGGAACGCGAGAGCGGCCGCCCGCCCGTCGACGCGGCGGGCGTCGCCTCCCGGACGACGGGCCGGGCGCTCCTCATCGCCATGGGCACGACCGTCGTCGGCCTCGGGTCGCTGCTGGTCTCTGAAGTCCCGCCGGTCCAGCAGTTCGGCGTCACCAGCGCCATCAGCGTCCTCGCCAGCATGGTGCTGTCGATGACGCTGTTGCCCGCACTGCTCGTCCGCTTCGACGCCGGCGTCGACGCCGACGACGGCGGCGAGAGCATGGGCGAGACCGACCGGCTCGAAGCCCTGATGGGGACGTTCACCCGAACCGTGACGGGGGGCAGGCCCCTCCTCACCCTGTTCCTGGCCGTCCTGCTCGTCTCGGGCGGCGCGTACGCCTACCCCCAGGTCGAACCCGAACAGGAGATGATGGACTTCTGGCCGCAGAATCTCGACGCCAAGGAGGACATGGACACCCTCTCGGACACCGTCGACAGTCCGAAAGTCATCTACGTCGTCGTCGAGACCGACCAGGCCTACACGCCGGAGACGTTCCGCGAACTCGCGGACTACCAGCGACTCATGCTCGAAAATCCGAACGTCAACACGGTGATGAGCCCCGTCTCCGTCGTCCAGATGCAAAACGGGGGCGAGATACCGCAGACGCAGCGGCGTCTCGACGCGATTCTGGCGGCGCAGACGGGCGAGAGTGCAATGAACGTCCGTGACCCGGACCGGAACCCGAGCAAGGTGTTGCTCACTTTCTACGTCGACGACGTGGAGGGCGAACCCGTCCGGACGCTCATCGACGAGTTCGAGGGGAACGCCGACTTCGCGGTCAGCAGTGCCGACGAGGTACACGTGACGGGCAAGCCCGTCCTGAACCGGAACGTCATCGAGAACGTCACCGCGGGGCTGACGCCCATGACGCTCCTCAGCTTCACGCTGGGCTTTCTCTTCCTCGCGCTGGCGTTCTGGTCGGTGCGCATCTCGGCCGTCCTCGTCGCCGCCGTCGCCGCCAGCGCGTCGCTTCTCGTGACGGGGGCGATGTACCTGTTCGGCATACCGTGGAACCCCCTCACCATCACGATGTCGTCGCTGACGCTCGGCATCGGCATCGACTACGGCGTACACATCTTCGAGCGCTACGAGTACGAACTGCTCGAACGCGGACAGTCGCCGCGAAACGCCGCTGCGACCGCGGTGGCGAAACTCTCGCGCCCCATCGTCGGGTCCAGTTTCACCACCATCTTCGGCTTCGGGGTCCTGACGCTCTCGCGGTTCCCCGTGCTCGCGAACTTCGGGACCACGACCGTCTTCGCCATCGGCCTCTCGCTGGTGACGGCCTTTACCGTTCTGCCGGCGGCGCTGACGGTCGTCCGCGTCGTCGACCCGACGCCGACCGACTCGACTGCCGGGAGCGAAGGGGAGGTGGCCTGAGATGTACGACCACGTCCTCGTTCCGACCGACGGGAGCGACGGGTCGGCCGTCGCCGCGGCGCACGGCGTCGCCCTCGCGGAGCGGTTCGACGCGACGCTCCACGCCGTCTCCGTCGTCGACCCGGCCGTCTTCGTCACCGACGCCGTCGGCGACGTCGACGACCTCGTGCAACAGCAACGCGAGGCCTATCGAAAGCGCGCGGAACGGGCCGTCTCCCGCGTCGCCGACGCGGCGACCGGCCGCGACGTACGAACCGCCGTGCGCGAGGGAACGCCCCACGAGGAACTCCTGGCGTACGCCGCCGCCGAGAGCATCGACCTCGTCGTCATGGGCACCCACGGTCGCTCCGGAGTCGACCGGTATCTCCTCGGGAGCGTCGCGGAGAAACTGATTCGCACCGCCCACGTCCCCGTGGTGACCGTCCGCGGCGACGGCGGCGTCCCGGGCGTGACCGATTACGGTGACGTCCTCGTCCCGACCGACGGGAGCGAGACGGCGACGCGGGCGACCGACCACGCCATCGCCGTCGCCACCGCGTTCGACGCGACGGTCCACGTCCTCCACGCCGCGGGAGGCGAGTCGGGCGGCGACGCCGCCACCGAAGCGGTCGCCGAACGCGTCCGCGAGGTCGGCCTCGACGTCGCGACTCGCGTCTGCCCGGGGACGCCTCACGAGGTCGTTCGGGAGTACGTCGAGACGAACGACGTCGACCTGGTCGCCATGGGTACCCACGGGCGAACCGGCCTCGACCGGATGCTCCTCGGGAGCGTCGCGGCGAACACGATTCGGACCGTCGACGTGCCCGTCCTCGCCGTCGGTCCCGAATAGCACACCAGCGTTTTTCACCGTCACGCCCGTCGCACCGCCATGGACGAGGCGGCGGACACGATGCGCGGCCGTGCGCCGGGGAGTCGGACGAAGTTCTGGCTGCTGCTCTACGTCGAGCGCCGGTATCTCACCGCGGCGCTCGCGGGCGCGACGTTCCTGGTGCTACTCGGCCTCGGCTACCTCGACCCGGTCGGCCTCCGGAACGCCGTGGCGGCCTCCGACCCCGTCGAGACGCTGTTCCAAGCGCTCGTCACCGCCATCGTCACCGGCGTCACCCTAGTCGTCACCATCACGCAACTGGTGCTGTCACAGGAACTCGGGGCCGTCGACGACCAGCGAGAGCGCATGGAGGGCGCACTCGAATTCCGCCGCGACGTCGAGGAGTCGCTGGACGCGCCGATTAGCCCGCCGGAGCCGGCGGGGTTCCTGCGAGCCATCCTCGACGTGGCCGAGAAACGGGCGGATACGCTCGCGGACGCCGTCGCCGAGAGCCGGGACGACGACCTGCGTCGCCGCGTCGACGACTACGTGGACGCGCTCACCGAGAACGCCGACCGCGTGAGTGCCGGCCTCGACGACGCCCAGTTCGGCACGTTCGAGGTGCTGTTCACGGCCCTCGACTTCAACTACTCGTGGAAGCTGTACGAGTCGCGTCGCCTCCGCAACGAACACGCCGACGCGCTGACCGACGAGGCGCGGGACGCCTTCGACGACCTGACCGACGTCCTCTCGACGTTCGGCCTCGCGCGCGAACACGTCAAGACGCTCTACTTCGAGTGGGAACTGACGAACCTCTCGCGGGCGATGCTGTACGCGGCGGTACCCGCGCTGTTCGTCTCGATGGCGGGCGTCCTCTACCTCGACGACTCGGCGACGGTGACGGGGGCGACGCTCGGCGTCGACAACCTCGTATGGGTCGTGAGCGCCGCGACGACGGTGGCGCTGGTTCCCTTCTTCCTCCTCCTCGCGTACGTGCTCCGCATCGTGACCGTCGCACAGCGGACGCTCGCAATCGGGCCGTTCGTCCTCAGAGAGACGAACCGGACCGAGGACGTCGAGTGGTAGCAGTAGGTAGCGGGGACCGACGATAGCCGCAAGTGACGTACGACGGTCCGTCTCAGCGCTCGTCGTCGTCCCGCCTGGCGGCGTGTTCGGCCGCCCGCCGGTCCATCCGGTCGCTCCGGTCCGCCTCCGCTCGAACCAACGCGTAGAGGGCGAGCGGCGCGGCGATGGCGAACAGGAGGAAGACGACCATCAGCAGCGCCGCGGCCATCACCCGAAGAAGACGTCCACGAGGTCGCTCCCCGAGGAGCCGACGTCGGCGTAGAGTTCGGTGAAGCCGCAGTTGGTACACGTGACGGTGCTGAACTTGTTGGTCTGGATGTCGAACATCTTGCTCAGGCCGCTGCCCGTCGTCGAGATGCTCCCGACCTCGGCGTCGGTGTGACCACACTTCGGACAGCCGGACTCGTCGCCCGTGCGGGGACTTTCGGACATATCCGACACCCGGAGGGGGCAGACATTAGTTCTTGTCCTGGCTGAAACGACGGCTGTAGCTACGACGAGACGGGGACGCCCCGCGTCGCCGTCGCCTTGAACGAGACGACGACCGACGTGCCGGGTTCGAGCGCGAGGGTACGGACGCTGTCGAGAGTGACGAGCGCGGTCACGTCCGTCGTGCCGCCGACGTCGACGGCGACGCGAGCCACCGCCTCGCCCCGGTCCACTTCGGTGACGTGCCCTTCGAGTCGGTTGCGGGCGCTCGTCCGGTCGCCCGGCGGCGCGTCGTCCGGCGCGTGGAGCGTCACCGCGTCGGCGCGGATAGTGAGGCGAATCCGAGTGCCCCCCTCCGGAACCAGTGCCCGGAGGAGCCCCGCCGCCGTCCCGACGGTGGCGAGTTCGCCGTCGCGACCCCACACCGTCCCGGTGAGGACGGTTTCGTCGACGTCGGTGACCCCCGAGAACTCCGCGCGGAGGCGGTCGTAGCGTTCGAGGAGGGCGCGCGCGCCGTCGGTGAGTTCGCTCCCGCCGCCGCCCGACCCGCCGCGGCGGCGGTCGACGAGGTCGCCGAACGCCCCCTCCAGTTCCACGACGCGCTGCTGGGCGCGCGAATACGACCGGCCGAGCGCCGTCGCTGCCGCGTTGAGCGAGTCGTGTTCGTCGATGGCCCGGAGCAACTCGACGTCCCGGTCGGTGACGGTGACGTCACCGTGTCCCAGTCGGGCGTCGAACTCGGCCGTCAGTTCCATATGACAGCTGACGAGGGGGACGACCAAAGAGGTTATGTCGAGCGCAGAACAACCCTGTTATGCCAACTATGAAACAACGACGACGCGAGCAGTACGAACATTGGAAGCGCGTGGTCGCCGGTAGCTCACGGCGGCAGTTCCTCCAGGGCGCAGGAGCGCTCGGGCTGGCGGGACTCGCCGGCTGTTCGGGAGGCGGCGGTAGTTCCGGCGGATCGGGCGGCGGTAGTTCCGGCGGGTCGGGCGGCGGTAGTTCCGGCGGGTCGAGCGGAAGTGACACCGACACGTCGACGGAGACGAGTTCGCCGACGGAGACGCCGATGGCGGATTCGATGACCATCTTCCACGCCGGGAGTCTGGCTCCGCCGTTCAGCGCCGCCGAGCCGAAGTTCGAGGAGGAGTACGGCGTCGACGTCACGCGCGAGGCGAAGGGCTCGGTCGCCTCGACGCAGAAAATCGTCCAACAGGGGCGGAGCGCGGACGTCCTCGGCGTCTCGGACTTCCGGCTCATCCGCAACCGCGTCCTCCCGGACTACGGCGACTGGTACGCCATCTTCACGACGAACTCGATGTCCCTCCAGTACCGCGAGGACTCGCCGGGGGCCGACGAGATATCGAGGGACAACTGGTGGGAGGTGCTCTCGCGCGACGACGTGACCATCGGTCACGGCGACCCTGCCGTCGACCCGGGGGGCTACCGAGCGGTGATGAGCCAGCAGTTGGGTAAATTCGAGTTCGAGGGCGAGAAACTCTACGACGACTCCACGTTCCAGAAGATACGCGAGAACTCGACGGTGCCGACGGGGACGGAGACAAAACTCAAGGGACAACTGCAGTCCGGCTCGCTGGACTACGCGTTCTACTACCAGTCCATCTCCAGTACGGCGGACATGCCGTACGTCGACCTCCAGCCGCAGGTCGACCTCTCGAAGGCGACGAGCAAGTACGCCGAACACTACGCCAAGGCGAAAGTCGATACCGACAGCGGGACGTTCACCGGCGCACCCATCGCCTACGGCATCACCGTCCCGAGCGTCGCCGAACACCCCGGTCGCGGGGCGCAGTGGGTCGAGTACTTCGCCACCGACCCCGGGCGGACGATTCTCGAAGAACAGGGGCTCGTCCCGGTCGACCCCATCGTGGTCCCCAAGAGCGGGCAGGACGCCGTACCCGACCGGGTGATGGAAGTGGCATCCGCGAAGAACAACCTCGGTCCACTCGAACTGTAGAGAGGGTCCGACATACATATGCTCCCGAACGTGAACAACGACAGAGATGGCAACGAGAACTGAAACGCGACGTTCCCTGGACGGAATCGGGCGTGGGACGCTCGCGGTCGCGTTCGTCGCGATGCAGCTACTGGCGTTCGCGACCGCGTACACCGCCGGCCGACCGACGTGGTACGCCTTCTTCATGGTCGGGAGTACGGCGGTCACGGCGTACGTGCTCCAGGACGACTCGTTCGTGGTCGCGTCGGCGACGTTGGGGAGCATCCTGATGATCGCACTCGCCCTGCCGCTCTTCCTGTTCGTCGCCCGACAGTCGCCCTCGTTGATCGTCCAGAAAGCGTTCAACTCCGACGTCCACCGGATGCTCTATCTCGGGATATACGGCCCGCTGTTGGCCGCGCTCGCCAGCCTCGTCTTCGGCGTCCCGCTCGCGCATCTGCTCTCGGAGGGCTTCGTCGGCCAGCCGCTCGTCGAGAGCCTGGTCGACCTCCCTCTGGTCGTACCTCACAGCGTGGCCGGCATTCTCATTCTCTTCGGCTTCGGCAAGGGCGGCGCGTTTCCGAACGCCTCCATCCTGGGGACCATGGTCGGGATGGTGCTGGCGATGGCGTTCGTGAGCGCACCCTACGCGGTCAACGCCGCACGGGAAGCCTTCGAAGCCATCGACGAACGGCTCGAGTACGCCTCACGCATCCACGGCGCAAATCGCTGGGAGACGTTCCGTCGGGTGACCGGCCCGCTCGCCGTGCGGGGAATCGTCACCGGCGGAGTCCTCGCGTGGGCGCGAGCCGTCTCGGAGTTCGGCGCGGTCGCGGTCGTCGCGTACAGCGTCTCCTTTTTCTACCTGCCGGCGGGCGAGAAGGTGACCGCCCAGCACGCGCCAGTGTTCGTCTACAACACGTACCTGCAGGGCGGCCTCGCAGAGAGCGGGGCAGTGGCGTTCCTGTTGCTCGCGGTGTCCGGAATCATCTTCCTTATCATTCGCTATCTCACCGGCGATAGCACGACGACCGGAGGGGTCGTCTGATGAGCCTCCACGCCGACGTCTCTGCGACGTTCACCGCCGACGGAGCGGACACCTTCCACGTCGACGCCGCGTTCGACGTCGAACGCGGCGAGAGCCTGGTCGTGCTCGGACCGAGCGGGAGCGGCAAGACGCTGCTGTTGGAGACCGTGGCGGGCTTTCACCCCCACGACGGAACGGTCTCGCTCGACGGTCGAGCGGTGAGCGATTCGCCGCCCGAACAGCGCGACTTCGGCTTCGTCTTCCAGGACTACGCGCTGTTCCCGCACATGACCGTCCGGGAGAACGTCGACTATGGGAGCCGCTATCACGACGAGACGCGGGACCCGAACGACCTGCTCGCGGAACTCGGCGTCGCCGACCTGCTCGACCGCTATCCGCCGACGCTCTCGGGGGGCGAAAAACAGCGCGTCGCATTGGCACGGGCGCTCGCGGTCAGACCGGAGGTGATGCTGCTCGACGAACCGCTAGCTGCGCTCGACGTCCCCACCCGGCAGGACCTCCGTGACGACCTCGCGGACGTGCTGACCGACGCCACCGCAGTCTACGTCACTCACAACCGGACGACCGCCCGAGCACTCGCGGACCGTATCGCGGTGATGGACGACGGCCGAATCGTCCAGCTCGGCACGCCCGAGGAGATCTTCGAGCGCCCGACGTCGGCGATGGTCGCCCGCTTCACCGGGTCGAACTACGTCAACCTCGCGGCGACGCCGTCGATCAGGGACGCGCTCGATGCCGCCGCGAACGGCGCGATTGCCATCCGGCCGGAAGCGGTGGAGGTCGGTGACAGCGGCGACGTTCGGGCGACCGTCGAACGGGTCGTTCGGGAGGACGCGACCAACCGACTGACCCTGACCGTCGACGGCGAGGAGATCGAGGCGTTCGTCGACGTCGCCCCCGCCGTCGACGACCAGACGTGGCTCACGTTTCCGCCGGACCGCATCCACTACGTGGACGGCCGGGAGGAGACGGTTCGCGCGTGACCGGAGCGACCGCTCGCGCGGACGACGGGACGAACGACGGTTCGACGGCTTTAAGTCCGCCATCGCCCTCGTTCCGATGAGGCAGGCACACGCCTGTTTCACTGACCCGTAGGAGCGTTCCTGCGTACTACGGAGGTGAATAATGGCAGACACAATAGAGGAAGCAGTATCTCGCGCACTCGACGAGTCGCCGCCGCGGAACTTCCGCGAGACGGTGGACCTCGCCATCAATCTGCGCGATCTCGATCTCAACGACCCGTCGAATCGTGTCGACGAGAGCATCGTGCTCCCGTCCGGCACCGGCCAGGAAACACACATCGTGGTGTTTGCGACCGGTGAAACCGCACTCCGTGCCGAAGACGTCGCCGACGACGTCCTCGGCCCGGACGAACTCGAAGAACTCGGTGACGACACCGACGCGGCGAAGGACCTCGCCGACGAGACCGACTTCTTCGTCGCCGAGGCACCGATGATGCAAGACATCGGTCGCTACCTCGGGACCGTGCTGGGCCCGCGCGGCAAGATGCCGACGCCGCTCCAGCCCGACGACGACGTCGTCGAGACGGTCAGCCGGATGAAGAACACGGTCCAGTTGCGGAGCCGCGACCGCCGGACGTTCCACACGCGCGTCGGCGCGGAGGACATGTCCGCCGAGGACATCGCCGACAACGTCGACGTCATCGTGCGTCGTCTCGAGGCGAACCTCGAGAAGGGCCCGCTCAACATCGACTCCATGTTCGTGAAGACGACGATGGGTCCCTCCGTGGAGGTGCCCGCATGAGCGAAGCCCAGGCGGCCCGCCGCACGGAGACCATCCCGGAGTGGAAACGCGAGGAGGTCGACGAACTCGTCGACTTCGTCGAGCGGTACGCGAGCGTCGGCGTCGTCGGCGTCGCCGGCATCCCGTCCCGCCAGCTACAGGACATGCGCCGGGAACTGCACGGCAGCGCCGAGGTCCGCATGAGCCGCAACACGCTCGTGCGCCGCGCGCTCGAAGAAGTGGACGAGGGCCACGAACAGCTCACCGAGTTCGTCTCGGGGCAGGTGGCGCTCATCGGCACGAACGACAATCCGTTCGGCCTGTACAAGGAACTCGAAGCCTCGAAGACCCCCGCCCCCATCAACGCGGGCGAAGTCGCCCCCAACGACATCGTCATCCCCGAGGGTGACACCGGCATCGACCCCGGTCCGTTCGTGGGCGAACTCCAGCAGGTGGGCGCGTCCGCCCGCATCATGGAGGGGTCCATCAAGGTCACCGAGGACAGCAAGGTGCTCGAAGCCGGCGAGGAAGTGAGCGAGGAACTCTCGAACGTCCTCGGCGAACTCGGCATCGAGCCCAAGGAAGTCGGCCTCGACCTGCGCTCGGTCTACTCCGAGGGCGTGCTCTTCGAACCCGAAGAACTCGCCATCGACGTCGACGACTACCGCGCCGACATCGAGTCGGCCGCGGCGGCCGCGCGGAACCTCTCGGTCAACTCGGCCTATCCGACGACCAGGACCGTCTCGACGCTCGTCGCGCAGGCGGCCGGCGACGCGAAGGCCGTGGGCCTGTTCGCCGCCATCGAGGACGAGGCGTTCGTGCCCGACCTCGTGGCGCGAGCGGACGCCCAGGTGCGCGCACTCGCCGCACGGGTCGAGGACGAAGAGGCCCTCCCCGAGGAGCTTCGCGGCGTGGAAGCGCCGGCGGCCACCGAGGCGGAGGAGCCCGAAGAATCGGACGACGAAGAACCTGCCGAGGCCGAAGCGGAAGCCGACGCCGACGTCGAAGACGACGACGAAGACGACGACGGCGACGGTGCCGAGGGCCTCGGCGCGATGTTCGGCTAACAACGGAGACAACTCATGGAATACGTTTACGCAGCACTCATCCTGAACGAATCGGGCGAAGAGATCAAC
>JBDGTU010000051.1:0-36543 GCA_042216495.1 Haloferacaceae archaeon
CCAGGCTCAGGTCCCGCTGCGTGTTCGTCGGCTTCGTCGTCGAAATCTCTATCTTTCCCGGCGGGTCCGTGCGGTGATACTCCCGCGCGTCGTCGTCGAGTCCCATGAACGCGTCCACATTGGGCGCAAGCAAAAAGCTATCCGTATCTGTCGATTGTTAAAATCGTCAATCGTCGAATTATCCCCGGAATCACTCGACGAGCAGCACCCGGTGTCGCGGGATGGCGGCGTCGTAGTCCCACGAGACGACGGGGCTCGTCGGCCACTCGCCCGTCCTCGTCAGCACCTCGAACCCCTCGTCGGCGACGAGGACGGTGTCCTGACTCCGCGCACCACCGACGACGGGGCCGAACGCGCAGGCGACGGGCGACTGCACGGGCGCGTCGGAGTCCGGCCGCGCGGTCCACTCCGCCGCGAGGTAGCCCGTCGCGCCGCCGACCGGGCCCTCGCGCCAGCCGTCCCCGTCGTCGAGGAACTCGTAGGTGGCTTCGACGCCGTCGAAGACGCTCCCCACGTCACCGCCGAAACGGCCGACGGCCCGCGTCGCCCCCAGCGCGCTCACTTCGAGCTGTGCCGCGCGCGTCAGGTCGTCCGCGAGCGAATCCGGCGGGTCGAATGCGACGTGCCGGGTGAGTGGTGCGTGGAGGCCGTCGCGTTCGGCGACGACGGTGACGCGGGCGTACCCCTCGACCCGTTCGCCGGTGGGCGTCGGCGACCGGTACCGTTGCGCGCGGCGTTCGCCCCCGACGAGAATCGTCGGCGCCGCGACGTCGCGTTCGGCGAGAAGGGTCCGGACGCCGAAGGCGAGGTCCCGTTCGGTGTCGTCCGGGTCGACCGCGCGGCAGGCCCGTTCGACCGCTTCGGCGGCGTCGCGCCCGAGTGCGCGGTACCGGTCGACCTCGCCGTCGGTCAGTGGCAGTCGTAGCTGGGACGCGTCGACCCGTTCGAGGCCGGGGACGTCGACGTCGGCGGCCGCGGGCGTCGGTGACCGCTCGGCTATCACCTCGGCGAGGGACGCCGCGTGCCACTCGACCGTCTCGACGGAAATCCGCTCGGGGAGTTCCTCCGCCCGCAGTCGGTCGGCTTCGGCGTTCGTCGAGACGGCGGTGAACGACCCGTCGTAGCCGACGACGGCGTCGCCGACCCGCGCCGCTCGGTCGGTCGCCACCGACCCGCCGGTCGCCCACGCGACCGCTTCCGGCCGCCCGAACCACACCGCTTCGAGGCCGGCGTCGTCGAGGTAGTCGTCGAGACGGTCGGCCCGTCGGTCGAGTTCCGTCGCGTCCATAGCGGGCGATGCGTGGCCACCGACTTGAAACGGGCGTTCGACGCCGCGGTTCGGACAGGTCTAAGTACGCGCGGTGCCGAACCGCGACTATGAGCCGCTCCCGACTGCGGTCCGCGCTCTCGTTTCCCCGGTTTGCCGCCTTCACGACGGGGCTGACGCTCACGCTCGTCATGCTCGGCATCTACACCGCCGCGACGGGGTCCGGACTGGCCTGTTCGGCCCAGTGGCCCCTCTGTGACGGCGGCCTCCTCCCCCAGACGATTCCGAGCTTCATCGAGTGGTTCCACCGCCTGGTGGCGATGGTCACCGGCTTTTTCATCGTCGGGACGGCCCTGTGGGCGTGGCGACGCCCCGACACCCGGACGCGAGCGACGGCGACGCTGGCCGTCTTCCTCCTCCCCTTGCAGATTAGCATCGGCGCGGTCACCGTCACGCTCAGCGGGATGTTCCCGTCGGGGTACTCCCCGCCCACCCAGGGCGCGCACCTCGTCGTCGCGCTGGCGATCTTCTCGCTGCTGGTGCTGACGACGCTCTACGCCAGCGAAAGGCGCTTCTCCGACCCCCCGCTCGTCCGAGCGCGACGAGCGCTCGCGGTGGGGCTGGTCGCACTCGTCGTCAGCGTCCTCTTCAGCCGCGTCGTTCCCGTCCCGGGATACACCCCCGCCGCCCAGGCCGCCTACTACGGCACGTCGCTCACGCTGTTTGCCACGCTCATCGCCGCCATCCGCTGGCTCGGTGCGTCGCCGTCGCCGCTCCCGCGGTACCTCTCGACGAGCGCCCTCGTTCTCGTGTTCGCCGGCATGCTGCTCGGTCGTGACCTGGTCTACTACACGCCGACGGTCCGACTGGTGAACGCCGGCCTGTTCGTCCTCGCGGGCGTGGCGCTCGCGGCGGCGACGTGGCTCGTCGGTCGGACCGACGCTTCCTCCGGTGGTCCCGCGTCCACGGCGACTGACCGAGTGTGAAATTCTGGCATAACGCGAGACTCTGGTGTCTCTACCTGCGGAATCGAAACTACAAAGCGTTATAATCCCCGGGACACCACTCCTCACCTATGGATAGACGGACGTACTTGAAAAGCGGCGTAGCTGGGGTCGCTGGCCTGACGCTCGCTGGCTGTCTCGGCGGCGGTGGCTCCGGGGACGGCGGCGAGGGAAGTAACGGCGGCAGTGACGGTGGAAACGACGGGAGTACATCGACCGAGAGCGGCGACGACACGCCCGAGAGCATCGTCATCGGCTCGGACATCCCGTATCCGCCCTTCGAGTACCGCGACGAGAACGACAATTTGGTCGGCTTCGACGTCGACATCGCGCAGGCCGTCTTCGGGGACCAGCTCGGCATCGAACACGAGTTCCAGGCGACGGCGTTCGACACCATCATCGGCTCGCTCAACAACGGCAACTTCCGTCTCATCATGAGCGCGATGACCATCAAGCCCGAACGCGCGGAGAAGGTGGACTTCTCCGATCCCTACTTCACGGCCTACCAGACCATCGTGGTCCTTCAGGACAGCGACATCACGTCGAAGCAGGACCTCAAGGGAGCCGACGTCGGCGTCCAGAAGGGGACGACCGGCGAGGGCGCGGCCGAGCAACTCAAAGCGGAGTTCGGCGGCGACCTCTCCATCGAGAGCTACGACCAGATCAACGGCGCGTTCGACGCCCTCCTCAACAACCAGGTGTCGGCGGTCATCAACGACAACACCGTCAACGCCGGCTTCGTCGACAAGGTGCCCGACAAGGTTCGCTTCGTCGAGGGCGAGGGCGCGGCGGCCGACCAGGGCAAGGACGCCCCGCCGTACCTCACGCTGACGGTCGAGGAGTACGGCATCGCCTTCCGCAAGGACGACGACGCCTTCCGCAAGAAGGTCAACGAGGCCCTGGCGACCATCAAGGAGAACGGCACCTACGACGACATCTACGGCGAGTACTTCGCGGGCTAATCCCCGACCGCAACATCTACGCTGTGTTACTACGTGACAATGGCTGAATCCTACTCCGAGGACTCGTCGGCCGCGTCCGCGTCCACCGGGAACTCGGTGCTGAACGACACGACGCTGAAGTGGGTGGGCGTCGGGTTCGCGGCCGCCTTCACGCTCGTCGTCGGCTACCTGCTGACGCGGGTCTACCAGATGGCCGACCCCCAGTTGATGGTGCAGATCTTCCCCCGGTTCGTCGACGCGTACCTCCGGGTCCTGCAGATAGTCGTCATCAGCGGCGCGCTCTCGCTCGTCGGGGCCGTCCTCGTCGGCTTCGGGCGCGTCTCGAACACCCGGTTCACCCACTCCATCGCCACCGGCTACGTCGAGTTCTTCCGTGGGACGCCGCTGCTGTTCCAGTTGCTCGTCATCTACATCGGCATCCCGCGGCTGTTCGGCGGCGCGGGCTTTCTCTTCGAGGACTGGCGCTTCCCGGCGGCCGTCATCGGCCTGACGCTCAACCACGCCGCGTACGGCGGCGAGGCCATCCGCGGCGGCATCAATGCCGTCCCCGACGGCCAGATGGAGGCCGCCCGGTCGCTCGGGATGTCCTACGTGCAGTCGATGCGCGAGGTCATCCTCCCGCAGGCGTGGCGCAACGCGCTGGCGGCCCTCGGCAACGACCAGGTCATCCTCGTGAAGGACACCTCGCTGCTGACGGTCATCGCGTTCCCCGAACTCATCCACGTCTTCCGGAACGTCAACAGCACTTTCTTCGACCCCTGGTCGCCCATCATCCTCGTCGCCGTCGCCTACCTCGGCATCACCCTGCCCCTCGGAAAGCTCGTCCGCTACATGGAGTCCCGCGCCGAGTGGGGGAGCGGGAGCCGATGACCGGCCCCCTCGTCGAGTTCGAGGACGTGAACAAGTACTTCGGCGAGACGCACGTCCTCAAGGACATCGACCTCTCGGTCGACGAACGGGAGGTGCTGGTCGTCATCGGACCGTCGGGCTCGGGGAAGTCGACGCTCCTGCGGTGTGCGAACCGCCTGGAGGAGATTCAGTCGGGCGAGATTCGCCTCGACGGCCAGGCCATCTCCGCGCCGGACGCCGACGTCAACCGCCTGCGCCAGCGCATCGGGATGGTGTTCCAGTCGTTCAACCTCTTCCCGCACAAGACCGCGCTGGAGAACGTCACGCTCGCGCCGGTGAAGGTGCGGGGCGTGAGGAGAAAGGAAGCCAGACAGCGGGCGCGTGACCTGCTCGACCGCGTCGGACTGGCGAAACAGGCCGACTCCTACCCGAATCAGCTCTCGGGCGGCCAGCAACAGCGGGTCGCCATCGCCCGCGCGCTGGCGATGGACCCGCACGTCATGCTGTTCGACGAGGTGACGAGCGCGCTCGACCCCGAACTCGTCGGCGAGGTGCTTTCGGTCATGCACGACCTGGCCGCGGAAGGCATGACGATGATGGTCGTCACCCACGAGATGGGCTTCGCCCGCGAGGTGGGCGACCGCATCGTCCTCATGGCCGACGGCCGCATCGTCGAGACGGGGTCGCCCGAGGAGTTCTTCGAGAACCCACGGACCGAACGCGGCGAGCAGTTCCTCTCGAAACTGCTCTAAAACTCCGTCACGACTTCGACGCCCGTCGTCTCGTACTCCGTCATCGCGGCGAGGCGCTCGGGGACGTCCGCCAGTGCCACCTCGCGACGGACGAGTTTCCCGGGGTCGATTTCGCCGGACTGCAGGAGGCCGAGCAGTTCGTCGTACCGCGTCGGCGGCATCCCGCGAGCGCCGCGGAAGTCCGCCTCCATCATCGCCATCCGCTCGACCGGGAGCGACACCTCGCCTTCCTCCTCTTCGGTGGTGAGTCCCACCTGGACGTGAGTCCCCCGTCGCCGGAGGCTGAACACCGAGTTCGTGCAGGTCTCGGCGATGCCGAGGGCGTCGACCGAGACGTGCGCGCCGCCGCCGGTCGTCGACCGAATCTCGCCCGTCACCTCGCGCCCGGACGCGCCCTCGGCGTCCACGACGGCGTCCGCGCCGAGGTCGGTCGCCAGGTCGAGCGCCGCCTCGCGGACGTCGACGGCGACGACCCGCGCGCCGAGGGCGTCGGCGACGTGGACCGCCGAGAGGCCGACGCCGCCACAGCCGTGGACGGCCACCCAGTCGCCCGCGCCGACGTCGCCCCGGTCGGTCAGGGCGTGGAACGCGGTCATGAACCGACAGCCCAGGGCGGCCATGTCGCGCACCGAGACGTCCTCCGGGAGGGGCATCGCGTTGTAGTCGGCGTGCGGGACGTGGACGCGCTCGGCGAACGCGCCCGGTGCGGACGGCTGGAAGCCGAGCGCGTAGCCGTCCTCGCAGACGTTGCCGTGGCCGCTGAGACACTGGGGGCAGGAGCCGTCGCCGAGGTTGAACGGGACGGCGACCCGGTCGCCCTCCGAGAGCCGGTCGACCCGCTCGCCAACCTCGACGACGTGGCCCGCGGGTTCGTGGCCGAGAATCTGCCCCCGCGGTACTCTGTCCCCGACCCACTCGCCGTGGCCCTGCCAGGCGTGCCAGTCGCTCCGGCAGATGCCACACGCCTCCACCTCGACGACCACGCCGTGCGGTTCGACCGTCGGCGGGGCGACGTCGGTCAGTTGTAACGGCTCTCCGTACTCCTCCAGTACTACGGCGCGCATGGCCATCCTCACGAGGGCGGGGACAAAAAGCGTGCCCCGGGGTCACAGGAAGTCCGACAGGCCGGCCTGACCGTCGTCATCGGCGTCGTCACCGTCGCTGGCATCGCCGCCGCTCGCTGCCGCGGCCAGTTCGTCGGCGGCCGTCGCCTCGTCCGTCGTCGCTTCGTCGGTCGCCTCGGCGTCGACCGATTCGTCCGCCGGAACGCCGCCGAACGCGCCGGAGTGGTCCTCCATGGCCTCGTCGCGCAACGCCTGGGCGTCCTCGACGATGGACTGGACCTTGTTCGTCGTCTCGCCGCTCCCCGTGACGAACGCGACGTGGCCCTCCTCGAAGTCGTAGTAGGCGGCCATCGCGACGGTCAACTCCCGGGGCTTGCAGTGGTGGGTCATCGCGGCGAGGTAGGGGAGCAGTTCGCGCCGCGCCGTCGCCATGCTGGTGCCGGCGTTCTCGGCCACCTTCCGCACCACCTCGTCGGCCGTCGCGTCCGAGGACGGCCAGAACTGCGGGCGTGCGAATCGCGTCCACCCGCCCTTGGCGTCGTCGCGCGCGGCGGCGACGCCCGCCGCGAGGTTGTCCGTCGCGTAGCGCCAGTAGCCGTACTCCTGGGTCGCGCGGACCCGGCCGAGCCACCGGTCGGCGTTCGCGAGAAACTCGTAGGCGCGGGCGAGTTCCTCGCCCTCGTACACTTTCGGGACGTTCTCCGCGACCCACTTCGTCAGGTCGTCCGGCGTCTCGTCCACCCGGTAGGCGGACTGGAGGGCCGCCTCGGGCGACTCCTCTTTCAGGACGGCGTCGAGGAAGGGGAACACCCCGAGGCTCCGGTCCCTGTCGCCGTCCAGCACGTCTTCGGTGGTGAGGCGTCCGTCCTCCTCGGCGGCCGCCTGCAGGTCGTTGACGGCCGACCGCAGGTCGCCGTCGTTGGCCTCGGCGATGGCTTGCAGGGCCTCCTCGTCGAATTCGACGTCCTCGCGCCGGCAGATGTCACGGAGGACCGGCACAATCGAGCGCGCGGAGACGTCGCGGAACTCGATGTCTCGACAGGCGTCGCGCAGGCCGCGACTCATGTCGTAGTAGTCGTTGGCGATGAGCACCATCGGCTGGTCGGCCTCCTTCACCAGTTTCGTGATGGCGCTCGCCCCGCCCCGGTCGTAGTTGCCGTGGACGTTGTCCGCCTCGTCGAGGACGACGAGCTGCCGCCCGCTCGTCCCGCCCGACGCGCCGGCCAGCGTCGTGTTCTTTGCCGCCCGCCCGGCGTAGCGTTCGATGACGTCCGCGGTGCGCTGGTCCGAGGCGTTGAGTTCGACCGTCTCCCACCCCATGTCGGCGGCGAGGGCGTGTGCGGCCGACGTCTTGCCGACGCCGGGGCTCCCGTAGATGACGACGGCCTCGCGGTGGTCGTCCCACGTCTCCGCCCACTCCTGCAGGGCGTCGCGGGCCTTGTCGTTCCCCCGGACCGCCGACAGCGTCGACGGCCGGTACCGTTCGGTCCAGTCGGTCATTACCGGAGGAAGGCGCGAGACGTGTTTAGTGGTTGCGGAGGCGGAGCACCGGGGAACGCGGGAGCCAGCGCCCCGTCCCAATTTGCCACCAAGAACTCACCCGTTCCCGCCGTCGCGGCCGGTATGGCCGACAGCACTGCGGCGACGACGCGAGGCGGCCGGTCCACCGCGTCCCGCGTCGCCGCCGGCATCTCCGGCGGCTGCGTCGCGTACCTCCTCGGGTACGTGGTGACCTACCTGCTGACGAGCGCCCCGCTTCGGCGGTCGTTCGCCCGGCGACTCGTCGAGTTCGTCACCGGCGAGCCGTCGACGTGGAAGCTGGTCGGCTGGGTGTTCTACTCGGCGCACTTCGTCGAGACGGTGATTCCGGGGCCCTTCGGGTCGTCGCGGACGGTCGACCTCGTCGACGGCCTCGACGCCGTCTCGCCCGCCGTCCATCTCGTCCCGCCCGTCCTCCTCGTCGCCGCGGGCGCGGGACTCGCCTGGCGGGTCGACGCGGCCGACGCCCGTGACGGCGCGACGACCGGCGCGACCGTCGTGCTCGGCTACTTCCCGCTCGCCGTCGTCGGCGCGTTCCTGTTCGTCGTCGTCGCCGGCGACGCGGCGGCGCGGCCCGACCTGCTCCCCGCCGCCGTCGTCGCCGGCGTGGCCTACCCCGCCGTCTTCGGGGCGCTCGGCGGCGTCGTCGGCGGAGTCGCTACAGGTCGCGGGCGACCATCTCGCCCCAGTGGGTGAAGCCGTGGCGCTCGTAGAACGCCCGCGCGCGGTCGTTCTCGGCGTCGACGTCGAGGACCACCCGGTCGAGCGGCAGGTCCTGGTCGCGGCCGACGTCGAGCGCCGCGTCCAGCAGGTCGTCGGCGACGCCCGTCCCGCGGTACGCCGGCGCGACGAACAGTTCGTTCACGACCGCCGCGTCCCAAATCATCGCCATCGACGCCGGCAGGACGAAGACGTAGCCTTCGAGGCCGCTCCCGTCGTCGGCGACGGCCACGCACCGCGGCTCCTCTTCGACGCAGCGCTCGACCCAGTCGAGGTAGTCCGCCCGGTACTCGTCGGTCAGTTTGGCCTCGTAGACCGCTCCCTTCTCGTCGCCGCCGGTCTCCGCGCCGATGCCGCGTTCGAACGCACGCTTCAGCGCCCAGAGCGCCTCGGCGTCCGTCGGCTCGTAGGGTCGAACGTCCATGCGGGGGCGTCGCCGCGCCGCGACGTGAATGGTTCGAATCGTTGCCCCACCGCCGTCGCGAGGCGCTCACTCGCCCTCCAGCAGGCGGCCGCCGACGGTCAGCGCCCCCAGCAACACGACGAGCAACTGGAAGCCCGACCGGACGACGGGGAAGATGCGCTCGACGTGCTCCGGTTCCTCGCCGCGGGCCACGTCGACGCCGGTCCAGTAGTGGGTGTTTGCCGTCGTCGAGGGCTGTGTCGGCTTCTCGGGCGGCGACAACTCGACGAACGTCTGGACGACGCCGCGCTGATTCGAGAGCAGCACCTTCCCGTCGACGGTGTAGAACTGGTCGTGGAGCGGGTAGAGGACGTTCACGCCGTTGGTCATCAGGTCGGGCAGGATGCCGCCGAACAGGAGCGACAGGACCGCCACCCCAGCCACGCGGACGCCGCGGTCGCCCCACCGGGCGCGAAGGACCGAACGCGGCCGAATCCGGCCGTCGTAGAGGAGGACGCCGCCGAGAACCGCCGGCACCACGAACGTGTGCAACAGCGCTCGGTGCGTTCCGAGCAAGTAGATGCCGGTGAAGGTATCGAGGTCGGGGACGGCCGCGGCCGCGAGGACGACGGCGATGCTACGGCGGTCGAACGCCGCTCCCAGCAGCGCCGCACCGACGATGCCGCCCACCGCCACGTGGACGAGAGTCGATGGCATATCGTCCCGTAGTGGGCTTCTCGTTTGAATCGTTATCGGCTCACACACCGTCCCTTTCGGTAGCCTTTTGCGGCGTCTCGCCCCAGTGCGCCCATGGAACGCTCCGACGGGTGGTGGGGAGCGAGATGAGCGAAACACCGCGCGACGACCTCGCTCGGCGCATCGCCGGCGAGATAACGCTGAGCGAGGACCCCGGGGCGACCCTGCGGAAGTGGCGGACCGACTTCGGCGTCTCGCAGACCGAACTCGCCGACCGCCTCGACGTCTCGTCGTCCGTCATCTCCGACTACGAGAGCGGGCGGCGCGAGAGCCCCGGCATCGGCGTCGTCTCCCGCATCGTCCGCGCGCTGCTCGACATCGACGAGTCCCGCGGCGGCGCGCGCATCCGCCAGTACGCCCGGGTCATCTCGGCCGGGTTCGAGAGCGACATCGTCCACGACCTGCGGGAGTATCCGACGTCGGTCTCCCTCGAACGCTTCTACGAGGCCATGGACGCGACGGAGGTCGTCCGCGGCGACGACGAGCGGGTGTCCGGTCACACCGTCATCAACAGCATCCAGGCCATCACCCGCCTCTCCAGCGAGGAGTTCTACCGCCTCTACGGCCAGAGCACGAACCGGGCGCTCGTCTTCACCGACGTCACCCGGGGGGAGTCGCCGCTGGTCGCCCTCCGCGTCGTCGACCCGACGCCGAACGCCGTCGTCCTCCACGGCCTCGACCCGGCGAACCTGTGGGAACACGCGCCGAAACTCGCCACCATCGACGGCTTCTCGCTGGCCGTCTCGACGGGGCCGCTGGAGGACTGTCTCGCCGACCTGCGGGAGTTGCCCTAGCAGACCCGGCGCTCGACGGCCGAAAGCGGCGCGACGTTCGACCCGTGGTTCACCTGGACGTAGAGGTCCATCCGTTCGGGAGTCGCGCCCCGCTCGGCGTTCGCCCGCGCCGTTCCCACCCGTCGTTCAGGAGGTCGCCGTCGCCGTCCGGTTCCGGCCGGCTGACGGCTCTCGCCTCGGCGTCGTGGTGGACGGCGTCCCGGCGGACGATGGCCTCGGGATTCGACCCCCGAAGACGCCGAGCAACAGGATGCCGCCGAGCAGGAACGCCGTCCCCAGCGTGCTCTCGGGCCGGACCAGCGCACCGACCGTCCTAACGGCCCCGAAGACCCGGTGGGGCACCGGCACGCCGATGCGGACGACGAGCAGGCCACCGACCACCGCGACGAACAGCCACGCGACCGCGGCGACGGCGACCGCCCGAAGGGCGGGCCAACACTCATAGTGATTACTGTAACTGTTTACCGATGGTTCGCTGAACCGTCTCGGCGAACCACTGGTAATGACTTGCAGTAATCACTATCACTCCCCTGCGTTCGACGGACGGTGTGAAAAGTGCCCCGTCCCGCGTGGATCCGCCCGGTTCGCGCTGTCGCGTGGCGTCGCGTGCGTCAGTTCCTCATCTCAGTCACGTCGTTCGAGAGACACTCCGGACAACTGGCCCGGTCCGGCGTCTTCGCCGAGTCGTGTGTCGCACCGCAGTCCTGACACTCGTAGGTCCGAACGTCCAACTCCTCGTCGCTCCCGATGGCGCTCTTGATTTTGCTAACAAGTGACATCGTCGGAGCGTGGGCCGCCGGCGGTTTCAACCCGACGTGCAGTTACGGAGGCTGAAAACGCGGCCAAAGGATTTTCAGCCTCCCTCTCCGTCAGTTTCCTGTGAGCACGGAATGGGAGCCGGAGAACGTTCTCGACGTGTTCGGTAACGAACATGCGAGGGACATCCTGGTGCTAGCGAGCGCGAAGCCGATGTCCGCCGAGGAACTCGCCGAGCAGTGTGGCCTCTCGCTTCCGACCGTCTACCGGCGCGTGAACGTCCTGGAGTCGTGGGACCTCCTGCGCGCCGACGTCCAGATGGACGCCGACGGCAACCACTACCAGACCTACGAGACGAAGTTCCGCGAGGTACGGTTCGCCGTCGAGGACGGCGGCTTCACCATCGACGTCGAGCGCAGACACGACCTGGTCGACAAGTTCGAATCGTTCTGGGAGGGGCTCGAATCGGACGGTGGTCGGCGTGGCTGAACCGCCGGAGTTCTGGGCCTTCATCGCCTCGAACCTGTTCGTCCTCGGGTCGGGTGCCGTCCTGACGATTCTCAGCTACCAGGCGTATCGCCGCTCCCGCACGCGTGCCTTCCGGTTGGCGGCCGCCGGCTTCGCGCTCATCACCACCGGCGCGCTCGTCGAAGCGGTGTACGAAGTCGGTATCCGGCGGAGTTACCATCTGGGCGGTCGGGAACTCCTCTTGCTCCACACCGTCGAGGGCGTCCTCATCGGTGCCGGCCTGATGGCGCTGTTCTACTCGCTCAAGCGCTACTGACGGTAGTTTCGCGGCGTGAAAACGGTCGGACGCCGTACCGGCTCCGTCGAATCCTACTCCACGTAGTCGTATTTCCGCTCGCTCATTCGCCCCCATCCGGTGAAGACGAACTCGCCGGCGGGCTGGGTGAACTCCTCAAACTCCGTCTCCTTCTCGTGGTTGTGGACGTCGTGGACGCGCTCGTACTCCTCGAAGCTCAGCTCGTACCGGCGCGCCAACTGCTCGTCGAGCGTGAGCGCTCCGATTTCCTCCTTCCAGCCGTCGGCGACGGTTTCGGCGTGAATCTCGGCCTGTGCGCCCGACCCGTAGGACCCCACGAGCAACCGCTCCCCGGTGAGTGCGCGCCCGGTTTCGGCGGCGGATTTGAGCGCGCTGGCGCGGGCGACGTGGACCGACCCGGTGTACCAGTTGCCGACCTCGCGGGCGATGGAGAGCGTCGGTTCGATGGTGCGGGCGTACCAGTCGCGGTACATCTCGGTCCGCTTCAGCGCGTCCATGTAGTCGCGGATAGCCTCCTCGTACGCCTCCCAGGAGTCGAACGCCTCCTCGCGGGGCTGGCGGCCGATTTCGTCCGCGAGTTCGTCCTCGACGTCGGTGCCCCGGAGCGTGTGACGATAGCCGAACAGCCCCGCCTTGCGGACCATCCCCGGGAACGGAGTGTGGAAGGGAACGTACGCGAAGTCGTCGGGGTGGGTGTCGCCGGCGACGCTCTCGAAGTCCTCCAGCGCTTCGCGCATCCGCGCGAGGTACACCTGCATCGAGCGCTTGCCGTCGACGCTCGGGAACTGCTGGTTCGGCTTCAGGAAGTCCGTCTCGTCAGCGCTCCCGTAGCCCTGCTCCGTCGACAGTTCGACCACGCTCGGGTTCTCGGTGATGAGCATCGCCACCGCGCCCGCACCCTGGGTCGCCTCGCCCGGGTCGCCGCGTTCGTAGAGTGCGGTGTCCGTCGCGACCACGAGGGCCGCCCGGCCGCGGTTGCGCCCCGCCTTGATCCAGTTGTACGCGTCGTCGATGCTCTGGGTGCCGGCGACGCAGGCGAACTTCCGCTCGCCCTTGTTGGCGTGCCGGAAGTCGCCGTCGAAGGTCTGCTCCAGACAGCCCGCGATGTACGTCGAGACCGGCTTCGAGTTGTCGAACGCGCTCTCGGTCGCGACGTCGATGCGGCCGATGTCTTCGGGCGTCAACCCCTTGCGGTCCATCAGGCGCTTTGCCGCGTTCGCCCCCATCGTGACGATGTCCTCGTAGGTGTCGGGAAACGACGACGCGACGAGGCCGAGACCCTTCGTGTACTTCTCCGGGTCCTCGCCTTTCGCCTGCGCGAACGTCTCCGGGAGGTCGAGTTTGAGCTTCCCCGTCCAGATCTCCATGGCGTCGATGCCGACGGCTGTCATGCCAGGGACTACTCCCAGCGGATATATGTTTTTGTCGATGCACATTTCGTCAACTGTCGAATCATCCCGGAACCCTCGCCCGTCGCGCCCCCCCCCCTCTCAGACGGGCGGCGCGGGTGGCGGCGTCGGCGTCGGCGTGGCCGCGCGGCCGCTCGCACGGAACAGCACGGCGTTACGGTCGCCGTCGACGAGGAGGAGTTCGACCACGTCGCCGGGAGCGTAGGGCAGCGGTTCGGTGAGCGACCAGCGCTCGCCGGGTTCGAAGCGACCGTCGTCGTCGCCGCAGTCGCCGTCGGCCTCGAAGTCGTAGCGGCGTTCGGTGCCGTCGAACCGCAGGACGACGTCGAGCGACGACGCGTCGATGGACCGGCCGCCGCCGTGGACGAGCGTCACCGCGTCGCTGGTCACACCGCCCGCTACCTGAACGGGTGGTGCGTCGCCGCCGCCGACGTTCGAGAGGGCGTAGTAGCCGACGACGCTCACCAGCACCACCACCGTCGCCGTGAGGAGCAACGTCCCGACGATTTCCGAGTCGCCGCGACACCGCCCGCGGACGTGGAACCGCTTCGACACGGGAGAGTCCTCCCGCCCGACGGTAATAACCGTTCGGACGAGGGTGCAACAAGACCTTTACTCTCGGCCCGACTACCTCCCCACAATGGGACTCCGGGCAGACGACCGTGGACAGGCCGTCCAGATCGGGGCGATTCTCCTCTTTGGCATCCTCATCGTCGGCCTCTCGATCTACCAGGCGACGGTCGTCCCCCAGCAGAACGCACGCGTCGAGTACGAGGCCTACCAGGAGGCGACGAAGGACCTGCTCTCGCTCCGGAACGACGTGATGACGTCGGCCACGCGGAACGTCGAAACCGGGACGACCGTCCTGACGGGCGCGCGCTACCCCTCGCGGACCGTCTTCGTCAACGCGCCGCCGCCGACCGGGTCCATCGGCACCGAGGACGCGGCGAACGTGACGCTCAGGAACGTCCGCGCCATCGGGAGCGAGCCGACGAACGTCCGCGAGTTCTGGCGCGCCGTCGGCGCGAATCAGCAGTACGAGGCCAAGCGCGTGCGGTTCTCCCCGGACTACAACCACTTCGACGCACCTCCCGTCGTCCTCACGGGGTCGGGCGCGTACCGGACGCCGGGCGAGGCGGTCGTCCCGCTGACCAGCCAGACCCTGATTTCGGGGAACCGCATCACCGTCGTTACCCTCCGCGGCGACACGAGCACCGCGGGCTACGTCACGCCCGTCACCGCCGAGCCGGTGTCGGCGTCGACCCGGACGGTGACGATTACGGGCGACGGCGGGAACTTCACCCTCACCGTCCCGACGACGCCCAACGCCACCGCGTGGAACGCCCGGGTCGGCCAGCGACTGGTCGACGGCAACCCGAACGTCGTCGCCGCGACGCCCCACGGAAACGGGTCGGCGACGATTACCTTCAACGGGTCGCGGCAGTACGAACTCCGCCTCGCCGCCGTCGAACTGCGCGCGGGGTCGGACGCGAGCGAGGTGCCGTCGCCCGGACCGACGTATCTCCTCGGCGTGACCGACAACGAGACGGCGTTCTCCGGGACGCCCAAGACGCTCGCCGTGGAGGTGCGCGACCGGTACAACAACCCCGTCACCGGCGCGCCGGTGAACTTCTCGCTCACGGCGGGGAGCGGGACGCTCTCGCCGGCCGTCGCGAGCACGGACGACGACGGACGCGCACGCGTCACGTTCACGCCCGACGGCGGCTACACGGGGACCGCCACCGTCGAAGCGTGGCGCGATTACAACGGCAACGGCGCGAACGAGAGCTACGAGACGACGACGTTCGAACTGACGGTGCTGGACTCGGAGGGCCTCGGCGCGGGCGGGGGCGACGACAACAGCGAAATCAATCCGGCGGGGGAAAACGAGATGGTGCTCGATTCCGCGACCGGAAAACAGGCGGAGGCCGAGACCGGAAAACAGGCGGAGGCCGAGTTGACGTTCTCGGTCACGAACGGGTCGAAGACCATCACGCACGCCCGAGTCTCGTTCTACTATCCCGACCAGGGCGACCCCGTCGCGGACACCTGGCGACTCGAAACCATCTCGGGTGGCAGTTCGAATCAGGAACTCGATGTCGGCGGACTGATGACGAAGCTAAACACGAACATCACGGTCTCGGGTACCGAGGACGTCTTCACCATCTTCTCGTCCTCGAACAAGAAGATGAAAGTCCGCGGCGACTTCTTCATCCTCTCCGTCCAGTTCGCCGACGGCACGACCGATACCTACTTCGTGGCGGTCGAGTAGCAGAGAGAGGTGGGGAGTCTCTCCCGAGTGGCGGTTACTCGTCCTCTTCGACGACTTCCGGGTCGCTCATCGCGCTCTGGAGGCTGTCGAGGCCGTTGACCCACTCCGAGACCAGGCCGTATTCGAGTTCGTCCACCAGTTCGATGTCGAGTTCGTCGCCGTCGACGATGCGGGTGCCGGCCTGCACGAGGTAGCCCAGCGCGGCGTCGACGTCCTCTTCGGCTTCGGCGTCGGCCGCGGCGTGGACGTACTCCGCGACGCTCGCCTCCTCGGCCGCCCCGGCGTGGACGTACTCCTCGGCGGCGTAGAAGACGCAGACGAGACTCGTCTGGACGCCGTCGACGAGCATCCGCTTCTCCTCGTCGTCGAAGTCGACCTCCGCGAGGACGATCTCGCGGACCTCCTCCAGTTCCCGGACGGCCTCCTCCTCGTCGAGGTCGCCGTCCTGGTAGGCGTTGAGTATCTTCGCGACGGCGATTGCGGCGTCGTCCTGCAGATTCAACAGGAGGCGCGCCGAGTCCTCGTCCTCGGGGTCCAGGTCCTCTTCCGCCACCCGGTCGAGCCAGTTCTGCCAGCGTTCTTCGGTGTAGAACGTATCCTCTCCCTCGGTCATACCTTCACCGAACGCACCCCGACTCAAATGCCTTTCCTATCGCGGGTTCGGCGGCGAACGACGAACGGGTACGCCCCCGCGAAAACTACCCCGAGAGCGTCGCTTCCGTGTCGATTCCGTACACCGACTTCGGCGTCTCGACGTGGGCGACCCTGACGGCGTCGTCGTATCCCTCGTCGAGGAGCCACCGGACGCGCCGCGGGACGGTCTTCGGCCCGAGCACCGCGCCGGGTCGCTCCGGGTCGTCGACGAAGTCCGTCTCCATCAGGAACGGGTCGCCGCGTTCGGCCGCCTCCCGGAGCCACTCCTTCCGGCTCATCACGCTCGGCGTCGGCCCCGCCAGTTCCGGTCCAGCGTAGTGTTTGACCACCTTCGCGGGGTCGAGGCCGCGGGCGCTCGCCCAGTCGGCCACCTCGGTCAGGTCGGCCGTCTGCTCGGTGTGGAGCTGGACGGCACACCCGCAGTCGGCCCCGAGCGATAGCGCGTGTTTCAGGACCGCGTTCGACGCCTCCCACGTCGCGTCGGGGACGTCGTAGTGGGGCCGTCCCGACTTGAGCGCCAGCGCGCGCCCGTCGTCGACGTAGTCGGCGGCCGCGTCGAGACCGGCCTGCATCAACGCCCGCGCCTCGGCCGGCGAGAACCCTCGCTCGTCGGTCAGGCGGGAAATCAGTCCGGGATGGACGCCGAGGACGGCCCAGGCACGGCCGTCGAGCGCCTCGCTCGCCGCCGCCACCGTCTCCAGCGTCTCCTCGAAGACGGCCCGGAAGTCCGCGCCCGTCTCCACCTCGACGCCCAGGTGCCAGGACGGTTTGTTGACGACGAGCAGGTGAGTGCCGCCGAGGCGGGCGAACTCCTCGACGGCGTCGATGCCGCGGCCCGCCGCCGGGTCGAGGTGCAGGTGGTCGTCCAGGACCGGCGTGTCGAGTTCCTCCATACGCGTCGTCGGCGACGCTGGCGAAAAAAGGCTGTCACTCCCCGAGCGTGATGCTCTCGGCGGCGGCGTTCCGAAGGGCGTCGGACCGGCCGTGGACCCCCGGTGCGATGGCGATGGTCCGCAGGCCCGAGGCGTTTGCCGTCTCGATGGCCGGCTTGAAGTCGGTGTCGCGGGAGGCGACGGCGACGACGTCGGCTCCGTCCTCGACGGCGATGCGCGTCAGGTCGACGGCGAGTTTCACGTCGACGTCGCCGCTGGTGACGACGACTTCGTAGCCCCGCGCCTCCGCCGCCTGGATGAGTTCCGGCGTCGCGTGCTCGTCGAGGTAGAGGCGCATGACGGCCGGCCGGCCGACGGCCGCCGCGGCCTCGCGCACGTCGTCGAGGTCGACGTCGAACTCCTCGCGGAGGACGTTCGGCCCGTCGACGAAGAGGGCGACGCGAACGTCGTCGGTCGCCTGCCCTGTGTCGTCCATACGTTCGATGGGGACCCGTGTGCGCAAATACTGTGCGATTCCGAGACGACGCGGTCCGCGTGGCACCGGCCGGCGGTCTCCAATCCGCTCTCACGGTTCGGGAGCCGGGGGAACTCGTAAGGGCCGGCCGTGCGAAGTCATCTCATGCCCAGGTCGGAGCCGTTCGAGCGACACGCCGAACGATACGAACGCTGGTTCGAGGAACACGACCCCGCCTACCGGTCGGAACTCGACGCTCTCGAACGTCTCGTCCCGGACCCGGGGTACGGCCTCGAAATCGGCGTCGGGAGCGCCCGGTTCGCCGCCCCTCTCGGCATCCGCGTCGGCGTCGACCCCGCCGTGGCGATGCTCCGTCGCGCCCGCGAACGCGGCGTCGACGCCGTTCGCGGCGTCGCCGAAGCCCTGCCGTTCGCGGCCGACGCGTTCGATACGGTGTTGAGTGTCACGACCGTCTGTTTCGTCGACTCCATCGAGCGGATGATGCGCGAAGCACGCCGCGTGTTGCGCGACGACGGCACGCTCGTGTTGGGGTACATCGACAAACACAGCCCCGTCGGCCAGCGGTATCTGGAGACCAAAGCGCGGAATCCGTTCTACCGCGAAGCGACGTTCGTCTCCACGGAGCGACTCCGCGACGCGCTCGACGCCGCCGGCTTCTCCGAGTTCGAGTTCGTCCAGACCGTCTTCCGGTGGCCCGGTGACCTCGACGACCCCGACCCGGTTCGGCGCGGGTACGGTGACGGGTCGTTCGTCGGCCTGTCGGCGCGTGCCTGACCCTGCCGAGGTCCGACGGCGCACCGGCTATGTAGCGTTCACGTCCCCACAATAGCGCTCATAGCATCGTTTTACCCGCTCTGGCGTCCGAATCCGGACGAACGGCGGTGGGCACGGCCCACCCGAACACGCCGGGCCCCACTCCCGAACGATGATAGAAACGAGACAGCCACGAATCGAGGCGGCCCTCGACGCCGTCGAAACCGAGCGTCGCATCCTCGCGACGGAGAAACGCGCCTTCGAATCGTTTCGCTCCCGCCTCTCGGCCCTCGACAGCACCGTCCGAACGGCGAACGCCTCCCTCGCCACCGCCGGCGGCCCGTCGACGGTTTCCGACGCCGGAGCCGACGACGCGTTACGTCGGGTGCGGACGGCCTACCGCGAGACCGTGATGGACGTCCCCCACTACGAGTCGGAGTACGGCGAGCCGTTACTGGCACACCTGACCGCCGAGTTCGGGAGCGAACTCGCGGAGTGTCTGGACGCCGAGTCGAGGCTCACCCCGCTGCTCCACGGGGGACTCGTCGACGCGGCGGACCGGGCGGCCGACGAGCGCCGACGCTTTCTCTCGGTCCTGCAGCGCGAACGCGAGTCACTCGAACGCGTCGAGCGCGACCTCGACGACTGCGAGCGGCGCGCGGTCGAACTGCTCGACCGAATCGAAGCGACCGACGAGAGCGCGGCACTGAGCCGGTACGACGCGGAGTTGGCGGAGCTGGAACGGCGCTGTGAATCGCTCGCGGCGGACCGTCAGGAGACGATTCACGACCGGTCGGTGGCGACTCTCGCCGGCGTCGACGGGGCGAGCCTCGCACGGTATCTCTACGCCGACGTCGAGACGACCTGTCCGGCGCTGGCCGACGTCTCGCGGTGCGTCGAGACGATTCGGCGCGCGCGGCGTCGGTGTCTGCGGTAGCGTCGGCGTCCGCGAAGCGTCGGCGTCCGCGAAGCGTCGGCGTCCGCGAAGCGTCGGCGTCCGCGACGTCCGCGCAAGGCGCCCACCTTCAGACGCTCGTCGGCGGCGTCGAATCGAGGGATTCCGCGTCGCGGCCGACGCAGGCGGCCACGTCGGCGACCGACTTCGTCTCGAAGACGAAGTGGTCCGCCGGGACGCTCTCGACGACGGCGTCGTACGCCGTCAGCGGCTCGTGCTGGTCGGCCGTCCCGTCGTTGTCGTGGAGGTGACAGACCCGGATGCGGTCGCCGAATCGGTCGACGAACGCCTCCCAGTCGTGGCCGTTGACCTTCGCGTGTCCCACGTCGAGGGTCACGCCGAGATACTCCGGCGTCACGTCCACCTCGGCGAGCATCGCTTCGAGGGCCGACGGCGACGTGGTGTAGCGTCGCATCTCCGGGTCCTGGGGCTGGTTCTCCAGACAGAGGGGCACGCCGACGAGCTGGGCGTACTGCGCACACTCGGCCAGCGAGAGGCGGGCGTTCTCGTGGGCCTTCGTCCGCACCCACTCGGGGTACCGGGTCGGCACGGAGCCGCCGTGGACGACGACGGCCCCCGCGTCGGCCCTGGCGGCGTCGTCGATGGTCCGCTTGACCTGCTCGACCGACGACTCGCGGACGGCGTCGTTGAAACTCCCCAGGTTCCAGTCCCGGAAGGGGGCGTGGTACGTCACCGAGACGTCGTACTTCGCGGCCAGTTCGCGAACCGCCGTCGGGTCCGGGGCGTCGGGGTGGCCGTGGAGATACTCGCGTTTGAGTTCGACGTGGTCGAGGCCGAGGTCGGCGACGTACGCCACGAACTCCTCGACGGTCGCCCCGAAGCGGACGTCCATCGCGGCACCGAGGCTCGGGTCGCTCACCGGCGGCCCCCCGTGACCTGCGTGTCCGCGCGGTACACCGGCTCGCCGCCGACGAGCGCTCGCGCCACCGTCGGCGTCGGGTCGGGGTCGACGACCACGAGGTCGGCCCGGGCACCGGGTTCGACGCGCCCCCGGTCGTCGAGGCCGACGGCGTCGGCCGGATTGGCGGTCACGCGGGCGACGCGCGTGGGGAGGGGTTCGCCGGTGTCGACGAACGTCGCCGCCAGGAGCGACGGCGGGTGGTAGTCCGCGACGAGGGCGTCCACCACGCCGGCGTCGACGGCGTCGGCCGTCCGGAGGTTCCCCCACTGGCTCTCGCCGCGGACGAGGTTCGGCGCGCCCATCGTGACGGTCATGCCGAGTTCGTGGGCGCGCTCGGCCGTGTCGAGGGTGATGGGGTACTCGCTGACGTCGACGCCGAGGTCGTGCAGTCGTTCGACCTCCGTCACGTCGTCGTCGTCGTGGGAGGCGGTGGGGACGCCGCGGTCGGTCGCCGCCTCGACGACGCGGGTCACCCGGTCGCGGATGGTCTCTAACTCCAGGCTGCCGCGTTCCGCTATCATCTCTCTGGCTTCGTCGAGGCTGTGGTTCTGCGACCGGCGGTAGTAGTCGAGGAACGCCTCCTCGTCGCCGAACTGTCCCTTGCCGGGGACGTGGCTCATCACCGAGACGAGGGTGGCGTCGCCGGCGGCCAGCAGTTCCTCGACGGCGTCGACGCAGACCTCCTGTGTCACCTCACACCGCGCGTGGATGCGGTGGTCGGCCAGCAGGTCGTCGGCGTCGTCGACGGCGGCGGTGATTTCGGCTCCGAGTTCCGGCGAGCGGTTCTCGTCGGGGTCGATCTCGAAGGAGATGGCGTGGAACTTCGTCGTGATGCCGGCGGCGACGTTCGCGCGGTCCGCGGCCGCGAGCGCCATGTGCGTGTCCATGCGCGCCCCCGACCGGGGGTGGAGTTGAGACTCGATGTCGTCGCCGTGCAGGTCGACCAGTCCCGGCATGACGAGGCGGCCCCGCGCGTCGATCACGTCGTCCGCACGCCGGTCGACGTCGCCGACGCCGACGATGCGGTCGCCCTCGATGCGGACCGCGCCCTCGACGACGGCCGTCGGCGTGACCACCCGGCCGTTCTCGACGACCACCGACGCCTCGCTCCTCGCTCGCTGGCGGGTCACGCGACCACCTCCCCCTCGTACTCCGCGACGGACACCACGCGCTCGACGCGCGCGTCGTCGAGGACGACCACGCGGTCGGCCACCGCCTCGACGACGTCCCGGTCGTGGAAGACGCCGACGACGGTGGTGTCGTCGTCGAGGTAGTCCCGGAGCAGGTCGATGGCCGCGGCGCGCGTCTCCGGGTCGAGCGCGCTCGTCGGTTCGTCCAGCAGGAGCAGGCGCGGTTTCGGCGCGACGGCCCCGGCGAGGTTCACCCGCTGGCGCTCGCCGCCGGAGAAGGTCGCTGGGTAGGCGTCCCAGAGTTCCTCGGGCAGGCGGAGTCGCGACAGGAGGTCGCGAGCCGTCGCCCGCGCGTCGGCCATCGGAACCCCGCTCTCGCGGAGGGAGCGAGCCACCACGTCGACGGCCGGGACGCGCGGAATCTCGTCGAGGAACTGCGAGGCGTAGCCCACGTCGTCGCCGCGCAGGGCGATGACGTCCCGGTCGGGGCAGGTCGCCAGGTCCGTGTCGCCGTCCGGTCCGTGGTAGACGACGCGGCCCGCCGTCGGCTGGTAGGTCCGGTAGATACACTTCAGCAGCGAGGACTTCCCGCTGCCGGACTCGCCGACGACGGCGAGGAACTCTCCGTCGTCCACCCGGAAGGAGACGTCGTCGAGGCCGACGACGCGTTTCTCCCCCAGGACGTGCATGTCGAAGGTCTTCGAGAGACCGTCGACGGTCAGTACTGTCATATTATCGAGTTGATGAGGGTCTGCGTGTATTCGTGGTGCGGGTCCTCCATGATGCGGTCCGTGAGGCCGGCTTCGACGACCCGGCCGTGGCGCATCACGAGCGTCCGGTCGGCGAGCAGGCGGACGACGCCGAGGTCGTGCGAGACGACGACGGCGGCGACGCCCTCCTCGCGCTGAATCCGGCGGAACATGTCGAGGACGCGGGCCTGCACGCTCACGTCGAGGCCCGTCGTCGGTTCGTCGAGGACGACGAGTTCGGGTTCGTTCGCCAGCGCCCGTGCGATCTGGACGCGACGCTGCATCCCGCCGGAGTAGGTGTGGGTCGGGTCGTCCATCCGGGCGACGGGCACCTCCGTCTCGCGGAAGAGTTCGCGCACGCGTGCCCTGACGTCCTCGTAGTTGCGCCACCCCGCCGCGAGGAGTTTCTCGGCGACGTTGCCGCCGCCGGTGAACTCGGGGTTCAGGCCGTCGCGGATGTGCTGGTGGACGAGGCCGACGTCGCCGTTGCGGAGCGCGTGGCGCGTCTGGTAGTCCGCCTCCAGCAGATTGCCGTCGTGGCCGTCGAGGCGGACCGTCCCGCCGCGCGTCGCGTCGTCGTCGGGTTCGAGCGCCAGCGTCTCCGCGAGGCTGGACTTGCCGCTGCCGGACTCGCCGACGATGCCGAGCACTTCGCCCGCCTCCAGGGTCAAGTCGACGTCCGCACAGGCGACGACGCTCCCGCAGGCGGGACACTGGTTCGTCCCCGCGCGGTCGCCGGTACGCTCCCGGCAGGCCGGACACGACTCGCCGTACACCGTGCTGAGGCCGGTGGCTTCGAGGAGCGTCACGCGCCGTCACCTCCCGCGTCCGTCCCCGGTCCCCAGTCCACGCCGGACCGGTCGAGGTGGTGGTCCTTGGGGAGGGTCGGGTCCTCGCGACGCTTCAGGCAGAAACTCGTGTCGTTGCAGGCGTAGTAGCGCTCCCCGTCGTCGGTCTCGATTTCCGTCAGGTAGGTGTCGGTCGAGCCACAGGACGCACACGCCTGGTCGGGGAAGCGCTCGACGGTGAACGCCCGGTCCTCGAACGCCAGTGGCTCGACGTCGGTGTGGGGCGGGACGGCGTAGATGCGCGCCTCGCGCCCCGCCGCGAACACGAACAGATTGTCCGCGTCGTCGAGTTTCGGGACGTCCCAGCGGGGGATGGGCGAGGGGTCCATCAGGTACCGTCCGGCGACCATCACCGGGTAGCGGCTGGCGATCTGAATCTCGCCCCAGTCGACGACGTTCTCGTAGAGGTGGACCCACATCTTCCCGTAGTTCCGGTGGGCGTGCCGCCGGCGGTTGGCGGCGTCGGAGGAGTCCACCTTTCGGAGCGGGTCGGTAATCGGCACCTGGAGGACGAGAATCTGGTCGTCGGTCAGCACCTCCTCGGGGATGCGGTGGCGGGTCTGTATCACGTCGGCCGCCGTCGCGTCCGTCGTCGTCTCGACGTCCGCCGTCGTCTCGGCCAGGCGACGGATGTTCGCGGCGTTGACGCTCTCGTCGGAGCCCTGGTCGATGACCTTGAACGCGTCGTCGGGGCCGAGCAGCGAGAGCGACGCCTGGATGCCGCCGGTCCCCCACCCGCGGGCGAGCGGCATCGGCCGCGAGGCGAAGGGCACCTGGTGGCCGGGGACGGCGACGGCCTTCAGGATCGCCCGCCGGACTTCGCGCTTCGTGTGTTCGTCGAGGTAGGCGTAACTGTACCCCGCGATGCCCGCGTCGTCGAGTTCGGCGACCGCGTCGTCGACGGACGTCGCCTCGACCGCGGTGCCGGCGTCGTCCGGGATACTGGTGGATTCGTCCGGAACGCCCGTTCCGTCGGCCGTCGTCGTCTCGTCGGCCGTCGTCACCTCGTCTGCCACCGCCGTCTCGTCGGCGTCAGTCATCGTCGGTCACCTCCGCGGCGGCGACGTCGCGGCAGTCGGACGGGTCGCCCTCGTCGCGGCCGTCTCCCGCGGCATCGTTCACGTCGGCCCCGTCGATGCCACCGCCGTCGTCGACGCCGCCGTCGCGCCGCCGTATCGCCCGAATCCGGTCGAGGATGCTCTGGAAGGTGACGTAGTGGGGGAGTTTGAGGTGTTCGATGAAGCCGAAGGAGTCCATCCCGTCGACGACGTCGAGGACGAACTCGGCGTTCTCGGCCGGTTCCGCCTCCCCGTCCAGCTGGATGGACGCGTCGAGGATGGTCGTCGCGATGGCCTTGCGCTCGTTTCGGCCGAACGTCAGGCCGTAGCCGAAGGCGAACTGGGGGTCGTCGCGCTTCTCGTACACCGGGACGACGGCCTCGGACTCGCTCACCTCGACGTCGGTCACGCGCACGTCGTCGCCGGTGTAGGGGTGGGTGATTCGGACCGGGAGCCGTCCGACGCGGACCTCCGCCAGCGTCGGGTGGACCTGACCGTAGCCACGCATCGCGGAGTAGCCGAGCGCCGTCACCGCGCCCGTCTCGCCGCGCGCGAGTTCCTGTAACACCGCGTCGCGGTCGGGAGGATGGGTCACGGCCTCGCGGGTCGTGTCCGTCGGGTCGCCGTCGAAGCTGCCGTCGCTATCGCCATCGCCGTCCGCGTCGACGTCGCCGTCCGGGTCGTGGACGAGGCCCTCCTCGCGGAGCACCGCCATGACGTTCTCGACGGTCGTCGGCTCGTCGTCGGGCAGGTCCCACTCCGCGGTCGGGTCCTCGCCGTCGTCGGCCGTCAGGTCGAAATCGAGGAGTCGCTGGGTGTAGTCTTTCGTCGCACCGAGTATCTGGCCGCCGGGGACGTCCTTGTACGCGGGCGAGACGCGCCGGGTGGCGAACATCTCCGAGGTGTCCCGTGGCTCCGTCTCGTCCCAGCGTTCGAGCGTCGACCGGTAGGCCCGCAGGAGGAAGGCCGCCTCGACGGTGTCGCCCTGCGCTTGCTTGACCGCGAGCGCCGCGAGTCGGGGGGCGTAGAGCCCGCTCTCGCTCATCGCCTGCGCGGTCAGTCGCGAGAGCTGGGCGTCGAGTTGCTCGACCGACAACTGGGGCTCGTCGCCGTCGACGCGCTGTTTCTCGAACAGTTCCTCCGCCCGGTCGATGATCTCCTCGCCGGCCTTGACCGCGACGTAGCCCATCTACGCCACCTCCAGTTCGACCGACCGCGGGAGGGCGGCGACTGTCGTCTCCGTCGCGAACACGGCGTCGACGCCGCGGGGGTAGGCCGACTGCGCGGCGGCGACGGCGGCGAGTTCGGTCGCGGGGAGCGAGACGCCGAAGCGACGTTCGCCGTCGACGCCGGGACCGGTAACCGTCACCGCGGTCAGGTTCGGGGTCGGAGCGTCGCCGAGGTCGTCGACGCGGTAGACGGCCGTCGCGCCGTCGCTCGGTTCGGTCAGCGATCCGCGGGAACACTCGCGGACGTCCCACGACGGGACGCCACGGGCGTGGACGACGTCGGCGGTTTCGGGAGCGGCTTCGGCCAGTCGGCCCTGGCTGGCGAATGCCTCCCGGACCGCGTCGTCGTCGGTGTGGACCGTCACCTCGTGGTCGACGAGCGTCGCCAGCACGGCGTGGTCGGCCGGCGTCGCCGGCACGGTCTGTCTCGTCCCGGGGCGACTCATCGCGTCACAGAGCGCCCGGAACGTCTCGCGCGTGTCGTGGACGGGGTCGACGCCGAGCGCTCTCATTCGCCGTCCTCCATCGTCTCGAACTCGACGGTGGTGTGGCGGCTCTCCCGCCACTCGCGCTCCCGTTTCCGCTCGCGGTCCGTGGCCGCGCGTTCGAGCGCCGCGGTCATCCGGTCGCTCAGTTCGTGGCCGCCCGCGACCGCCGCGTCGACGACGGCCCCCGAGAGGGCGGCGCGTTCGGCCTTGCCGGCGAGCATCGCGAACCCGCGCACGCCGTCGAGGACGACCTCCGCGGGCGTGACGACGACTTCGCCGAGGTTGAACGGCCGACGCTCGACGGGTTCGACGACGCGTTGCATCAGCAACTGCGGCCGCGGTTCCTGCAGGACGCGCAACGGCGGGTCCGACGCGAGGACGTCGTCGGCGAATCCGGCGAGGACGTCGCCGTCGCAGGCCGCGATGAGTTCGAACCGGTCCGACCTGTCTTTCGGATTCATGTGACGGCTGGGACAACCGAAACGCCCGGGTTAAGGCTTCGCTGGGTACTCTCTATTCCCGAGGTGGAGTGCCTGATATTTCCCCGTCCGACATCTACTCACCTAGACCAGTCCGGACGACTCTAACCGAGTGTCGCATCTAATCGCTAGCGAAATTCTCTCCGGACTCTACCCCGGCCAAGGGTTATTTGAACCGTTCGTAGATACGCGGATGATGTCTGACAACCGCAGTGACGATTCGAGCAACCCATCGAGAAACGCGACGAGTCGACGCGGATTCATCGCCTCGGCTGGAGTAACCGCGCTCGCGGGGCTAGCCGGCTGCTCCGGCAGCTCGACCTCTGCCGAGAGCGCCTCGGGGAGCGGAAGTACGCCGACCCAAGGGAGTGGAAGTACCTCGACGACCGAAAGCGGGAGCGAGACGACGTCGGGCGGGACTACAGGTACTCCCGGCCCGAACGTCGAGGAAGTCTTGATGCTGCTGACGCCGGGGACGCCGGGAGATCTCCGGCCGCGCTACAAGCCGGTCGTGAACATGCTCAACGACAAGGTCGACGGCGTCCACGTCAAGATGCGCGTCCCGCTGAACTACTCGGCCATCCGGCCGGCGCTCAAAAGCGAGCAGGCCGAAATCGCGATGGACGACGTGACGCTCATCTCGGCACCCGACCTGATGGACGTCTACGGGACGACCGTTACGGGTGGGTCCGCGTTCTACTTCTCCGTGATGCTCGTTCCCCCGGAGTCGGATATCAAGAAGCGTACGGACGTCAAAGGCAAGGACTGGGCGTTCGCGGACCGGCTGAGTACTAGCGGGTCAATCTTCGCGCTGTACACGCTCAAACAGGCGGGTCTCGACATCGGAGACGCGCCGAAGAGCGACCCGGTCGATTTCGACGGCAGCTGGACCGACCACAATCAGGCCGTCAGGCGCGTCGCCACGGGGAAGGCCGACGGCTGTACGACCTGGGGCGGCAACGGAATCCCCCACATTCCGAAGAAATACCAATCCGGGTTCCCGAAACGAGTCAAAGAGAAGAGTTCGTTCCTCGATACCATCGACACCGAGAAGCCGAAACTCCGGCCGATATGGTGGTCCTTCCCGATCCCGAAACAGCCGATCTACGCCCGAAAAAGCTGGAAGTCGCCGAAGAAAGAGGAGATCGGACAGGTTCTCGTCAACTCCGACGAGCAGACCATTCAGAACTACTACCCGTCGGACTACAACGAGGCGAAGCTCCCGTTTACGACCCTGAAAGACACGTCGCTGAAGACCTACCAACCAGTCATCAAGCGAATGAACGCTATCGGCGTCAGCCTCGGGTAACCGCTGGAGTACCCAATCAGCACGCAGTTATTTTCATGAGTACACTCACAATCGACAATCTGACGAAAGAATACGGCGACGTGACTGCACTCGACGGAGTGTCCTTCGAAATCGAAGACGAGTTCGCGGTCCTGCTGGGGGAGTCCGGTGCCGGCAAGTCCACGATGCTCCGGTGTATGAACGGATTGACGCAGCCGACGACGGGGACCATCCGCCTCGACGGGGAGCGGATCACCGACTCGCGGACGGACGTCGGGATGATCTTCCAGCAACACAACCTCGTCGAGGGAGTCTCAGGGTATCTCAACGCGTTGACCGGTTCGCTCAGTCGCGTCTCGATGCTCAAGAGCCTCGCACAGTGGCAGTCCCGCGAAGACAAACTCAGGGCACTGGATGCCCTGGAGACCGTCGGACTGCTCGACGAGGCACACCAGCGCGTCTCGCAGATGAGCGGCGGCCAGCAACAGCGCGTCGGCATCGCGCGTGCGCTGGTCCAGGACCCCCGCTTGCTCCTGGCCGACGAACCGGTCGCCAGCCTCGACCCGGCGAGTGCGGAGACGGTGATGAGCTACCTGAAGAAGGCGGCGACCGAACACGACGTGACGGCGCTCGTCAGCCTCCACCAGGTCAACATCGCCGCCCACTTCGGCGAGCGGTTCATCGGGCTCCGGGACGGACGAAAGCTGTTCGACGTGCGCCGCGCGGAGCTCACGCCGCAACTGATCGACGACCTCTACGGCGACGTCGAGACCGTCGGCCTCGCCGACACTCACGGCAACGGCCCCGCGAGCGAGCGAATCGAGGGCGATACGGAGACGGAACAGGTGGTCTCGTAATGAGCGCAGATTCGGACCGCCCGTCGCTACTGGCGTACTTCGGGGTGGAATCGGCCGGCGAGTCTCCCGTCGAACAGAAACTGACGGATCTGAAACGGCGGAAGACCAAGCGTCGGCTGTACACGTTTCTCGGGGTCGTTGGATTCGCCGTCGTTCTCGGCGCGAGCCTGCGGCTCATCGGCTTTTCGGTCACGGAACTCGTCACGCAGCTTCCCCAGTTTCTCCAGTTTCTCACCGAGTACTTCCCGCCGACGACGTACACCCTTCCCTACGTGAACGTCGGCGTTCCGTTCGTCGACGTCGGGCAGTACTGGGCGTTCATGGTCGAGGCGAATCTGGTTCTTCTGGTTCGCTCCGGCGGGAGCCTCCTCGGACTGGGCTTTTTGCCGCCGCTGTTCTACGACGGAATCACGATAGTCCCGGGGGCCATGTTCGTCACGCTAGCGGTCGCCATCGCCGGGACGACGCTCGGACTTCCTCTGGCGCTGTTCTTCGGCGTGATGTCCAGCGAACGGGTGGTCCCCTATCCGTTCAATTTCGTCCTCCGGGCGACGATGAGTCTCGTCCGAGCGATTCCAGGGCTCGTGTGGTTCCTCATCTTGATCCCGCTGGCTGGCGTGGGACCGTTCACGGCCGCCCTAGCCATCATGGTCGACACGGTCGGCTACCTCGGACGCCTGTTGACCGACGAACTCGAAGAGATTTCCGACGGTCCCATCGAAGGTATCCGTTCGACCGGTGCCGGCAGGAGTCAAGTCGTCTCCTTCGGGATGCTCAGTCAGGTGTTTCGGGAGTTCATCGCCTGGGTTGCCTTCGACTTCGAACACAACGTCCGTTCGGCGATCGGGCTGGGGATTATCGGCGGCGGTGGCCTCGGCTTGGAGCTGTACGTCCAACGCCAGACGTTCCACTACACGAAGATGATGGCCTGTATCATCCTCATATTCCTCCTCGCCGGCTCCGTCGAACTCGTGAGCCAGCGCGTTCGGTCGTATCTCCGTGAGGACGACGACGCCGACGGGACCGGCGTCGTCGAGGCGTTCGTCACCGCACCGAAGAAAATCATCTCTTCGACGCTCGGGCGGCGGTAACGATGCGGTTCATCGATTCCCGCGGCCCGGCGCGAACCGCCAAACTGGGGCCCGAACCCACGTTTCACGACCCGGTGCAGGTAACCGAGAGCCGGATCGGCGACTGGACCGAGTTCAGAGAAGGCGTCCGCATCTCGCACTCGTCGGTCGGCGACTACACCTACCTGATGGAGCGCGTCCAGGCGGATTACGCTCGCGTCGGGAAGTTCGGGAACGTCGCCGCCGCGGCGCGGCTCGGTCCGACGAACCACCCCATCGACCGCCCGACTGCTCACCACTTCACCTACCGCGCCGACCAGTACGGCCTCGGCGACGACGACGAGTCCGTCTTCGAGTGGCGTGCCGACCAGCCGGTCGAGATCGGCCACGACGTCTGGATCGGTCACGGTGCGATCGTCCTCCCGGGCGTCGAGGTCGGGAACGGGGCCGTCGTCGCCGCCGGAGCCGTCGTCACCGAGGACGTGCCGCCGTACACCGTCGTCGGCGGCGTCCCCGCGGAGCCGATCCGCCGGCGCTTCTCTCCCGACGTCGCCGCCCGCATCGAAGCGACCGCGTGGTGGGACTGGGACCACGAGACGCTCGCGGACCGTCTGGAGGCGTTCCGTGACCTCGATACCTTCCTCGACGAGTACGCGCCCGAGGCCGCGGACGCGCCGCAGTCGGACTGAACGCGCCTCGCTCGCTTCGACGGCCGGCCTACTGCTTCGCGTGGTCCGGGTGGAGCCCCGAGTGGAGGCGGACGGCGAGTTCGGCGGCGTGGACCCAGTAGAAGATGGCCCGTTCGAGCGCGCGCGTGACCGTCACCAGGTAGCCGTACCGCTCCGGGTCGTAGGCCGTGACCAGTTCGAACAGTTCGTCCAGATCGCGGTGGACGGCCTCCTCCGCCGCGACGAGGTCGGCGTGGGCCGCGAGGTCGCAGTCGAAGAGGATCTCGCGGAAGTAGTCGTTGATGTGCGCTCCCGCCTCGAAGATGTCACGGACCCGGTCCCGAACGACGCCCGCGGCGGCGACGTCCTGGCCGTCGACGACGTCGGCGACGAAACACGCCCGGTCGCCGACGATTTCGAGGTTGGTCGCGATGGTCGCCAGGTCGGAGGCGACCCGGTTGCCGGGCCAGTCGGTCGTCAGGGTGTAGGATTTCAGTTCCGAGAGGACCGCGAAGTAGCGCTCGTTCGTGAGCGACTCCAGTGCGCCCGCCGGCTGGTCCGGGTCGTCTCCGTCGAAGGACTGCCGGGCCGCGGCGTACTGCGTCGCGGTCACCTCGTCGAGGCGCGCGAGCAAGTCGAGGACGGTCTTTCCCCTGTCGTCGGGTGTCGTCGTCCCCTCGTGGCCGTTGCCGACGGCGTCGGCAGCGTCGCCGTCTTGCAGGGGAGAGACGTGCTCCGCGTTCTCGTAGACCGCGTCGTCGTCGACGACGTACGCCTTCGTGACGACTCCCTCGCGTTTCAGTTCCTGGAGCAACTCCGAGAGGTACTGTTCCGAGATGCCGACGGCGTCGGCGAGCTGGACCTTCGTCTCCGGCGCATCGGCGTCGATGGCCTCGATGACCTGTGCGAGCGTCGCGTCGCGCCCCTGCGGTGAGGCGTCACGCGGTCGGTGCCACGTTCGTCGGGACATACGCGCCATCCCGCATGCGGCGAAATAGGCCTGTACAACGGACTGTCCGGATGGCTATATACCGTCCGGACGCGCCGCCTCGACGGCGAGTCCGAACACCGACGACGAGGTGACAGTACCGGTATACAGCGGTCAATAGTGGACCAGTCCTCTCATATAAGCCCTCAAGGTGGAGTTTATCGACCCTGCGCGTATGGAGACGCGCAAGGTTCAGCTCTCGGGGGGGACCACGTACACCGTCTCGTTGCCGAAGTCCTGGGCGAACGAACACGGGGTGGACACCGGGTCCGTGCTCTCGTTGCATCCGAACGGGGACGGGTCGCTGCTCGTCGAGGCGGTGGCCGGCCGAGAGACCGCCGACCGGACCACGACGCTCGACGTCTCGACGAACGACGAGGAGGCGGTTCGGCAGCGCGTTCGTGCCGCCCACGCAATCGGCGTCGACTCGGTGACGCTCGCCGATTCGACGGGTCATCCGCCGGACCGTCGCCAGTCGCTCGAACGGACGCTGTCGCGGCTCTCGGGGTTCGAACTCCTCGAAGCGACGGACCGACGAATCCGGCTGACGAACCTCATCGACGCCGAGAACGTCGACATCAGAAAGAGCACGCTCCGGCTCCGTCTGGTGATGCTCTCGATGCACCGGGACGCCGTGACGGCCGTCGCCGAGGGCGACGAGGAACTGGCCGAACGCGTCGTCGAGCGCGACGACGAGGCCGACAAACTGTTCGCGATGGTCACGCGTCACTTCCGCCGGTCGCTGTCGGACCTGCGCGAGGTCGAGAAACTGGAGTGGAGTCGGGACGACCTGTTCGAATACTACTACACCGCCCGACAGTTCGAGCGCGTCGCCGACCACGCCGAGAAAATCGCGCAGTTCTCCCTCGAACCGGACCTCACGTTCCCGCCGGAGTTCGCCGACCGCCTCACGACGCTGGGCGACGCCGCCCGTCGCGTCGTCGACGACGCGGCGGACGTCGTCCTCGACGGCGCGGGACTCGAGACGGCCACCGGCGCGATCTCCAAACGCGACCGGCTCATGGACCGCCTCGAAGCGTTCGACCGCGAACTCTACGACCACGACGTCGCCGGCGAGGCCTACGTTCTCGGACTCCTGCTCGACAGCCTGCGGCGCACGGTGGAGTACGGCGCGAACGTCGCCGACATCGCCCTCCAGCGAGTCACTCGGGCCGACGCGTAGCGCGACCGGTGGATTTGCTATAGCGAGTTTCGGTTTATCGCTGCCGACACCAAAGCGTTACCTCGCCGGCTTCCGAGTGGGTGATATGGCCTTACGGAACCCACCGCTTCGCGACGTTCACGCGGCCCGAGACGCGAAATTCACCGAGTTCGGCGGCTGGGACATGCCGGTCGAGTTCGACTCGATTCGCCAGGAGCACGAGGCGGTCCGCGAGTCGGTCGGCATCTTCGACGTCTCGCACATGGGCGAGATCTCGGTGTTCGGTCCCGACGCGACGGTGCTGATGCAACGGCTGACGACGAACGACGTGACGGCGCTCGACCCCGGGGACTCGCAGTACGCCTGCATCACCGACGAGGCGGGCGTGATTCTCGACGACACCGTCGTCTACCGACTCCCGGACGAGGCCGACGGCGACGCCGACACGCCCGCGTACCTGTTCATCCCGAACGCCGGCCACGACGAGCAGATGTACGACCGGTGGGAGCGCCACCGCGAGGAGTGGGGACTCGACGCCACCGTCCGCGACGACACCGAGGAGTGGGCGATGTTCGCGGTCCAGGGACCGGACGCGCCTGCGCTCGTCGCCGCTGTCGCCGAAGACGACGTCCGCGACCTGTCCCGGTTCGGGGCGACGTACGCGTCGGTCGCAGACGTGCGGTGCTGGGTCGCCCGAACGGGGTACACCGGCGAAGACGGCTTCGAACTGCTCTGTCCGTGGGACGACGCCGAGACGGTCTGGTCGGCCCTCGACTGCCAGCCCTGTGGGCTGGGCGCGCGCGACACCCTCCGGATGGAGATGGGATTTCTCCTCTCCGGCCAGGACTTCCACCCCGAGGAGAATCCGCGGAACCCCTACGAGGCGGGCGTCGGCTTCACCGTCGAACTCGGCACCGAGTTCGTCGGCCGCGACGCCCTCGAACGTGTCGAACGGGAGGGAGCCGAGGCCAGATTCCGGGGGTTCGAACTCCTCGAACGGGGCATCCCTCGCCACGGCTACCCGATTACGGATGCCGACGGCACCGACGTCGGCGAGATAACGAGCGGGACGATGAGTCCGACGCTCGGCGAACCTATCGCTCTGGGCTACCTGCCGGTCGACCACGCGGAACCCGGAACCGAAGTCAGAATCGTCGTCCGCGGCGACCCGAAGCGCGCGCGGGTGGTCACGCCGCCGTTCGTCGAGAACTAGTGCGCTGAACTGTCGACGCCGTTTATCAGGACGAGCCCGTAGTCGCACTCGGTACACCGATACTTCGTCTTCTCGCCGAGATGGACGTTCGTGCTCGCCGTCTGCCAGAACGCGTCGTTGTCACACTCCGGGCAGTCGTGTTCGAGTTCGAGGCTCATGCGTCCGACTCCGGGAGCGGCGGTGTTGAAGATGTTGGTTTCCCCCACCGGTAAACCGAATACCGCGATACAAAATGCGCCCGGAGCGACGGCTGCTCCGTCGAGCATAGCCGTGAGTCGGGGAAACCACAAGTGTCTACGCGCCCATACTCGACCCTGGTAGATTTGGTCTCTCTGGGCGGACTGTTTCTCGCGTTCTTTCTCGTCGTGATGAACGGGGTCTTCGTGGCCGCGGAGTTCGCGTTCGTCAAGGTTCGGCCGACGCAGGTCAACGCGCTCGTCGAACGCGGCAAGCCGGGAGCAGCACTCGTACAGGACGTCAACCAGAACCTGGACGACTACCTGGTGGTCAGTCAACTCGGCATCACGCTCTCCTCGCTCGGTCTCGGCTGGATCGGCGAGCCGGCCGTAGCGGCACTCATCGAACCCGTCCTCGGTCAGGTGCTTCCGGCGGGGACGGTCCATCTCGTGGCGTTCGTCCTCGGGTTCGGCTTCATCACGTTCCTCCACGTGGTGTTCGGCGAACTCGCGCCGAAGACGTTCGCCATCCAGGAGGCTCGGCGTATCGCGCTTCTCGTCGCGCCGCTCATGAAGTTCTTCTACTACGTGTTCGTGCCCGGCATCGTCGTCTTCAACGGGACGGCCAACTACTTCACCCGCCTCGCCGGCGTCTCGCCGGCATCCGAAAGCGAGGAAACCCACACCGAAGAGGAGATTCGGATGATTCTCACGCGGTCCGAGGAGACGGGCCACATCGACGTCGACGAGGTCGAGATGATAGAGAGCGTCTTCGAACTCGGCGACACCGTCGCTCGACTCGGTCCTCGTCCGCCCGTCCGTCGTCTTCGGCGACGGCGGCGAGTTCGTCGGCTTCACCCGACTGTTGACGACGCCCTACGTGACCGGACTCCCGGGGGGCGGGCGGACGCGATTCCAGCCACTCTGGGTCGGTGACCTCGCGCCGATGCTCGCCGACGCCGTCGGGGACCCGAGCTACGTCGGCGGCGTCTACGAACTCGGCGGCCCCGAGAAACTCCCGCTCGCCGACGTCACGCGGCAGGTCTACCGGGCCGACGGTAAGTCCGTCGTGGTCCTCCCGGTGCCGATGGTGCTCGCGAAGGTGGGGCTCGCACTCGGTGCGAAACTTCCCGGGTTCCCGATGGGTCCCGACCAGTACCGCTCGCTCCGCCTCGACAACACGGTCGACGAGAACGACGTCGGCGCGTTCGGGCGGGAGCCAGCCGACCTCCGGACGCTCGGCTCCTACCTGAAAGGAGCGGCGTCAGACGTCGCTCGCGACGGCGCTACGGGAGGTACGTGAACAGGAAGTTCAGGACGCGGTCGAGTCGCCGGTTCACGCCGTCGTCCGTGTCGGGAGTCGCGTCCGATTCGTCGGGAGTCGCGTCCGATTCGGCGTCGTTCACGTCCGGGTTCGGCACGCCCGTGCGCAAATAGCTTCCGGGGCGACGGGAGACGCGTCACGTCTCCTCGGTGGCGAAGGCGACGCCGAAACCGAGGGGGACGACGCCACAGACGAGGCCGACGACGAGCGAGACGCCGCCGAAGACGGCCCCGACGGGGCCGAGCGCCGCCGCCGACGCGGCGAGCGCTGCTCCGGCGACGAGCGCCGTGAATCCGACGAGCGCGCCCCAGCGACGCCGGTGGACGAACACGCCGGCGACGACGCCCGCGGCGACGACCGTCGCACTCGCCGGGCCGGTGAGGAAGCGACTCGCCGACCCGCTCTCGAACAGGAGCGTTCCGAGGAGGGAGACGGGGACCGCGAGCGCGGCGACGGCCGCGGCTCGACGGACGGTGAGCGGGCGGTCGGTGTGTGGGTCGCGATACCGGTAAGCGAGGAGTCCGAGGGCAACGGCGACGTAGCCCCGCCCGACGGGGGTGAGCAGATAGCCGGCGAACGCTTCGAGGAGTTTGGTGGCGACGGCGGCGTCGTTCTCGGGCGCGACGGCGTAGTACGCGTCGCCGCGGCGGTAGACGCCGGGGACGACGTTCCACCCCGAGACGGACCCGGTGTCGATTGCAGTGCGTACCTCGGGCGGGGCGGTGTCGTATGGCTCCGAGACGTCGGCCAGGACCGTCGCGGCGTCGACGGGCGTCGTCCGGATGCGGACGTGGGTCGTCTCGTCGCCCACGGTGAGGTTCCAGCGGTAGTACGACCCGCCGTAGACGGCGTAATCGGCCTCCGTTCCGTCGAGGATGGTGTGCAGTTCGGGCGTGACGTTCCCCTCGAACGACCCGGTTCGCGTGGCCCGGTCGACCGGTCGGCGGACCGCCGCTGACTCGTCGTCGAGCCGTTCGTCGAGGTCGACGACGCCGCCGGCGGCGTCGGCGACGCGATGTGGGTCGTCGCCCGGCTGGACGGCCGTCGCCGCGTACGTCACTTGCATCTCCGACGCGGCGACGGCGTGGAACGCGAAACTGCACGCGAGGCCGACGACGAGCAAAGCGAGTAGCGCGAGGGTGCGGACCGAGGGGCGCGGGGAACCGCCGGACGCGCTACGCATCGTCGGGATGCCCCCACGGCGCGAAGCCGGACTGGTAGAGGACGACGGTCGACCCGACGACCCAGTACAGGAGCGCGAACGCGATGCCGGCAAGCGAGGTTCGGGCGGTGTACTCGACGGCGCCCTGGGCGAGAAAGAGGCCGCCGAGGCTCCCGACGACGACCCGGCTCGACCGCGCCCGTTCCGAGACGCCGAGGGCGACGGCGAGCACGGCGCCGCCGGCGAAAATCGCGAGCTGGAGCGGGGGTTCGTCCCCGACCGGCCACTCGGCGAGGCCGACGACGGCGACGGCGAGCGCCGCGACGAGGGTTTTTCTGTCGACGGTCATCGGTCACTGGGTTATCGACCGGTAGAACGCGACCGAGAAGACGCCGAAAAAGCCCCCGACGAGCGTGCCGAGGGCCACGACGACGACTGCGATACCGAGCGAGGCGGCTAGCGACAGGTGGGGGAGCGCGGCGAGTTCACCCGACTGGGCCGAGGACAGCGCCGACAGCAAGCCGAGACCGAGACCGGCCAGTCCGCCGAAGACCCCGACGAGCACCGAGTACCCGAGCGTGCTCACGAGGTGCTCCCGGACGACGGCGACGCTGTGTTTGAGGCCGTCGATGGCGCTGTGCCCGTCGAGGACGATGGCCTGTCCGTAGAAC
>JBDGTU010000069.1:0-20920 GCA_042216495.1 Haloferacaceae archaeon
GATGAACGTCTTCCGGATGCGCCTGATGGGTGCGACCGTCAACGAGGTGACCCGCGGGGATGCGGGCCTCGCTGATGCCGTCGACGCCGCGCTCGAAGACCTGGCGAAAAACGTCGACGACACCCACTACCTCGTCGGGTCGGTCGTCGGTCCGGACCCCTTCCCGCGGATGGTCCGCGAGTTCCAGTCGGTCATCGGCGACGAAGCCCGGGAACAGATGCTGGAGCGGTCGGGCGAACTGCCGGACGCGGCCGTCGCCTGCGTCGGCGGGGGGTCGAACGCCATCGGCCTGTTCCACGCGTTCCGAGACGACGACGTCGCCTTCTACGGCGGCGAGGGTGGCGGCGAGGGGACGACGTCCGGACGCCACGCCGCCCCGCTCGCGGAGGGGAAGTCGGACGTCCTCCACGGGATGAAGACCCGGGTCATCGACGAAGAGGTGGACGTCCACTCCGTCTCGGCGGGCCTCGACTACCCCGGCGTCGGCCCCGAACACGCGATGTTCCGCGCCGTCGGCCGCTGCGAGTACCGGGGCATCACCGACGACGAGGCACTGACGGCGTTTCGCACCCTGAGCGAGCAGGAGGGAATCATCCCCGCGCTGGAGTCCGCACACGCCATCGCGCTGGCAAAACAGGTCGCGGACGACCACGACACCGTCGTCGTCAACCTCAGCGGTCGCGGCGACAAGGACATGGAACAGGCCGCCGACCTGTTCGACCTCGGATCGTAAGTCAGTGCGGGCGGCGAGGCTCGTCGAACGTCAGTTGCACCCATGATAAGCTTTAACAAAGGAACGCACCTACGAAGGTTCGATGACGAAACCTTCCTCGTACGTCTGCAGCCGGTGCGACCAGCGCGTGAGTTCGCTCGCCTACCGCGCACAGTGTCCGGAGTGTGGGAGCGGCCTCCGCGCGACGACGCGCACGTAAGTCCCGTGCCCGGTCGACGATGACCGACGACGCCCCGACCGAGAGTGACGACCCGACGGTCGTCGCCGCTATCGCCGTTCGGTCCGACGACGTCGTGACCGCCCTCGAATCGACGCTCCGGAGCAGTCGGCGGACCGTCCTCCGCGTGACGCCGCCGTTCTCCGGGCGGATGCGTGCTCGACTCCACCAGCCGTCCGACGACGGTGCCGACGCGTCACCAGGCCCCATCCACGTCGACCCCGAGACGCTCGTCGACGACGTGCCGCCGTATCCCGAACCGGACGCGACGGAAGACCGGCTCAGGGCGGCGGACGCCTACTCGCCGGAGGCACACCGTGACGCACACGTCGCGGCCGTCGAATCGTGGCGCGACGCGGTTCGTGACGCCATCGTCGACGTCGCCACCGTCGAGACGTCGGAAGGGCCCCACCGGGTCGAGGTCAAACGCCTCGGCTGACTGGTAGTGTTCAGATGAGCCAGGGGAACTGAGAACGCCTCGAAAACCCCGCCCCGTTCAGTCCCGCCCAGCGGCGGTCAGACGGCCGGTCGATATGGGTAGGACTGAAAGGGGTCGGCGTCTCGGCGTATCCGGCCGACGCAAGCACCGCAGCGTAGTGCGGAGCGTGGTGCGACAGGCGCTCTGCGCCTTTCGTCATCACGAGAGAGCTTCGCTCTCTCGAACGACAGCGAGTCCTAGTGAGAGACCGAAGGTCCCTCGGACAGTCGGCGGCATTGCCGCCGGCACAGCCGACACGCCGGGGCTTTCGAGGTGCCCCCAACCCACTCGCCCTCACCTGAGCAGTGCCTGGGCCGCCGGGACAATCGTTTTATCGCGGGGCGACAGACGTTCTCGTATGGTTTCCACGACCGAGCGGGACGGCATGACGTGGTACGAGTGTGACGTGTGTGGCATGCTGTTCGATTCGAAAGACGACGCCAGGCAACACGAGGAGAACTGCGACGAGTCGGACCCGTCGTATCTGCAGTAGGCTACCGGTGTTCGGCGAGCAACCGCTCGGCGTGTTCCCGCGACGTCGCAGCCGTCCACCTGACTTTCGCGGCGTCGCCGTAGGCCAGTGCCTCCTTGAGTTCGTCGCATAGCACGCCGGCGTCCATCGCGACCGTCTCGCCGTCTTCGTCGCCGAGTTCGTAGACGCCGTACCGGTCGGGGGCGTTCGCCACCGTCGACCGGTCGAGGTCCCGCCAGCGCTTGCGGAGGCTCATTCGCCGACGAGTTCGTAGGAGTCCTCGCCCCAGTCGTCCTCGACGAAGACGAACACGCGCCCGCCGGCCGTCTCCGGGTCGGCCTCGACTTCCGTCCGCTGGCCGTCGCCGCGGCGGACGGTCACGCCCGGGAACAGTTCCTCCTCCTCGCCGGCGTCGAGGACGATGCGGCCGACGCCCGTCGATTCGAGGACGTCGTCGTGGGTCTTGCGGTCGTTGACGTACATCATCACGCCCTCCGTCTCGGTTGGGTCCGTGACGAGGACGTGCGTCTGCTTGCCGGGGGGCGTCCGGAGCGTCCCGCGCACCGCCTCGGGTACGCCGCGGTAGAGGACGGTCCGGCCGTCCAGATACTCCACCTGCACGCCGTGTTCGAGGAGTTCGACGCCGAGCGTGCTCGGAGCCACGTCGTTTCGCAGTTGCATACCGGGGACTACCGCCGGCGGAGGGAAAAACGTCGCGTCCTGACTCGGCCACACATATATATCAGTCGCGTTCGATGGGTCGGCATGGAGCTCTCACGCCGGGACCTGGTCGGCATCTGTGCCGGCCTCGGCGTCGGGTCTGCGGGCTGTCTCTCGGGCGGGTCGAACGTTCGCTACCCGGAGCCGACTAGCGGAAGCGACACCCGGGCACTCGTCGACGCGGAACCCACCGCCGCGAACGAGCCACCTGCACAGGTGGACGAACAGCCGGTCAACGGCCCGCTCGCGACGGAACTCGAACGCATCGACGGAGAGATAGCGTGGTTCGCCCGGGAGTACGACGACGCCATCGACGCCTATCGGGGGGCGCTCGGCCGGGCAATCGCCACCATCGAGCGCGTCCGCCGCGACGCGGAGATAAACGCGAACACCATCGGGAACGTCGAAGCCGCCGCCGAGAACGCCCTGTCGGTGACCGAGGCGGAACTCGGCCCCCACTTCGACGTCGAGACGCTCGTCGAGCGGGAGGCGTCCGACCACCTCGCCACCGTCCGGAAGTTCGCCGGGCGGGGCGACCTCGACCGGGTCGACGAGGAGCTGGCGCGGCTGGCGACGTTCTACCGGAGCATCCGGAACGAACTGTTCGTCAAGCGGAGCCTCTCCGACCGCCTCATCGACAACCGCCTCTACCGCTGGCTGGACGACGGAACGAACGACGACGAGGACGAAGACGACGACGAGGGCGACGGCGTCGACCCGCGTCCGGGCTTCTTCGAGGTGTATCACGGCGAGACGGAGTTCGGCGCGTACGTCTACGACGGCCCCCAGTTCGTCGAGCGCGACCCGTTCCCCGACGCGACGCTCGCGCCGACCCGCGACCGGTTCGCGGCCGTCGGCGAATCCGCCGGCCGAGAGGCGTCCGTCTACCTGCGGTCGTACGCGATTCCCGCGGCGGCCGAACAGCCCGACCCGCTCGACCCGACGGCGTACGCCGCGACGTCGTTTTTCCTCCAGCGGTTCGCCGACTCGGCCGCGTCGGGACGGGCCCTCTCGAACCTGGTCGACGGGCCGGTGGCACAGGAGGGGACGTACTCCTTCGGCCGCGACGCGTGGCGACGCATCTACTACACCTACGAGGGCGACGTCGTCTACGCGTTCCTGATTCGAGCGGGACGATACCTGCTCGTCGCCGCGCCGTCGCGGGTGGCGTGGGAGGAGCGCGTCGACTGGACCGGGCCGCTCGACCGAACGTGGCTCTGGAGACGATAGATGTCGTCGAGGTCGGTCACCAGACAGTTGTGGCTCGTCGTCGGCATCTTCGCGGTCCTCGGCGTCGCACTCGGAGCCGTGAACTACGTGGTGACGGACTGGGCACGCGTCCAGTTCGTCTCGGCGGCCAGCGGTGCGAACCTCGACGCGTTCGGGCCGGTCTTCGTCGCCCTCTCGGCGTTCCAGACGACCGTGACGCTGTTTCTCGCCGGCCCCGTCGTCGGCACCGTCGTCGGCACGCTCGTCGGGTCGCGGTTCATCGACCGGCGACTCGCCGGCGGCGTCGCGGGCGGCGGGTCGCTCGTCGGCTTTTTCGTCATGGCCGGATTCGGCTTGGCCGGCCTCTCGCTGGTCGGCGGTCCGGGGACGGGACAGGTCTACGCCGTCGGCCAGGCGGTGGGGCCGCTGCTCGCCGCCGGCGTCGCCACGGGCGTCGTCGGCGGGGTGGGCGGCGTCCTCGGATCGGCGTTCGTGCGCTAACCGCTACACCTAACTGTCCGGTCCGCGCGCCTATCGGTATGCAGGCACAGGGTCGCGCGGTCGCCCTCGGTGCGGGGACCGTCCTCAACGCCCTCGCCACGGGAACGGGGTCGGCGTTCGCCATCGACGCCGAGACGACGGCGACGGTCAGACTCGACGACACGGGCGACGTCGACGGCGACGTCGACGACGAACCGGAGGCCGACACCCGCCTCGTCGAGCGTTGCGTCGAACTCGTGGTCGAGCAGTTCGGCGACGGCGAGGGGGGGCACGTCCACACCGAGAGCGACGTGCCGATGGCGGCCGGCCTCAAGAGTTCGAGCGCGGCGGCGAACGCGACGGTGCTGGCGACGCTCGACGCCCTCGACGTCGGCGTGAGCGACGACGCCGGGTCGGACCCCGACGCGGCAGTGTCGCGCGTCGACGCCTGCCGACTGGGCGTCCGCGCCGCCCGCGACGCGGGCGTCACCGTCACCGGTGCGTTCGACGACGCCAGCGCCTCGATGCTCGGGGGCGTCACCGTCACCGACAACGGCGTCGACGAACTCCGCCGGCGCGACGAACGCGACTGGGACGTCCTCGTGTGGACGCCGCCCGAACGGGCGTTCAGCGCCGACGCCCCCGTCGACCGCTGTGAGCGGGTCGCGCCGATGGCCGACCTCGTCGCCGAACTCGCCCTCGACGGGCGCTACGGCGAAGCGATGACGGTCAACGGCCTCGCGTTCTCGGCCGCGCTCGGCTTTCCGACGGACCCAGCGGTGGAGGCGATGCCCCACGCCGCCGGCGTCTCGCTCTCGGGGACGGGACCGAGCGTCGTCGCCGTCGGCGAGGAGCGCGAACTCGAACGGGTACGCAACCACTGGAACCAACGTGAGGGAACGACATGGCTGACGACAACACGGACGGACGGAGCACGGACGATATGACTACCGAAGGAATGTCGCTGGAGGAACTCCGCGAGGAGATCGAGGAGATCGACCAGGAACTGGTCGAACTCATCGCGCGTCGGACGTACATCGCGGGAACGGTGGCCGACGTGAAGGAGGACCGCGGCCTGCCGACCACCGACGAGAGACAGGAGGAGCGCGTGATGGAACGCGTCTCCGAACTCGCCGAACGGTTCGACGTCGACCGGAATCTGGTGAAGGCCATCTTCCGGTTGCTCATCGAGTTGAACAAGGCCGAGCAAAGAGAGAGTCGGTAGCTCGGTCGAAGGCGAGACTCAGTTTCACCGCCTCGTCGACTTCGGCCATCGTGGGTCCGCCGAGTGAACCGACGACCGAGTGAATCCGCTTCGGAACCGAGACGGTCCGAATCCGGTCTAGCCGAATCGACGAATCCTTTTCGAACGGGGACCCGTCCGTCTCGACGAACACCTCGAACGGATACTTCCGGTAGATTCCCGTGACGGGCGCGACGACGGTCGTACTGGAGTCTCGGTTTCCGATATCGTTTTGAACGACCACCGCCGGCCGCGTCTTCTTCATCTCGCGTCCTTCGGCGCGGTCGAGTCGAACGATAACCACGTCAGTCCGTCGCACGTCCTCAATCGCAGGCGCACCTCGACGCGACGACTCACCGAACGACAAGGGATTTATTCGACGAACGCCATCCTCCGTCCATGGTCGGAGCCGTCTCGGACGCCCTCGCGTGGGTCGTCGTCGCTCTCTTTCTCGCCGGGAGCGTCGCCGACCGGCGCGACCGGACGCTCGCTCGCCGGCTGACCGTCGGTGCGTGGGTCGCGTTCGCGCTCTTCTGGCTCCAGCTCGTCCCCCACTTCGCCTTCGAGCAGAAGAGCTACGTCGAGGGGCTCCTCTCGCTCGCCGCCGTCCCGGCGTCGCTGTACGCCGGCCATCTCCTCTACGACGGCCGGGACTCGCTGCTCGTCCTCTCGCGGGCCGTCGCCGTCATGGGCCTGGTCTACCTCCCCTTCGAGACCATTCCCGCCGTCGCCGTCACCGGCTTCGCCATCCCTGCGCCGCGTGACGTCCTCATCCGCGCCGTCACCGCCCAGACCCAGCTGTTCATGGAGCTGCTCGGCTACCACCCCACGCTCGTCCGCGGCGACCTGGGACTGTACAACACGTTCCGGTTCGTCACCGACGACGGCCACGTCATCCTCTTCTCCATCGTGCTCGCCTGTACGGGGCTGGGGAGCATCTCGATTTTCGCCGGCCTCATCGCCGCCGTCGACGCCCCCCTGCGACGGAAGCTCCGCGCCCTCGCCGTCGCCGTCCCCGTCATCTACGGGTTGAATCTCCTGCGGACGACCTTCATCAGCCTCATGTTCGGCAGACAGTACATGCAGTGGTTCGTCGACGAGGTCCTCTTCCTGTTCGGGTCGTCGGACCCGTACATGGTCTCGTTTTTCATCTCCGACCGCATCATCAGTCAGGTGCTCGCCGTGTTCGCCCTCGTCGGCGTCACCTACCTCGTCGTCCGCGAACTCCCAGAGCTGCTGACCGTCGTCGAGGACGTCCTCTACATGCTCACGCGCGAGGAGTACGACCTGCGCGAGTCGCTCGACCTGCCGGGATTCGGTGAGGGCGCCGACTGACCGTGGCGGGTGCGACGACTGGCTGTCCTACTCGTCGTCGCACTCCTCCTCGGGTCGAGCCTCGTCGCGGATTCGCCCTGCGATTCGAACGTCGACGCCGAACGCGATTCGTTCGCCCGGGAGCGACCTGCGACCCTCGACCGCACGTCGGCGGCGACGTATCTCGTCGACTACGAGCGGACGCGGCTCGCGAACGACCTGCTGGGTGCGCGCGGCTACACGCTCGACCGCGGCGACGAGATTCGCACCGACTGCGCCGCCGTCGCCCGCGACCGAGTCGGCGACGGCGCGTTCCGCATCCGACTGCGCTGTCACGGCGAAATCACGGACGTCTACCGCCTCATCCGGCCGACACGGGTCACGTACACGGTTACCTACCGCCTGACGAACACGACGACGACGCAGTGCCGGATTCGTGGCTATCCGTACGACGTCCGGGACGAACTCCGCCGGCCGCCGTGGGCGGAGACCTGACGGAGCGGCACGTCGACCCGCCCCGGGTCGGGGGTCACTCCGGGTCGAGCAGGTCCGCCGGCGCGCCGCCGAGTTCGCGGAGGGCGTCGGCCTCGACGTGGTGGAGGGCGCCCGGAATCACGAGCAGGTGGAGCGGGTCGCCGAACGTCCGGTCGGCGAGCGCGGAGAGTCGGTCGGCGGCGACGACGGGGTCGGGACTGCCGGCCCGTGCGACGGCGACGGCGAGGACGTCCTGCCAGCCCTCGGCGAGCATCCCGGCGGCGACGTCGGCGGTCATGTACTCCTCCCTGTCGGCCTTGATGTCCAGGTAGACCAGCGTGTGCAGGCCGCGCTCGCGGTTCGCCTCGACGGCGTCGACGACGGAGGTCGGCACGTCGTCGCCGCCGTGGGCGTACGGAAACGGCAGGGTGACGGCCTTGCCGAAGCGATAGTTCTGGAGGCCGGACAGTCCGCTCGCGGCCGACTGTGCCGTGACGCCGTGAATCACGCGCGTCTCGATGCCGCGCTCCTCGGCCCGCAATCGCAGGTCGACGTGGGTCGTCGAAATCATCGTGTCGCCGGCAGTCAGAAAGGCGACGTCGCCCGTCTCTGCCGCGGCGAGAATCGGCTCGGGGTCCCGTTCGACGCCCGCCCGGTCGCACACCTCGACGTCGACGCCGTGGTACGCTTCGAGGTCGGCGACGCTGGCTCCGACGAGGTGGCTCGTGTAGAACTCGGCGAACGCCTGGTCCGCCGCGCGGAGCGCCTCCCGCCCCTCGACGGTTATCGAGCGCTCGTCGTACAGGCCCAACCCGATGAACGCGAGCATGCGCTCACTGGGAGGGGCGACCGCTTAAGTCACCTGACTGGCGTCGAGTCGACTGCGCGGCAGAAGGGAGTCACGTCCGCTTCGCCCGGGCCTCGCGGACGTCCGCACCGTCACGGACCATGTCCTCGCAGTTCGGACAGACGCGGGGACGGTCCATGCCATCGGGTGCGAACACTCGTACGTACGCCTCAGTTACGAACGAGCCGCAGTTCTGACAGTTCGGCATGTGTTCCCGTAACTCGTTCGCTCTGTAGTATAAGTTTGGGAAGACGACATCTCGACCGGATTATCCAGCCCCGCCGGAGAACCTCTGAGCGTTCGAGCATCGGACCAGACGGCTTTCCAAGCCGGCAACGGTAGGTCGACCATGGAACGGCGACGGTTCCTCCGGACGCTCGCAGCGACCGGCCCGCTCTCGACTGCCGGCTGTCTCGGCGACTTCGGCCTCGGGCCCTCGAACACGTATCTCGACCGACCCGAGCGACAGGAGATTCGGAGCGCGAATCTCCCGTACCCGGCCTACAGCGAACGACTCCCGTCGGTCAGGCTCACGGACCCGCTCGCGGGACGCGAGGTGTCGACGACGGAGTTCGACGACGAACTCGTCCTCGTGACGTTCTTCTACACCACGTGTACGAGCATCTGCCCGTTCCTCATCTCGTCGCTCCGCGAAGTGCAGACGGCGGCGGTCGACGGTGGCTACGGCGACGAGGTGGTCTTCCTCGCCATCACGTTCGACCCGGGCCGCGATACGGCGACGCGCCTCCGGTCGTACGGTCGGGGGATGCACGTCGACCTCGACGCGGGCAACTGGCACTTTCTCCGTCCGGACACCCCCGAACGCGCGACCGCGGTCGTCGAGGAGACGTTCGGCGTCACGTTCGAGCGAACCGGGCCCCCGGACGACGCGATGTACATGTTCAACCACCTCGGGCTCGTCGTCTTCGCCAACGAGAAGGGGTACGTCGAACGCGCCTACACCGGCGACGACCCGAAGGGAGGAGTCATCCTGAACGACGTGAACCGCGTCCGCGACGCCCGCAGATGACGGGAGCCGGCGTCGTCCTCCAGACGGGCGGCCAGTGCGTGGCCCCGGGAACGCAACCGACGGCCCGGTCCGTCGAACTGGGACTGTTCTTCCTGATTGGCCTGTTCGGCACCGGTCACTGTCTCGGGATGTGCGGACCGCTGGTGTCGCTCTACGCGGACCGGATGCCGGCCGCCGAGCGAGGTGATCGGCTCACCGGCTATCACGTCCGCCAACACCTCCTCTTCAACGCCGGGCGGACCACCATCTACGCGCTCCTCGGCGGTGCGTTCGGCCTCTTCGGGGCGCTGATGTTCACGACTGCCGACACCACCCTCCCGTTCAGTGACGAGATACGGGGTGTGACTGGCATCATCGTCGGTGCGGCCATCGTCGTCGTGGGCACCAGTTACGTCACCGGCCGTGGGGGAGGGGCCCTCTCGGGGCCGCTCCCCGTCGTCGGACGCCTCTTCGCCCGGGTCCACGACGTCCTCTCGGCGCGCATCGACGGCTGGGTCGGCGACGAGCGGATATTCGCGCTCGGTTTCGTCCACGGGTTCCTCCCGTGCCCGCTCCTCTACCCGGCGTTTCTCTACGCGTTCAGTCAAGCTGACCCCGTGCGAGGGGCGACGTCGCTCGCGCTGCTCGGTGCGGGTACCATCCCGGCGTTGCTCCTCTACGGCACCGTCTTCCAGTCGGTATCGCGCCGGTATCGGACGCTCGTCCACCGGCTCCTCGGAGTCGCGTTCGTTCTCCTCGGGACACACACGGCGACGATGGGGCTCACGCTCCTCGGATACGAGGTCCCACACGTGTTCTCGCTGCCGTTCTACCAGCCACTCGTGTAGGCTCCCAGGGGGTCGGAGTCCCCGTCCCCTTTGAAGTGCTCCGGACGCGAACGAACGACCATGTACGATACGATACTCGTACCGACGGACGGCAGCGAGGGAGTCCCGGAGACGGTTCGCCACGCAATCGAACTCGCGAAGCCCCACGACGCGACGATCCACGCCCTCTACGTCGTCGACCGACGGTTCGAACTCGCGGCCGGCGACGACCGGGACGAACTCGTCGACCAGCTGACCGCCCGGGGCGAGGACGCACTCGCCGACGTCGAGGCGGCCGCCCGGGAGGCCGGCGTCGACGTCGTGACGGCCATCGAGGACGGCATCCCCTACAAGGCGATTCTCGGCTACGCCGAGGACCACGACGTCGACGTCGTCACGATGGGGACCCACGGCCGGACGGGGCGCGACCGTCTAGCACACCTCGGCAGCGTCACGGAGCGGGTGGTCCAGAACGCGACCGTGCCGGTGTTCGTCGTCAACATCGGCGACGGCGAGTGACGGCGGGGAATCGGCGACGAGCCGAATCGGCTACGCCGCCGTCTCGGTCGATTCGTTCGCCGGGGCGGCGTTGTAGACGACGCGCACCGTCGCGACGACGGACACCGGCCCGGATTCGACGTCGGTCCCCGCGTCGGCGACGGCGGTCGGCGTCGCGGCGGCCCCACTCGCGTACTCCCGCGGCGCGCCGCCGCCGCCGGTCCGGACGACCTCGACGCCGGTCACGGTGAGGTTCGCCGCGTCGGCGATGTTCTCGGCCTTCTCGCGCGCGTCGGCCATCGCCGCCTGCCGGGCGTTTCGTTCGAGTTGGCGGCGGCGGTCCGTCGAGAGGGTGAACTGGATGTCGTAGATCTCCGTCGCACCGTGCCGGACCGCGGTGTCCACGACAGTGCCCACGCGGTCGGTCTCGGAGAGCGTAATCGTGAACGCGTGGGAGGCCCGGTACTGCACCCGTGGCTCGCCGCCCTCCTCCCGCGGACGGCGATAGTCGCGACTGATGTCGTAGCGCATCGTCGTAATCTGGTCGTCGTCGAGACCGAGGTCTTCGAGCGCGGTGCGCATCCGCGAGACGTTCGCCGCGAGTCGCTGGCGCGCCGTCGCGGCGTCGTCCGCCGTCGCGACGACGGCCACGTCCACGACGGCCTGGTTCGGTTCGGCCTGCGTACTTCCGGTGCCTGCGACCTGTATCGTCCGTTCGTCCGGCGTCTGCGTCGACGTGGTCGACGAACTGCCGCCCGCACAGCCAGCGACGAGCAGCAGCGCCGCCAGTCCGACGGCGAGGAGGGATCGTCGTTGCATGACACGAGGAGGCACGGGAGTCACCGGCAAGTGCTTCGTGGAAAGTCAAACGACTCTTGTCGTCACGGCGTGTGACCGCTCTCTGACGGCCCACTCACGCCGATCCACTCACACCGATTGGGCGTCCACCACCGCCAGGCCCGCGAGGTTGACGATGTCCTTGACCTCGTCGCCGCGCTGGAGGACGTGGACGGGCTTGTCCATGCCGACGAGCATCGGGCCGATGGCGTCCGCGCCCCCGAGGCGCTGGAGGAGTTTGTAGGCGATATTCCCCGATTCGAGGTTGGGGAAGATGAGGACGTTCGCCGGGTCGTCTAGCTCGGAGAAGTCGTAGGTGCCTTCCAGGATGTCCTCGACGACGGCGGTGTCGGCCTGCATCTCGCCGTCGACGGGGAAGTCGACGGCGGGGTCCTCGCGGAGGCGACGCGCCGCTTCGCGGGGTTTGCGGGTCCCCTCGTTGTCGACGCTCCCGAAGTCGGAGTACGAGAGCAACGCCGCGCGCGGTTCGACGTTGAAGCGCCGCGCGAGCGCCGCAACGTGGCGGGTCACTTCCGCCAGGACGTCCTCGTCCGGGTCCTGGTTCACCGTCGCGTCGGCGACGAAGACGACGCGGTTCTTGAACGTGAGCATGTAGACGCCGGCGGCGTAGTCGGCGTCCTCGGCGGTGCCGATTACCTGCAACGGCGGGCGGAGCGCGGGCGGGTAGTGGTGAGTCAACCCCGTCAGCATCGCGTCGGCGTCGCCCATCTCGACCATGACGCTCGCGAGGTAGTTGCCGTCCTGGACGAGTTCCTCCGCCTCCGTTCGCGTGACGCCTTCGCGATGGCGCAGTTCGTACAGTCGGTCGGCGTACGGGTCGAGGTGGTCGGCCGCCGGGTCGACGATTTCGGGGTCGAAGTCGAGGCCGAGTCGCTGGGCCGTCGTCCAGATGCCGTCGCGGTCGCCGACGAGAACCGGTTCGGCGATGCCCTCCTCGGTTAGCTGGTGAGCGGCGCGGAGCATCTTCTCGTCGTCGCCCTCGGCGAGGACGACCCGTTTGGGGTCGGTCGCGGCCTTGTTGAGGACGACGCGCATCAGTTCCCGGGACTTGCCCAGGCGCGCCTCCAGGCGCTCGCGGTAGGCCTCGACGTCGATTTCCGTGCGGGCCGCCCCGCTCTCCATCGCCGCCGCCGCGACGGCGCTCGACACCTCGAACAACACGCGGGTGTCGACGGGTTTGGGGAGGATGTACTCGGGGCCGTACCGGAGCGGCTGGTCGCCGTAGGCCTTCCGCACCGCGTCGGGGACGTCCTCCTTCGCGAGCGCGGCGAGCGCGCGCGCCGCGGCGAGTTTCATCTCCTCGTTTATCTCGGTCGCGCGGACGTCGAGCGCGCCACGGAAGATGAAGGGAAAGCCGAGGACGTTGTTCACCTGATTCGGGTAGTCCGACCGCCCGGTCGCGGCGACGACGGTGTCGTCGCGTGCCTCCTTCGCCTCGTGATAGCCGATTTCGGGGTCGGGGTTGGCCATCGCGAAGACGATGGGGTCGTCGGCCATCGACCGGACCATCTCCTGGCTGACGATGCCGCCGACCGAGAGGCCGACGAAGGCGTCCGCGCCCGCCATCGCGTCCGCGAGGTCGCCCTCCGGAACGCCCCGGGCGAACGGGCGGGTGTACTCGTCGAGGTCTCCCGCCTCCGCGCGCGCAGCGGAGAGGACGCCGTGTTCGTCGACCATCGTGATGTTCTCCCGGGGGACGCCCAGCGAGACGTAGAAGTCGGCCGTCGCGGTCGCCGCCGCGCCCGCCCCGGCGAAGACGACCTCCGTCTCCGAGAGGTCGCGCCCGGTCAATTCGGCGGCGTTGATGAGGCCGGCCCCGCTGATGATGGCGGTGCCGTGCTGGTCGTCGTGGAAGACGGGGATGGACATCTCCTCGCGGAGGCGCTCCTCGATTTCGAAGCAGTCGGGCGCTTCGATGTCCTCTAAGTTGATGCCCCCGAACGTCGGTTCCATCGCCGCCACCGACTGTGCGAAGGCGTCCGGGTCGTCGAAGTCGAGTTCGACGTCGAAGACGTCGATGTCGGCGAAGCGCTTGAAGAGGACGCCCTTGCCCTCCATGACGGGTTTGGAGGCCTGTGCGCCGATGTCGCCCAGGCCGAGGACGGCCGACCCGTTCGAGACGACGCCCACCAGGTTCCCCTTGGCCGTGTAGTCGTAGGCCAAATCGGGGTTCTCGTGGATGTCCTCACAGGGGGCGGCCACCCCCGGCGAGTACGCCAGGCTCAGGTCCCGCTGCGTGTTCGTCGGCTTCGTCGTCGAAATCTCTATCTTCCCCGGCGGGTCCGTACGGTGATACTCCCGCGCGTCGTCGTCGAGTCCCATACGAACGCGTACGGACGGACGAGCATAAATCGACGCCAGTGGCGAGCGTCGGACCCACGCCTCCGGTCGGCCGGTCGGGACGACGCGATGGCGATGGCCGTCAGCCCGATTTCGATTCGGATTCCGGCGGTTCCAGGGGCATCCCGAGCCACGTCCCGCCGAGTCGGCCGAACTCCTCCGTCCGCCGTTCCCAGGAGTCGGGGTGGGGAATCGCCGTGAGGACGAACTCGCCGACCGTGAGCAGGTAGGCGTACATCGTCACGTCGCCTATCTGGTAGAAGTACCGGTGCCACTGGCGCTCGGCGAGCGTCTCGGTGCCGCTGGTCCCGGCGGGGTCCCGGAACAGTTCGTCGCGGGCCCGTCGAGCGGCGGCCACGGAGTCGAATCGCTGGATGTACACCGGGAGCGACGTGAAGTTCGACGTCATCCCGTTGATGGTTATGTAGGCCGCGGCCGCCCGGTCGGGGTGACGAACCGGGGCGAAGACGTCCCCGTGGAGCGGTTCGAAGTAGTTGAGGCCGCCTCGCCACAGTTCGGTGTCCTCCAGAATCGCGATGCTCCCGTCGTTGTACGCGTAGAGTTCGCGGCCCTCCGGGTCGTTCCGGTGGTCGGTGAGGGGGTGTGGCAGGGAGTGGTCGTGGGCGTGTGCGTACGTGACGTGTCCGGAGGGGAACTCGTGGGTGTGTTGCTGGACGCCGTCGTCGGCCGTCGATTCGGTGAGGTCCGGGTGTGCGACCGACAGGAAGCCCTCGTCGGGATAGAGCAGTCCGAAGATGTGGTTCTCGGCCTCGGGAGCGAGCAGTTTCGAGTAGAGTTCGTCGTATATCGGGCGCTTCGACAGTTCGTTCTGAATGTAGGGTTCGGAGACGACGCGCTGGTAAAACAGCCGTGCGCGTTCGACCGCAGACCGCTGTGCCTCGCGGTCGCCGCGCCTGACCCCCCGTCTGATGTTGTTGACGTAGACGTTGTCCGCCTTCAGCAGTGCCGGGTGGACGTCGAAGTGGGGCGCGAGATGCTTCTCGACGTAGTCGACGAGGTCGGCCGATTCGACCTGGACGCCGTCGACCTGGTCGAGCGAGATGCCCGTGGTGACGTCGAGTTCGTCGAGGCGCGTCCGCAACTCGTTGACGGTGGCGACGTACGACCGCATCGCGCTCGCGTACTCCGTGGCGAACCAGTCGAGTTCCGCCCAGACCTCCGACGTCCGTCGGGCGAGAGTCGGGTACTCCAGTTCGGGGCCGGGCTTCGGCGTGGGCGTGGGGGTAGCCGTCGACGTAGGCGTGGGGGTTGCCGCCGGCGTCGACGTGTCGTCTCCGTTCGAGGCGTTGGGGTTGTCGTTCCCGGAGCCGAAACATCCGCTGAGCGCGCCCGAGGCACCGAGGCCCGCGAGAGCGAGAACGCCTCTCCGTGTCAGAAACATGGTTTCGTTGTTGGGTAGCCGTCCGAAGCGGAATTAGCTCTATTGGCCGTCCGAGTTGACATTATTCGCGTTCGAATTGCTCGCGTTCCGTCGTACCGTGGCCGAACGACTCGGCGTCCCAGACGACGTCCTCGCCGCCGCTCCAGTCGGCGTACAGGTCGTCCAGCGTTTCGAGGACCGTGTGACCGAGTTCGTCGAGTTCGGCGTTCACCCGCGAGTCGACGCTACCGGAGTCGGCTTCGGATTCGAGCGCCGAGACCACGGCCGACGACACCTGCTCGCGCCAGTCGCCCGGCAGGCCGGGCGCGTCGTATCGCAACCGCTCGTCCTCGGGGTCCCAGTAGAAGTCGAACGCCCGGAACAGACCGAGTTCGGCGAGCGCCCGAAACTCGCTCTCCGAGAGGTCGGTGTACTCGGCCCACTCGTCGAATCCTTCGCGCCACGCGCCGTCCCGGAGCGCCGTCTCGACCGCCTCGCGCCGGAAATCGCTCTCGCCGCCGGCGACGTCGAGCGCTTCGAACGCGGCGGGCACGCCGCGATTCGTCAGGTCCGGCGGCATCGGTACGTCGACGTCGAGTGCCATGTCTCGACCGTACGACGGGCGGGCGGATAAATGTCCCCACCTAACCGGCCGGAACGGCGGAACCGGAGGTTTATTTCGCCCCGAATCGGAGTGTGACTGTGACCGAACCCGACCGTCTCCGCATCGACTACGTCGACCACGACGGCGTCGACCGGCTGTTGGACCTCGTCACCTTCTGTCTGGAAGGAATCAGCCTCGAATTCGACCGCTGGGAGGAGGAGTACGTCCGCGGCCCGGGGTTGTACTTCGCCATCGTCTCGGGGAGTACCGTCGCGGACTACGCCGACCCGATGGGCGACGACCAGTGGCCGACCGACAAGTGTCGGTACGTGTTCGACGACATCGACCTCTTCTACCAGGTCGCGAACACGGTCGCGAAGTCGCGAGACGGGGCGGTGGTCGTCACCGTCGACGGGGCCATCCACGAGCAGATGGTGCGGTTTCGCGACCTGACCGACGAGGAACTCGCCGACCTCGACGAGGTGGACGAAGTCGAGTACGACGACTGGATGGGGTCGCGTCACATGAGCGCTGCCGACACCTCCGCGCGCCACGAAGTCGTCGCGACGGTCACCCTCAGCGAGGAGGACGGCCGGGTGACGGTGTTCACCGACGGTGCCTTCGACGACAGCGAACGGACCGAACTCGGCGGCGACTGGCGCGTCGACACGTAGGTGTCTCGCTCGCGACCGGCCCCGGGCGATTCCCGCCTCGTGTCGGATAGCCGCCAGAGCCATGTGACCCGACGGCGTACGGCATCGTATGCAGTTCCCACCGATGACGACCCCGGACGGATTGCTCGACTATCTGCTCGGACTCATCCTCGTCGCCTCCCTGTTTTTCCTCGCGCTCATCTACGTCGGCATCATCTGACGTCGTCGCGGGCGGCGCGTCAGTACGTGTGTCGCAACACCACCCGTCCGTCGCCGTCGACGACGATGACGGTGTCGCCACCGTTGTTCCAGACGGCCCCGTCGGCACCCCAGAAGAGCGCCGACCCGGTGTTCGTCCCGTCGCCGGTGTAGAGGGTTACCCGGTCGCCGGCCCCGAGGACGACGCCGTCGGGGACGCGGTAGGTGTGGTCGGCGGCGTCGCGGACGCGCCACCCGGAGAGGTCGAGCGACGTCGCCCCCGCGTTCTCGAAGGCGACGTACTCGTCGTTGCGGTTCTCGTGGTCGTTGCCGTCGGCGTCGGCGTGGACGGCGACGACGACGAGCGCCGTCCCGCCGTCGGGCACGGGCGTCGCGGCGTCCGAACTCGTCGGGCCGTCCGCGAACCCCCAGAGGCCGACCCCGTTCGCTCGCGCCTCGGCTTCGGCCGCCGCGAAGGCGTCCCGTCGCCCGAACGACGAGTCGTAGAGGCGGGCGTAGCCGCGTTCGAGGAGGCGGCGATTGAACACGCCGCCGCCGTCGACGACGTACGCGAGGAGGCGGCCGTATCGCCCGCGGCGGTCCGCCGCTGGGTCGACGACCAGGCGGACCCGTTCGCCGCCGACTTCGGTCCGGGCGAACTCGCTCGCCCGGTGCCCCCAGTCCCGGAGCCACGCGCGGCCGGCGTCGGTGTCGGGGACCCCCTCGAACTCGGCCGGGTCCGTCGCAGTGTGGACCTCCGGCGTGTCGACGCCGAGCAGTCGAACCGTATCGGTCGTCCCGTTTCGATAGCGCACCTCGAACGTGTCGCCGTCGACGACGCGGGTGACGGTGGCCGCGACGCCGCGGTCGGACGCCGTCGCGGACGGTGACGAGGGAGGTGACGTCGGCGTGACTCCCGGCGTCGAATCGGGCGTCGTGCCCGGCGTCCCGCCGCATCCGGCGAGGACGACCAACGCGACGGCAATCGCGACGGTAAGCCGGGGCATACGAGAGACGACAGCGGCCGACGGCTTGTGCGTTTGGCTCGCCCGCCGTCTCGTCGTCGCTGTGAGTCTACCCGACGGTTCGGAGCGTCTCGGCGACGCGCTCGCTCACGGGGGGAATCGACGACGCCTTGGCCGCGATGCGGGCGTACTCGACGGCGTCGTAGCCGACCTGTGCGGCCGTCGGGTCGCCGTTCGAGCGCGCGAACTGCTCGTCCACGAAGCCGATTCTGCCGACCTGGTCGTGGACGGCGGTCCGGTTCAGATTCCGTGGCGGGGCCGCGAGCGTCGACTCCACCGCCGAGACCGCGTCGGCCCGCATCGCCCGCACGTCGTCGACGCTCGACACCGCGAAGTCCTCGCCCGACGCCACCCGCTCTCTGAGCCGCCCGAACGTCTTTCGCTGGACGAGCGCTTCGTGGGCCGCGAGCACCGCGTCGGCGAGATAGCCCGCGTTCCGGCCGTCCGATATCTCCTCGCGCGTCCAGTCGAGTTCGCCGTACGCCCGCTGGAGCACCCGCGACGCCGGCGTGTCGCTCACGTCGCGGTCCACGAACGACGACCCCTCCGCGGACGCCTTCGGGAGCGTCCGGAACTCGGCGTCGACGGCCGATTCGAGGTCCGTCGTCGCCCGTCGCAACCGGCCGCCGAGGTCGCGGGGCGAGTCGAGCGACTCGGCGTGTCGCTGGGCGAGGTGGCGGGCGTCGTCGAGGGACGCCCGCGCCCGTTCGAGGCGTTCGGACGCGTCGCCGACGGCGAGGGGATTCTCCGGGCGGCGAAACTCGCCGTCGACGAGGCGCGAAACGTCGTTCTTTGCCGACCGGACGCACCGTTCGACCGGCGCGTAGACGAGGACGGCCGGGAGGACGTCGCCGCCGACGTAGTCGAGTCCGTTCCGGAAGGCGCGCACGTCCTCGGCGAGTGCGGGCGCGGCGTTCACGACGTCAGCGCGTTCGTACGCCTCGTCGACGGCCCGCCACGCGCCGCTGGCGTAGGCGGCGTCCCCCCGGGCCGACCGGAGCGCGCCCATCCGCTCGAACGGCGCCGCCGCCGACGCCGCCCGGTCGAGGGCGTCCCGCGAACGCGTTCGCGCCTGCGCGATGTCGTTCCGTATCGCCTCGTTCGGGACGTGTCGCGGTTCGAGGGGGTCGGGGACGACGGCCAGAAGGTCGCGGGCGCGTCGCTCCACCCGGTCGAGGTACGCCGATTCGATGGGGGCCGGCACGGACTCGTGGACGGCCGGCGCCTCGCGGTCCGCGAGTGCCGCGAGCGCCTCGCCGTCGAGACGCGTCGGTTCGTCCTCGAACGCTCCCCCACAGCCAGCGAGGGCAGCGGCGGTGACGACGCCGAGGAAGCCGCGGCGGCCGAGGCGGTCGGTCACGCCGACCCCTCCCCGCCGGTTCCGGCGTCGGTGCCTTCCGGCGGCGTGCGTTCCCCCGGCGGCGGGTGACAGCCGCGTCCGACGCCCATCCCGTAGGAGTTGATGCCGTCGGTGTCGAGCGCCTCGGGAAGCCGAACGAACGTCGCGATGCCGTCCTCGCTGTCGGCGTCACAGGCTACCTGTGCGTCGCGGAGACGACGGCTGAACTGGACGTCGACGTCCGTCTCGGACCACGTGGCGTAACAGAACTCCAGCCAGTAACACTCGTTTATCGACTGCTGGACGTAGTAGATCGTCTCGCCGTCGTACGCCGTCTCGTCGAGAAACGCCCGTGCCTCGTCGACGCCGTCGACGCGTTCAGCAAAGGAGAGCGCCGCCGCCGACTCGGCGTCGGTGACGAAGCCGTACTCCGGCCGGGGCTCCCGTTCCTCGGCTTCGTCCGACTTCACGAGGAAGACGGGGTCGCCGGTCGGATTCCGGAGCGTCACCGTCGGCGGGTCGGCGGCGACGTTCGCCGCGCTCCGTGGCGGCGAGGACCCGCTGTGGCCGGCCGACCCCGAGAGGGCGTTACATCCGGACAGTCCGACCGCGAGGGCGACGCTCTGGAGGGCGCGCCGCCTGGTGAGGGGGACCATATTCGGCGGTCGGCGAGCGCAGACAAAAGACCGACGACTTCGGGTCTCGTGCTGAAGGTATTTGCCGCACGTCCCCGAAACCGGCGTCGTGTTCGTCGCCCTCCGACGCCGCGTCCGTACCGCCCTCCGCGAACGCGTTCGCCCTGCGCTCCTCGGGAGCGACCGGGAGGCCGTCCGCACCCACCTCCGCGTCGCCGTCGCCCTCACCGGCGTCGTGACGGCCGTCACCGCCCTGTCCAGGGCCGCGATCCTCGTCGTCAGCCCCGTCGTCTGGGACGCCTTCTTCGTGCTCGCGACGGCCACGTTCGTCGGCCTCACGGCTGCCAACGCCTACTGGCGCGGCGGCCTCGCCGTGGGTTACGCGCTCGTCTTCGCGCCGACGGCCGCCGGCCTGTTCGTCGCGTACGTCGGTCGCGGCCCCTTCCGGACGCCGGGCCGGACGCTCGGCTTCGGCCTCCTCCTCGTCGCGGCCGTCGCCGTCGTCGTCGGGACTCCGGGATTCGCCGTCGGCCGCACGGCCCGGTGGATGCGGACGCGATGGCGCGCCCGTCGGGAGGGAGCGTCGTGACCGGACTCCGTCCGACGCGACGGCGCGTCCTCGCGGCCCTCGGTGCGGCGGGCGTCGGAGCGGGAGCGCTGGCGGCCGTCCCGCCGCGCCGGATTTCGGCGTCGCTGACGACGTATCGCTGGGTGGTGTCTCTGCACCGTCGCGACCCACCTGCCGTGCCCGAACTGACGGACCTGGACCCCGTCGTCCGGCGGGCCGTCCGCGACGCCGTCGACGGCGAGTACGCGTCGGCGGACCCGCCAGCGGCCGTGCGTCGTCTGTTCAGCGTCCACCGAGAGACGTACGTCCGGGTCGAGGACACCTACTACCGCCTCGACCCGACGCTCCCCGTCTACGAGGTGTGGCTGGACCCCGTCGACGCGTCGGTGGCGACGGGCGCGGTGACGCTCGACGAACTGGAACAGTGTGCCGACCCCGACCCGCGGGGCTTCCGCACCCCGCCGCTCGAACGGGCGGACGACCCTTCGCGGACGTACCACCTCGACGCGAAACTGCGCGACTGCATCGACCGCCACCGCTACGTGGAACTCGGCGACGGCGACTACTACCGCTACCACGTCGCCGTCGACGACCCGGGAGCGCCCTACACGGTCACCGCGACGCAGGTGTCGGCCGCGACGGTCGCCGGCATCGACGCCCCCGTCGCCGACGGCGACGACGCCCTCCCCGAGACGCGGTCGGTGTTGCGTGCAGCGACGGACGGGCGTCTCCGTCGCCAGTCCGTCCCCGACGGCGTCCGCACCCTCGCCGCGAACTACGAATTCGTCCGCCTCGACG
>JBDGTU010000069.1:21020-36077 GCA_042216495.1 Haloferacaceae archaeon
CCGCCTCGACGCCGGCACCTACCGCGTCCGCGACGGATTCGGCGTCAGCGGGAGCGGCGTCGAGACGCCCTATCCGTACGACCTCCGGATTCGAGTCGCGTGACCGTCGGGAGTTCGCGCGGCGAGAGTCACCTCGGGCGCTGTCGAGTCAGACGACGAGGGCGGCGAAACAGCCGCCGATGGCGAGAAACAGCAGTCCGATGGAGACGGCCTCGACGAAACAGCCGACCGGTGAGAGGGCGTACAACAGGTTCCGGGGCGTCAACTGGAGTGGGTCGTGCGTGGACATTGGCTGAGTCTCGGCGTGGCTGTGTGTGACGGGTCCGGCCCGCCATCAAAGGCCGTGAACGTGATTAGGAACGGGTCGAATCGGGGGCGTTCACTCCTCGATGGCCTCCCGAACCACCCGCTCGAACGCGTCGCTGGTGAGTTCGTAGCGCGTGTGTCCCGCCCGCGTTCGTTCGCGACCGACCGTCGCGACGACGTCGCCGTCGACGGAGACGTCCCAGGGATCGCCGTACTGTACGTCGACGCCGACGAGTTTGATGCGGACGCAGTACGTCGATTCGAGTCGGTCGACGAGGGGCGGGACGACGACGCCGTCGGCGAACCGTGGCGGCCGATACGGTCGCAGGTCGTACGCCCGAAACTCCGTGGCGGCGTCGGCCCACCACGACGGGAGCAAGCGAGGGACCGACTCGTCGGGGTCGTCGGAGCGGCGGGCGGTGGGTCGGCTGGCGTCGGATTCGTCCGTGGCGTCGGTCACTGGTCGGGTGTGGCGGAGAGCCGGCTCAGCCTACAGTTCGACGTACAGTTCGCCGTCGACGACGTGGACTTCGTACGTCGGCAGGCGGTAGTCGTCGCTCGCGGTGTGGCTCCCGTCGGTGATGTCGAACTCCCACCCGTGCCACGGACAGGCGACGATTTCGCCGTCACGGGTCCAGACCAGTTCGTCGTCGGCGTCCACGCCGAGGGTGCCGCTCAGCAGGCCCTCGCAGGCCGGGCCGCCCTGGTGGGTGCAGTAGTTCGACAGGGCGTGGAACTCGCCGTTCGAGTGGAAGACGGCGATTTCGCGGCCTCGAACGTCGACGACGACGCGTTCGCCCTCCTCGAATTCGTCGACCCCGACGACGTGGTGTAGGTCCTCAGTCTCGGGACGGTCGTTCGTCGCCATGGTCAGAAGTCGTACACCCGCATTGCCGTCTCGCCGTAGATGTTCCGAATCTCGTCGCCCGAGAACTCCGAGCGAAGGATTTTGAGCAGTTCGTCGGTGTTGTCGAAATCGAAGTGGGGGTAGTCGGAGGAGAACATCAGGTTCTCCTCGCCCTCGAACAGGCGAACGACCTGATTGAGGTACTGTGGGTCGTCCGCCCCCTCGACCGGTTGGCTGGTGAGGTAGAACTGGTCTTTGAGGTACTCGCTGGGGCGTTTCTCCAGCATCGGTGCGTCCCACTTCGCGCCCATGTAGTCGTGGTCCATCCGCCGCATGAAGTACGGATACCATCCGAGGCCGGACTCCTGAACGACGAACGTGAGGTCCGGGAACCGCACGGGAACGCCACGGGTCAGCATGTCCGCGAGGTTCGTCTGGTGCATCATGTTGTGCGACGTCACGTGGACGGGGAGCGCGCGGTTCATCGACCGCCACGTCTGCGGGAACCGCGTCATCATCGTCCCGGCGGCGTTGTGCATCTTGATGGGGAGCCCCGCCCGCTCACAGGCGTCGTAGAGGGGATAGTACGCCTCGTCGCCGAGGAGCGGGTCGACGGACCCGCTGGGAATCATCACCGCAGCGATGCCCTTCTCGTCGGCCAATCGGTCGACTTCCTCGGCGGCTTTCACGGGCTTTTGCGGGGCGACGATGGCCGCGCCGTAGCGGCCGTCGTCGGGGTCGACGATGACGTCGAGCAACCACTCGTTGTAGGCCGTCGCCAGCGCCGCCGCCAGGTCGTCGTGGTGGACGGCACCCAGATAGAGGTTCTGCGTCGGCGTCACCAGTGCCTTGTCCCACTCGATGAGGTCCTTCCCTTGCTGGACGTCTTCCGGGGTGCGGACCGTCTCCGAATCCGCCTTCCCCATAGTCACCGAGTAGACCATGCCGTGGGCCGGATAGACCCGGCCGAGGTAGCCGTAGTCGTCGCCGCCCTGACTGTTCAGCATCTCGTCGAACGGGCTCTCGAGATACGGGAAGATGTCTGCCTGCCGTTCCGTCAGGTGGAAGTCCGTATCGACGACGACGTCGAGGTCGGCCACCGACCGGACCCGTGCTGTCGAACTCATCGTCCAGTCCGAGGCCGAGCGTCCGTATATAACCGGACGCGATTAGCGACGGTGAAACGCGAATCTCGGCCGCTTCGGGGCCTGAGATTCGACGAAACGAGTTCGCCGTCCGGCGTCTGCGTGGTCGAGCGGGACGAATCGTCCTCGTCGCCGCCCGGACGACCGGGCCCTGTCGTGCGCCCCGTCGACGGGCGAGCGTTCTCTTCTCGGAAACAGATCGCCGAATGTCCTCACTATGGAGAACGCTTTTCCTCCTCGTCGCCCAAGGGCCGATACGATGGTCGACTGGAAACCGGGCGGTACAGCGCCGGAAAACGAGGGGTCGACGATAAAGAGCATCGACACCTCGTTCGCTATCGTTACGGCACTCAGGGACCGAAACGGGGCGGGCGTGACGGAACTGGCGGAGGCGACGGACCTCTCGAAGAGTTCCGTCCACAAGCACCTGCGCTCGCTGATGAAACACGACGTCGTGGTCAAGGCGGGCGAGGAGTACCGCCTCGGCCTGCGCTACCTCGAACTCGGCACCCACGTCCGAGCACAGGTCCCGGGGGCGACGGAGATAAAGCACAAACTCCGGGAACTCGCCACCGAGACGGGCGAGAGCGCGCAGTTCGCCGTCGAGGAGCGGGGACAGGCCGTCGTCCTCTTCCGGGAGGTGAGCCACGGCGGCGTCTACTCCCGGGGCCGGGAGGGCCGGCGATTCTACATGCACCAGACGGCGGCGGGCAAGGCCATCCTCTCGCAGTACTCGGACCAGTGGGTGCGCGAAATCCTCGACAGACACGGCCTGCCGAAGGCGACCGACCACACCGTCGACGACGAGGAAGCCCTGTTCGCGGAACTCGACGAGATTCGCGAGTCCGGCGTCGCGTTCAACAGCGAGGAGAGCACGGAGGGTCTGCGGTCCGTCGCCGTCCCGGTCACGGGAGCCGACGGCGACGTCCTCGGCGCGTTCGCCGTCGCCGGGCCAGTACACCGATTCGAGGGAGTTCGCTTCGAGACGGAACTTCCGAACGTCGTGCGCAGCATCGTCAACGAACTCGAACTGAACCTCGCGTACTCCTGACGCCCTCCGGCGTCGAAACGCGAGGCGTCCGCGCTCGACCTCTCCCTCGTCTGCGCCGGCGCGTCTATCCGGACCTCCGTCTCGGTGACGGCGATTCGACCGCCTCGTACAGCGGCGGCAGTTCGAGCGGCGGCGTGTCCGTGTCTACCGAAATCGCCCAAGAGACGGCTTCATTGGGAGTTTCGTCGCCATCGACGGAGACCGTGGTCGGTGCCGAACGGGACCGACCGTCGCCCGGTCCATCACCTCGGCGAGCAAGGAATCCCGAGGACCCGTCTCCCGTTCTACAGGCGGAACAGGCCGAGTGCCTCGGGGCTTGACCCCGTGGCGGTTCACAATCGAGCGTGCTAACTGACACGAACGAAACGTTGGCGGACCGCATACCTGTGCCGGGTATCTCCCGTCGTGCGACCGGTGAATCCCTGGAATCGACGGAAAACAGCCACAACGGCTATATATCGTATCTCTATATTACCGGTGTGCAGCAGACGACGCCCCGCTCGCGGTCGGTGAGTATCCCCACGATCATCTCGGGAGGGGGATGCCTTCTGGTCGGGTTGACGCTCGTCGAAATCGGGGTCCAGTTACTGGGCTCGTCCTCGCCCGGGGTGTCGTTCGTCATGGGCGTCGTGTTGAGCCTCCCGTTCGCGGTGTTGCTGGTCGTCGGCGGCTACCGACTCGGCGACGCCGAGATATCCGAGACGCGCTATCCCCGAATCGCTATCTGGACGGCCGCCGGAACAGTGAGCTTCGGCGTCTTTCTCGCCGTGTTCGCGGTGCTGGCCTTCGACTCCTTCTGGCTCCGGGTCGGGACGGTTCGGTGGGGCGTCTCCATCGGTGCCGGTGGGGGCTTTCTCGCCGGGCTGCTGAACGCCCGGAGCATCGAGCAGGCAGTGGCCACGGAACGGGCCGTCACCCGCGCCGAGGCAGCCGAGCAGCAGCAGCGACGGCTCGAATACCTGAACTCGGTCCTCCGCCACGAGGTCCTGAATACGGTGAACGTCATCGAAGGATACGCCGACCAGCTCGAATCACGGACCGACGACGAGCGTCGACAGGACGTCGCGGCGGTCATTCGACGACAGGCCGTTCAGTTGACCCACGTGACGACCGACGTTCGCGTGCTCCTGGCCGCGACGATCAGCGACTCCAGAAAGGAACCGGTAGACGCCGCCACCGTGCTCCGCGAGGAATTACGGAAACTCACGGACCAGTATCCGGCGGTCGAAACCCGGACCCGGATACCCGACGAGGTGTACGTCCGCACGGACGAATTCGTTCGCCACCTGTTCGCGAACCTCCTCACGAACCCCGTCGAGCACAACGACGCCAGCCCGCCGCGCGTGACGGTCACGGTCACGACGTCACCCGAGACGGTCACGGTCGACGTCGAAGACAACGGGAGCGGGGTCCCCGCAGACGTCCGTGACGACCTCTTTGACCCGACGCCGCGGACGGATACGAGTCACGGGCTGGGCCTCACGACCGTCGCCTGGGTGGCAGACCGATACGACGGCCGCGTCTCCCTCTCGGAGACGGGACCCGACGGGAGCGTGTTCACCGTCGAACTCCCGCATGCGCCGACGGACGCCACGCCCGCCGCGGAACCGGTCGGGAAGACGCTCCCGACGTCACCGTGACGGCAGGGGTCGCGGGGCGTGAACGACCGGCCGGGTCACAGGCGGGCCGCTCGTCCGGTCCCGTTCGAACTCCGCTATCAGCGCGGGCGTGTGGAACGCCTTGATATCGACCGCCCCGTTCGATGTCTCCCGAACGGTCGCGTCCCCTGATTTCCCGAAGATTAATCTCGATAGTTGCCAATCACTCGATACGTGACTACTCAACCGAACTCCGAGGCCACCATGGCGGACGGTTCTCCATCGTACTTCTTCGTTGCCGTCTCCACAAAGGAGAATTTAGACCTCTGCCGGGAGTACGGATTAGCCGGATTTCCCGGTAGTCAGAACGGCGCGTGGACGTATGCTGATATCGAAGTCGGTGATTACGTCTCGTTCGTCTACGGTGCGAACGCATATGACTTGTACGAGGTCGAGGGGAAGCGAGCAGTTCTGAACGCCGACGACCTCCCACCGTGGCCAGCACTCGAATTAACTCGGGGTGGGACCTATCACTTCCCGTTTCGACTTCAACTCCGTCCCCATCGGGAACTTGAGGAGAATCTGGTTCGAAGTGAATTCCGGTACATCGCGGAGAATCTTCTACTTCGCGGAGGCTACTCGCGAAGTCACTTCCAGGCCGATCAGACGACGCTTCAACAAGTCTCCCAGATGGGAAATGTCGACACCTCCGTCGCGACGAACGTCGACTGGCCCGTGGAGACAGGAACTGCCCACTGGGTACGGCGGCGTGGAGATTTCCGACCGCCAGAAGTGAACAAGTTCATCGAGGAGATTCTGCACGTTCTCCTTCGACGGCGGCTTTCCACGACAAAGGGCCTATCCGAGTTTGTGGACTTGACCGGCTTTGAGGAGTTAGCCGACAGGGAGACGGAAGTTCTTGGAGAACGTGCACTGCCGGAGGGACATCTGGATATACTCCTCAAAGATTCCGAACCGGTGGGGGGTTCGGTACAACTGCCGATTGAGGTGAAGTTGAACCGGTGTGACGACGGCGACCTCGAGCAATTACGTGAATACATGGGACAACTCAACCCCGAGTGTCCGGGCGGAGTTCTCCTGGCCGAGACGTTCCCCCGTCGTTTCGACGTTCCGGACGACGTGGCGCTCGTCCGAGCGAGGTTCGACGGAGTCGACATGGGAGAACCCCAAACGATGGCCAGTATGAAAGCCGCTCTCGCTCTCGAGAAGGTCGAACGATGAGACATAGTTCGTCGAAGCGGATTCGAATTCGAACCGCCATTCAACGAACAGCGGTCTTCCGGGGGGACCCGACGATAAAATCGACGGATAGATGTGTGAACCATGGCAGTTTTGCTTCGCGTCGTCCCCGGACCAAACACCCAGCGTGAGGCCCGCCGGTCACACGACGTTCGACAGAAAGAGCCGGTGGAGGGATTTGAACCCTCGGCCTATTCCTTACGAAGGAATCGCTCTGCCAGCTGAGCTACACCGGCGGGGCGTGCATTGTTCCGTACTTCGATTACTCCAATAAGGCTTCCGAAACCCGGCGGGGATGACTCACCGTGACAGGCGCACGTCGAGGCAGACGTTCAGTTCGTGGGGTGCGTAGGACCGCACGACGTGTTCGGTCTCGACGGTGACGTCGTAGCCCTCGGCGGCGGCGCGGATGGCGCGTTCGCCGGGGCCGAAAGGGTCGTCCTCGTGTTGGATGTCGTAGTAGTGGAGCACGCAGTCGTCGCCGGCGAGGGTGACGGCCGAATCGAGGAAGTCGTCGGCGCTGTGCGGGAGGTTCATCACGACGCGGTCGGCCCAGCCAGCGTACTCCGGGGCGACGTCGCGGACGTCGCCGTGGACGGCGGTCACCCGGTCTTCGACGCCGTTGCGACGGGCGTTCTCGCGGAGATACGCTACGGCGGCCTCGTTCAGGTCGACGCCGACGGCGTCTGCTCCGCGGGCGGCGAAGGGGACGACGAAGGGGCCGACGCCGGCGAACATGTCGAAGGCGTGGTCGCCGGATTCGGCCTGCCGGGTGACGCGGCGGCGTTCGGTCGCCAGTCGCGGCGAGAAGTAGACGGTGGCGATGTCCAGCAGGTACTCGAAGCCGTACTCGCGGTGGACCGTCTCGGTGCCGTCGCCGGCGAGGACGTCCCAGTCGCGCACCCGGAGTTCGCCTTTCACTTTCGACGCGCGGTTGACGACGGTGTCGACGGGCAGGTCGGAGGCCATCACCGCGTCGGCGACGGCCGCGGCGCGGTCCGGGTCGTCCTCGTCGAGGATGACGACGTCGCCGAGGCGTTCGTAGGAGGGTTCGAAGCCGAGGAGGTCGGCGGGCGTCCGCTGACGGGTCCGCGCCGGGACGTCGCGGGTGACCACCTCGAACTCCGGGGGGACGGCCTCGGGGTCGGTCACGGGGACGAAGACGGACCCTTCCTCGGCGACGATGCCGTGTTCCTCGTCGAGGAGGTTCGCGGCCGCGAGGGCCTGCCGCATCTCCTCGCCCTCATTCCGTGGCGCACGAACGCAGGGTCGTTCCATATCCGAGTCTCGCCGTCGTCGGGAGTAAGCGTGACGTTTCGACCCGGAGGGCGACAGTCGCCGGCGATACCGGGATGCGAGGTCACGACCGGTCGGAGGGCGTGGCGTCCTCTCGCCGTGGATTCTCGTCTCGTGCGTCGACCGCCGCCCGAACCGCCGCGACCGCCTCGTCGGGAGCGACGACGGTGCCTCGTTCTCGCAACGCGGCGTACGTCCGGGCGGCCGCCTCGCCGGCGTGATTCCGGGCATCGAACGGGCGCCCCTCGACGACGACGAGCGAGTCGGCGTCGCGGGCCGCGTCGAGGTTCGGGAGGTTGCCCGTCCCGACGGCCACGTCGGCGACGAGGACGGCGTCGGCGCGTTCGATTCGCTCGCCGACGGCGGCGCGGGCCTCGTCGTCTACCGGCGCGTACGGCGGGACGGTGACGGCGTCGAGGCCCAGTCGACTCGCCACCGACGCGTCGGTGTCGCCCTCGTTCACCGCGCCGACGGACACCTCGTAGCCGGCGGCGTCGAGCGCGTAGAGGTAGTGGGCAGCGGCCCCGCCGCCGCCGACGACGTGGACGCGCCCCGTCGAGCGCTCGCGGTCGGGGAGGGCCACCACCTCGGTCGACCCGGTGACGGGGTTCTCGGCGACGGCGGCGGCCGTGTCGAAGGCGCGTTCCACGTTGGATTCGGAGAGGACGCTCTCGGGGGGGCCGGCGGCGTGAATCGTCCCGTCGTAGAGGAGGCGGAGTTCGTCGCAGTAGCGCGCCGCCAGGTCGAGTTCGTGGATGGCGGCGACGACGGTCCGTCCCTCGTCGGCGAGTTCGCGGACGAGTTCGAGCGTTCGAACCTGGTGGTTGACGTCGAGGCTCGACGTGGGTTCGTCCAGCAGGAGGACGGGCGTCTCTTGGGCGAGCGCGCGCGCGAGGAAGACCCGCTGGCGTTCGCCGCCGCTCACCTCGGTGATCGAGCGGTCGGCGAACTGCGTCACGTCGGTGCGCTCCATCGCCCGGTCGACGGCCTCGCGGTCCGCGGGCGTCGTTCCCTCGAACCGGTCGACGTGTGGCGTTCGGCCCATCTCGACCGTCTCGCGCACGTCGAACGCGAAAGAGAGCGACGGCGACTGGGGCACCGTCGCCACCAGGCGACTCGCGGCCTTCGACGACAGGTCGTGGATGCGCTCGCCCTCGATCTCGACGGTGCCGCTGTCGGGCGTCAGGACGCCGTTGAGCGACCGGACGAGCGTCGTCTTGCCGGCACCGTTCGGGCCGACGAGGCCGACGAACTGGCCGCGTTCGACGCCCGTGGTCACGTCGTCGAGGACTCGGACGCCGCCGAGCGAGACACGGAGATTCGAGACGTCGACGGCGAGCGTCACAGCGCGTGCACCTCCTGTTCCCGGAGCAAGTAGAGGAAGAAGGGTGCGCCGACGGCGGCCGTGACGATGCCGACGGGGATTTCGGCGGGGCCGGAGCGGGCGACGGTGTCGGTGGCGACGAGGAAGGACGCGCCGGCGAGCGAACTGGTCGGGAGGAGCAGGCGGTGGTCCGGCCCGACGAGCAGGCGCATCACGTGCGGGACGACGAGGCCGACGAAGCCGATGACGCCGGAGACGGCGACGGCGGCGGCGGTGACGAGGCTCGCGAGGACGAGCAACACTCGCTTCGTCCGTTCGACGTCGATGCCGAGCGCGTGGGCGTCCTCCTCGCCGAGGAGGAGGACGTTCAGGTCGCGGGCGAACAGGTGGAGGAGGAGGACGCCCGGGACGGCGACGACGAACGCGGCCTGTGCCTTCGGCCACGTGCTGTTGTGGAGGTGGCCCATCAGCCAGTAGACGGCTTCGTTTATCTGCCGCCCGGCCTGGACGATCATGTAGGAGATGACGGCTCCGAGGAAGGTCTGGACGGCGACGCCCGCCAGCAGAAGCGTCGCAACGGGCGTTCGGCCGCCCTCCGTCGCGATGAGGTAGACGCCGAAGGCGGCGACGAGCGCGCCGGCGAACGCCGCCGCGGGGCGACCGAACGGGACGGTGATTCCGGTGAGGATGACGGCGACCGCGCCGGTCGCTGCACCCGCCGAGACGCCGACGATGGAGGGGTCCGCCATCGGGTTGCGGAAGAAGCCCTGCATCACCGTCCCCGCCGCCGCGAGGGCGAAGCCGACGATGGCCCCGAGGACGATGCGTGGGAGCCGAATCTGGAGGACGATGGTCCGGGCGGTGTCCGAGGCGGACGTGGCGAACCACGGCAACGGCGAGAGCGTGATTCCGGCGACGGTCCGAACCGGTATCGCCACCGGACCGATAGTCGCGCTCACGAGGACGACGGCGACGAGCAGTCCCGTCAGGCCGACCAGCCACGCGCCCGCTTCGAGCCTGTGCAACGCCATTGTCGAAAGCCCCCTTGCAGTAGGTAAATACTTGTTGCATACGCCGCCTGGCGTCGCGACGCCACCCCGACGGCCGACGTTCCAAAATCGTATTACGGCTGGGCGTCGGTGGGTTCGTATGGTCGAGAACGTCATCTGGCCCGCGTACATCGACGCGTCGCTGACGCGCGCCGAGGGCCGTCGCGTCCCCGAGGCGGACGCCGTCGAGGACCCGACGGTCGACGAAATCGCCGAGGCAGTCAGACAGGTGGGCTACGACGCCGTCATCGAACGCGACATCACCTATCCACGCGAGTACGAACCCCGCGGGCGCGTCCTCGTGAAGGGCGCGGAGGACGCGACGAAAAATGACCTCGTCCAGGCCGTCGCCGCCTTCGTGGCGCTGCTTCGCGAGTGATGCACCGACTCGGCACCGTCGACCGGACGGCACAGGGCCTCGCCATCGTCCGGAGCGACGACGACTCGCCCCGAATCGGCACCGAGGCGGTCGACGAGACGCTCTCGACGGTCGGCCGCGTCGTCGACGTGTTCGGCCCGGTCGACCGGCCGTACCTCGCCGTCTCGCCCGCGGAGGACGTCCGCCCGGCCGACCTCGTCGGCAAGCGCCTCTACGCGCGGTGAGAGGCGAGCGTCGGCCGCGATGCCGAACGCCGCGTGACCGGACCTGACGCTGACGCCAACTTCACTCTGACTTCGACCCCGATTCCACTCCGACCCCGATTCAGCCGCTCGCTTCGAGTCGCAATCCCCAAACCGCTCCCCTCCGAACGTCCGGTCATGGACCTCCGCGTCGTTCGCGGCGTCGCCTTCGCCGCTCTCGTCTTCTTTCTGGTACAGGTCGGAGCGCTCTCGCTCGTCGACCCGTTCCAGTCGGCCGGCTACCAGGCCGTCGAGGACCCGTCAGACCCGACCAACAGCCTCGTCTACCTCGGCGCGATTCTCGTCGCGACCGCGTTCATGCTCGCCGCGTTCAAGTACGACTTCGACCTGGCGGTGAAAGCCGTCGTCCTCCTGTCGAGCGCGCTCGTCTCGTGGTACGTCTTCAGCGTCGTCGTACCGCCCGTCGTCACCTACGGGTCGCTGAACGTCCTCGCCGCGGCGTTCGCACTCGGCGTCGCCGTCGCCCTCCTCGTCTATCCCGAGTGGTACGTCGTCGACACCGCCGGGGTCGTGATGGGCGCGGGGGCCGCCGGTCTGTTCGGCATCAGTTTCGGCCTCCTGCCCGCCGTCGTCCTGCTCTCGGCGCTCGCCGTCTACGACGCCATCAGCGTCTACGGCACCGAACACATGCTCGACCTCGCCGAGGGCGTCATGGACCTGCGCATCCCCGTCGTGCTGGTCATCCCGCTCTCGTGGTCGTACTCGCTGCTCGACGACGACTTCTCGGGAGCGAGCGGCGTCCACGACGAGGACGAGGACGGCACCGAGGGCGAGGTGACGGACGACGCCGAGGGCGAGGAGTCCCCCGACTCACGCGTCGCCGACCGCGACGCCTTCTTCATCGGCCTCGGCGACGCCGTCATGCCGTCGGTGATGATAGCGAGCGCCGCCTTCTTCTCGCCCGCGTCGTCGCTCGGCGTCGCCTGGCTCCCGGCGCTGAACCTCCCCGCGCTGACAGCCATGGTCGGCACGTTCCTCGGTCTCGGGGTCCTGCTCCGGGCCGTCATGAAAGGCCGCGCCCACGCCGGCCTCCCGCTACTCAACGGCGGCGCAATCGCGGGCTACCTCGTCGGTGCCGTCGCCGCCGGCGTCCCGCTCGTGCAGGCGCTGGGACTCGCTCCGTACCTCTAGTCGCCCGCGCCCGTCCGGACTTTCACGGCCATTCCCGTCTCGAAGTCGCACATTGCGTCCGCCGCGAGTTCCGCTCGGCCGACACCGAGGACGTCGCCGTCCTCGTGGACTACCGCCACCTCGTCGCCCGGCCGGACCGCCTCGTCGACGTCGCGGACGAACTTGGCGAAGACGTTCTTGCCGTCGCGGACGAACGGTTGGCTCTCCGACCCGACGACGACGCGGTTTCGCGGCGCGTCCGTCGCGGCGACGAGGCGTCGCCCGCCGGCCAGGCCGAGGGTGAATCGCCCGTCCGTGGCGTAGGTCACGATTCGCTCGGCCGTCGTGTGCTCCGCAGTGGTGTGTATCTGTCGCGGGCGGCCGCTCGTCGACCGGGAGATGGAGAGCGGCGTCCCCGGCGGGAAGAGCGCCTCGCCCGCGTCCGCGCCGAACTGGTAGTCGGCGACCGTCCGCAGGTCGGTCAGGTCGGATTCGTCGCTGCTCATACCCCTCCTCTCGCCTCCGCGCTCAAATCCCTTCCTCCTCGCCGAGCCAGACGGAAAGACCTAACCCGGAGAACTGTCCCTGTTCGACTATGACCGGGAACCGCCGACTGGCCGCGGTCGGCATCTGTCTGTTGCTCGTCAGCGGCCTCGCCTTCGCGTCGCTCGGTATCGGAACGACGCTCCCGACGGCCCTCCTCGGTCTCGCGTCCCTCGGTGCCGTGGGGGCGGTCGTCCGATTCGGTCGGAACGGCTCCGGCCCCACGCGCTGAACGGACAGATTTATCCGGCGACTCGGCGGGGCTACAGCCATGGCCGTTCTCGAATCTCTCCGGAGCGCAGTCGACGCGCTCTCCCGAAATCGAGCCCTCTTTCTCGCCGGACTGGGGTACGGACTCCTGGTCCTCCCCCAGAACGCCCTCCAGTTGGCTCGCGTTCCCCTCGCGCCGACGGCGCTGAGCGTCGTCTCTTTCTTCCTGACGCCGTTCGTCGTCGCCGGCCTCCTCGGGATGGCCGACGAGTCGCTCGACGGCGACACTTCGCTCTCGACGCTCCGGACGGTGGGCCGTGACCGATACGTGCCGCTCCTCCTGGGCAACCTGGTCCGCTTCGGCATCCACCTCGTCTTCGCCGTCGTGGCCGTCGCCGTCCTCGTCGTGTTGCTGTTCACCACGGGGCTCGCGTCCGCCGTCGCCACCGGCGGCGTCGCGCCCGGTTCCGTCGGGGGCGCCGTCCTCCTGCCCGCCGTCTCCATCCTCGCGCTCCTCGCGCTCCTCTTCTTGCTCGTCACGCTGTTCGTCCAGTTCTACGACGTCGCCGTCGTCGTCGACGGAGTGGGTCCCATCGACGGCTTCACGCGGAGCGTCGGCTTCGTGCGCGACAACGTCCTCGCGACCGTCGGCTACTCGCTCGTGAATCTGGCCGTCGCCCTCGTCGTCAACCTCCCCGTGGCGGGCTACGTGGCCCTGAAATCCGTGAGTAACTCGGAGACGATGGGGGCCGGAACGCCCGTCCCGACCGATTTCTCACAACTCGGTGCGGGCGCGTTCGGTGGCGGCCCCTCGCCGTTCTCGACGCCGGAACTCGTCGCCCTCGTGGCGGCGTCGCTGCTGACGTCGGCGCTGCTGCTCGCGTTCAGGCAGACGTACGCGACGGCGTTCTACCGCCGGCAGCACACGTCGGTCGAGGACCGCGTCCTCGACGAGCCCTAGAGCAAGAACGTCTCCGGACGGTCGGACAGGTCGAGGAAGGCGTCGGCGGCGGCGACGAGTTCTTCGGACGTCGACTCCTCGAACGCCATCACCTCGACGCGGACGCCCTCATGACGGAGATGCGAGCAGAGGCGGGAGAAGTCGCCGTCGCCGGTACAGAGGACGACCACGTCGACGTGGTTGGCGAGCGTCACCGCGTCGAGGCTCATCCCGACGTCCCAGTCGGCCTTCTTCGTGCCGTCGCCGAACGTCTTGATGGCCTTGATCTTCGTCTCGAAGCCGATGTCCTGTAGCGCCTCGAAGAAACTCTCCTCTTCGGGGGAGTCGGCCCTGATGACGTACGCGATGGCACGGACCAGTTCGCGATCCGAGACGCCCTTCTCCAGCAACGCCGAGTAGTCGATGTTCCGCGAGTAGATGCTCTGAGCCGTGTGATAGAGGTTCTGCGCGTCGGCTAACATCGCGACGCGCTGGTTCGGATGAATGTCGGTCACGCGTCGGCGTACGCCCGGTGGCGCTTAATTACTTGCCCTGTGTCGTCTGCGTGGACTGCGTCTGTGCGAAACGACAACGTACATCCGCTGGCTCCCACGAGCGCCCGTATGGACGGAACACACGCGATACAGTTCGGCAACACCATCGTCCTCGTCGTCGGATTCGCCATCCTCGGCGATGCGGCGGGCGCGTTCGACGGGCCGAATCCGCTCGTCTGGTTGCTGCTGGTCGGCTTCGTCGTCTCTCTCCTCGGGTTCGCCGCCTCGTTCCGCGAGTAGGTCCCGTCCCCGTGGAATCGGGGTGCGAATATATGGCACTCCGGAACGACGTCAGAGTATGTACGACCGCATCCTCTTCCCGACCGACGGGAGCGACGTCGCCGAGCGGGTGTTCGAGTACGCACTCGACGTCGCCGCGACACACGACGCCACGCTGCACGTCCTCCACGTCGCGGACACGACGCAGGACAGCGTCACCGTCGTCGGCGGCGACGTCGTCGACGTCCTGGAGCGGGAGGGCGAACGCATCGTCGCCGAGACGGCCGAGCGGGCGACCGAACGCGGGATTTCGGTCACGACCGACGTCGTTCAGGGCCACCCGGCCAAGACCATCGTCGACTACGCCGGGAACGACGGCGTCGACCTCGTCGTCATGCCGACGCACGGCCGAAAGGGCCTCGAACGCGTGCTGTTGGGCAGCGTCACCGAACGCGTCGTCAACGACGCTCCCGTCCCCGTCCTGACGGTCAATCCCGACGCGGAGGCGTCGGCCTATCCCGCCGCCGACGTCCTCGTACCGACGGACGGCAGTCGGGGTGCGAATCTGGCGCTCGACGAGGCCGTCGGCGTCACCGACGCGACGGACGCGACGCTGCACGTCCTCCACGTCGTCGAGAGCGGGAGCCTCGGCGTCGACGTTCGCTCGACCGTGGCGGACGAACGGCTCTCGGAGCGGGCCGACGAAATCGTCGCGGACGCCGCCGACACCGCCGCGGCGGCCGGCGTCGACGCGGTCACCGAAATCGAACGCGGACGGGCCTACCGGGAGATTCTGGAGTACGTCGAGGCGAACGACGTCGGCCTCGTCGTCGTCGGGGCCCACGGGCGGAGCGGCTACGAGCGGTACGTCCTCGGGAGCGTCACGTCGAAACTCGTCCGCACCTCGCCGGTGCCCGTGTTGCTGGTTCGGGACTCCGCGGACGAGTCGGCGGCGTGAGACGC
>JBDGTU010000037.1:0-35654 GCA_042216495.1 Haloferacaceae archaeon
GGGCGTATCGTGGGCGTCTTCGAGAGCCGTCGCGTCGACTTCGTAGAGTTCGACGCTGTACGGACCCGGGACCGCCAGGTCGGCCAGGGCGTCCGCGCCGCCGCGGTCCGTCTCCGTGTTGTACGCGAGCACCGGCACCCCCGACTCGAAGGTGACGACGCCGGCCGTCCCCTCGTCGAGGAGGAGGGCGTCCTGCGGTTCGAAGACGGCGTACCCCGTGAGTTCGCGGTCGAGCGCCGACGCGAGAGCGACGCCGGGGTCGCTGACGACCCGCGACCTGACGAGGCGACCACGTGGAATCTTCATACGTCGTCGGGAACGACGGCACTCCGGAAGCGGTCGGCCACGTCCTCGCTGTCGCCGGCGCGGACGTCGATGCGCGCGGCGGCGTCGCGGAAGGCGTCGGCCGCCGCGGAGTCGGGCGCGTAGGAGAGCAGGGGTTCGCCGGCCCGCCGGGCCGCGCGGGCGGCGTCGCTCTCGGGGACGATACCGAGCGTCTCCCCGCCGAAGTAGCGTTCGGCCTGGTCGGCGACGCGGTCGACGTCCGCGTCGTCGCGGACGCGATTGAACAGGATGCCCGCCGTCTCCGTGCCGTACGACCGGGCGTACTCCTGGACCTTCAGGCCGTCGCTGAGCGAGGGAATGGTCGGCTGGAGGACGACGACCGTGCGGTCCGCGAGGACGACCGGCAGGACGGCGCTCTTCGACCCGAGAGCGGCCGGCGAGTCGAGCAGGAGGACGTCGGTGTCGGCGGCGAGGTCGGCGACGACGCCGCGCAGGCGTTCGGGGTCGGCCGCCTGGAACGCCGCGAGACTCGTCCCACAGGGGACGACGCGCATTCCGAAGCGCTCGTAGACGGCCGCCGAGACGTCGGCGGCGACGTCCTCGACGAGCAGGTCGTGCAGCGTCACGTCGACGCCGTCGAGTCCCGTGTGAAAGAGAAGGTTCGCCATCCCCGTGTCGGCGTCCACCACCGTCACGTCGTACCGCTCCGCGAGGGCCATCCCCAACGCGAGCGTGCTGGTGGTCTTGCCGGTCCCACCTTTCCCGCTCGCCACCGCGAACGCCTCGACCATTGGCGAGGACTCCCGTCCGCCCGCGAATAAAGCTTCGCCTCGACTACGCGTCCGCACGGGGGAGTTCCACGACGAAGACGCTGCCCTCGGGGTCGTTGTCCTCGACCCGGACGTCGCCGCCGTACTTCTCCAGCAGGGTCGTGACCAGATAGAGCCCCATCCCCGTCCCGGGGCTGTCGAGGGCGCGTTCGCCCTTGCCGAAGATATCCTCCTTTCGGTCGTCGGGGACGCCCGGCCCGTTGTCCGCGACGCGGACGAACACGGCCTCGTCGTCCTCGTCGACCTGCACCGCGACGCGCGGGTCGTCCTTGTCGTTGTGCTGGACGGCGTTGTGCAGGAGGTTCCGGAAGACGGCCGGCAGGAGGTCGTTCGCGCGGACGTCGACGTCCGGAACCGTCTCGCGTTCGAACGTCGCCGCGGGATAGCTGCGCCGGACGTTCTCGAACTCGTCGACCAGGGCGTCGGTGAGGTCGACGGCGCGGAGGTCCGGCCGTTCCGAACTCCGCGTCAGGTCGACCAGGTCACGCGCCGTCTTCGTCAACTCCACCGTGTGTCTGCTGGTCTCCAGAATCCGGTCGGCGTCGTCGCGCAGTTCGTCGGGGAGTTCCTCGCGGAGGAGTTCGGCGTAGCCGAGGACCACCGTCATGTCGTTGCGGATGTCGTGGCGGACGATGCGATTCAGCAACTCGAGCTGGTCGCGCTGGGCCTCCAGTCGCCGTTCGTACTCCCGAAGGGCCGTGATGTCGCGTGCCGCCCCGACGAGTTGGGTCACCTCGCCGTCGACGACGACAGGCGTGAGCTTCGTCTGCCAGGTTTGGGTCTCGCCAGCCAGCGTGAGTTCCTCCTCGTAGGTGACGGGCGCACGCGCGTCCAGACACCGCCGATAGCGCGACGCCATCTCACTGCCGACCGCGTCGCCGAAGGCCTCTCGGGGGGTCTTCCCTCGCACCTCGTCCGTCGTGAGGCCGGTGACTTCCTCCTCGGCACTGTTGAACCGGGCGTACCGAAACGTTCCCGCGTCGTCGACGTCGACCAGGAACAGCGCGTCCTGCGTGTTCTCGAAGACCGTCTCGTACTGTCGCTGGATTTCGCGTAGCCGCCGTTCCTGCCGTTTCCGCTCCGTGACGTCGCGGAAGATGCCGAGGACGAGCCGTTCGTCCCCGGTTCGAAGCAGACTGGCGTTGATTTCGACCGCGCGGGTCTCGCCGTCCTTCCGCTCGACGAGGATGTCCGAGCCGTCCTCGAGTTCGGTCTGGAGCATCCGTCCGTCGTCTCTCATCGCCTCGACGTGTGACTCGAAGAAGTCCCGGTACGCCTCCTCGTCGGGGTGGAGTCGCGCCTGCGACATCCCGACGAGTTCGTCCTTCGGGTAGCCGGTCAACTCCGTCGCGCGCGTGTTCGCCTCGACGATGTCGCCCGAATCGGGGTCCGCGACGAGAATCGCGTCCGGTGCCGTCTCGGTGAGCGCGCGATACCGACGGCGCTCCTCGCGGAGTTCCCGCTCGCGTTCCGTCCGCTCCGTGACGTCCCGGACGATGCAGACGACGCCCACGTCCTCGACGCTCGTGAGCGATATCTCGGCCGGAAACGTCTCGCCGGTCAGTCGACGTGCGGTCGTCTCGCCGCGCCACGTCCCACCGGATTCGACGCTCGATAGCGCCTCGTCGGCGAACCGCTCGGCGTCGGCGACGAAGGCGTCGTAGGGTCGTCCTTCGACCGACCGGGGCGCGTCGTCGCCGTACATCGAGACGAACGCGTCGTTCGCGTAGACGCAGTTCCCGTCCGGGTTGAAGATGGCGACGCCGTCTATCGAAGCGTCGAGCGCTTCGGCGTGGCGCAACACCGCTTCGGCCTGTTTCTGCTTCGTGACGTCGGTGAACAGGACGAGCGTCCCCACGACGTCGCCGTCGCTGCCGATCCGGGGAACGGCCCGCATCCGCGTCTCGACCGTCTCGCCGTCGGCGGCGACGAGGCCCCGTTCCTCGCGGATGAACTCGTCTTCGAGGGCGCGGTCGTAGCCGTACGCTTCGAGACGGGCGGCGGACTCGTCGGTGTAAAAGTCTGCGAGCGGACGGCCCACGACCGCCGATTCCGGGTAGCCGAGCGTGTCGAGAAAGCGCTGGTTGCAGTCGTCGACGACGGCCACGCCGTCCTCCTCGCGGGTGAGGACGTACATCACCGGCGCCTGCTCGAAGAGGTTCCGGTACTGCTGGCGCTGCCGCTCGCGGACGTCGTAGGTGTGAAGCGCGTAGCCGATGGTTTCGCCCACCTCCGCGAGGAGCGTTCGCTCGCGTTCGTCGAACGCGTTCGGCCGGTCGGCGTAGACGTTGAGGACGCCGTACAGCGAGCCCTCGTAGACGAGCGGAATCGCGATGCTCGACCGGTAGCCCCGCTCGCTGGCCTCGTCGCGCCACGGGTCGTAGTCCGCGTCCGCGGAGACGTCCTGAACCGCCTGTACCTCCCCGGTTCGAACGGCACGCCCCGTCGGTCCGTTCCCCCTCGGGCCCTCGACCGTTATCGAAATCGACTCCAGATACCCCTCCGCGACGCCGGCCGACGTCCTGGGGACGATTTCGCCGGTCTCCTCGTCGTGGCCGCCAATCCAGGCGAAGACGTACGGCGTCGACCCCGCGACGACGTCACAGACCGCCTGCTCGAGTTCCCCACTTGAGTCCACCCTGACGATTCGTTGGTTGATTCGTCGGAGCGTATCCAGAATCTCGACGTCGGTCATCGGCGAAGTAGAATCGCCACAGACACATTAACGCTCCCGTCACGGGTCGTCGAGAGCCGTCGACGGACGGCCCACGTGCGGTCGGCCGACGGTCAGTCGACCGGGCCGTCCGAGCGAAACCGGAGCCGATAGTCGTAGTACGTGCCGTCGTAGCGGAGCATCCGGCGGCCGTCGTCGTCGACGCCGGCGTCCTTCCGGACGTTGCCGTCGATGTAGGCCCGTTCGTGCATCGCCCGCAGTACCTCGCGAAACCCCGACGAGTAGGGGTGAGACTCGCTGTACCCCTCGGTTCGCGCCGATTCGAGGACGTCGCGAGCCGCCCGCGAGAGCGCGCCCCGCGAGAGACGGGCGTCGACGAACGTCGCCCGGAGAATCGCCTCCATTCGCTCGGGGGACTCCGCGACCGGGTCGGCCGTCGCCCGGTAGACCGGACCACGGAACTGTTCGCGGGCGATTTCGACCGCGTACACCGTCTCGCGGAAGACGACGTGGGCGGGGCCGTCGTCGGCGAGCAGTCTGCTCGCGTCGGTGGCGTCGCCGGTCGGATAGACGTATCCGCCGCGCCGGACGAGTCCCCACGGTGCGCCGCCCTCGTTGCCGCGGGCCCGAGCGGCGAAGTACGCGACCTCGACCGCCGTTTGGTCGACGTCGGGGAGCCGTGACGCGGCCACCGCGTCGGGGGTCGAGGCGTCGTTCGGGTCGCCGACCTCGGACAGTCGAAGGACCGGACGGACCGACGCCGCTTCGTCGACGACGACCGAGCCGAGCCGGTAGTAGGTGCCGTTCCGTTCGGTGTAGGTGGGGTCCGCCGGCGTCGAGTCGAAGGGCGTCCGGTACCGCGTCGTGTAGGCTCGTCCGTCGCGAGCGGCCTCGAACGCCCGCTCGTCGTGCATCCGCCGTGTTTCCGAGAGGTCGACGACGAACGCCTCGCGCAACGACCGGCCGTCACGGGAGAGCGTGAGCGCCAACGCGCGCGCCGAGTCGCCGGCGTCGCGTCCGCCGAGCGCGCCGAGACACCCGGAGAGCGCCGTCGCCGTGGCGGACGCGCCGACCGCAGACAGCAACTGCCGCCGGGAAGGAGCGAAACTGGTCATACGTCCCCTCGCCGAGGGAGGCACAAAGGGCTACCCGTGGCTCAAACGCGCGTTATCGTTAACGACTCGCTATTCGCGAGGGAGCGAGACGTTCTGCATCCGCGACCCGCACTCCGGACAGACGCGGACGTCGTCCTCGGAGACGACGCGTTCCAGACAGTCGATGCATTCGAACTGCTGCTCTTCCGGCGGCGTGTACGAATCTGAGCGAACCATGTTTCGTACCGTGCTTTCTTCCCACGAACATAAGCCTGACCTTAATATTCCTAAAATATGAGTGCTGAATCGAGTGATTTCCAGTACATTCGTCAATTCTCTGATAGCGACGGAACGCGATATGCGAGAACATATCATAAGAATAAATATGTGTTGAAATTCCCTTGCTTCCGGTGTGTGAATTAGTAAACACACCATATTTTATTCATTTTTGCAGGCGCTGGCGATAAGTAGAATCGGCGAGGCGTACATATTTAGAGCCATTTCCGCAAATTTATAGATATTAATTCATTAAATTCTACAAATACCGTGGGCTTCATCGCCGGTCGAGTGCCGGGATGCGAAGGAGAGCGCAGTCGGGATACGTACCACGAGGGGAGTCACCGGAGGCGACGAACGGGGTGGGCCGACTGATAGCACGGACACAGCCACGGGAAGACGTCCCCGCCCACAGGACGCCGGTACAGGGCGTGAATGCCCGCCGCTGACTTTTTGCGCGCGGCGAGCGAACGTCGACCCATGGTATTACAGCTATCGAGCCCGGCGTTCGACGACGGCTACCCCATCCCCCGCGAGTACGGCTACACCGAGGAGAACGCCAATCCGCCGCTGGAGATATCGGGCGTCCCGGAGGGGGCGGCGTCGCTCGTTCTCGTGATGGACGACCCCGACGCCGTCGAACCCGCGGGGAAGATCTGGGACCACTGGCTCGTCTGGAACGTCGACCCGACGCGAAAGAAGATCCCCGAGGACTGGAACACGGCGACGGCCAGCGCGACGGAAGGGAAGAACGACTACGGCGAACCGGGATACGGCGGCCCGAATCCCCCGGACGGCGAACACACCTACCGGTTTCGCCTCTACGCGCTCGATGCGGAACTCGACGTACCGGCGGGGGCGGACAAGGACCGCCTCGAACTGGCGATGGAGGACCACGTCCTCGACGAGGCGACGCTCGAAGGGACGTACGCGCCTTAGCCGGACGCAGAGAGGAGGGCTCCGTCCCCGTCGGCCTCGATGGCGACGTCGTAGCCGAAGGTCCGAATCACCTCGGCGTTCGTCTCGACGTGGTCCGTCACCGTCGGGACGCGGACGCGCCCGCCGGCGAGGGCGAGCGGGACGAGCAACTGGTCGGCCATGTGTGCGTCCACGACGCCCGGCCCGTCGCGCCACGACCGAAGCGCCGAGACGGCCAGCGCCGCCACTTCTTCCGACGGCCGACCGCGTTCGCCGAGCGCGGTGAACCCCGCGAGCGCCCGGCCGCAGGTCGCCCGTAACACGAGGGCGCTTCCGGGCGAGTCGCTCGGCACGTAGTCGACAGTCGACCCGGCCACGACGCGGTCGTCGAGGAGGTCGACTACGCGGTTGGCCTGTCTGTCGGCCACCTCCCGGGCTTCGAGTGACTCGCTCGCCACGGAGTGGACGGTCACGCCCTCGAACGCGCCGCGGCTGGTCAGGTCGAGCGTCGAGAGCGACGCGGGGGCGAGCGAGAGCGTCACCTCGCCGCCGCCGGCCGGATAGAACCCCCGACGGATGCAGGTCGCGTCGGCGTCGAGGCCGAACCGGGCGAGGAGGGGGAGTTTGACCCGGCGGTAGTAGTCGAGCGGTGGGGCCCACTTCACGTCGGTCCCGCCGGTGGCAGTAATCGAGACCGGTCGCGAGAGCGCGGTCGCGGCGGGAAGGAGCGTGTCGAAGACGAGCGTGACGCTTCCCGCGGTACCCACGTCGACGCTGACGTCGGTCGCGACGAGGCCGTCGGGACGGAAGGTGAGCGACTCGGCCCCCACCTCGTCGCCGTCGACGTCGGCGTCGGTGAGGCGGGCGGCCGCTCGGACGCAGGCGAGGTGCTGGGCCCGCAACCCGGGGTTCGGGCGTTCGGCGCGGACGTCCTCGATGCGGAAGGGTCGGTCGTCGAGCACCGAGAGCGCGAGCGCCGTCCGGAGGAGCTGCCCGCCGCCGGCCGCTCCGTCGACGGTCAGCATCGCCTCGCGAGGCCGCGACCGGAGGGCGTCGCTCCAGAGCGCGCGGTGCGTGCCGGGAGAGTCGAGATACGAGCCAACATACGCCGACCGAGGGACCGGACGACCGTAATCCTTGTCGCGGCGTGAGAAGCAGACGACGTCGCGGGGGCGGGGCAGGGGGACGGTGACCTAGTCCGCGGTCCGTCCCGCCTCGTTCGTCCGAGATGCGTCGGCCGCCGCCGTCGAGAGCGAACGGAGGGCGTCGCTCCCGTTCAGCGCGATGATGACGAACCCGACCTTGCTGAGGAGGTCGAGATACGTGACCACGAGCGCCTCGGTCGACGTCTGGAGGAGACCCAGGCCGAGCGGCGAGAGCACCCACACGACGGGATAGAGCGTCCAGAGAACGACGGTGAGGTTCCGGAGCTTCGTGAAGACGGCGTCCACCCGGTCGTGGTCGAGCGCCGCCTGCCGCGGGAGGACCGACAGCAGGAGATACAGCAACCCGACGTAGGCGAGCGACCCGACGCCGAACGAGACCCAGCCGAGGGGGCGCGGGAGGAGTCCGGCGACGACGCCGGACCCGATGATGACGACGTCGACGACGACGAGCGCGACGTAGACCCGTCTGCCGGGGTCACACAGCAACCCCAGATAGAGGACGAGCAACGGCGTGGTCAGGAGCCAGTCGACGTACCGGGGGAGCAACATCTGTCCGTTGGGCGTAGCGACCTGTCCGAGTCCGAGCGCCATCGCGGCGTACGCGGCGGCCGCGATGCCGGGAATCAGGGCCAGCACGGCGTAGTACCGCCGGCGGGGCGGGTCGGTGACGAAGCGCCACGACGCGAGCGCCGCGCCGATAGCCATCCCCACGGCACCGATCAGGTACCAGACGACCGTGAGATTCATCGCGACCCCTCCAGCGCCGAGCGACGGTCGGTCGCGTCAGTCATCGACGGTCACTCCGGCGTGGTCGCCCCCGAGGCCACTCGTCTGGCGTCCCCCGGCCGCGACGTCGAACTGACGGAGCGCCTCCATCAGGCTCTCCGCGCGGTCGGCCAGTTCGTCGGTGCGCCGGCTCATCTCGGAGACGGTCGTGGCCTGCCGCTCGGCCGCCTCGGCGACCGTGTCTGCCGTCTCGGTCGTCTCCCCGCTGATGGCGGCCGCCTCGTCGACCATCGACACCACCGCCTGCGAGGACTCGGCCTGGTCCTCGGTCGCGGCGTTTATCTCCTGGACGCTCGTGTCGATGCGTTCGACCTGCTCGACGATGCGTTCGAGCGACTCGATGGCGTTCTCGACGGTCGAAACGCCGGTGTCGAGGCGGCCGCTCGTCTCGCGGACCACGTCGACGGTTTCCGTGGTCTGTCGCTGTACCCCTTCGATGCGGTCTTCGATTTCGGTTGCCGCCTCCTTCGTCTCCTCTGCGAGTGCCTTGACCTCGTCGGCGACGACGGCGAAGCCGTCCCCCTCCTGGCCGGTCTGTGCGGCCTCTATCGAGGCGTTCACCGCCAGCAGGTTGGTCTGGTCCGCGATGTCGGTGATGACCTCGACGATTTCGCCGATTTCTCCCACCTCGTCGTCGAGGTCCTCGATGGCGTCGACGGTCCGCCCGGTCAACTGCTCGATGGCGGCCATCTCGTCGAGGGCGTCCTCGGCGGCCGCTTGCCCGTCCGACCCGGCTTCGGCCGCCCGTCTGGACGTGTCGGCCGCCTCGTCGACGGTGGCCGTAATCTCCTCTGCACTCGCCGAGAGCGTGTTCATCTCGTCCGACACCTCCCGGAATCGCTCGGTCTGGTCGCGGGCCCCCTCCGCGATTTCCTCGCTCGCCTCGATGACCCGTTCGTTGACGTCCATGACCTCCGTCGCACCGGTGTCGACGGTCCGCGTCGCGTCCGAGACGTGTTCGGCGAACTCCGTCACGTCCGACATCGTGTGTTCGAACTCGGCCATCATCTCGTTGAACGCCTCGCCGATGGCGCGCATGGCGTCGTTCTCGCTCTCCGGGTCGACCCGCCGAGTGAGGTCGCCCTCGGCGCAGGCCACCATCACCTCCTCGTAGTGTGCGGCCTTCGATTCGAGGTGGGCGTTCATCTCCTCGGCCTCCCGGCGACGACGCTCCGCCTCGGCACGGGCCGACTGGGCCTCGGCGATCTTCTCGTCGAGCGAGTCCCGCATCCGCGCGAACGACGACACGAGCGTCCCGAACTCGTCCTCGCGGTGGTGCTGGAGTTCGACGTCGAGGTCGCCGTTCGCCATCCGGTCGGCCTTCGACGCGAGTTGCCGGAGCGTTACGACGGTGTTGCTCCCGATGGTCACGCCGACCAGCGCGAGGCTGATGACGGCCAGGAGAATCAGTCCCAGGATGTCAGACGTTATCTGTGCACTGGCCCCGGCAGTTCGGACGTGAATCACCGTTCCGAACGCGACGACGAGTCCGATGACCCCGAGTAGCGCGCTCGCGAGTTTTGCCCCGTATCGCGCCCGTACCCAGCGTGGAAAAAGTGAGACTTCAGTCATCACTTGGTTCTGCGTACAGGTGAATCGCGGTATCCAAATAAGCGGCGTACCCAACTTGTGGGATTCGATAACCGGAGAGCCGGATGATCGACTGACGTCCGTGGGGGTCGAAGCTCGTTATAGCGTTCGATAGCGCCAGGCTGGCAGGAGCGCGACTGGTGCGTCCGTCAGCCGCCGACGCTGCGGGGTAGCTACTCCCTCGACACGCGGCGACGAGTGAAAGGCGTAGGACGGACGGGGATTCTCGGTCCGGACGTCACTCGACCGGCGTCACCCGGAGAGCCACCAGCCGTACAGTTTCCGGAGCGTCTCTTCGTCGGGGTGTTTCTTGGTCTGGCCGTGAGTCTTCCCTTCGAGAATCTGCCGTTCGACGGCGTTGCGGGCGAGGTTGAGCGCGTGTTTCGCGCCGTACCCCTCCTCGCTGGCGAGGAACATCCCCTTGTCGGTGAACAGGCGGATGCGCGCGAGGATGAGCGGCGTCCCCCGGAGGCGTTCCTCGTGTTCGTGGAGGTGGACCTTCGCTTCGAGGACGGTCATGGCGCTGTACTTCCGGGACACCTCGTCGACGAGGTCGGCGACGTCCTCGTAGGTCATGTCGTCGAGCAGGTCGACGCCGTAGACCTGGACGGCGCGGTGGCCGCGCCCGGACCACGTCAGCGATTCGAGGACGTCGCGTTTCGTGACGATGCCCCAGGGCGTGTCGCCGTTCTCGCTGACGACCAGCGAGGAGACGCCGAGGTCGAGCATCCGGTCGACGGCCTCGTCGACGGCCTCGTCCGGCGAGACGGTGTCGACGGGGTCGGACATCATGTTGCTGACCGGCAGGTCGAGCATGCGTTCGAGTTCGCCCTCGCGGGGGCCGTAGCCGCCGTGACCGCGACCGGTGGACTCCCGGCCGGAGGTGCCCCCGCGTCCGGCGTCGATGTCGCGGGTGACGAAGTCGACGACGTCGAGCAGGCTGAGGATGCCGACGAGGCCGCCGTCGTCGACGACGGGGAGATGCGTGATGCCGTTCTCGCGGAACTCGTGGAGGGCTTCGCCGACCGTCGTGTCGGCCTCGACCGTGACGAGGTCCGTCGAGGCCACGTCCTCGACGGCGAGAACGTCGAGGTAGGGGCGCACCTCGGCCAACAGGTCGTTGGCGGTGACGACGCCGACGACTGCCTCGTTTTCCGTCACCGGCAGGAGCATGGACTCGCTCCCGACCATCAGTCGAGCGACCTCTCGGACGTTCTCGGTGCGGGAGATTTTGGGGACGTTCCAGGCGAACGTTCGAGCTTTGGCCTCGGGCTTGTTGTGGGAGGCGGTGAGTTGCCGGCGCGTCACGACGCCCTCGTACTCGCCGTCGTCGAGGACGACGATGGCGGGTGCCGCAGAGTCCTCGAAGATGGCGGCGAGTTTCGACGCCTTCGTGTCCGCGTCGACCTGCGGGTAGTCGGTCGAGACGATATTCTGGATGTCCATCGCAGTGGAGAGATACGCCCGGAAGCAACCTATAAGCGACGGTGGGTTTCACCCCTCGGGAATCCACCGCTGAGCCGACGCAGTCGGGAGTCCGTGGCCGTGAACGAACGGGCGGACGACGGGCGGCGAATCAGAGAACGGTTCGGCTGCAGGACCCACAGAGGTTCTCCTCTTTGACGTCCACCTCGCGGACGGTCGGGGAGAAACTCATCACGCAGCGTTCGTTGTCGCAGTGTTCGAGGCCGAGGGTGTGACCCACCTCGTGGACGACCTCCTTTCGCACCCGGTCGGCGAACACGTCGTTCGCGGACTTCGAGGCGAGGCCGCCGTCGGAGGACGTCTGGAGGCGGTGCGTCGAGATGACCGAACCGCTGCCGTTCAGGTACGCGAGGCCGAAGACGTAGTTCCGTCGCCGATAGTAGAGGTCCTCGGTCGTGATACCGATGTTCTTCTCGCCGTCGCCCGTCCGACTGGCGAGTTCGATGAACTCCTCGGCGCGGTACTGGTTTCGACTCCGGTCGAACGCGCCCTCGGGGAGGGCCTGTGCGTCGTGGACCGACACATCGCACTCGTAGACAGAACGAAGGCCGGCGGAGGCTTCCCGCTTGACCTGTGCCGGAACGTCCCCGATAGGCACGATGTCAACAAGCATAGAAGCGCTTAAGCGCGGGGCCGGCATAAATATCCCGACGTGAGTGACTCCCGTGACGCGCTCGTGGCGCGACTCGCTCGCTACGGCAGCCTCGTCGAAGTCGGCGTCGGACGCCGTCCGGACGTCGCCGCCGCCCTCGCCGCCGCCGGCAAGTCGGTGACCGCGACGGACGTCGTCGAGCGCCCCGTCCCCGACGGCGTGCGGTTCGTCCGCGACGACGTGGTCGAACGCAGCGAGCGCGGCCCCGGCGACCCCTACCGCGTCGACGCCGTCTACGCGCTGAACCTCCCGCCCGAACTCCACCGACCCGCCCTCGACGTGGCCCGCGACGCCGGCGCGGACTTCCTGTTTACGACGCTCGGCTACGACCAGCCCGCGATACCGGTCGACCGGGAGACCCACGGCGACGAGACCGTGTTCGTCGGACGGACGCGGGGGTGAGGTCGGTAACGGCTGGTGACGAGCGCCGGCGACGGATGTGGAGGGTGCGACGAACGGGAGGCAGGCGACCACGGTCGCGAGCGAGCGCGGCGAAAAACAGGAACACACTTCCACGCCGGGCGAAATTGCCCGCGCATGAACGCGGATGCGGTCGTTCTCGACATCGACGGCGTGCTCGTCGACGTGGCCGACTCCTACCGGCGGGCCATCGTCGAGTCCGTCGACCACGTCTACGGCGACACCATCGACGTCGCCGACGTCCAGGAGTTCAAGGACGCCGGCGGCTTCAACAACGACTGGGAGTTGACCGACGCGGCGGCGCTGTACGTCCTCGCGAGCGAGGCGGGCTACGACGCCGACGTCGCGGCGTTCACCGACGCCGTCGCCGACTCGGGCGGCGGCCTCGACGCCGCCCGGTCGGTGCTCTCGGACGCCCTCGGCGAGCGGTTCAACGACGTGCGAGCGCGGTGGGACTCGGAACGCCTCCGGCGGGTGTTTCAGGCGCTCTACCTCGGCGAGGACCTGTACCGCGAACTGGAGGGCGGGGAGCCCCCGCTCTCGACGCGGGGGTTCATCCACGACGAACCGACGCTCGTGTCGCCGGAGACGGTGACGGCGCTCACCGACCGCTTCGCCGTCGGCGTATTGACCGGTCGCCCGGCCGCGGAGGCCGAAATCGCGCTCTCGCGGGTCGGTCTGGACGTCCCCGAGGAACACCGCTTCACGATGGACGACTGGGAGGAGGGCAAGCCCCATCCCCGGGCGCTGGTCACGCTCGCCGAACGCCTCGACGCGTCGACGGTCGCCTTCGTCGGCGACACCCTCGACGACGTCCGGACGGCGGTCAACGCCGACGCGGCGGACGAGACGCGGGTCTACTACGGCGTCGGCGTCCTCACTGGCGGCCTGACCGGCGAAGAGGGGATGCAGAAGTACGCGACTGCGGGTGCATCGGCCGTCCTCGATAGCGTGAACGACGTGCCGGAGGCGCTCGAATGACTCGACACGCCCGGTTCGTGTGGACGCTGCTGGGCTTTTCGGCCGTCGCGATGGTCGTCGACGCCCTGCTCCTGCCGCCGGACCCCTACACGCAGTTGCTGTTTCTCACGCCGGCGGTGGGGCTCGGATTCGTCCTCGCCTACTGGCTCGTCTATCTCGACGGGTTCGAGCGCCTCGGCCGGTAGCAAGGCTTACCACGGCACCGTCCACAGTTGGACCATGCGAATCGCACTACTCGGCGGCACCGGCGACATCGGCGAAGGGCTCGCCCTCCGGTGGGCGTTCCACACCGACCACGAGGTCATCGTCGGGTCGCGCGACCCGGACCGGGCACGGACCAAGGCCGAAGAGTACGAGACTGAACTGTCGAGTCGGGGCGTCGACGTGAAGGTGAACGGCTTCGCCAACGAGATGGCCGCGGAGCGGGCGCGAGTCGTCGTCGTCGCCGTCCCCGCCTACCACGTCAGCGACACCATCGAGGCGGTGGCCGACGGCCTCGACGCGGGCGACGTCCTCGTCAGCCCCGCGACGGGGATGAAACGCGACGACGAGGGCTTTCACTACCACCGACCGAACGCCGGGAGCGTCACGCAGTTGGCCGTCGACGCCGCCCCCGACGGCGTCGACGTCGTCGGCGCGTTCCACAACCTCCCCGCGGGACGACTCGCCGACCTCGACGCCGAACTCGGCATCGACACCCTCCTCGTCGGCGACGACCCGGACGCGAAGGAGACGGTTCGCCTCCTCGCGGCGGACGTCGACGGTCTGCGCGCCCTCGACGCCGGCGGCATCGCCAACGCACCCGAAATCGAGGCGCTCACGCCGCTGCTCGTCAACGTCGGCCGCAACAACGAGGGGATGCACGACCTTGGCGTGCGGTTCCGCTGAGGGCGGCGACCCGGTCGCCCGTGGCGGCGTCAGGCGAACCTGTCGGCCAGTTCCTCGCGCAGGTCGTCGACGGTCAGGTCCTCCATCGACAGCAACACGAGGAGGTGGTAGACGAAGTCGGCGCTCTCGTGGACGAGTTCGTCCGCGTCGTCGTCTTTCGCGGCCAGGATGATTTCGGTCGCCTCCTCGCCCAGCTTTTCGAGGACGGCGTTCTCGCCTTTCTCGTGGGTGAACAGCGACGCCGTGTAGGACCCCTCGGGTAGCGTCTCCTTGCGGCCCTCGATGGTGTCGAACAGGTCGTCGAGCACGTCGGCCGCGCGTTCGTCGTCGGCCACGCGCCGGTCGTCGTCGGTCACGCGCCGACCCTCCCGCCGGCGACAGGGGTGAACTCGCGTCGAATCATGGGCGAGGAGACGGGGCGCTCCCGCAAGGAAGCTTCGTTCCCGCGGTCGTCGTCAGGCGTTCGCGGGCGCGTGTTCGAAGAAGGCGAGGCGGTGGATGCGGACGTCCCGTGTGAGTTCCGGGTGGAACGAGGTGCCGACGACGGGGCCCTCGCGGACCGCGACGGGGCGGTCGTTCCACGAGGCGAGGACGTCGACGTTCGGTCCCAGGTCGCTGACGAGGGGTGCGCGGATGAAGACGGCGTGGAACGGGTCGTCGAGCCCTGCCACGTCGAGCGGAGCCTCGAAGCTGTCTTTCTGCCGGCCGAAGGCGTTGCGGTCGACGGAGACGTCGAGGACGTCGAGGGGTTCGACCCGTTCGTCGTTGGCGTCGCGGGAGGCGACGATGAGGCCCGCACAGGTGGCGAGGACGGGCTTGCCGGCGGCGACGTGGGAGACGATTTCCTCGTCGATGCCCTCGGTGCGGAGGAGTCGCGAGATGGTCGTCGACTCGCCGCCGGGGAGCATCAGCGCGTCACAGTCCGGGACGACCCCCGAGCGGCGAATCTCGACGACGTCCGCCTCCCGGTCGTGGGCCGCCGCCGCGCGTTCGATGGCGGCGGCGTGTTCACGGACGTCGCCCTGGACGGCGATGACGCCTGCCTTGAACATACGAGGAACGTCCGCGCGAGCGAGTAAAAAGGGCGTGGCTGGCGACGGCCTAAATGGCGACGGCGTTCAGCACCTGCACGCCGACGCCGAAGAGGACGCCGAAGGCGACGACGGTTCGGGGGTCCATGCGAATCGCGTTGCGGTCCTCGGCGTCGAAGTAGCGGACGAGTCCGGCACTCGACATCAGGCCGCCGCTGTTCTGGCCACTGCTCATGTTTCTCTCTCCGGGCGTCGTCCGCCTAAACGTTTCGACTCCACGATTCGACGCCGCGGGACGAGGCCGCAGTTCGTCCGTCCGGTGGGAAACCCTTATGCGCCGCGCTGGATAACTCCCGACGCCACATGACCGTTCGACTCATGGACTTCTACGCGGACTGGTGTGGGCCGTGCAAGACTCAGGACCCGATTCTGGAGGAACTCGAAGCGGACTACGAGAACGTCTCATTCGAGAAGATCGACGTCGACGAGAACCAGGACGTCGCCAACCAGTACTCGGTCCGGTCGCTGCCGACGCTCATCGTCGAGAACGACGACGGCGTCGTCGACCGGTTCGTCGGCGTCACCCAGCGCGAAGACATCGAGAGCGCCCTGAAAGACGCCGGGGCCTGAGGCTCGCTCCCTTTCGTCGTCGCCGCCCGCCGAGTGGCGACGCTCGCGGGCGGGAATCCGCATCGTTATGGGAGTCCGGACCGAACGGCAAGTTAAATGGGTATCCTCGAGAACAAGTCCCGGGCGCGGCTGTTCTACAAGTACCTCTCGAAGGTGTACGACCGGGTCAACCCCTTCATCTGGAACGAGGAGATGCGCGCGGAGGCGCTCGACCTCCTCGATATCGAACGGGGGGACCGCGTCCTCGACGTGGGGTGTGGCACCGGCTTCGGCACCGAGGGCCTCCTCCAGTACACCGACGACGTCCACGGGTTAGACCAGAGCGCCCACCAGATGGAGAAGGCCTTCGAGAAGTTCGGCAAACGCGACGCGGTGAACTTCTACCGCGGTGACGCCGAACGCCTCCCCTTCCGGGACGACGCCTTCGACGTCGTCTGGTCGTCGGGTTCCATCGAGTACTGGCCGAATCCCGTCGACGCCCTCGAAGAGTGTCGGCGCGTCACCCGGCCGGGCGGACAGGTGCTCGTCGTCGGCCCGAACTACCCCAGTTCGTCGCCGATGCAGAAACTCGCGGACGCCATCATGCTCTTCTACGACGAGGCGGAGGCCGACCGCATGTTCGCGGACGCCGGCTTCGAGGAGTTCCGCCACGTGACGATGGGCCCGTCCTACAACCCCGACATCGCCATCACGACGGTGGCGGCGGTTTCGGCGTAGCCGTCGCCGACAGGCGAACGAGGAGCCGGTCGCGTCGATAGAGTTCGACGGTGACCGACGCGCCCGGACGCAGGAGCGGGGCGTTCGTCCCGGCGAGTCGCACCGCGGCGCGTTCGCCCGCCGACCACTCGGCGTCGGCAGCGGCGTTGAACGGACCGGTCGGCCCGGATTCGAAGCCGGTCGCCGCGAAGAACGGCACCGGTGGCTGGTGGGCCAGTGGTTCGCCGTCGACGGCGACGACGAGCCGGAGGGACCGGACGTCGAGCGCGTCGCCCGCGCGGTGCGTCAGTGCGATGCGGTCGCCGACGACGGACAGTGACAGCGCGGTCTGCGTCGGCCCGGCGGACCGAGAGGGGAGTGCGCCGAGGGCGACGCCGGCGACGGCGCTGCCGAGGACGACGGCGACGACGAGGAGCGCGGTTCCCCCGACCGGCGCGCTAGCGCGACTGGACACGGCCGGGAGTGCTCCCGGGTTCGCATATGAATCTCCGGGTCAGTTCGCATCGACGACGGAGTCGACACGGGAATCAGCCCGTGGCGTTCGTCGGGTGGACCCGCGGCCGGTCCCCGGGTGAGACGGTGACGAGCACGACCGAGTTGCCCCTGATCGCCGTCACGGTGAACTCCGAACCGGGCGTGAGCATCCAGAGGTCGCCGTCCTCGCCGGTCCGCCCCACCAGGTCGCTGTTCTGCTCGGCCGGACCGACGGTGACGTTGGCGTCGACGGGGTCGCCGGTCGCGGCGTCGACGAGGCGCACCCGGGCGGGACCGCCGGGATAGGTGGCGTTCACGGTGACTCGCAGCCCGTCCTTCGTGTTCGTCGCACCCGGCCGGAGCGCCACGGTTCCCAGCGGCCGCCGCTGAAATTCGCGAAACACCGACTGCGTCGCCGGGTCGACGAACGCCGCCAGTTCGCCGCGTTCGTGGGTGACGCGGACGTAGTAGGTCCGACCGGAGCCGACGACCTGCGTGCTGGACCGGGTGAGGTTCCAGATGACCGGGTAGCTGTCGGCCGCAATCTGGACGGCCCGCTCGTAGTCGATGGAGCCGGCGTCTGCGCTCCGAAACTCGCCGCGATAGGCCTCGCGGACGTACGCGTCGCCGACGACGGCACTCAACACGACGCTCTCGGGACCCGACGCGACGTAGAACCGGGTCGGCTCCGCTTCCCCCCGGATGACGGCCGCGGCGTGAGCACGAACGGGGCCAGTGAACGCCTGCAACGCGAGTTCCAGCGACCGGAGCCGTCCGGGGTCTAGGTCGACGTCCGCCGACGAGGCGAGGCTCTCGATTCGCTGGCGGCGGCTGTCGAGAGCCCGTGCCGTGTGGTCGATTTTCGCCAGGCGAATGAGCAGTTCGCGCGGGGACAGGTCGCCGTCGCCGTACGCCGCGATGGCCGCGCGCTGGGCGTCCCGGAGCGACGCGATCCGGGCCTCGGTCCGGGCGAACGCCTGGCGGATTCGACGGCTGCGTTCCGCCGCGGTGTCGGCCGACTCGATGCGTTCGACGACGGCGAGGGTCTGCAGGCGGTTGTGCGACCGATTCGCCGCGAACGTGAGCGAGGGGCCGAGGTCGACGTGGTGTGACTGGACGCTCGTCCGCGTTACCGACCCCGCCGGGATGTCGAGGACGTGGACGGTGTCGGTCGGCGGACGCTCGGTCTGGGGGCGTTCGACGGGTGACGCAAGCGAGTCGCGCGTCTCTGGCCGGGGCGTCGGGGTAGCGACGGCCGTCGCCCCGACGACCGACGAGAGGGTGAGGAGGACAGCAACGAGCGCGGGGAGGGCTCTCATCGGCGTCGGATACAGCCGCGGACTACTAAAAGGGTCGGCATGAGTCGTGCACAGTATCGGCGTATGACGCCGTGATGGCCCGATGGAAAGCTTTTCCCACTTCGCCGAGGAATCCGTTCGTATGCGGCGTGCCGCCCTCGTCTTCGCCCTCCTCGCCCTCTCCGGACCGCTCCTCGCCGCCTCCGCCGCCGGTACCGCCCCGCCCGCGAGCGCGGCCCCCCGAGTCGCTGGCCCGGCGGCCGACGGTTCGGCGGTCGCCCAGTTCGACGCCCCCACGCGGACGACCATCGACATCTCGCTGTCGGAGAACGGAAGCGCGCGGTGGACGATTTCGATACACTATCCCCTCTCGTCGGACAACGAGACGGCCGCGTTCGAGTCGTTCGCCGGGTCGTTCGAGAACCGCGACACCACCGTCGGCCTCGACGTCGCGTTCTTCGAACGGCTCGCGGCCACGAGCAGCAACGCCACCGGACGCGAGATGGAGATAACCGACCCCGCGTACGAGGGGACGGTCACCAACGGCACCGGCGTCATCTCGGTATCGTTCACGTGGACGAACTTCCTGACGCCGACCGAGGACGGCTACGAACTCCGTGGCGCGGTGATGATGCCGAACGACGGGACCTGGCTGACGTCGCTCGGCGACCGACAGCGCCTCCGCGTCGAGACGCCGCCGGGCTACGTCGTCGTCAACACGGACTACGGCCTCGAAAACGGCTCCGTGGTCATCGAGGGACCGAGTCAACTCGAACAACCGCTCACCGTCACCTACCGCGAGGCGGCCGAACCCCAGACCCAGTGGCCCGTCCCGTTGCCGTGGCTCCTCGGAGGCGGTGCCCTCGTCGTCGTCGTCGCCCTCGGGGCCGTCTACCTCCGCCGACAGCCGTCCGGCGACGTAGCGGCGGGCGAGGCGTATCCGTCGGCAGGAGACGGGGGTACCCGCCCGGAGAACGACGGGACGGCAGCGACCGAGCCGTCGGCAGGCGACGACGCGTCGACGAGCGACGACGCGACCGGGACGGCCGACGAACCCGAACCGGCCGGCGAATCCGAACCGGACGTCGACGTGTCGCTGCTGTCCGACGAGGAACGCGTCGAACACCTCCTCGACCGGAACGGCGGGCGAATGAAACAGGCCCAGATCGTCCGCGAGACGGGGTGGTCGGACGCCAAGGTTTCCCAGCTCCTCTCGTCGATGGCCGACGAGGGCCGAGTCGAGAAACTCCGCCTCGGACGCGAGAACCTCATCTCGCTCCCGGACGAGGGGGAGTAGAGCGACACCGGTCGACGGAACGGTCGAGAGCGTTCGCCCTCGCCGCGTCCCGGCGAACATCTCTCGGGGCTTCCGTCGACCGGTACAGTTCCGAAAGGATTTATCCGGGTCCCCCGGAACGTCTGGACGATGAAAATCCTCGTAACCGTCAAAGAGGTCGCGGAAGTCGAGGACGACTTCGAGATCGAGGGCACCTCGGTCGCCGAGTCGTACCTCGAGTACGACCTCAACGAGTGGGACGACTACGCCGTCGAAGCGGCGGTACAGATAGCCGAGGCGGGTGACGACGTCGAAGTCGTCGGCGTCACTATCGGGCCGGAGCGGAGCGAAGAGACCGTTCGGATGGCCCTCGCGAAGGGCGTCGACCGCGCGGTCCGCGTCTGGGACGACTCGCTCGACGACGTCGACCTCCTCGACGTGGAGTCGAAGACGGACATCCTCGCCGCGGTCGCCGCCGAGGAGGACCCGGACCTCGTACTGACGGGCGTGCAGGCCGCCGACGACTCCTTCGGCGCGACCGGCGTCTCGCTGGCCGACGAACTCGGCTTCGAGTGGGCGGCCGTCGTCAACGAACTCGACCTGGGCGACGACGTGGCGAACGTCCGCCGCGAACTCGAAGGCGGCGTCGAGGAACTCACCGAAGTCGACCTGCCCGCGGTGTTCACCATCCAGACGGGCATCAACGAACCCCGGTACGCGAGCCTGCGCGGTATCCGGCAGGCCCAGCGAAAGGAAATCGCCGCGACCGACCTCGACGACCTCGGCCTGGACGCCTCGGTCGTCGAGAGCGACCTCCACCTGACCGAGATGTACGAACCCGAGAGCGAGTCGGACGTGACGCTGTTCGAGGGCGACGCCGAATCGACGGCGGCCGACCTGGCCGGCGTCCTCCGCGAGAAGGGGGTGGGCGCGGAATGAGCGACGTGCTCGCTGTCGTCGACCACCGGCGCGGGTCGCTCCGAGACGTGAGCTACGAACTCGCCACGGCGGGGGCCGAACTCGCCGGCGACGACGAACTCCACGTCGCCGTCGTCAGCGGCGACGTCGACAGCTTCGCCGAGAAACTCGACCTCGACGGCGTCGACGTCGTCCACACCGTCGACTACGGCGAGGAGTTCAACCACGACGTCTACGTGCAGGCGGTCGAGCAACTGTACGCCGACCTCGAACCGGGCGTGGTGCTCCTGCCCAACAGCGTCAACGGCCTCGATTACGCGCCCGCCGTCGCCAACCGGCTCTCGCTCCCCATCGTCACCGACGCCATCGCGTTCGACGCCGACGACGGCCTGGACGTGACCCGCGAGATGTACGGGTCGAAAGTGGAGACGACCATCGAAGTCGACGCCGAACCGGTCGTGCTGACCGTGCGCAGCGGCGAGTGGCCCGCCGCGGAGGCGAACGGCGGGGCCGACGTCGTCCCCTTCGACGTCGACGTCGACGAGTCGGCGGTGCGCTCGACGGTGACCGGCTTCGAGGAGGTCGGCGGCGGCGACGTCGACATCGCCGACGCCGACGTGCTCGTGAGCGTCGGTCGCGGCATCGGCGAGGAGGAGAACCTCGACCTCGTCTTCGACCTGGCGGAGGCCCTCGACGCGACGGTGTCGTCCTCGCGGCCCATCGTCGACAACGGCTGGCTGCCGAAGAACCGGCAGGTCGGCCAGTCCGGCAAGGTCGTCACCCCCGACGTCTACATCGCCATCGGCATCTCCGGCGCGGTCCAGCACGTCGCCGGCATGAAAGGCGCGGAGAACATCGTCGCCATCAACACGGACCCGAACGCGCCGATCTTCGACATCGCCGACTACGGCGTCGTCGACGACCTGTTCGACGTCGTCCCGGCGCTCATCGAGGAGTTCGGCGAGTAGGGCCCGCTCCGACCCCGCCGGTGTCGCGACTCTCGGGGAGTTCGTTTCGTCACGTACTTGCCGCCCGCCACCCACCTAGCGACTGATGGAGTATCTCGACCGTCGGGTCGACCTCGTCAACGACCGCCTCGAGGAGGTCATCCGCTCCGTCGAACCGACGGAACTCTCCGAGGAACTCGCCCACGTCACGCTGGCGGGGGGCAAGCGGGTTCGACCGGCCGTGACGGTACTCGCGTGCGAGGCAGTCGGCGGGACGCCCGGCGACGCCGTCGACTTCGCCGTCGGCGTCGAACTGGTCCACAACGCGTCGCTGGTCATCGACGACATCATCGACCGGTCGGCGGTCAGGCGCGGCACCCCGAGCGCTTGGGCGGAGTTCGGCTACGGTCCGGCCATCGTCGCCAGCGACGGCCTCCTCGGCGAGGCGTTCGCCCTCTTTTCGGCCGACGAACGGGCGATGCGCATCGTCGCGGAGGCGATGGTCGAACTCGGCGAGGGCGAGGCGACGGAACTCGTCGCACGGCCCGAAACCGAGGCGGAGTACATGGAACTCGCGCGGCGCAAGACGGGCGTGCTCTTTCGCGCCGCGGCGGAACTCGGTGCCGTCGCCGGCGGGGCGAGCGCCTTCACCGTCGAGGCCTTCGGCGACTACGCCGAACGGGTCGGCGTCGCCTTCCAGATTCGCGACGACGTCCTCGACGCCACGGCCGACGCGGGCGACCTCGGCAAACCCACCGGGCAGGACGCCGAGATGGACCGCCCCTCGATGGTGCAGGTGACGGACCTCACGCCCGAGGAGGCGGACGACCGAGCGCGCGCCGAGTCCGACCGGGCGCTCGCCGCCCTCGACGCCGCCGACGTCTCCGGGACCGAGGCCCAGGACTACCTCCGCGACCTCGCCGAGTTCGTCGTCGTCAGGGAGCGATAGCCGCCCGGGACGACCGCTCGTCGCGGCCGCGAGAATCGTCGTCAGGGGCGGTCAATGCATCTCCGGGGCCGTCAATGCACCACCCTTGCGGTTAGTGTGCCGCCGACGCGGTGGGGAACCGCGATTCGGCGACGGCGAACGTCAGCGTGCTGAGGACGCCCACGAGCGTCCCGGCAGTGAGCGCGAGTGCCAGATCGGTCAGCGTCAACGGGTCGAGACCGCTGACCGGCGGGAGCAGGAACCCGGAGACGGCGTAGAGGACGACGGCGATGGCGAGCACGTAAAAGGGGGCGTTGAGGTAGCGCCACTCGAACTGGTCGTCGAGGTACTCGTCGGTCACCTGGCCGAGGCTGCTGGTGACGCCGGCGGCGGCGAACCACTGAATCGCGCCGTGGACGAGTGCGGCGAGGATGTGGACCGCCGAGGGCGACGCTCCGAGTCCGGCTTCGACGGTCCGGAGCATCTCGACGCCCTGTGCGCCGCCGACGACCATGAGCGCGGCGGCGACGACGTAGGTGATGAGCGTCACCCGCCCCGCGTAGAGGACGTTGCGGGCGCGGTCGGCCGCGTCGTCGACGACGCTCTCCAGACCGAGGCCGCGAAACAGGGAGTAGAGGCCGAGGAGCGCGGAGATGAGGCCGAGGACGGCCGCCCCGGGGACGTCGAACAGGCTGGCGATGGTGACGAACGGGTAGATGAGCAGGAGGACGCCGAGGGGGACCAGGATGGTTCCCCGGGTCTCGGGGTCGGCGAGCACCTGCTTCATCGTGTAGTACATCGATTCGAGGTCCTGTGCCTGTCGAACGACGACGCGGCGGACGCTGTCGATGGGGACTCGTGACCGGATGACGGGGAGGACGGACTCGTCCTGTGCGCCGTCGGAGATGACGACGGCGTGGACGGTTTCGCCGGTCCGCAGGCCCGCGAGGACGGTGTCGACCTCCTCGCCGACGATGCGGTTGGCCTTCACGTCGCTGCCGTCCACGCCGGTCACCGCCGCCACTTCGACCTCCTCGTCTTCGGTCCGCCGGAGGTCGTCGAAGACGTGGAGCCCCTGGAAGAGGACGTTGACGTCGGAGTCCTCCGGGTCCGCCGTGGCGAGCGCGACGGCAGCGTCTTCGACGGCCTCGCGGCCCACGACCGGCGTCTCGATGCCGGTCTTTCGGCCGAGGTCGTCGTCGAGGTCGACACAGAGGACGAGCAGCATCGGCGGAGTCTAAACCGGCGAGATATATCTGCTTTCGGGGAGCGCCGCGCCGGTGTGAAGATTGATAACGGAGAGTGCCGAAGTTCGGCGTGGGAGACATGTCAACGGACCGTGGAGCGTCGGCAGTCGTCGGAGTCGCGTTGCTGGTCGCCGTCGTCGTCGTCGTGGCGACGGTCGTCTCGGGCTACGTACTCGGGGTTCGGAGTTCGGTGTCCTCGGAGGCACCCGCGATCTCCGTCTCGGAGCGACTGGTCGACGACGGCGGGGAACGGACCGCGGCGATAACGTTCGAAGCGGGGGAGTCGATTCGGGTCGACCGGGTCTACGTCGTGGGGTCGAAACCGGTCGACGTCGGCGGGCCCCCGGGGAGTTCGACGGCGGCGAACGACGATCCCGGATGGACGAGCAAGCGCGAATCGCTCGCCGAGTCGTCCGGTGACAATCCCCCGCAAGTCGCCGTCGGGGAGACGTGGGACTCGGGGGAGACGGTGTACGTCGACCCCCAGGGGAACGCGTCGGGCGTCACGCTCTCTCTCTACTGGAACACGCAATCGGTCGACGGAGTCAACCCGGGTACCGTCCGGGGGGAGAACAGCTACAAAATCGCCGAGTTCACGCTGTAGTGTCTCGTGGCGGCCGACCGTCCCCTCGTCACGAGTCGCGTCCCTTTTGGCGATGGACGCCGTACTCGGGGCCACCGAATGATTTCGAAGGGATGTGAACAGTGCGCCAAGGGCGGGAAGATGGTGCTGTTCGTCTACGGCTACTGCGACCAGCGCGATTGCTTCTACTGCCCGCTCGGCGAGAACCGGAAGAACGTCCGGCAGGTGTACGCCAACGAACGGGCCGTCGAGTCGGACGAGGACGTCATCGCCGAGGCGAAGCGGATGGACGCCCTCGGGTCGTCGGTCACGGGGGGCGAGCCCCAGGAGGCCCTCGACAAGACCTGTCACTACATCTCGCTGCTCAAAGACGAGTTCGGCGAGGACCACCACGTCCACCTCTACACCGGCATCACGGGCGGGCGCGAGAACATGCGTCGCCTGTCCGAGGCCGGCCTCGACGAGATACGGTTCCACCCCCCATACGAGCAGTGGGGGGACCTCCACGGCACCGAGTGGGAGGACATCCTCTACATCGCCCGCGAGGAGGGCTTGACTCCCGCCTTCGAGATTCCCGGCATCCGCGCCGAGACGGAGTTCCTCGACTTCCTCGACGAGGGGGCCGCGGCGTTCTGTAACGTCAACGAGTTCGAGATGTCCGACGGCAACTACCGCCGGATGCAGGAGGAAGGCTTCGAACGCAAGGAGGGCCACATGAGTGCCATCGACGGCTCCCGCGAGGAGATTCTGGAGACGATGGGCGACCACGAACGCGTCTACTTCTGTACCTCCGTCTTCAAGGACGCCGCCCAGCACCGCCGCCGCCTCAAGCGGATGGCCCGGCAGATTCGCCGCGAGTTCGACGACGTCACCGACGACGGCACCCTCGTCTACGGCAAGGCCTGGGCCACCGAGGAGCGACTGCGCGACCTCGGCGTCCCCGCGGAGTTCTACACGGTCAAGGAGGACCACGTCGAACTCGCGTGGTGGCTCTTAGAGGAGATGGTCGAGTCGGGCGACGTCGACGAGGGCGAAATTGTCGAGCAGTATCCGACCGTCGACGGGACCGTCGTCGAACGGACGCCGCTGGCGTAGACTGGCGTTCTCCGGGGCCGGACGCCGTCCGCTCCGCTAGCTTTCGCAAACACCTTATAGGCCGATTACGCAACGTCCCAATGATTAGTGAATATGCCGAGACCAGAGGTTCTCGAACGGATCAAGGAGGCTGAGGCGGAGGCCGACGAAATCGTCGAGGAGGCCGAAGCCGACCGGGAGGAGAGAATCGCCGAGGCGCGAAACCGGGCCGACGAAATCCGCGACGAGGCGGAACGGGAAGCCGACGAGTTGGAGGAGCGTCGCCTCGCGGAGGCACGGAGCGAAATCGAGGCCCGCCGCGAGGAGATTCTCGCCGAGGGCGAACGCGCCCGCGAGGAACTCGCTGCCGAGGCACAGGACGACGTCGACGAGGCGGTCGAATTCGCGCTCGAACGGTTCGAGGAGGCGGTGCATGCTCAGACCTGAGCAGATGAGCAAAGTCTCGGTGACGGGGTCCAAGCAGGTGATGGACGACGTCATCGAAGCCGTCCACGACCTGCGACTGCTCCACGTCACCGACTACGACGACTCGTGGGAGGGCTTCCGTCCCGGCAACCCCATCGAGGGAGCCGAGGAGGCGTCGGACAAGCTCGTCACCGTCCGCGCCATCGAGAGCATCCTCGACGTCGACGAGGACGATGCGGGCCCGACCCGCATCGTCACCGACGAGGCCCTCGAATCGGAACTCGCCGACCTCCGCGAGACGGTGAACGAACTCGACGACGAACGCGACGAACTCGAGGACGAACTCCGCGACGTCCGCGAGCGCATCGAGTCGATGGAGCCGTTCGCCACGCTCGGCATCGACCTCGACCTGCTCTCGGGCTACGACACGCTCGACGTCGCCGTCGGCGAGGGCGACCCCGACGCGATCGAATCGGCTCTCGTCGACGCCGACGGCATCGCCACGTTCGACGTCTTCTCGGAGGACGGCGTCGTGGCCATCTTCGCTCGCCCGGCGGCGAACGCGGACGACGGCGTCCTCACGGACGCACTCGTCGGCGTCGACTTCGCGTCGTTCGACGTGCCTGACGCCGAGGGGAGCCCCGAGGAGTACGTCCGCGAACTCGAACACCGCGCCCAGCAGCTCGAATCCAAACTCGACACCGTCGAGGACGAACTCGAAGACGTGAAACTCGACGCGGCCGGCTTCCTGCTGGCGGCCGAAGAGAAGCTCTCCATCGACGTCCAGCGGACGGAAGCGCCGCTCTCCTTTGCGACGACGGAGAACGCGTTCGTCGCGGAGGGGTGGATTCCGAGCGAGCGATACACCGAGTTCGCCCGCGCCGTCCAGGACGAAGTGGGCGACCACGCCGAAGTCGAGGAACTCGAACGCGCGAGTTTCGGCAGCGACGGAACCGAGAAACTGCGCGAGCAAGCGCCCGGAAACGGCGGCGACGACGCGGCTGCGGCCACCGACGGCGGCCGGGCACGCGCCGACGGCGGGGCGAACGTCGTCATGCGCGACGACTCGCCGCCGGTCGTCCAGGACAACCCCGGCATCATGAAGCCGTTCGAACTGCTGGTACAGGCGGTCAGCCGCCCGACGTACAAGGAGTTCGACCCGACGGTCATCCTGTTTCTGACGTTCCCCGCCTTCTTCGGGTTCATGATCGGTGACTTCGGGTACGGGGCGCTCTACACGCTCATCGGCTACTACCTCTACTCGAACTACGACAGTCCGGGATTCAAGAGCATGGGCGGAATCACGGTCTTCGCCGGCCTGTTCACGATGCTGTTTGGCTTCCTCTACGGCGAGATATTCGGGCTCCACCTCATCACCGACGTCGTGTGGGGCGGCCATCCGCCGATGGAGAAGGGGCTCTCGCCCGCCGGCAAGGGCTTCGCGCTGACGTGGCTCGTCATCAGCATCCTGGTGGGCATCGTCCACCTCAACGTGGGCTACGTCATCGACTTCGTCGAGAACGTCGAGTTCCACGACGTCAAGCACGCAGTCCTCGAGAGCGGGTCGTGGATTCTGATGCTCAACGGGCTGTGGGTGTGGATTCTGAGCCGCCACGCCGCCGGCAGCAAACCGAACTTCATGTTCACCGTGTTCGACGGGTCGGGCGCGGCCCCCGAGGCCGCCGGCGAGTTCGTCCACGCGACGTACGCCGTCGGGTTCAACGGGTTCCCCGTCGTCGTCGGGCTGGCGGGGCTCGCCGCGTTCTTCGTCGGCTTCGTCCTGCTGGTCGCCGGCGAACCCATCGAGGCCGTCGAGTTCCTGAACGTGCTGGTGAACGCGCTGTCGTACACCCGAATTGCGGCCGTGTTGCTCGCGAAGGCGGGGATGGCGTTCGTCGTCAACCTCCTGTTCTTCGGGGCGTACGTCCACGACGGCGAGTTCCACTTCCTCATCAGCCACGGGCCCCAGTACGTCGCGGAACACGGCTACGAGATGATGTTCCCCGGCCTGATGCACTCCGGTGCGGCGGGCCTCGTCGGCGGCCTGCTCGTTCTCGTCCTCGGCCACGCACTCGTGCTCGCGCTCGGCGTCACGAGCGCCGGCCTCCAGGCGGTGCGCCTCGAGTACGTGGAGTTCTTCGGGAAGTTCTACGAGGGCGGCGGCAAGGCCTACGAACCGTTCGGCTACGAGCGGCGGTTCACGACCGAAGACTGAGTCGCCCGGCCGCGTCCGGTCCGACTCGGTCCGTTCGAGATGCGACCAGACGGGAGTCTCGCGCCCGTCTCGGCCGCTCTGACGACTTTTTTTGGGAAGCTTTATGATGGCTGTTACGGGAAATACGCAATGTTCGGAACCGACTAAACGGACTCCAATCCAATACACACCATGTACGACATCGCAACTCAGTTGGCAAACGTCGCACTGCAGGCAGAAGGGGCAGCCGCGCCCGCAATTCCGGCACAGGCCGCCGCCGCACTCGCGGTCGGGCTGGCTGCCTTCGGAGCGGGCTACGCGGAGCGCGGTATCGGCGCAGCGGCGGTCGGTGCCGTCGCCGAAGACGAGAGCCTGTTCGTCCGGGGCCTGATTTTCACAGTCCTCCCGGAGACGCTCGTCATTCTCGCGCTCGTCGTCGTCTTCCTGGTCGGCTAAGCACCCCCTCTTTCCCTACAATGAGTTTGGAAACAGTCGCCGAGGACATTCGAGACGAAGCCCGCGCGCGTGCGGAGGAAATCCGCGAAGAGGGAGACGAACGCGCCGAGGAGATAATCGAGGACGCGGAACAGGACGCGGACGACCTCCTCGAGGAGCGAGAGCGGGAGATCGAGCGGAAGATCGAGCAGGAGCGCGAACAGACCATCTCGAGCGCCAAACTGGAGGCGAAACAGGAGCGCCTCGAAGCCCGACGCGACGTCCTCCAGGACGTCCGCGAACGGGTCGAGGAGGCCGTCGCCGACATCGACGGCGAGAAGCGCGAGGAGCTGACCCGTGCGCTCCTCGACGCCGCCGCCGAGGAGTTCGAGGGCGACGAAGACGTCTCGGTCCGCGGGCGGAGTTCGGACGCGGAGCTGCTCGAGGACGTCCTCGACGAGTACGAGGGCTTCAGCTACGCGGGCTCCTACGACTGCCTCGGCGGCGTCGTCGTCGAGAGCGAGCAGTCGCGGGTCCGCGTGAACAACACCTTCGACTCCGTCCTCGAGGACGTCTGGGAGGACAACTTGAAGGAACTGAGCAACCGACTGTTCGAGCGATGAGTACCACAGCCGGCAGTTCGAACCCGGAGTACGTCACCGCCCGCGTCCGGTCGCGGCGGGCCGCGCTGTTTAGCGACGAGGAGTATCGGAAGCTGATTCGGATGGGGCCGGCCGAAATCGCCCGCTTCATGGAGGAGTCGGAGTACGAGACCGAGATAAATGCGCTGGGGGCCCGGCACTCGGGTACCGACCTCATCGAGTACGCGCTGAACCGAAATCTCGCCAAGCACTTCGACGACCTCCTCGACTGGGCCGAGGGCCGCCTCTACGACCTGATTGCCCGCTACCTGCGGAAGTTCGACGCGTGGAACGTGAAGACGGTCATCCGGGGCGTCTACTCCGACATCGACCGCGAGGAGGTCGAAACCGACCTCATTCGCGCCGGCGAGTTCTCGGAGCGACTGCTCGACCGGCTCCTCGACGCCGGGAGCATCGAGGAGGTCGCGGACCTGCTCGACCGGACCATCTTCGCCGAGCCGCTGCGCGAGGCATACGACGAGTACGAGGAGTCGGGCGTGCTGGTGCCCCTCGAGAACGCCGTCGACCGCGCGTTCTACGAGCAGCTGATAGAGGGGCTCGACGTCAACGAGGCGACGCAGCTCTACCACGAGTTCCTGCAGGCCGAAATCGACTTCCGGAACGTCCGGAACGCGCTCCGGCTGGCACGGAGCGGGGCCGACATCGACCCCTCGGAGTACTACATCGAGGGGGGTCGGCTGTTCACGGCCGCACGGCTGAGCACGCTCGCGGCGAACCCGGACGAACTCGTCCAGCATCTCCGCGAGAGCCCGTACGGCGACGACCTCTCGCAGGCACTCGACGAACTGGAGGCCGCGGAGAGCCTCATCGAGTTCGAACGGGCGCTGGAGGCGGCGCTGCTCGAATACTCGGACCGCCTCGGTCTCGTCCACCCGCTGTCGGTGGCCCCGGTCATCTCGTACATCCTCGCCAAGGAGCGCGAGGTGGACAACATCCGGGCCATCGCCCGCGGCCGCGAGGCCGGCCTCTCCGAGGACGCAATCGAAGAGGAACTGGTGATATTATGAGCCAGGAGATCGCCGTCGTCGGGAGCCCCGAGTTCACGACGGGTTTCCGGCTCGCGGGCGTTCGCAAGTGCGAGAACGTCCCGGAGGAGAAGAAAGACGAACAGCTCGACGACGCCGTACTGTCGACTCTCGACGACGACGACGTCGGCATCATCGTGATGCACGACGACGACATGAGCCACCTCTCGCGGCAGGCCCGAGAGTCGGTCGAGGGGAGCGTCGAACCCGTCCTCGTCACCCTCGGCGGTGGCGCGGGCAGCGGCGGACTGCGCGATCAGATCAAACGAGCCATCGGTATCGACCTGATGGAGGAAGACTAACATGAGTCAGGCAACAGAAGAGACCGTCCGCGAGGACGGCATCATCAACAGCGTGAGTGGTCCGGTCGTGACCGCCAAGGACCTCGACGCCCGGATGAACGACGTCGTATACGTCGGGTACGAAGGGCTGATGGGTGAGGTCATCGAAATCGAAGGCGACGTCACGACCATTCAGGTGTACGAAGAGACGTCCGGCGTCGGCCCCGGCGAACCCGTCGAGAACACGGGCGAGCCGCTGACGGTCGACCTCGGACCGGGGATGATGGACGCCATCTACGACGGCGTCCAGCGGCCCCTCGACGTCCTCGAAGAGAAGATGGACAGCGCGTTCCTCGACCGCGGGGTCGACGCCCCCGGCATCGACCTCGACGAGAAGTGGGAGTTCACCCCCGAAGTCGAGGAGGGCGAGGTCGTCGAACCCGGTGACATCGTGGGAACGGTCCCCGAGACGGTCACCATCGAACACAAGGTCATGGTGCCGCCGGACTTCGAGGGCGGCGAAGTCGTCGCCACCGAGGAAGGCGAGTTCACGGTCACCGAGACCGTCGTCGAACTCGACAACGGCGAGGAAGTGACGATGCACCAGGAGTGGCCGGTGCGCGAGGCGCGCCCGGCCCAGGAGAAGAAGACGCCGCGGACGCCGCTGGTCTCCGGCCAGCGCATCCTCGACGGCCTCTTCCCCATCGCGAAAGGCGGGACGGCCGCGATTCCGGGCCCCTTCGGCTCCGGGAAGACGGTCACCCAGCACCAGCTCGCCAAGTGGGCCGACGCCGACATCGTCGTCTACGTCGGCTGTGGCGAGCGCGGCAACGAGATGACGGAGGTCATCGAGGACTTCCCGGAACTCGAAGACCCCAAGACCGGGAACCCGCTGATGGCCCGGACGTCGCTCATCGCCAACACGTCGAACATGCCGGTGGCCGCGCGCGAGTCCTGCGTGTACACGGGCATCACCATCGCGGAGTTCTACCGCGACATGGGCTACGACGTGGCGCTGATGGCCGACTCCACCTCGCGGTGGGCCGAGGCCATGCGCGAAATCAGTAGCCGTCTGGAGGAGATGCCGGGCGAGGAGGGCTACCCCGCCTACCTCGCCGCGCGCCTCTCGGAGTTCTACGAGCGCGCCGGCTACTTCGACAACATCAACGACACCGAGGGGTCGGTCTCGGTCATCGGGGCCGTCTCGCCGCCGGGCGGCGACTTCTCGGAGCCGGTCACCCAGAACACGCTGCGCATCGTCAAGACGTTCTGGGCGCTGGACGCCGACCTCGCCGAGCGCCGTCACTTCCCGGCTATCAACTGGAACGAGTCCTACTCGCTCTACCGGGAACAGCTCGACCCGTGGTTCACCGAGAACGTCGCCGAGGACTGGGCCGAAATCCGCCAGTGGGCGGTCGACGTCCTCGACGAGGAGGACGAACTGCAGGAGATCGTCCAGCTCGTCGGGAAGGACGCCCTGCCGGAGGACCAGCAGCTGACGCTGGAAGTCGCGCGCTACCTGCGCGAGGCGTATCTCCAGCAGAACGCGTTCCACGACGTGGACACCTTCTGTGAGCCGGCCAAGACCTACGGCATCCTGACGGCCATCAAGACGTTCAACGACGAGGCGTTCCGCGCACTCGAAGCCGGCGTCCCCGTCGAGGAGATCACGGACATCGAGGCCGCCCCGCGCCTGAACCGCATCGGCGTACAGGACGACTGGGACGCGTACATCGAAGCGCTGAAAGACGACATCACGGAGCAACTCCGGGAGAAGTACTGATGAAAGAGTACCAGACCATCACCGAAATCAGCGGCCCGCTGGTGTTCGCCGAAGTCGACGAGCCGATTGGCTACGACGAGATCGTCGAAATCGAGACGCCGCAGGGCGAAACCAAGCGCGGTCAGGTCCTCGAATCCTCGGAGGGCGTCGTCGCCATCCAGGTGTTCGAGGGCACCACCGGTATCGACAAGAACGCGTCCGTCCGCTTCCTGGGCGAGACGCTGAAGATGCCCGTCACCGAGGACCTCCTCGGGCGGGTGCTCGACGGCTCGGGCCAGCCCATCGACGGCGGGCCCGAGATCGTCCCCGACGAGCGCCGGGACATCGTCGGCGCCGCGATCAACCCCTACTCCCGGGAGTACCCCGAGGAGTTCATCCAGACGGGCGTCTCGGCCATCGACGGCATGAACACGCTCGTCCGCGGACAGAAGCTACCCATCTTCTCCGGGTCGGGCCTGCCACACAGCGAACTCGCCCTGCAGGTCGCCCGTCAGGCGACGGTGCCCGAAGAGGAGGAAGGCGACGACGAGGGCTCCGAGTTCGCCGTCGTCTTCGGCGCGATGGGTATCACCCAGGAAGAGGCAAACGAGTTCATGGAGGACTTCGAACGCACGGGCGCACTGGAGCGCTCCGTGGTCTTCATGAACCTCGCGGACGACCCCGCCGTCGAGCGGACGGTCACGCCGCGGATGGCCCTCACGACGGCCGAGTACCTGGCCTTCGAGAAGGACTATCACGTCCTGGTCATCCTCACGGACATGACCAACTACTGCGAGGCGCTGCGCGAAATCGGTGCCGCCCGCGAGGAGGTCCCGGGTCGCCGTGGCTACCCCGGATACATGTACACCGACCTCGCCCAGCTGTACGAACGCGCCGGCCGCATCGAGGGGCGCGAGGGCTCGGTGACCCAGATTCCCATCCTGACGATGCCCGGCGACGACGACACGCACCCGATTCCGGACCTGACGGGCTACATCACGGAAGGGCAGATATACGTCGACCGCGACCTCAACTCCCAGGGCATCCGCCCGCCGGTCAACGTGTTGCCGTCGCTGTCGCGCCTGATGGACGACGGCATCGGCGAGGGCCTCACCCGCGAGGACCACGCCGACGTCTCCGACCAGATGTACGCCGCGTACGCGGAGGGTGAGGACCTGCGCGACCTGGTGAACATCGTCGGCCGCGAGGCACTGAGCGAACGCGACAACAAGTACCTCGACTTCGCGGACCGCTTCGAGGAGGAGTTCGTCGACCAGGGCTTCGACACCAACCGCTCCATCGACGAGACGCTCGACATCGGCTGGGACCTCCTCTCGATGTTCCCGAAGGCGGAACTCAACCGCGTCGACGAGGAACTCATCGAGAAGTACTACCGCGAAGAGGAGTCCGAAGCGGTCGAAGCCGAGGCCTAACGCGGTCGTTCTCCCTTTTCGCCGAGCGACTGAAGGCTCCACGTCCCCAGTCGAGAGACGAATGTCTCGCCACGCCGCAGGCGCTGACGTCGTCCGCCCGATAACCGTCGAGTGTGGCTTCGTCGTCGGCCTCGCCGCGCTGGCACCGCCGCTTTTGGTCGGCGTCACCAAACTCGTCGGCGTCGCGACCGGCGTCACCTACAGTTCGCACCTGCTGGCCCACTACCGGGCGGGGACGGCGTTGACGCCGATTCTCCTCGTCGTCGGGCTGGGGGCTCTGGTCGCCGTCCCGAGCCTCGTGTTGACGTGTCAGCTACTCGTCCAGGGGAGTTTCCGACGGGTCGTCGGCGGGCGGCGCGCCGTCGTCGTCACGACGCTCGTGACCGGGTTCGCGATGACGAGCGACACGGGGGGTCTCACGCCGGTCCCCGACCCGGGGAAACTCGCCTGAGCGATACTGTTCGTGGCGCTCCTCGGCGCTGCCCGGTTCGCGAGTCGATACGCCGACCGGGCCGCGTTCCGGTGGCTGGCGTATCTCCCCGTCGGCCTGTTCGTCGCCGTGGCCCTCGTCTCGGGCGTCGCGGCGGTCGAGTCGCTCGCGGAGGGGGCGTTCTCCGTGGCGCATCTTGCCGTTCTCGCCATCGCGGCGTACGCCTACGAGCGAAGCGACTCGCCGGCCGTCCCGGCGCTCGCGTATCTGTCCCTCTCGCTGTCGAACTACGCCGTCGTCGTCGCCGTCGAGACGGGCGTCCGGCCCTCGTGAGGCCGCCGCGGTCGCGACTTCCGAATCTCACTCCTCGCCGTCCCAGTAGTCGACGGCGTCCGCCCGTCGATAGTAGCCGTGGAGCGACCGCTCGTCGCGGCCGCCGGGGGGCGCGCCGACGAAGACGCCGACTTTCCCCGAGTCGGGGTAGACCGTCACGTCCGGGTCGTCCATTGTCGACACCGCGAGATACCGGAGGGGTTCGTCGGCGTCGTTGACGACGCGGTGGCCCCCCGACTCGTCGGCGGGAAGGGCCGCGTAGTCGCCGGCGCGGAGGGCGTGCGCGTCGCCGTCGAGGCGGAGCGTTCCGGTCCCCGCGAGGACGTAAATCGCCTCCTCGTTGCCGGTGTGGTAGTGGTACGGCCACGACTTCTCCCCCGGCGGGAGTTCGTAGAGGCTACAGCCGAGTCGGTCGCCGCCGGCCGCTTCGCCGAGTTGCTTGCGCCGGAAGCGCGTCTCGCCGCGGTCGAGTTCGGTCCAGTCGAGTTCGTCCTCGTTGACGGGAGGCATGAAGCGACATCGACCACGAGGAAGTTAACTCTTGACTGCGAGGGTCTGCGGCGGAAGGTACTTGTCATACACGATAGGGGGAACGGCTTCCGGATTCGCGCCACGGGGTCATCCTCGTCGGTGTGACGATATTCGCGGTGACGACGCTCGTCGTGAGCCATCGACGGAGCCTGCAACCGCAGGTCACGGGACGGAGGTCAGGGAGGTCATCAGCATCGAGGGCCTCGTCGTGGGAGAACGACCCGAGAGCCAGTGCGCCTGCCTCATCGTCCTCAACCTGCCGGCGACGACGGCGACGATGACGACGGCTGTCGGCACTGACACGGCGAACGCCTCGATGGGGAACGTGACCGCGACCACTCGCGTCGACGTCCCGGAAGCGAGCGCCGAGGTGCGTCGCGTCGAACGCGATGGCACGTTGCTTGAACTCGACGTCAAGGTGGGGCGGCGGTCGACCGCGTCGCCATCGAACTTCGTCTGACGAGCATCGACACCCGGAACGCTACGCTGACGACGGAGTTCCGCGATTCGGCTCGGGTCGACCTGTCCAACGAGACGGTGACTGGTGAGAGCGGGCCGTTCGGTCTGTATCGAGGGGAGGAGACGCCGATTCGGGATTCGACGGCCACCACGGCCGAACCTCCTGCTCGAGACGTCACGACCACGTCGAACGAATCGACGACTACCGGGTCGGAGCCGACGGAGGGACGGAGAGTCGTGGGCCGGGTTTCGGCTTCGTGACGGGGACGATAGCTGCTAGCGGCCCTCGGATCACGACGCAGGGGGACGTGAACCGGGCCAAACGCTTTCTGCTTCGCCCCGTTTCAACAGCGCATGGACTCGGACCGGAATCGACCGGCGACCCCGATGCACGCTCTGCCGACGACCGACGGCGGGACGAGCGAACGCGGTCCTTCGACGGTCGGTGTCGACGGAGACCTGAAACGGCAGGCGATGGACGAAGCTCCGGTTGGCATCACCATCGCGGACGTGCG
>JBDGTU010000052.1:0-14845 GCA_042216495.1 Haloferacaceae archaeon
ATTGGGTATGGCAACTTCTCTCTCACGTCATATCGGCGTCGCTGAGCGCCGTAACGAGGGCAGAACCGTCGGTACGACGCGGTTTAGATGGTGAATTCGGCGACGAATACCGAGGAGATGCGACTGCGCAATATCTTCGAGTTGATGTATATAGTGAATGGTCAGATTTATCCCCCGCTGGTCGGTCAGTGAGCGTATGGTCGAGACACGGAAGGTGCAGGTGACAGGGGGGTCGACCTACACCGTATCGATTCCGAAAGAGTGGGCGACGGCCAACGACGTCTCCGCGGGAAGCGTCGTGGAGTTCTATCCCGAGGACGACTCGCTGTTCATGACGCCCAAATCCGAGGAGGACCGGACCGAGGGGAGCCTCGACGTCGCCGACCTCGGCGGGGACGAACTGATGCGGGCGGTCATGACGATGTACGTCAGCGGCTTCGACATCATCGCCCTGGAAGCCCCGCGCATCACCACCGAGCAGCGGCGTACCATCCGACAGGCGACCCAGAGCCTCGTCGGCCTCGAAGTGTTAGAGGAGACCAGAGACCGGGTGGTCATTCGCGACCTGCTGGACTCCTCGGAACTGTCGATTCACAACGCCGTCACGCGGATGCGCCTCATCGCCCTGTCGATGCTCGAAGACGCCGTGGCGGCGCTCGTCGAGCTCGACGAGGACATGGCCCGGGACGTCATCCAGCGCGACGACGACGTCGACCGCCTGTGGATGGTCGTCTCGCGCATCTTCCGGGCCACGCTCCGGAGCCCCCGGGCCGCCGAGGAACTCGGGCTGCCCCGCGAGGTGTGTTTCGATTACCAGTCCGCGGCGCGACAGCTCGAACGCATCGCCGACCACGCGAGCAAGATCGCCCACCTGTCGCTCAACTTCGAGGGCCCCGTGCCCGACGACGTCGTCGACGCGCTGGAGGAACTCCACGCCGACGCCGCCGCCGTCGTCGACACCGCGATGGACGCGCTGTTCATGGACGACAGCAACGAGGCGACCCAGCAGGCCAACGAGACCCGGGAGTCGGTCCAGGACATCGACGCCCACGCACGCTCCATCGACGAACTGCTGCGCGACCTCGACCCGGCGCGGGCGCAACTGCTCGGACTCGTCGTCGACTCGCTCTCGCGGAGCGCCGACTACGGCGGGAACATCGCCGAGACGGCGTTGCAGAAGGCGGCACCGACGCCGTAGTAACGTCCCCCGCGCCGTTCACGGCGAGATTCTCTCCTCGAAAAAGAGGAACCGCGTTCGCGTTAATCGACGAGGACGGCGTTGACCTGGCCGGCCTGGCCGGGACGGGAGGTGACGCGTGCGGTGCCGGCGCTCGTCTCGATGACCGCGCCCTTGGTGATGATGTTTCGGCGCGCGTAGTTCGTGTTCGCCGGATTCTCGACGACGTTCTCTATCTCCGCTTCGACGACGTCGCCACCGTCGGCGACCTGCGCGACGTTCGTCGCGAGGGCGCGGATTTTCGTGTCGTTGCCGCGGGCGTCGACGACCTGGAAACGGGGTTCGCCGACCGTCGTCTCGGCGGGTTCGCGACCCAGTTCGTAGCGCTTCTTGTTTCGAGAGGGCTTGATTCGCCCGCCGGTCCGCTTCGTACGTGAACTTCCCTGGTATTTCATACCCGGAGGAAGGCCCAGCAACTACTTGAATTACTCGACTCGTGTGGCCGACGGTCCCGCCGGACGAACGCCGGAGTGCTCCCTCTCGGAGACGGATGGCAAGGTTTAGTGCGCCGGTCGCACCTGCTGGTGGCATGAGCCTCGAGGTGGCCGTCGCCGTGCCGTTTCGGCAGCAGGGCGCGACGCGCATGGGCGAGGGCGAGTTCGTCGTCGCGCTGTCGCTCGACCGCGACTGGTTCTCGCCCGACCAGGCCAAGCGTCTCATCGACGTGGCGACGGGGCGTGGCCTGCTCTCGCGGGACGACGGTGACCTGGTCGTCGAGTTCGACCCCGCGGACGTGTCGGTCCCCGAGGGCTTCACGCCCGACGAGTCGGTCCTTCGCGAGCAGTCCACGTTCGAGCGCGTCCTCGACTCGCTCGTCGACGCCGGCGTCGACAAGCAGGAGGCCGTCGCCGCAATCAACGAACGCCAGCGCGCCCTCGGCGTGACCATCGAGGCGGCGGCCGTCGTCTACGCCCGACAGCAGGGGCTCGACGTGGGCGACGCCGCCGACCGGGTGCGGCGGGAACTGAAAGAGGGTTAACCCCGCCGCCCCAACGACGACCGTGGTCGAAGACGCACTCGCGGACGGCAAACGCATCGCTCAGCTGCTCGCCTCCGAAATCGAGGGCCACGAGACGTCGCTCGCCGACCTGTCGGTGACTGACGCGGACCCCGACGTCGCCCCGACCGCCGACGGCGCGTTCGCCTACGCCGTCGTCCGCGACGGCGACCGGGTCGCCGAGGTCACCGTCTACCCCGACCACGCCCGCGTCGCGTTCCTGACCGGGCGGGCCGCAGTCACCGAGGCGGCCGAATCCGAAGGCCTGCGCGTCGACCCGGCGGTCGACGACGACGGGACCCTCGTCTACGTCGAGACCGGGGCACAGGCAAAACGCGTCGTACGAGCGTTCGAGGCGCTCTAGACGAAGCGCGTCGTACGAGCGTTCGAGGCGCTCTAGACGAAGCGCGTCGTACGAGGAGTCCAGAGCCTAGAGCGTCTTCAGGAGTGCCGGTAACTCCGTCGCCAGCCGCTCGCGGTCGACCTGTGCGACGGCCTTCGGGGACGGAGCGGGGCCGCCCGGGAAGCGCACCTGTATCGCCCGAAGGCCGGCGTCGCTCGCGCCCGCCACGTCGGCTTCGGCGTCGTCGCCGACGAACGCCGTCTTCGCGGCGGTCGTCCCGAGTGCGTCGAGCAACGCCTCGAACGCCGCCGCGTCGGGTTTCCCCGAGGGGAGGTCGCCCGTGACGAGAGCGACGTCGAAGACGTCCTCCCACCCGAGTTCGCGGAGCTTCGAGCGCTGGGCGACGACGGGACCGTTCGTCAGGAGTCCCAGCCGATACTGCTCGCGCAGGTCGGCGAGCATCGACTCGACGCCCGGGACGGGTTCGAGGGCGTCGTTGATGCGCTCGCGGTAGGCGTCCGAGAGGACCGCCGCGTCGACGTCCGTCTCCCGGTTCTCCAGCAGTTCCTCGAAGATGGGTTCGCGAGTCCGCCGCGTGAGGTGGTCCGCGTGGGCGTCGAGGTAGTCCTCGCGCGAGAGCGCCGGCGCGTCGACGGCCGCCGTCGCCTCCGAGAGGAGCGTCGCCCGCGACCGGGTCGGAACGGCGAGCGTGTAATCCAGGTCGAATGCGACCGCCGCGACTGTCATTGTCGGGGGTTGGCCCCCGGCGCGTATTACTGTAGCGCTTGCGTACTGACTTCCGTCGGGACTTTAGTGTCTCGCGCGCCAGCGACGGGTATGACGCTCGACCCGGTCCACGTCGAGGGCATCGCCCAGCTCGCGGGCGCACTCGCGCGGAACGTCGACGACAGCGACCACGCCGACCTCGCGCGGACCGTCTGGAACGAGTGGCTCGACCCGCTTCGTGACGACGACGGGCGCGTGGTCGTCGCCCCCGTCGGGGAGCGCCGCCTCCGGTCGGTTCCCATCGACGAGGTGGCGCTCGTCGACGACCCGTTCCCGACGACGCACGGCCTCGACGCCGGCACCATCAACCCGACCACATTCAAGAACGGCCTCGTCCTCGACGTCGCCCAGGCGGCGATGGCGTCGGTCCCGTCGGACCTGGAACTGCATCGCTCGCGGACGCTCGTCCTCACGGCCCACAGCAACGACCGGACGCTCTCGCTCGACAGCGAGTGGCGGCAGTGGGACGAGGGCTACAGCAAGTACGTCACTATCCAGGCTCCACGGGTCAGCCGCTACGCCGAGGGAGTCGTCCACGCCCTCTCGCTCTATCTCGCCGAGAGCACGCACGCGCTCGAACACGCCGACGCGGTGTCGGACCTCCTGTTGCTCGACGGCCCGCTCTACCCGAAGGAACTGCTGAACTGGCGCGACCGCGACGCCGAACTGAACGACCTGGTCACCGGCGCGAAACCGCGGAGCATCGTCGAGAACTACGTCCGCCTCGTCGAGCGCTTCCTGGACCGGGACGTCGCCCTCGCGGGCTTCGTCAAGAACCCCGCGTCGAACCTGATAACCCGGACCGTCGACGCCCGGGGCGTGGACGCGCCGTGGGCCGACGATACCGCCATGTTCGCGCGACTGCTCGAACGCCACGCGGACGGCGAGCGACGGACCGACGCCCTGACGTTCACGAGCTGGTTTCGCTCCCGGGGTGGCGCGGACCGGACCCTCGCCGCCGACAGTGACGCCCTCGGTGTCGACCGCGGCCACCCCGCCGAGTCGTACGAAGTGACGTTCTTCGTCGTCTACGACCCGCGCGAGGACCTCTGTTACCGGGTCGAAGCGCCCTACGGCGTCACCCGCGACGACGACGTACGCGAACGCCTGACGAAACAGGTCCTGCGCGACGTGGCGGCGACCCGCGGTCCGCCGGAAGCAGTCGAGAAGGCCGACTCGCTCGCTCGCGTCGGTCGGGAGGAGAAGGCTGCGTTACGCCGGAAGTTCGAGCGCCGACTCGACTCCGAGTTCGTCCGCACGTACGACGACGTCCGCTGGGGCGGCGAGGACTAGACCTCTTCCGGTTCGGCCTTGACGACTTCGATGCTCACGTCGTCCTCGGGGACGCCGACGCGGGCGAACTGGGTCCGGACGTGCCTCTTTGCCGCCGCGACCGCCTGCTCTCGCGTGTCGAAGCCGCGGGGCATCGGCGTCTCGAAGGCGACGTTGACCTCGCGGCCGTCGATGACCGTCGTCGACCCGCCGCTCTGGACCTCGTAGAACTCGTCGCAGACCCAGACGTACGCCGCGTCCTCGTCCGGCGCGCCCTTGAACGAGGGAGCGTCTTCACCGCGCTCGTACACCGTCCCCGTCAGCGTCGTTCCGCCTCCGCTCCCACGGACCAGTAGCATGGCCCGCGATACGTGGCCGATACGTAAAAGCCGTCCGCGCTATCGAATCCCGAACGAGTCCCGCAGGTCGGCGGCGATCTCGGCCTGGGCCTCCCGTGCCCGGTCGAGTTCGTCGAACTGGACGAAGACGTGGGGGACGTCGGCGTAGTTGGTGTAGTTGACGTCGACCCCCGCGTCGGCCAGCGCCTCGGCGTAGGCCTCCCCCTCGTCCCGGAGCGGGTCGTACCCCGCCGTAATCACCGTCGCCGGCGGGAGGTTCGAGAGGTCGGTCGCCCGGATGGGCGAGGCGTAGGGGTGCATCCCGTCGAAGTCGTGTTCCAGGTACTGCTCCCAGTACCACTCCATCGAGCGGCGGGTGAGAATCGGGGCGTCGGCGTTCTCCGCGTACGAGGGCGTGTCGAAGGCGTGGTCGACGACGGGGTAGACGAGCACCTGGCGGGCGAGGGTCGGGCCGTCGCGGTCGCGGGCCATCTGGGCGACGACGGCGGCGAGGTTGCCCCCGGCGCTGTCGCCGCCGACGGCCACCCGGCCGGGGTCGCCGCCGAAGACGGTCGCGAACTCGGCGACCCACTCCGTCGCGGCGTAGCAGTCGACGGCCGCCGCGGGGAACGGATGCTCCGGCGCGCGGCGGTAGTCGACGGCGACGACGGCACAGCCGACCCGGTCGGCGAACGTCCGGCAGACGGCGTCGTGGGTGTCGAGGCCGCTCCGCACCCACCCGCCGCCGTGGAGGTAGACGAACACCGGGAACGGTCCATCGCCCGCGGGCGTGTAGGTTCGAACCCGTAGCTCACCGTCGGGTCCGGGTATCGACAGGTCCGCCGCGTCGATGGGAGTCTCCACGTCGGCGTCGAGGGACGCGAACAGCGACTTCGAGGCCCGTCGCGCCCCTCTCGGCGTGAGGGCGTGCGACGGCGGGACGTCGAGTCGGTCGACGAGCGCTCTGGCCTGCGGGTGGAGTTCGGGCGCGCGGTCCGCCATCTCAGTACCTCGCCGGTCGAGTCGGGGCGCGGTCGTTCGAACGAGCGAACGTCATGCCCGCCTCTGTGTCACCCGGTGGCATAAACGTCCGCGTCGGTCAGGCGGTCGAGTTTCCCGCGCTCTTCGAGTTCCTCTCCGATTTCGCACACGCCACCGGATACGTCCGGCGCAGCGACACCCGTGCTTCCTCGCTCGTCGCGCTGATAGCCAGCGTCATCGACTCGTCGCCGCCCGCTCCGTCGGTCGGCGTGACGCGCCCGCGAACGACGTCCGAATCTCCGCCTCCCAGCGTGGTCGGGTGGTCGGTGACGGACGCCCGCAGTCCGCCGGCGGTGTCGACGATTTCTACCTCGACGTCGAGGGCGACGCCAGCACCGAACCGATTGGAAAGCGTGACGAACGTCTGATTGCCGCCACAGCGACTGAGCGACCCCGACTCGACGCCGAGGTAGGCCTTCGAGTCGGGGGCAGTGGCAATATCGACGCTCCGAGCGGCGGAGACGACGGTGTAGCTCCCCGGCCCGAACGCTAAACTCACCGCGAGGACGAGCGCCAGTCCGGCGAGGAGACGCCTCATCCCCCGACTTCGGGCGGCGGTCCGTCGTTCCCCAGTCGCATCCGGCGGGTGTAGACCGTGTGAACCAGCGAGAGGACGCCGATGGCCGTCACGGTGAAGATGCCCAACTCGACGACCGAGAGCGCCGCCACGAGCGGGACGCCCGCGGTGTGGGCCCAGAACACCGCCCCGCTCGCGATGCCGATTCCGAGGTAGTAGAGGCTCCACGGGATGTCGCGGTCTCTCACTACTTCCAGGTAGATGTCGACCTCCTCTGCGTCGTCCGTGAGTTCGACTTCGCCGGCGCGCCGGTCGAATTCGACCATGTCCAGGTCGGACATCTTCGGCAGGTGGAACTGCTGGAGCGACGTGTAGACGTTCTTGCGGTGACTGGACCCCACCTCGTTCACTGATTTCCCCTGCTCCCATGCCGCGACGTGTTCCGAGAGCGTCCCCAACTCCGCCGGCTCGCCGTTCTGTCGCAGATAGTGGATGGCAAAGCGCCGTCGACGACTCCGGAGGATTTCGAATACGTCGTCTCGTGTTAGCGTCATTGGTCCCTCCCCGGAGTCGGCCACTACGAGTAACGGCTTAGCTAATGACCGCACAACGCTCCCGTGGCGACGTTAAGACGAAGTTAACCGCCGGGAAACGACTGTTCGACCCGGATTCAGGGCCCCTCTGAGATTCGTTCTATCGCTCTTTACACGCTTCCGGCACTCGCAGACGGGGATTCTGTCAGCGTACAACAAACCGGCTGTGGGGCGTCGCGTGTGGTGTGCTCCGAGACGGAGCGCGTGACAACGATGCAACGACGAAAATTCCTCGCAGGAATGGGATCGCTCGCCGCCGGTGGGGCGGCGGCGATGGGCACTGGAGCGTTTACCAGCCTCACGGCGAATCGAACGGCGACGGTGAACGTCGCAGGCGACGGTGCGGCGTATCTCCAGCTCGTACCGGGGAGTTCGGCCGGGACGCCGACCAGTCCGAGCGGACCGAACGCCGCGTACGCCGAGTACAACTCGGACGACGAACTCGAACTCAACCTCGACGGCGATGCGTCGGGAGGGTTCGGCGGGACGCAGGGCGACGGTGTGAACCCCGACGCAGTGACGGACATCGACGAGGTGTTCACGATTCGAAATCAGGGAACACAGCCGGTCGGCGTCTACATCTCGGACACCGACTCCAACGACGAGGTGACGTTCTACGCGAACAACTCGTTCCCCGACAATTCCCACAGCGGCGGTTCGGCGAGGGCCCCGAGCGGAACGAACGGCAGCGGGACCGCCGCCAGCGACTCCATCGAGGGGTCGGGCAACTACGTCGAAATGAACGCCGGCGACTACCTCGAAGTGAGCATTCAGGTCGACACGACCGGGACGACGTCGACCGGGACGCTGCTCAGCGGGCAGTCGTTCACCGTCCACGCGGACGCGGGGTTGATCTGACGATGAAGCGACGCAACCTCATCCTCGGCCTCGGCAGTCTCTCGGCGGCCGGCGCGGCCGGCGTGGGTACCGGGGCGTTCAGCCTCGGGGAAGTCGACCGGGACGCGACGGTCGCCGTCGCCAGCGAGGACCAGGCCTATCTCGCGATGGAGCCGTCGCCCGGACCGAACGGCGCGTACGCGACGACGGGCGGTGCCGGCGAAATCGGGCTGGACTTCTCGGGGACGGGCGGGCAGAACGGCAGCGGCGTCAACAGCGAAGGCGAGTTCTACTTCGACGACGTGTTCCGGATCGAGAACCAGGGAACCCAGACCGTCTACGTCTGGGCGAACTTCTCGAACGGCACGCAGTTCGACGATTCGAACCTGTACCTGTATCCGAACGGAGCGCGCCAGACGAGGCTCAACGACGGACCGAACAGCGTCCTCACGCTCGCCCCCGGTGAGAGCGCCGAAATCGGCGTGTACATCGACACCGACTCGACGTCGACGACGTCGGATGGCTCCTCGGGCGAAACGCTCGACGTGACGATTCGGGCTGACGTGGACAAACCGGGCAGCTCCGGGTCGGTCGGCCCCGGTGGCGATGAGGCGTTGGTCGTCGACGATGACCCCGACAACGGTGACTTCAGCTCGATCCAAGCCGCTATTACCAACGCCAGTAGTACGACGATCATCATCGAACCGGGTACCTACGACGAGAGTGTAACCGTCGACAAATCGGTGACGCTCCGCGGACCGAACGCCGGCACGCACGGAGCCAGTAGCTCGCGTTCGTCGGAGGCGACCGTCAAGCAGAGTATGGAAATTGCCGCAGACGGCGTCACCATCGACGGTCTAGAAATCAACGGCGCCGTTGGGAATGGAATCAATATGCGGAGGCCCGTGAGCGACGTCACTATCCGGAACACTCTGATCTCCAATGTCATCGATACCGGATTCCCCCAGAGCGGGGGCGTTGACGTGGCTGCGAACGGAATCAATGCCCAATTGGGTCAGGGGGCAGGCGAGATGCTGAATCTCCTCATCAGGGACAACAAGATCATCGGTATGGACATCTCGGCAAACAATGATTCGAACGACGAGGTCACCGCGACCGGAATCAGACTCAATCAGAAGGACAAGAACGTCGAAGATCCGGTCATCCGCGGAAACGTGATCACCGGATTGAGGGCCAGTAACGGCGGAAATGGGACCGTAGAAGCTCGTGGGTTCACGTTCAACGCCGCTACCGCGACCGGGGCGGATGTCGTTGACGACCTCATCCTCGCCAACAACGAAATAAGTGATCTTGAAGCGAAGGAAATCATGGGCATCGGCCTGTTCGAGAATGGAAACGTCTCAGCCCGGCCTGGTCCAACGAACTTCGAGATCACCGAAAACGTGTTCGAGAATCTCACGGGAACTGCCCAGACCCCCGCTGCGATCTTCGTCGGTGGCTACGAAGATCTTGGTAACGACCATCGAGTGAGGAGAAACAACATCTTGAGTGGTGCAGTCGCCCGGTATGCGGGGAATCAGACTGGATTCGACTACAGTCAAGCCGACGCCCTCGACACGCAGAACAACTACTGGGGTGCCTCCAGTGGACCGAGCGGCGAGGATGGCGTCAGTGGCAGTGGGCAGCCTGCAGTGACGCTCCCAGATCCCACTGGACCTCCCAGATCGAAGGTTCTTGCTGCCGATAGCGGCCATCGGTCTAATCCGTTCTCCGGGGCAGGGCCCAATATCTAACAGCCCGTTTTCGGGATTTCTATCGGAGTCTCTTGGGCGCGTCGTCAGCGTTCTTTCCCCTCTGGAGGTTCTCAATTTCGACCTCGGTGCCGCCATCGTGGCGGACGAACTCTACGGCCGACTCCACATTCGGAGAAGGTCACTCGAGGCGCGGGACACGTTCGTCACAACGCCGGTACTCAAACACGGCTACATGCCTGTCTCCCGCGACCGCAACTTCGACGCCGTATCCGACCTCGATGTCGCGTTCGTGCTGAGACGTCAGGCGGGTCGAAAGCGGTCTCCCCCACCGTCCGTGCACCAATCCACGTCCGACCTCGGCGACTTCACCGACTTCTCGTCCGACGCCGACTCCGAGGACGCCGACGCGTCGAGCGCGGCCGACGCCTCGAACGCCGACCCGCGGACCGCCGACGACCTCGAATCCGACGACGTCGCCCCCGCAGGCGACGACACGCGCCTGCGGGCGTTTTCGAATAGTCGGGGTACACGACTCGGCGAACAGTCACGTCGGTCCTAACCTTTATTCTACGTCTACACGTACGTGTACGTGTGCCATCGAAGACCATCACCGTCACGGAGGACGCCTACGACCGCCTGAAGGCGCTCAAACGCGAGGGAGAGAGCTTCAGTGAGCTGGTCGTCCGCCTGACTGAAAGCGCCGATCCGATGGCCTTCGCCGGCTCGTGTCCCGGGCTGGCCGAACACGTCGAAACGGCACGCGAGGATCTCGACGAGGAACTGGAAGAGACGCACGATGAACTGTTTGGATAGCTCGTTCGTCGTCGACTTCCTCGATTCGGAGACGGACCACCACGAGGATGCGGTCGAGTGGATGCACGACCACGGTGACGAGGCGTTCGCCGTGCCGGCGATCTGTGCCTTCGAAGTCCTCCGGGGGACGGCCCGCGTCGGAGACGAGCGATTCGACCGCGCCGTCGGCTTCCTGCGCTCGCTGGACGTCCTCGATTTCGACCTCGGTGTCGCCATCGCGGCGGGGGAACTCGACAGTCGCCTCCACGCCCGGGGGACGCCGCTTGGGGCGCGGGACACGCTCGTCGCGACGCCTGCGCTCGAACACGGCTACGCGCTCGTCACCCGCGACCGCGACTTCGATGTCGTCCCCGACCTCGACGTCGTCTTCTACGACGCGTGACGCCAGCCGGGCGAAAATGGTTTCCTCCCGCCGTCCGACCATCGAAGTATGTCTGACCTCGGCGATTTCACCGATTTTTCCTCCGATGCTGACGCCGACGATGCGTCCACCGACGCGTCGACCGCCGACTCCCCGACCGAATCCGACGATGCCGACTTCGAGTCCTACGACGTCGCCCCCGCGGGCGACGACCGCGGCCTCGGCACCATCTCCGTCTCGCAGGGCCTGCGCGTGGCCGAAGACGGCGACGACACCCGCCTGCGGGCGTTCGTGACGACCGGCAACCGCGACTCGGTTCGCCTCGGCAAGTACCTCCTCGTCCCCTACCCGGACGACGAACTCCTGTTCTGTCGCATCACCGCCCTGGAGTACGCCCAGGAGTTCCAGGCCGACGACGCGACCGAAATCCACGCCCGGCGGGCGATGCGCCGCGACGCGTTCGAGGAGCGCGACTACAAGTTCATGACGACGCTCGACCCCGTGGCGGTGCTGTTCGAGGACGACGGCGAACTGAAACGCCGGATGACCGACCGCGTCCCGAAACCGGGCGCGCTCGTCACCGAGGCGGCCGACGCCGACCAGATAAAGACCGGGCTCTCCATCCCGGCCGACGGCGTCTTCCTGGGTCACCTCTCCGTCGGCGGCGAGAAGGTCCGCACGGCGGCGAATCCGCCGACCATCGACTACCGGCTGAAAGACGACTACGCCGACGGTGACCCGCTCGTTTTCAGACATCTGCTCGTCGCCGGCGGGACGGGGTCGGGCAAGACCCACGCCTCGAAGAACGTCCTCCGGCAGGTGCTCGACTCCACCTACGAGATGGACGACGGCCGCGAGGTTCCGGCCGCCGTCGTCCAGTTCGACCCGCAGGACGAGTACGCCCAGATGCACGACGACGGGTCGCTCTCGGACGCCGACGTGCGCCGCCTCGAACGCGAGGGCGTCGCCTACGGCGGCCACGACGACACCCTCGCGCTCGTCCCGAAGGAAGACGGCGTGACCTACGGCGGCGAGAACCACCGCGCCGAGCAACTGGCGTTCACCATCCCCTTTTCGATGGCGCGGGACCGCCCGTGGCTCGTCGCCGGCAGTAGCCTCAACGAGAACCAGTACCCCGCGCTGAAGGAACTCCTCCGGCGATTCTTCAGGCAGTACGGCGAGAGTGGCACCTACGAGGAGTTCCTGACCTTCCTCGACGATCCGGCGCTGAAGGAGGAACTCGACGAGTCGGGGCGCGTCCACGAGGCCACGTACGACGCGGTCAAGCGCCGCGTTCGCGGCGTTCCGCGTGGCGTCTTCGACCAGTCGGCCCGCCCCATCACCGACCTCGACCACCAACTCGTCCGTCCGGGGGGACTCACCGTCGTCCCCACCTACCACCTCTCGACGAGTCGGGCCAAGGAGATGTTCGTCCTCGCGGTGTCGAGCCTGCTCGTCGACGACAAACTGTCGAACGCGCCGTCGAGCGAGCGCATCGCCGAGACGCCGGTAATCCTGGGCATGGACGAGGCCCACAACTTCCTCGCCGACGCAGACACCGTCCAGGCGCGGCAGGTCGTCTCGAAGTTCACCGAGGCGGCGAAGCAGGGGCGCAAGGAGCGACTCGGGCTCTTTCTCATCACGCAGGACCCACAGGACGTCGCCGACCCGGTGTTCAAGCAGGTGAACACGAAGCTCGTCCTCAACCTGGGCGACGAGGACGCCATCAAGAGCGTCAACATCCCGTCGTCGCTGGAGGACAAGGTGCCCTACATGGAGAAAGGACAGATGGTCGTCTACTCGCCCGACAACTCCGAACCGGTCGAACTCGTCGGACTCTCGTCCTGTGTCACCAGACACGGCGAGTGAGCGCGGCGACGAGTGGATGCGACGACGAGTGGGTGAGCAGGCAGGGCCGCGCTGTGGGTGAGCGGGCCAGCGACCCGTTGCACCGAAGCGGTTCTTCGGTGGTGGAATTTTACGTCGTCCCCGCGTACGGAGTGGTATGATTCCGCGCGTCCTCGTTCCCATCGACGGCTCGCCCCAGTCCGAGAAGGCCCTCCAGTTCGCCGCCGAGGAGTGGCCCGACGCGGACGTCCTCCTCCTGCACGTCATCGACCCCGTGGAGGCGGGCTACAGCCCGAGCGTCCTGCCGGGCGGTTCCGAGGAGTGGTACGAGCAGGCGAAAGCGACCGCGGAGAAGCTCTTCTCCCAGGCTCGCGAGGCGACGGGACGGGACGCCGAAACGCGCGTCGAAGTCGGCCGCCCGCCCCAGACCATCGTCGACGTGGCCGAGGAGGCCGACGTCGACCACGTCGTCATCGGGAGCCACGGCCGCACCGGCGTCTCGCGGGTCCTCCTCGGGAGCGTCGCCGAGCACGTCGTCCGGCGCTCGCCCGCGCCGGTCACCGTCGTCCGGTAGCCGCCGGTCGCCGTCGTCCGGTAGCACCCACGACCGAGGTCGAGAACGTCGACCGAATCCGAGTCGTTCATCCGCCTGGGTCCTCGAGTGATGCCGATGCAGTTCGACGACGTCATCGAGACGAGACGGTCGGTCCACCAGTACGCGGACGACGACATCGACGACGACACGCTCCGCGAGATAGTCGAACGGGCGACGTTCGCACCCTCTTCGTACAACCTCCAGCCCTGGGAGTTTCTCGTCCTCCGCGACGACGAGACGCAGCGAACGCTTCGGGAGGTCGCCTACGGACAGGAACACGTCACCGACGCGGCGGCCGTCGTCGTCGTCCTCGGGAACCTCGACCCGTCTGCACACGCCGACCGGGTCGTCCGGGACAAGTTCGAGAAGGGATACCTCCCCTCCGAGGACGTCCTGGAGTCCCAGCTGGAGACCATCGAACGCCGGGCCGAGGGCCCCCGCGAGGACAGACGCCGCTGGACCGTCCAGAGTTCGACCCTCGCGGCGATGGCACTGATGCACGCCGCCTGGAACCGCGGCGTCGCCTCCTGTCCGATGGGCGGCTTCGACGGCGACGCCCTCCGCGAGGCGTTCGACGTGGGCGACGGCTACGAACCCGTGTTGCTCGTCACGCTCGGCTACCCCGCGGAGGACGCTCCGGACCTCGAACGGCCACGAAAGCTCCGTCGCCCCGTCGAGGAGGTCGTCCACTTCGAATCGTTCGACCCGGCCGTCCGGACCGACGCTCCGCGGGCCGACGACTAGAAGATGTTCGCCTGCCGGTAGACGCTGATGCCCTCGTCCGTAATCTCGTAGGGCTTCGTCTCCCGGGAGTGGTTCGCGTCGCGTATCTTCTGGATTTCGACCGCGAGACGCGTCTCCCGGAAGTCCGAGGGGCGGACGTACTGGAGGACGAACACCGCATCGGAGAGGTACTCGATGATGCCGTACCGGGAGTTGTACGGATTGTCCTGGCTGGCCTCGCTCGTCACCATCGTCGTCACCCCGGCCGATTTCAGCGCCTGCGTGAACTCGAACACCTCGGTTCGGCGCTCCGACGCGCGGTCGTACATCATCTCCAGGAGCGACACCGAGTCGAGGACGAGCCTGTCGGCTCCGAACTCCTCGACGAGTCGAGGCAGGTCGTTTCTGATGTTGGCGAGGCTGTTCGCCATCTCGATGGGGTCGAGGTGGATGATCGCCAGCTGGCCCCGGTCGGCGAACTTGCGGAACTCCCAGCCTTTCTCCGTGGCCGTCTCGAGGATGTCCTCGCGGGTCTCCTCTAGCGTGATGTAGACGGCGCGTTCACCCTCCGTCACCGCCTGGTTGAGAAACTGGAGCGCGAACGTCGTCTTACCGGTCCCCGCGCTTCCGATGGCGACGAGCAGCGACCGCTTGGGGACGCCACCGAGGATCATCTGGTCCAGCCCCTCGATTCCGAGTTTGATTCGGTCGATCTCCGACTCGAACTCGGCTTCCTCCTCGTCGAACGACTGGTCCCCACCGGCTCCCGGTCCACCGCCGAAGCCGAAGTCCTCGCCTCCACCGCCGCCGAAGCTTCCCTGCTCGCCGC
>JBDGTU010000052.1:14945-34170 GCA_042216495.1 Haloferacaceae archaeon
CCGCCGAAGCCGAAGTCCTCGCCTCCACCGCCGCCGAAGCTTCCCTGCTCGCCGCCTTCGCCACCGAAATCGGGGCTGGGGGCGTTCTCGAAGGCGGACGCGAAATCCTCCTCGAAGGCTTCGCCGTCGCTTCCCTCCCCTTCGTTCTCCCCACCGAACGCGCTGGACGTCGTATCCTCGACTTCCTCGGTTGCTTCGGCGTCTTCGGTTGTCTCCGGGGGCTCGGCCGCTTCGTCCTCCGGTTCGGCTGGTTCGGCTTCGGATTCCTCCGGTTCTGCGTCCATCTCCCGAAGCGCTCGCTCGAACCAGTCGTCCTCGTCTCCGTGTTCGTCGCTCATTCGTAGGTGCCCGAGCTACGTCGTTCACGCCCACCTTTCTGGGCGTACGATTCGCCACTCACCGAACCTCCGCCCTCTGCCGACATGAATGTTGTCCGTACAGTGGGCTTTTCGGTCCCCCCGGGCGAAACGGGGCGTATGAACGTAGGGCTCGTCGCACAGAAGGGCAACGGCCGCGCGGCGTTTCTCGCTTCGACGCTGCGAACGCGACTCCGGGAATCGGGCGCCGACGTCACCGTCGACGCGGCCACCGCCGAGACCATCGACGTGGAGGGCACTCCCCTCGACGCGTTCGACGCCTGCGACCTCATCGTCAGCATCGGCGGCGACGGAACCTTCCTCTTTGCCGCCCGCGGGGCCAACGGCACCCCTATCCTCGGCGTCAACCTCGGCGAAGTCGGCTTCTTGAACGCGGTCGGGCCGGACGAGGCGGAGGCGGCCGTCCTCGACGCGGTTGCGGACGCCCGCGCCGGCGAACTCGACACCCGCGAAGCCCCTCGGCTCGCGGCCAGCGGCGACGACTGGACGAGCGACCCCGCGACCAACGAAGTCGTCATTCAGGGCCCCTACCGCGGCCACGGCGGCGGCGTCAGCGTCGAGATCCGCGTCGACGGGTCGCTCTACTCCGGGAGCCACGCCGATGGCGTCCTCGTGGCGACGCCGACGGGCAGCACCGCCTACAACCTCAGCGAGAAGGGGCCGCTGATTACTCCCGACGTCGACGGCCTCGTCGTCAACGAGATGTGTGCGACCGGTGGCATGCCGCCCCTGGTCGTCGGCGAGGAGAGCGAGGTGTCGGTCACTATCACCGACGCCGACAGCGCGGTGGTCGTCAGCGACGGCCGCCTCGTCAGGGAACTGTCGCCCCCGACCGAGGTTCGCGTCTCGACGGCCGATACCCCGCTTCGCATCGCCGGCCCCTCTTCCGATTTCTTCGAAGCGCTCGGGAAGCTCGACTAGCGTCCGGGCTCACGTCTCTCGGGGGTCGTCGTTCGCCTCGGCCCGGATGGCCGCCGCCGCCGCCTCGTCCGCCCGCTTGATTATGACCGCCTCCAGCGTCGACGGTTCGACCGACGTCCGACCCGAGTGCGACAGCACGACGTTGAGCACCGCGGCCGGTAGCTCGCCCCGCGCCGCCGGAACGACGCCGTAGTGTGGGTGGCCGAGGGCGTCGTGGATGGCCGTCTCCCCGTCGGCATCGAACTCGTAGAGTTTGCTGACGTCGTGGACGAGCGCGCCCGCTCGGACGAGGTCCATCGACACGTCGCTCCCGCGGCGGTCGCGGAGGCAGTCCGCGAGTGCCACCGCGGACTCCACGACGTCGTTGACGTGGGGCACCAGTCGCTCGTCGGGGAGGTTCAGTTCCTCCTGTACGGGAGGGAACCACGGCACCTCGAACAGGTCGTGTCCCGTCTCGTCGAGCGACGCCGTCCACGCGCGCAGGACGCCTGCGCGCAGTTCGTCGTCCGTAATCTCGGCAATCGCCGGAAACGCCTCGCGGACGTCTGTTTCGGTCATCCCCCGCCGTTCGCCCACTCGGTGAATAAAGGTTGGTGCGACGCAAGCGACTTCCCCCCGCGGGTCACAGTTCGAGTATGAAACTACGCAGGCCGACCGTGGACGGGTCGAGCGGTCGTCACGACGGGTGGTTCTCGGTCCGAACGTTCCTCCTCGTTCTCGTCGCCTCGGTGGTCGCTCTCGTCGTCGGCGGCTCGGTCCCGGTGGTCGGGCTAGTCGGCCGATTCGTCGGGCTGTTCGCCGTCGCGTTCGCCGTCGGACTGCTGGCCGACGGCCGTCGCTACGTCGAAGTCGGCGTCGCTGGCGGCCTCGCCTCGGGGGTGGGGTTCGTCCTCAGCAGCCTCGCGACACCGCTCTTTCCGCTCGTCGCGCAGTACGGCGTCGAAATCGCCGGCGTCGGGACGACGGCCGGTATCCTCGTCTCGCTCGCCGGCCACTACTTCGGCCGCGACCTCAGAGACGGGCTGACGCGCGACCTCAGTTGACGACCCAGCCGTCGTCGTCCCGGGTCACGAGTCCCCCGTCGGCGAGCCGCTGGAGGGCGGTCTGGACGGCGTCGACCGACGCGTCCACTTCGTCGGCGATGTCCTCCGTCGTCGTCGCCCCCGTCGCCACCGCGCCGAGAACCTCGGCGTGGAAGCGACTGTCGACGTCCGTCCCCATATGTTCGTCGAGACGGTCGAGCACCTCGGTTATCCGGCCGTAGACCCACCGCTGAGCGAGCGAGAGTTCGTTTTCGAGGGATTGCAGGCGGTCGAACGCCGTCGCGAGGTCGCCGACGTCGTCCGCGTTCGTCCGGAAGTCCTCGACGGTGAGGTGCTGGCAGTGGCGAGTCATGTCGAGGTCGGGGTTCGCCGGGTAGGCGCTCTTGGCTCCGAAACCGTACGGCGAGACGCTCACTTCCAGTCGGAGGTTCCGCGAGATGTGGAAGTACTTGCGTCGCTGGTCATCCGTGTGGCTCTCGACCAGCCCCGCCTCCTCGAGTTTCCGGAGGTGGTCGATGACCGCCTTCGGACTGACGCCGAGATACTCGCTTATCTCCGTGACGTAACACGGCTTGCGCGCGAGCAGTCTGAGGATGCGCCGGCGGTTTTCGTTCCCGAGGAGGTCGAGTAGTACCGCCGAGTCCATACACGTGAGGTAAGCGCCCGAACCGCAAAAGGGCTACGTGTCCGTCGGCGGAAGCGGCGGGTCAGATGGACGCGTCGTCCAGCACCGTCTCTAGCAGTGCGAACAGGAGGAGGCCGCCGACGAGGAGTGCGCTCTCGACCGGGCCGTACTGGAACGGGTAGACGGTGAGCGCGAGAAACGCGAGACTGGCGGTGAACTACGCCGACGCCCACGAGCAGCGCTTTCGTCGTCCGCTTCACGGGTCGAGTCTCCGTCGCCGTCGCAATAACGGCTACGGGAACGGTCCCGTGGTCACGCGCCCCGCTCCAACCGGTCGAACGAACGGTCGGCCAGCCACACGGCGAGCAAGGAGATGAGGAGCGTTGCGCCGACGAGGATGACGCCGGGTTCGTACCGGAGCGGCGGGTAGTAGCCGAGGCCGTAGTCGAAGGCATCGTTGACCAGCGAGAGGCCGAGCGCGAACGCGAGCGCGCCGCGGGTCGTCCGGCCGTAGTGGGGCACGAGAAACGCCTGCACGACGAACCCCAGGTGGGTGAGGACGATGCCCCAGTAGTTCCAGAGGGCGTCGACCGTGAACCCGACGTAGAGGCCGGGGTGGACGTTCAGCGCGAGGGGCGTCCAGAGGCCGTACTTCACCAGCCAGACGAACGCAAGCGTGTGGAGGTACGCGAGCGGACGGTTCTGTGGCGCGTCGCGGACGCGTCGCCCGAGGTTGGGGAGGAGCGTCGCGAGCGAGAGCGTCGCCAGCGCCAGCGCCGTCGGCGAGTCGCCGAACAGCGGATAGAGGAACGTCGGGAGGTCGGCGAGTGCGGGGTCGGAGTGGACGTAGAAGCTGACGCCCACCAGGAAGGCGGCGGCGTCGAGGACGAGAAAGGTGACGAGGCTGGGGCCGTTGCCGAGGTAGTACTGGGCGTACCGTTCTGGAATCGGCGACTCCATCGCTCGCACCGTCGGCGGGTCGGGGGTAAAAACTGTCGAGAGTCGACAGGCAGTTAACGCCCCGCGGCCTCGCGTTCGACATGGACGCCGCGCTGGTCGTACTCGACGGGTGGGGCCTCGACGGCGGCGAGGGCCGCGACGCCGTCGACGCCGCCGAGACGCCGAACTTCGATCGATTCGCCCGGACGGGCGCGTTCGGGACGCTCGACGCGTCGGGGCGGCGGGTCGGCCTCCCCGACGGACAGATGGGCAACAGCGAGGTGGGCCACCTCAACATCGGGGCCGGCCGCGTCGTCAAGCAGGCCTACACGCGCATCGACGACGCCATCGACGACGGCTCGTTCGCCACGAACGACGCCATCGACCGCGCCCTCTCGCACGCCGACGCCAACGACGGCCGCGTCCACCTGCTGGGTCTCGTCAGCGACGGCGGCGTTCACTCCCACCAGCGACACCTCCACGCACTCGTCTCGCTCGCGGCCGACCGCGGCGTCGACGCCGTCACGCACGCGTTCACCGACGGCCGCGACACCCCGCCGACGGCCGGCGCGGACTACCTCGCCGAACTGGAGTCGGTCGTCGCCGCGGAAGGTACGGGCCACGTCGCGACGGTCACGGGACGCTACTACGCGATGGACCGCGACGAGAACTGGGCGCGGACGAAGCGGGCCTACGACGCCATCGTCGCCCGCGAGGCACCCCACGCCGCGGACGCCGCCGTCGACGCCGTCGAGGCGTCCTACGACCGCGGCGACACCGACGAGTTCGTCGAGCCGACGCTCGTGGCAGACCGCCCCGCCCTCGCCGACGGCGACGCGGTCGTCTGCTTCAACTTCCGGGCCGACCGGATGCGACAGCTCGTGCGGATGCTCGCCGACGTCGACCCCGAGTGGGCGTTCGAGACCGAGCCGCCGGCGGTCGAACTCGTCACGATGACCGAGTACGACGAGACGTTCGACTTCCCGGTGGCGTTCCCGCCGAACCAGCCGAAAGACACGCTCGGCGAGGTGCTGGCGGCGGCCGGCAAGACCCAGCTCCGCCTCGCCGAATCCGAGAAGTACGCCCACGTCACCTACTTCCTCAACGGGGGGCGCGAGGTCGAGTTCGAGGGCGAAACCCGGCACATCGTCGAGAGCCCGGACGTGCCGACCTACGACCTGTGCCCCGAGATGAGCGCCGAAGCGGTCACCGACGCCGCCATCGACGTCGTCGAGGCCGACGACCCGGACGTGCTGGTGTTGAACTACGCCAACCCCGACATGGTCGGCCACACCGGCGACTTCGAGGCGGCCGTCGAGGCGGTCGAGGCCGTCGACGCGCAACTCGGCCGCCTCGTCGACGCCGTCCAGCGGGCGGGCGGGCACGTCCTGCTCACCGCCGACCACGGCAACGCCGACGACATGGGGACGCCCGAGGACCCCCACACGGCCCACACCTACAATCCGGTGCCGTTCGTCTACCTCGCGCCCGACGGGAGCGACGGCGGCAAGCGCGTCCGCGAGGGCGGGTCGCTCTGTGACGTCGCGCCGACGGTGCTGGACCTCGTCGGCGCCGCGAAGCCGGCGGCGATGACCGGCGAGAGCTTACTCGAGTAGCGACGATGCACGCACTCGTCGGTAGACCGGCCCGGCGAGGAGAACGGCGGCGACGACGCCGGACGCCACGACGAGTCGAAGGTCGACCGACGCCGCGAGCGCACCCGCGGTCAGCGCGCCGAGCGAGTCGCCGGCGACGACGCCCGCGACGGCCCACGGGAGTTCGCCGATGGCCGTCCCGACGACGAACGCACCGGGCGAGACGCCGGCGACGCCCGCACCCACGGACACCACGTCGGAGGGAGCCGGAATCAGGCGACTCGCCGTGACGCCGCGCAGGTCGCCCGTCTCGTCGACGACGCGCTCGCCCGCCGACGCGACCCGGCCGTCTCGGAACCGCCGAGCGAACAGGAACGGCGGGACGCTCGTCAGGACGATGAGCGCGAGCGCGAACGGGACGCCCGGGAGGCCGTAGCCGTAGCCCGCGGCCACGGCGATGAGCGTCGTCGGCCACGCGAACAGGGGGCGGACCAGCGCCAGGCCACAGAGCGCCAGCGCCAACCGGACGGGGTCGCCAGCGACCCACGCTAGCCGCGAGACGACGGCCGCGGGCGAGACGACCCACCCCAGTACCGCGACTGCGCCGAGTGACGCCGAACTGACGGCCAGCCGCCTCCGGCGGTCCATGAGCGTCCTCCGTCTTCGGGGTGCAAACCGCTTGCGTTTCCTCCACATTCATGCTCGTCGGCTCCGAACCCCGCTCCGTGACGGACGCACGGGACCGCAAGCGCGAACTCGCGCTGGACCTGCTCGCCCACGTCGAACGGGAGGAACTCCCGCTCTCGGCCGCCGTCGACCGCATCGAGACGGTGACGACGGACCCGTCGCTGGTCCGTGAGGTCCTCGACGCGGCGGAACTTCGCGGCATCGTCGACCGCGAGGACGGTCGCCTCCGCGTCCGACGCGGCGACTACGTCGCCTTCGAGAGACAGGTGGTGACGCGGGAGGGCGAGTTCGACTGTCGACGGTGCGGAGCGAGCCTCTCGACCGGCCACTTCGTCCAGTTCGACGTCGGCGAACTCGGTCCGTTCGGGTCGTCGTGCGTCCGGAAAGTCGTGGGCCGGGAGTAGCGATTCGGCCGGCGGGAGTGCCGGCGACGACGACCGAGACTACCGACCTTGCCGGAGTTCTTCGATCAACCGCTCGATGACCTGTTCCTGCCGTTCGAGCCGTCGGCTCTGCGTCTCGACTGCCTGTCGGAGCCGAGCGAGTTCCGCCGCCACCTCGTCGTCGACGACGCCGGCGGATTCGAACCCCGACCCGGCGAATCCCTCGTCGCCCGCTCGCTTCGTCGTCTCTCGCGACTCGGACTGCTCGCCGGTGGACGCCGGTCCTGCCGTCTCTCGGGACTCGCCCTCGCCACCGCTCGCCGCCAGGGGTCCTCCGGCCTCCGGCGTACTCGTCGAGAGTGGGTCGTCTGTCTCCGACGCGCCGGTCGAGAGTGGGTCGTCTGCCTCCGACGTACTCGTCGAGGGCGGGTCGTCGGCCTCCGACGCGCCGGTCGAGAGCGGGTCGGGACCGTCACCGAAGGAGACGTTGTCTCTGTCCTCGGTCTCTTCTTCCTCGTCCGGTGCCGTCTTCTCGCGGAGCGCCTCCAGGTCGGCGACGTCGTGGTAGGCACACAGCGCCGAGACGAGTCCCTCACGGACTGCTCGCGCCCGGTCGTTCGGGGCTTTGAAGCGCTCCTGTCGACCGCCGACCGTGACGACGACCGACGTGGCGACGCTGCCTTCCTCGAAGTCGAGGTCGGTCACGTCGTCGTAGTGGTACTCGTCGTACTCCTCGTCCCAGACGGCCTCGCCGATGTGACGCACCAGCCGCGAACTCGTGACGACGACGGTGAGTTCGCTGAAACGGAAGGTCTGCTTGACCGTCTCGCCGGGGTCGGTGATGCCCGTGGCGTTGAGGACGCCCGCCAGGACCGGGTGGAGCGCCTGGTCGAGACGGGTCGTCGGGACGGCGAACGTCTTCTCGCCGTCGAGGCCGTAATCCAGCGTCACCTTGGATTTGCGCCGCCCCTCCGACACCTCGATTCGCTCCGCTCCGTGTGGGTATTCGTCGACCGTTTCGTCCGAGAGCAGTCCCTCCGACCGGTAGACGACGGTCCGCGTCGGGGTCACGAGGAGTTCGTCCTCGCCGCCGAGGCTGACCCGGGCCGCGACCGACTCGTCTCCGAGGGTCGACTGGACGATGTCCGGCAGGTCCATGCGTCAGGTGTCCCCGTGTTCAGCCATAAATCCGGTGGGTCCCGCCGGTCGATATGGGAAGCTTAAAGGTGAACATCCGGTTACGGGAAAGTGAGCCCGGGTGGCTTAGCTGGACATAGCGCCGCACTCATAGGGTATTCGAGCTTCGGTGCGGCACCGCCTTGGAAGCCTCCGCCCCTCGGGGCCTGCCGAGCCTCGTTTCCTGGGTCATGCGGAGATCGTGGGTTCGGAGCCCACCCCGGGCACTCTACTACGCGTCCTCGTACTCGACCGAGGGCCCTTGCCCAGCGTCTTTTCGTCGTCGACGCTCGGTCGTCACTAGGTATTGAACACTGGATACCGTCTCGATAGCGGCCACCTCGGCCGTCTTACCCCGAAGCGATGCCCCGGAGAGGGCCCTCGCTTGCTTCGCAAGGGTTGCTAAACCAGGTCCGTGTCTGCGAAGCGATGGCTCCTTTCTGTTCTTTCATGATAAATGTTGTCACGAGATGCGCCCACTCGTCTCACCCTCGTAGACCGGGTCTGGGTCGAACGGCGGGACGACTGCGTCCAGCGACCCGGTCCACCGACGTACGTCGGGTACAGAGTTTTGTGCATGCGCGTTTGCGTGTCAACTGCTGCCACGTGAAGGGCGATGTCCGACTGGCTGGCGAAACGGCGCGAGTACGAGGAAGCACCCGCCCGAGCGGCGGGCATGGAACGGATAGAACGCCCTCCGGATTGCGTCAGGGCCGACGCCTCCGACTCGCTCACGCGTCCCCGGAACGAGGGGACGTACGCGACGTTCGAAGGCGAAGACTGCGTCTATCGCGCCGTTTCGACGGGCGACGGCTGCGTCTTCTTTCGGGCGCGAAAGAGCGACTACTACACGACTACCCGACACGCCGGCGTCTGTCCGGACTGTCAGGCGACCGTCCGCCGCGCCGCCGCCGACCCGTTTCTCACCTGTCACCGGTGCGAGTGGACGGTCGGTCGCAGGCTCTGGCGGTGGCTCAGATATTCGTCGTGGCCCTCCTCTCTCGCGGCGAGCGTACGCGGGTGACTACTGCTCTCGGACCAGCACCGTCGTCGTCCAGTCCTCGACGGCGTCGGGGTCGTCGCCCTTGAACGGGACGCGCCAGTCGTACGTCGCGTCGGCTTTCAGGTCGGCGGTGCCGTCTTTCCACCACGCGAGGAGTTCGTCGCCGGCGTAGAAATTCCCGTAAACGTACACCCGTTCGAGAAAGGAGTCACTGACGTTCCGAAGGCGGCCGTCGAGACCGTACGCCGCGTCTCCGTTGAACGACTGCCACTCGGCCGATTCGACGGCGACCTGTCCGTCGTTTTCGGGGACGCTCGGGTCGCGCCGGGCCGTCACCCGGTACCGACAGCGCGAGAGCCCCGCGGCCCCCGAGACGGGTATCGTGAACCGGTAGCGTTCGCCGGGTTCGAGGAAGCGAGCGCTCGTCCAGAGTTGCGTCACGAGGTTCCCGTCCGCGTCGAGGAAGTCGGCGTCGATTCGAATCCGGGCCAATCGCTCGTCGCCCCGGTTCTCGACGGTGCCCTGGGCCGCGTAGTTCTTCTCGTTCAGTCGCGTCCACGCCGGATTGCGGAACGCGACGACGTCCGCCGCGCTCGGCGTCTTCGTGACGTCGAAGTCGAGCGAATCCGGAACGGTCGCGGATTCCGAACGTCCGGTGGAACAGCCAGCTAACGCCGTGCCCGTAGCCGCGAGAAACGCACGCCGGTCCATGTGGGCGCTCGTCGATGCAACGAATTAGGCGTGTCGTTCCGCCGGCGTCGTCGGCCGCCCCGATGCCTCTGACACGTGTTACCGCGATTCACCTAGGTTTACGTGATGTCCAGCTATAACGACAAACGAGTGACGAAATGACCGCCCTCCACGTCTTCTCCTCGACGCGGTAGCCGCCACGCGTCCGGCGCGTTCTCCCGTCCGTCAGTCGAACTGCCCTCGACCGTCCGTCGTCAGTCCAGCACATGTCATCACGTTCCCGTCCCCGTCCGCCGTCCCGTCAGCCAACCACCCATCCGCCCGCCGACGTCCGGTCGCTCGTCGTCCTCGTCGGTTGGGGAGTCGCCGTGTTCGCTCTCGTCTGGGCGACGCGCCATCCGTTCGTCGCCGGCGTCGTCGCCGCGTCCGCCGTCGTCGCCGCCGGTACCATCAGGTACGCCGCGTCGGCGGTCGCCCGTCCCGCCGCGTGGGAACTGTCGCTGCGAGTGCCGGTCGTCGACTGTCGCATCGACGTCGTCTTCACACGCCCCGCTCGGGGGCAGTGAGGCAGCGTCGGAAAGGGTGCCCAACGGCCCGACAGGCCGAGGGGTGTCGTGGCCTGCGAAGGGATGGGGTGCCTCCTGTGGGGAAAGGGATGGGCCGCGGACGGTTGCCTGTTGTACCAAACTTATTATAAAGGTACGGGTCGCGATTCTAGACGTTCTTGGAACTTATTGTACATCATCTACCAGAATAGGCCGTCAGTAGACAGGTGTGTAATCGCCGCGTCCGGCTGTAGTCGGCGGACGTCAGTACGACCGCGGGAGGCCGAGGACGTTCTCGCCGAGGTAGTTGAGGACGAGTTCCTGGGCGATGGGGACGAGCCGCGTCAGTCGGGCCTCGCGCATGTATCGTTCGACGTCGTACTCCCGGGCGACGCCGAAGCCGCCGTGCGTCTGGACCGCCGCGTCGGCGGCGTCGAACGCCGCGTCCGCCGCGAGGTACTTCGCCATGTTGGCCTCGGCCCCGAGTTCGCGCCGGGACTCGCCGGCCTTCGACGCCGCGTTGTAGGTGACGTGTTTCGCTGCCATCACCCGCGCGTACGCCTCCGCGAGGGGATGCTGGATAGCCTGGTTCTTGCCGATTGCTCGCCCGAACACCTCGCGTTCGTTGGCGTAGTCGATGCCCGCTTCGAGGGCCGCCTCACCGAGGCCGACGCACTCGGCCGCGATGACGATTCGCTCCTCGTTCAGCCCGTCGAGCACTTGATAGAAACCCTCCCCTTCCTCGCCGACGAGGCGGTCTTCGTGGACGCGCAGGCCTTCGAAGAACAGTTCGTAGGAGTGGACCGGGCCGCTCACGGTCTTGGGAATCTTGCGCATCTCCATCCCGCCCGAATCGAGCGCCCGTTCCTTGTCGACGAGGAACATCGAGATGCCGCGGGTGCGTTTCTCGACTTCCGATTTGGGCGTCGTCCGCGCGATGACGAGGACGTAGTCCGTGGCGTCGACGCGCGAAATCCAGATTTTCTGGCCGTCGATGACGTACTCGTCGCCGTCCTTCTCCGCGAACGTTTCGATGGACGTCGAGTCGGACCCGGCGTTCGGTTCGGTCAGCGCCATCGACTGGATGGACTTCTCGCCGGTGGCGACTTTCGGGAGCACCTCCTCTTTGAGTTCCTCGGAGGCGTGGTTGACGATGGTCGGCGAGTTGTAGATGCCGCCGTGGACGGCCTGTGCCGCGCTGAAGCCGCCGCCGCTGGCGGCGATCTCTTCCATGATGACGACGGCTTCGGCCGTCCCCATCCCCGCTCCGCCGTACTCTTCCGGAATGAGTGCGCCCATCCAGCCGTGGTCGGCCAGCGTGTCGACGAACTCGTGTGGGTACTCCTCGTTCTCGTCTCTCTCGCGCCAGTACTCGGCGTCGAAGTCCTCACACACCTCGCGAACCGCGTCTCTGACCATCCGCTGTTCCTCGTTCAATTCGACCGTCTCCATCGCGGACAACATTGCCAGAAAGTGGATGGTCGTGAGTGATAAATCCACTCAAGCGCGCCCGCGTCGGCGTGGAAAGGTTCTTGGGCGGCGCGGGATTCGAGGACACATGGAATCGAGCGACGCTACCGGACTGGCGCGACGTACGCACCGATGACTGGCGAAGCCAGGGAGTCGAGCGAGGAGACGGGTCCCCTCGACGGCGTGACCGTCCTCGACGCCTCGCGAGTTCTCGCCGGGCCGTTCTGCGGGATGCAACTCGGCGACCTCGGCGCGGAGGTCATCAAGGTCGAACGACCGGACACCGGCGACCAGACGCGCGGTTGGACGCCGCCCGCTTACGGCGACAGCGAGGAAGCCGCCTACTACCTCAGCATCAACCGGAACAAGCGCTCGCTCACCCTCAACCTCGCTTCCGAGGCGGGGCGCGACCTGTTTCGCGAACTCGCCGCCGAGGCCGACGTCCTCGTCAACAACTTCCGAGTCGGGAAGATGGCGGAGTGGGGACTGGACTACGAGACGCTCTCCGCCGAGAACCCCGGCCTCGTCTACTGTTCGATTACGGGCTACGGCGAGTGGGGCCCGGACAAGGACCGTCCGGCGTACGACCTCGTTATCCAGGGCGAGAGCGGCATCATGAGCTACACCGGCGACCCCGACGGCGACCCCGTCCGCGTCGGCGTCGCCATCGCCGACCTCGCGACCGGCCTGTACGCCACCCAGTCCATCCTGGCGGCGCTTCTCGACCGAGAACTCGGCGGCGACGGCGAGGGCCAGAAACTCGACCTCAGCCTCCTCGATTCGGCCGTCGCGCTGAACACCTACATGGCCGAGGCCTACTTCGCCACCGGCGACTCGCCGGGGCGACAGGGCGGCAAGCACAACAACATCAGCCCCTACCAGGTGTACGAGACGCAGGACGGCTACGCCGTCGTCGCCGTCCCCTCGGAACACATGTGGCCGAACTTCTGTGCCGCCCTCGACCGCGAGGACCTCGTCGACGACGAGCGGTTCGCCACCAACCCCGACCGCGTCGAACACCGGGACGTCCTCGAACCGATGCTCGAAGACGAAATCGCGGCGTACGAGACCGAGGAAATCGTCGCGCTGATGCAGGAACACGACGTGCCGGCGACGCCCATCAACGACATGGAAGACGTCTTTGACCACGCGCAGGTCCTCGCCCGCGGGATGCGCGCGGCGGTCGACCACCCGACCGCGGGCACCGTCGAGATGCCGGGCGTCCCGATGCACTTCTCGCGGACGCCCGCGACGGTTCGCTCGCACCCGCCGCTCCTGGGCGAACACACCGACGAGATTCTCGCCGAACTCGGCTACTCCGAGGCCGACGTCGAGCGGTTCCGCGAGGACGGCGTCGTTTGACGAACGCAGTCCGTACGACGCCGTCGACGGTGCGGCCGCGTCGCCTACAGCGCTTCGAGGTCGGTAAACCCCGACCGACGCACCCGGTTCGGGTCGAGTTCGTCCAGCAGTCGTAGTTCCTCGTCGGTCGGGCGCGGCGTCCGCTCGACGCCGTCGACCGTTCGTCCCTCGTCTCCGGCCGCCCGCGCGTCGTCCGCGAACGTCACGTCCCACCCAGTCCGCTCCCGGACGTCCGCCGGCGAGGCGCCCGGGTGCACCGAGACGACCTGTAGTTCCCCGTCGACCCGCTCGAACTCACAGAGCGGCGTCACCAGGTAGGTCAGGTTCCCCGCGGCCGTCACGAAGTCGACGTCCGCTGGGAGCGACCGGGCGGCGTGTTCGGTTCGCCACGCCCACGCGTTTTCGACCAGCGGTAACAGCGACCCGCTCCCGCCGCCGCCGCCGAACTTCACCTTCGGGGCGTCCCACGACCCGGCGGCGGTACCGTTCATGCGCCCGTGCCGGTCGAACTGCGGACTGCCGACGAACATCACGTCGATGCCGCCGCGGGCGGCCAGGTCGAACGCCTCGGGCGAGGTGAACTGTGCGGTCGCCCCGTCCAGCAGTCGCTGGTCCTCCGTCGAGAGCGGCGTCGCGTCCGGGCGGCCGTTCACCGCTCCCGAGGCGCTGAGGTGCGTCACGCCGTCGCGTTCGTGAGCCACCCGCAACGCCACCGTCGGCAACGGCGACGCGAACCCCTGGAAGGCCGTGTCGACGGTCGCTAGCCGCCGGGCGATGGCCGTACACATCACCTCGGCCACCGTGACGTCCACCGCCGGCACGGGGTCGACGTCGGCATCGAGGCCGGCGTCGGCGTCCGAACGCCCGCCCGCGTCGGGGTCGGTCTCGACCATCTACGCCACCTCCGGCGTCCACGCGAGGGCGTCGGCGCGGCCGTCGACCGCGCGGTCCCGATAGTCGGCCTCGTCGGCTCCGAGATACGTCTCCAGGTAGGCCTCGAACGTCCCCGCCTTCGACCGGTCGAGGTACTCGCGGAGGTGGGCAGCGTCGTAGCCGTACGTCCCCGGGCTGCTACAGGGGTGTGCGCCGTAGGGGACCTCGGCGACGCCGTCGACGAGAAAGCCCGGGACGTCCGCCGCCGCAGCGTCCGCCTCGAACTCCCCGGCGTCGACGACTCGCTCGGCGGTGACGAACACCCGGTCCGCCGCCGCCGCGACGAGGCTCTCGGTCAGGTCCGCGCCGTCGTAGTGGACGTTCCCGTTCTCGTCGGCCTCGGTGGCGTGAACGACGCCCACGTCCGGCGTCACCGTCCGGACGGCCGCCGTCCGGTCGCCGGTGAACGGACACGTCGTCTCGGTCAGGTAGTCGTTCACCTCCAGCAGGTCGCTCCCGTCCAGACCCGCGATGGGGAGGGAGGGAACGCCCTGTTTCGCGCCGCGGAGCATCGTCGCCACGGTGTAACAGGTGCCTTCGTGGGCGTCGAACGCGCCCGCTTCGACGCGCCGTCGGTAGTTGGGAGCGAGGCCGAACGCCTCGAACCCGACGTAGCCGTAGTGGGCCGCCGACGCCTGTCCCGTCCCACAGAGGAGGTCGACGTCCATCGAGTTGGCGAGGCCCAGCAGCGTCAGATTCCCCACCTCGCGCCGGGCGAGTTCGCGCACGAACGCCATCGGCGCGCGGTGGAGCGTCTTGCCGCCGAACGCCACCACGTCGCCGTCGTCGACTGCGGCCGCGAGGTCGGCGAGCGACTGCCGTTTCACGCAGTCTCCCTCCCCGTCCGTTCGGCGTCTCTCCGCGGTATCGTGAGTGCCATCGTTCCCCGCGAGGTGGGGTACCAGTCGGCATAATAGTTGTGACTGTGCCGGGTCGACGGCGCAGGCAGTCGATTCACGCCGCCGTCCGTCCGGTCAGGCTCTCGACGTGGAGTTCGTAGACGACGACGTCGAGGTCCGCGACGTCCTCGTCGAAGACGCGAAGCGTCCCGAACCACTCGTTCAGCGTCCGGTCGGCGAAGTCGTCGCCCGCGGTGTCGCCGAGGCGGTCGAGCCGACCCAGCGCGACGATGCTCCACGCTTCGTCCGGGCCGTACACGAGAAAGCAGGCTTCGTCGGTCGCGTCCGCGTACGCGACCTTCTTGCTGTCGCCGTCGTCGGTCAGACGCAAGAGCAGTCGGCCGTCCTCGTAGCGATAGTCGACCGGCACCGCGTACGCGTCGTCGCCCTTCGCCAGCGAGAGGACGCCGACGTGGTGGCTGTCGAGGCGTTCGGCCACTTCCGCGTCGTCCATGCCGACCGTGTACTCGTAGTCGATGTGGTCCACACCCCGACGGACGGTGTCCGTGGCCTTAAGCGATGTCGGGCGTCGCAGTCGCGTCAGGCCGGTCGGCCGCCGACGTCGGTGCCGACGAAGTACGTGCCCACCGTCAACAGCGCCGTCGCGACGACCGCCAGCAGATAAGTCGTCGTGCCGGCCGTCGGCACGACCGTCGGGAGGAACGCCGCCGCGCCGATTGCCATCAGTATCACGCCGATCGTGCCCTTGCCGGAGAGTCCGAGCATAGCCGACACGTCGTCGCCAGCGACATAATGGATTTCGTTTTCGCTTCGTGGCGAACGCCGGCCCCCCGGAGACGAACGTCGACTACTGTCCGTAGTCGTGGCCGAGAATCAGCGACGCGACGTTTATCACGACGAGCAGGCCGAAGACGAGCGCCTGCTGCCCTTCCAGTCCGCCGTAGAGCAGCGGGAGGTAGAGAAACGGAAGCGCGACGGCGACCCAGAACGCGACGAATCGGAGGGGAACCGTGAGCAGTTCGACGCCCCGGTGGAGTTGCTGGACGTCGAGCGATTCGCGGAGGCGGGCGGTCGGGACGGTCGGGGAGGAACTGGACATGGTGGGGGACTCCTCACTCGTCCCATGAACCCGGAGGGTCATATAGCCGCCAGAGCGTTGACGTCGTTTCCGGTAATTTCACGCCACCGTCGCGCGTCTCTCGACGTTTTACGAACGGTGGAGAAACGTCGAGACCTTTTATCGACGCGTTTCGACTCTTCGCTTCGGACCACGGCTGTCGCTTCGCGACCGTCCACGTTCGACGCCGCGTTCGGTCGCGCTCCGGCTCAGGCGCTCGTATCAACTCGCGTACGGCCCCATTATTTATATCGTTGCTACGTACGCCGCCACGAGGCTACATGTCCCCTGACTCTGCGAGCGACTCCACGGCCGAAGAACGGGCTTTCGATACGAACCTCTTCATCACCATCTCCGGACCGCCCGGATGCGGGGCGACGACGCTCACCGAGGGGCTCGCGGAGGCGCTCGACTGCGGGTACGTCATCGGCGGCGACATCTTCCGCGACCTCGCCGAGGAGCGAGGGCTGACGCTCCAGCAACTCATCGCCAAGGCCGAGGAAGACGACGAAATCGACCGGGCGCTCGACCGGCGACTCCGGCGCATCGCCGAGCAGTGGGGGACGGCGAACAAGGCGTTCATCCTCGAATCCCGCCTCGCCGGATGGCTGGCCGGCAACCGTGCGGACCTCCGCATCTGGCTCGACGCGCCGGAGGAGGTCCGCGTCGAACGCCTCAGCGAGCACGAGGTTCGCGAGGGCATGGACTACGTCATCGAGCGACCGGAGGACTACGTCGTCGAGAGCGCGGCGGAGCGCTCGCCCAAGGAGGTGGGACTCAAGGACCTCGACGACGAGGAGGAAATCGGCGCGCTGATGCGCGTCCGCGAGGTGAGCGAAGTCGGCCGGTACAAGAGCTACTACGGCATCGACCTCGCCGACCGCTCCTTCTACGACATCTCGCTCAACACCGCACGGTGGGACGCCGACGCGGTCCTCGACGTCGTGTTGAGCGCCATCGAGGGCTACGACCCCGAGGCGGACGAGGGCGCGTTCGAGACGAAGGACATCGACGTTTAATCCTCGAAGAGCGCGGCGGCCTCCCGACGGAGTCGCGGCAGTTCGTCCCGGATGGCCCGGCGCTTGATGAGGAGGAAGCCGCCGAAGATGAGGAGGAAGCCGCCGGCCGTCGCGGGCGTCGGCCGTTCGCCGAGGACGGCCCATCCCGTCGCGGCCGCGGAGAGGGGGGCGACGTACGAGACGAGGTTGATTTCGATGGCTCCGAGGCGGTCGAGGAGGTCGAAGTAGATGAGAAAGCCCAGCGCGCTCGCCGCCAGCGAGAGATAGAGGAGGGCGAGGACGGCCTCGGTCGACCACACCACGTCGGCCGTCGATTCGCCGATACCGGCAGAGAGCGCGTGCATCAACAGCGCACCGCCGAGCATCGACCACGCCTCCATCGACTCGATGGGCATCGACGCGTCGACCCACCGCGTGAGCACCGACCCGAGGGCGAACGCCGTCGCCGCCGCGAGGACGAGGAGTTTGGCGACGAAGCCCCCCGCGAGGAGGTCGTTCGGGTCGGGCTGTGAGAGGACGGCGACGCCGGCGAGACCGAGCAACAGGCCGACGATGCCGACCGTCGTCAGGCGCTCGCTCGGCAGGAACGCCCGGGCGAACCCCGTCGTCAGCACGGGACTGAGGCTGACGATGACCGCGGCGGCCGCACTCGTCACCGCGGGGTCGGTTTCACCGACGAACAGGAGCGCGTGGTAGCCCGCGATGAGCAGCACCGACCCGATGGCGACGAGCGTCCACTGGCCGCGCCCGCGCGGTATCGGGTCGTCGAGGACGTAGGCGGCGTAGCCCAGCATGACGACGCCCGCGATGTCGTATCTGACCGCGGCGAACAGCACCGGCGGAAAGTACGCCAGCCCGGCCTTGATGGCCATGAACGCCGACCCCCAGACCACTGCGAGGACCAGAAAGAGCGCGAGGTTCCGGTATCGTGACACACCCGACCTCCGGCGGGATTTTGCCTCAAGCTTTCGTTTCGCGTCGCTCGTCGCGGAGCGCCCGAAGGACGTCCTGCCGGGCGATTATGCCGACGAGTTCTCCGTTCTCGACCACCGGTAGTCGGTTGATGTCGCGGTCGTCGTCCGCGAGCAGGTCCAGGATACGGTCGAGGTCGGTGTCGGGAGTGACCGTCACGACGTCCTCGGTCATCACCTCGCGTACCGGCCGGTTCGCGTTCCTGGCGAGGTCGATGCCCAGGTCGAGGTCCTCCCACGACACGTCGACGGCGTACGTGAGCGTCTGCGTGAACGGCGGGAGGCCGATTGGTATCCACAGCGTCCGGTCTTTGGTCTGGAAGAGGTGCACCAGGTCGTGTTGCGTGACGATGCCGACGACACGGTCGGCGTCGTTGACGACCGGGAAGCCGTTGAAATCTACCTTGGCGAGGCGGGCGAGCACTTCGCTCACCTCGTCGTCCGGGGCGACTGTCTCGACGTCCGTCTCCATCAGGTCGCGGGCGTTCATACGTCGACCCGACGGCCGGACGCGTGGTAGATGTTCCGGGTCGGCCGCGGGCGCTTTTCGGTCCCCGGCCGTACGTTTAAGTTGGCCCACCGCCAACCACGAGTATGGCCGTCCACGGCCGGTCGAGCCTCCGGGACCTGTTCGACGAGTCGCCGACGCCGCACATCGCCCATCCGCCGCGGACACACCACCGACACTTCTACGTCGCCACCGACGGCTCCTATCGTACCGACGGCGGCGGCCTCGGTGCGGTCATCGAGGCCCGGGACGGCACGCGCGTCGCCCGCGTCTCCCTCCCGGACGCTCCGCCGGACAACAACGTGGCCGAGTATCGCGCGCTCCACCTCGGACTCGACGTCCTCGCCGCCCGCGCGCCGCCCGACGCCCGCGTGGGCGTCCTCGTCGACCACGACGACCTCGCGGCCAACGTCAATCACGCCGTCCTCGCGGCCGACAACCCCGACTGGCGGCCGACCCACCCCATCTCCGTCCCGTCCGGGAGCGAGCACCACTGGCGCGGTATCCGCGCCCGCATCGCCGGCTTCGGCGAACTCCGGGCGGCACGCATCGACAGCCGCGTCAACCCCGCTCACCCCCTCGCCAACTCCCCCGAGGAGTACGCTCACGTCAACTGCCGCCCCGACCGCTGTGTCGTCCCCGACGTCGCCGACGCCACCGACGACAACGCACAGATTCCGCCGCCCTCCCGCCACGAACGACAGGCCAGCGATTGACGACCACCTTTTTGCGGGAAGTCTCGCTTCGCTCGACTTCCCGCAAAAATCTGGACCAAAAAACCGCGGACCGGGAGTCTCGTTTCGTACGACTCCCACGGCGTCCGTAGACGACCGTCGCCGTCGGTCGACGCCCGCTCCCGTTCCGTCTCGAAACGGCTGCCGACCCCGTCGCGTCGACGACTGCAGTCAGTCTTCCTGTGCGTCGACGACGGCGACGCCCGCGAGGTTGACGATGTCCTTGACTTCGTCGCCGCGCTGGAGGACGTGGACGGGCTTGTCCAT
>JBDGTU010000021.1:0-7859 GCA_042216495.1 Haloferacaceae archaeon
CGTGACGTTCCTCGAAAACACCGGCGAGTGGCGGCGCGAACTCCGGGAGGCCGAATACGGCTCCCTGGAGAGCGACCGCGAGTTCCTCGAATCCATCAGCCCCATCAACAACGTCGAGAAACTCGCCGCGCCGCTGTTCGTCCTCCACGGCGAGAACGACCCGCGCGTGCCGGTCCAGGAGGCCCACCAGATTGTCGAGAAGGCCCGCGAGCAGGGCGTCCCCGTGCGCGAACTCGTCTTCGAGGACGAGGGCCACGGCTTCTCGAAACTGGAGAACCGCGTCGAAGCCTACGCCGCAGTCGTCGACTTCCTCGACGCCCACGTCTAGTCGCCGTTCGACCTCGATTCGCTCGACTCGTCGACGGGCTCCGACCGGTCGGTCGCGTGCGCCTCGTCGGCAGCGTCCTCGACGGCTGGTGGTGCCGCCCCGGCGTCCGTCGCGTTCGTCGTTTCCGCGTCCGTGGCCGAGTCGGAGTTCGGTTCCTCCGACGGCGTCGTGGGGGCCGTCGCCTCGTCTTCGGTGCCGACGACGCCGGCCGTTCCCGATTCGGCCGCCCGGACGACGACGGTGTCGGCCGCGAGGTCCCCGAGTCGCTGTCGGTCGTCGGTCAGATAGACGGCGACGACGCCGACGAGGTAGAGCGCCGGGAGCCAGTCGACGTACCGCAGGAGGTTCCGGATTGCCGCCTCGCCGAGGGTGCAGTCGCTCCCGTCGGACTCGACCACGACGAGGTGCAGTATCTTCTTCCCGAGCGTCCGACCGTAGGTCCCCTCCAGGAAGGTGAAGTAGGCGAACGCGATGGCGGTGCTGACGAGGCTCCCGAGCGGTGCGCCGACGCGCGGGCCAATCACCGTCAGCGGCGCGGTGACGAGACCGCTCACGACGGCGAGGAGGAACAGGTCGACGACGACGGCGACGATGCGTCTCCCGACGACGTCCCCTTGCGTACCGAGTTGCGGGTCCGGGCGTTCCATACGTCTTGCTAACACGTGTCCCACAAAAGCTTACGTGCGAACTGTCAGTTTCGTCCGTTAGAGTCAAACACTCACGCACCGAACCACCGCGTATGAGCGCAGGACAGGAGCAACGGAACATCCGCTGTCTGGTCGCCAAAGTGGGACTCGACGGTCACGACAGGGGCGCACACGTCATCGCCCGGGCCTTCCGCGACGCGGGGTTCGAAGTCGTCTACTCCGGGTTGCACCGCGCCCCGGACGAAATCGTCCAGGCCGCCGTCCAGGAGGACGTCGACGTCCTCGGCATCTCCATCCTCTCGGGGGCGCACAACACGCTCGTCCCGAAGATCGTCGACGGGCTGAAAGAGTACGACGCCTTCGAGGACACCCTCGTTCTCGTCGGCGGCATCATCCCCGACGACGACAAGGGGAAACTCAAGGAGATGGGCGTCGCCGAGGTGTTCGGTCCGGGCACCTCGATGAACGAGACCATCGAGTTCGTCCGCAACAACGTCCCCGAGCGATGAGTCGGGCGGACGCGACGGACCTCGTCGACGAACTCCTCGCGGGCAAACACCGCGCCCTCGCCCGCGTCATCACGAAAATCGAGAACCGGTCGCCGGGCTACCGCGACCTGGTGTCTCGCCTCCACGCCCACACGGGCGACGCGGAGGTCATCGGCGTCACGGGGAGCCCCGGTGCGGGGAAGTCGACGCTCGTCGACAAACTCGCCAAGACCTACCGCGACGCGGGGCTGACCGTCGGCGTCATCGCGGTCGACCCGTCGTCGCCGTACACCGGCGGCGCGGTCCTCGGCGACCGCATCCGCATGGCGTCGAACGTCGGCGACATGGACGTGTTCTTCCGGTCGATGAGCGCCCGCGGCCAGCTAGGCGGCCTCTCGACGGCCACCGCCGACGCCATCAAGGCCCTCGACGCCTTCGGCAAGGACCGCATCGTCGTCGAGACGGTGGGCGCCGGACAGAACGAAATCGACGTGGTGCGCACCGCCGACACCGTCGCCGTCCTCGTCCAGCCGGGGAGCGGCGACGACGTCCAGATGCTCAAGGCCGGCATCCTCGAAATCGGCGACGTGTTCGTCGTCAACAAGGCCGACATGGACGGCGCGACGCGAACCGTCGCGGAACTCGAGGAGATGATCCACCTCCGCGACGACGGCACGAACGTCGACGCGGGCCACCACGGCCCCGACGCGCTGGACGACGTCGCGCCCGCGGAGCCGACGGACGGCGAGGCAGACGACGGGGCGGAGTGGACGCCCCGCGTCGTCGAGACGGTGGCGACGTCCGGCGAGGGCGTCGACGACCTGATCGACGCGTTCGACGACCACTACGACTACCTCGAATCGACGGGCGCGCTCGAAGAGAAGGCCCGCACGCGCTACGCCGAGGAGATTCGTCAGCTCCTCCGAAGCGACGCGGCGTCGCTTCTGGAGGAGGAAATCGACCGGCACGGCGGAATGGACGAACTCGTGTCGTCGGTGTTGGACCGCGAGACCGACCCCTACACCGTCGCCGACGACGTGATTCGGCCGCTGGCCGACTGCGTACGCGAGCGCCGGAACTGACGGGCCGAAGCCATCGGACCGCAGCCGACGGACCACGTTATAAGTCCGTGGCCCCCTACGATTCGGGTATGAAACTCCGACGAGGCCTCGGATACGCCGCCCTCGGCGTCGGCGTCGCCGTCAGCGTCCACCGACTCCTGCGCGGCCGCGCCGGCGACCTCGAACCGGCGCTCGACGGCGACCAGCACACCTACCGCTGGCGGGGGACGAACGTCGCCTACACGGCGGCGGGCGACCCGGACGACCCGACGCTCGTGCTCGTCCACGGTGCCAACGCCGCGGGGTCGAGCGGCGAGTTCCGCGAGGTGTTCGACCGCCTGGCCGACCGGTATCACGTCGTCGCGCCCGACCTGCCCGGATTCGGCCGGTCCGACCGCCCCCCGCTTCGCTACTCGGCGGCGCTCTACGAGGACTTCGTCGCGGACTTCCTCGACCGCTTCGACGACCCCGCGGTCGTCGCGTCGTCGCTCTCGGGCGCGTACGTCGCCCGTGCCGCCGAACGAGCGGGGGTTTCGGGACTCGTCCTCGTCTGCCCGACGGCCGTCGCCGGCCCCGACCCGCCAAAGGAGTGGCTCCGCGAACTCTTCCGTGCGCCCGTCGTCGGCCCCGCCCTGTTCGACCTCCTCGCGTCGAAACCCTCGATTCGGTACTTCAACGCGGACCACGGCTACTACGACACCGACAACGTCTCCGAGGCGTGGGCCGACTACGAGTGGCGGACGACTCACCAGCCGAACGCCCGATTCGCCCCGGCGTCGTTCGTCAGCGGCTACCTCAACTCCGACGTCGACCTGGGGGAGGCCCTCGCGGACGTGGACGCCCCCGTCACCGTCGTCTGGGGGGCGGACGCCGACCTGCCGCCGGTCGAACGGGGACGAGAACTCGCCGAGGAGGCGGACGCACGGCTCGTCACCTTCGAGTACGCGAAACTGTTGCCCCACGTCGAACATCCCGAGCGGTTCGTCGACGTCGTGGCGGACGCGCTGGACGCGCCGGCCCGATAGACCGAGTCGGCGCGGCCGGAACGAAAGTCAGCGCGGCCGGAACACGAGCAGCGAGTCGCCGGTACTCGCGTTCTCGCCGACGTCGGGTTCGACGGTCATCCCCACTGCCGCCTCGTCCGGGTCGACGTCGCGGAGGACGCCGGTCAGGCGAACCGGGCCGAAGTCGGCGATGGCCGTGACGTACGGTTCCTCGTCGGTGAAGTCGGGCGTGCCGACGTAGACGGTGGTGAACGTCTCGACGGTGCCCGAGGCGGGGAGCGGCGTCTCGGTCAACTCGAACGACCCGCAGTGCGGACAGATGCGCCGCGGCGGCAGCGAGCCGTGTCCCTCGTCGCACTCGAGGTAGAACGCCTCGCCCTCGCCGATGGCGGCCAGCCACTCGTCGAAGCCCTCGTCGCTCATCGGTCCACCTCCAGGACGTGGACGACGGCGCTAGCGACGGTGCCGCCCGCGTTGTGCGTAACGCCGACGTTCGCATCCGGGACGGCGTCGCTGTTGGGGTGGTCGCCCCGGAGGAGCCGCGTCATCTCGACGACCTGACTGCCGCCGGTGGCTCCGACGGGGTGACCCTTGGCCTTCAGGCCGCCCGAGAGGTTCACGGGGACGTCGCCGTCGGCCGTCGTCTCGCCGCGGCGAGCGGCCCCGATGCCCTCGCCGCGTTCGTAGAGACCGAGCGACTCGATGGCGAGCACCTCGGCGATGGTGAAACAGTCGTGGACCTCGGCGGCGTCGACGTCGGCGGCGGCGATGCCGGCGTCGGCGAACGCCTCGTCGGCCGCCTTCTCCGCGGCGGGCGTCGAGGCCATGTCGCGGCGGTCCTGCAGGGCGAGGTTGTCGCCGCCCTGGCCGGTACCCGTGACGGACACCGGCGCGTCGAGGCCGTGTTCCTCGGCGTACTCGTCGCTGACGAGGACGAGCGCGCTCGCGCCGTCGGTGACGGGACAGGCGTCCATCAGCCCCAGGGGGTCGGCCACCATCGGCGCGTCGAGGGCCTCCTCGACCGTGATTTTGCGGTGGAACTGCGCGTACTCGTTCTCGAAGGCGTTGTCGTGGTTCTTGACGGCGATGTGCGCCAGGTCCTCGCGACTCCCGCCGTACCGCTCGAAGTACGCCCGCGCCATCAGGGCGTATGCCCCCGGGAAGGTCATCCCCTGGCGTATCTCGAACAGTTCGTCGGCGGCCGTCGCTAGGCCCTCCGTCACGTCCGCGGTGTCGAGGTTGGTCATCCGCTCCAGGCCGCCGGCGAGGACGACGTCGCTCTCGCCCGACCGGACGGTGCGGACTGCGTCGCGGACGGCCATGCCCGCGGATGCACACGCGTCCTCGTACCGGGTCGCCGGACAGTCGAGCCCCGCGGCCTCCGCCATCAGCGGGGCCTGGTGTCCCTGTCGCTCCGCCAGCACGCCCATGTAGTTCCCGAAGTTCAACTCCTCGATGTCGTCGCTGGGGACGCCGGACTCCTCGCGCGCGGCGAGGGCGGCCTCCGCGAAGAGGTCGCGGCCCGTCCGCTCGGGATGCCGGCCGAAATGCGTCAGTCCGACGCCAGCGACACGTACGCCTGCCATGGAGTCACATAGGAGGATGCGCGAATAAAGGCCTGCCGGATATCGACTCTCTCGCCGCAAATCCGGGACGTCAGTCGTCGATTCTCGACGAGACGAACGTCGACTCGGCGGCCCGAAACGGTTTCCTCCCCGGCGGTCGGACACCGACCATGGCGACGTGGATCGGTGAGACGTTCACCAGCGACGTTGGATGGTCGCACCTCGAACGGCTGGTCGACATCGGCGACCGAATGGCCGGGACGGCAGGCGAACGCGCGGGACTCGAAGCGACGCGGGACGCCCTCGCCGACGTCGGCGCGCGCGACGCCCGCATCGATGGCTTCGAGATACAGGGCTGGATTCGCGGCGACAGCGCCGTCCGCGCGGGCGGCGTAGCACACGACTGCATCGCCCTCCCCCGGAGTCCGGCGGCGACCGTCGAGGGCGTACTCGTCGACCTCGGCGACGGCCTCCCCGCGGACTTCGACCGTGACCTGACCGACGCCCTCGTCCTCGTCTCGGACACCGTCCCCGACTACGTGGACCGGACGATCCACCGCCGCGAGAAGTACTACCGCGCCGTCGAGGCGGGCGCGGCCGGGTTCGTCTTCCGTGGCCACCTCGACGGCTGTCTCGCCCCGACGGGGAGCGTCGGCTCTCCGGACTCCCCCGTCGGCGAGATTCCGGCCGTCGGCGTCAGCAAGGAGGTCGGCCGTCGGCTCGCTCGCCGGTTCGACGGCGACCGGGTCGAACTCGCCGTCGACTGCGAGACGCCGCCGGCGAAAAGCGGCAACGTCCACGCGGCGCTCGGTCCCGACACCGGACCGGAACTGCTGGTGACCAGCCACGTCGACGCCCACGACCTCGCGGAGGGAGCGATGGACAACGGCGCGGGGACGGCGACGCTGGTCGAAGTCGCCCGTGCCCTCGCGGCCCGCGAGGACGAACTCGACGTTCGCGTCCGGTTCGTCCCGTTCGGTGCCGAGGAAGTCGGGCTACAGGGGTCGTCCCACGAGGCTTCCCGCACTGCCGTCGACGACGTGAAGGCCGTCGTCAACCTCGACGGCGTCTGTCAGGCCCGGACGCTCCAGGTCCACACCCACGGCTTCACCGACCTCGGTGACGCCGTCGAGACCGTGAGCGCCCGGTTCGACCATCCCGTGTCGGTCGTCCCGCGGCAGATGCCCCACAGCGACCACTGGCCCTTCGTCGCCCGCGGCGTCCCGGGGCTGATGGTCGGCAGCGACACGCGCAGTCGCGGGCGTGGCTGGGGCCACACCGCGGCCGACACCCTCGACAAACTCGACGTGCGGACGCTCCGCGAGAGCGCTATCCTGTTGACCGAACTCGTGGTCGACCTGGCGAGCGACCACCGGACGGTGGCACGCCGCGACCCCGCCGCCGTCGCCGCGGACCTCGAAGCCGAGGGCAAAGCCGAGGGGATGCGGCTCACCGGCGACTGGCCCTTCTGACGCTCGTTCGAACCACGTGGCCTTTTAACCGCCGCGGACGAATCCGCCCCCATGCGTGGGACGGTGGTCGCGTGAACGTCGCCCTCCGTGGCGAGGCGGAGTCAGTCGAGCGCGCGGTTCGTGCGGCCGGCGCCGACGTCGTCGCCGAGGCGGTAGCCGACGTCGTGGTCGCCGTCGGCGACGCAGCCATCCACTCGCTGGTCGAATCGCCGACGGACGCGCCCGTCCTCCCGATGACGGCGACGGGCGGCCACTTCGTCGTCCCGAAATCGGACGTCGCGTCCGCCGTCGCGTCGCTCGTGGACGGCGACTACTGGAGCACCACTCACTCGATTCTCTCGGTGGCCGTCGACGGCGACCACGTCGGCCGCGCGCTGGTCGACGTGACGCTGATGACCAGCGCGCCCGCGCGCATCTCCGAGTACGCGCTCGCCGCGACCGACCGTCACGTCGCCTCCTTCCGGGCCGACGGCGTCGTCGTCGCCACGCCGTTCGGCAGCGACGGCTACGCCGCCGCCGCCGGCGGCGCGGTCCTCGACGCCGGAACTGGTCTCTCGGTGGTGCCCGTCGCTCCGTTCTCGACGCAGACCGACGTGTGGGTCCTCGCCCCCGACGTCGACCTGTCGGTCGAACGGGAGGGCGACGTCTCGGTCTACCTGGACGGCGTTCGGCGTCGCGAGGTCGGGAGGGGGACGACGGTCGACATCGACCGTACGGCCTCGGTAGAATTTCTCACTCCCGACGTGGACGGATAGGATTGGAAAAACTCTAATGAGTTACCGACCCAAGACGAGGTATGCACCCGTTACAGTTCGTCGTCCCCATCGGCGCGCTCGAGGCGGTCGAGCCGTACATCGCCCACATCGCGTTCGTCGCCGTGCTGGTGAACATGTTCACGCGCCAGCGTGCACACCAGTCGTACGTCGAACAGGTCGACCAGGGCGCGGAGACCCTCTCGCGATACACGCCACACACCGTGACGTCGGTGCTGTTGGTTCTGTCGTCCTTCGGCTACCTCTTCCTCCGTCCCCACGGCGGGATGGTGCTGACGGTGCTCGTCGTCGGCCTCTTCCTCTCGGACTTCTTCGAGTTCGAATCCCGGCAGGTCGAAGCCCGCAACGGGATGGACCTCGAACGACCCAAGAGTTCGCTCGTCGCGTCCGGCGTCGTCTTCCTGTACGCCGCGTTCCAGAGCGTCTTCTTCGTCGTCCAGCCCGTCTGGAACGCCATCGTGTAAACGCGGCGTGGCTGCCGGCGTCGCGTCCGGGAGAGAGCCGGCGTCGCGACGTGGCTG
>JBDGTU010000021.1:7959-33819 GCA_042216495.1 Haloferacaceae archaeon
CGTGGCTGCCGGCGTCGCGTCCGGGAGAGAGCCGGCGTCGCGACGTGGCTGGACGCCGACGCGGCGACCGACGATAACCGCAGGAGTCTATCGCGACGATTGCACCATCAGTACCTTTGCTCGCGAGCCTGCGTGTACTGGGGTGTGTGAGAACTGCCAAACGCTACTGTCGCCACGGTACGACGACGGCGGCCGTCGTGACTGCGCAGACGACCTGTAACGCAGTTCCGGCCGTCGCCGACCGGACGGCGACTGCCGGGACACCGGTGGTCTCGTACGGATTGCTCTCATAGTGATTACTGTAAGTCATTACAGGTGGTTCGCCGAGACGGTTCAGCGGACCCCCGGTAAACAGTTACAGTAACCACTATCAGTCTGCTCCACGCCGACCGCTCACGGTCGGGGTCGCCGCGGAGACCTGCGAGGGCGTCCGTATCAGGCGTTGCGTCGATCCTCGATTGCCTGCCGGGCCTGTCGGCCGGCGGGGATGAGTACCCAGAACGCGAGCGGGCCGAGCAGGGCGAGCCAGAAGAACACGTCCATCAGCGCCACGCCGAGCGTGTTGAAGACGGTCGCGCTCCCGAGGTCGATGGTGACCGGCTTGACGAGCTGTTGTGTGCTCTCGAAACTGCTCGTCCGATACCATCCCGCGAGGGTCATCCACAGGAGGCCGGCACCCGTAAAGAGGCTCAGTCCCTTGACGAATTCGTCAGCCATTGTTCGAGTGTTCGTCGGATTCCTCTTGAGCGTTTCCCATTCCGTGGGCGCGAAATCTCGTCCCGAGGACGTAGACGGCGGCACCGAACGCGATGACGACGAGGCCGACGACGGCGAACAGGGCGCTGAGGACGTTCCCCGGGAGGGAGACCCCGACGGCGGCCAACAGCGAGACGACTAGCTGCCGGAGGAGGCTGAACTGGAGCGTGGCGGCGTCGAGGAGGACGAAGCCGCCGACGACGCAGACGACGGCGATGAGCGTCGAGAAGACGATGACCGTCTTGTAGACGCGCATCGGGACGACCACGTCTCGTTCGTCGGCTGGCGACGTCGCATCGTCGGCGTCGGACATGAGGAAGAACCGTCGTATCGGGACCGTGCTACTTCGGCGGCCTGAGCCGGTAGTACCGCCGGTTCAGGTCGTACATGTACCCCTCACGCATCGTCTTCAGCACGGCGTAGGTGATGCAGGCCGCGACGATGGGGAGCAGGAGCGCCAGGTCGAACGCGAGGTGGACGTTCATCGGCAGCAGGTTCTTGGCGGAGTAGACGCTGATGGTGAAAGCGAAGACGACGCCGGACATCCCGACGGCGGCCCAGAAGGGCTGCTCGACGGGTCGGCGGGCCGACCCCTTGTTGAGGAACGGCACGACGGAGATGATGCCGACGACGACGACGTTCGCGAGAACGCCGTAGGTCCGGTCGGCCATCAGCTTCTGGCCGCCGAGGATGGACAGGTTGGGGTTGAGCGGGCCGAGTTTCAGCAGGCCGAACGACCAGTAGAGATACCAGTCGGGCAGGATGATGGCCGGCGTCGAACTCGGATTCGCCGGCGGGCCGATGTGCGGCGGCATCGTCGACGCGAGAAACATTATCATCCCGACGAAGAAACTCGCAATCGAGAGGTTGCGCACCGTCTCGTGGGGCCAGGTCGGGAACGCGAGCACGTCGCGTTCGACGTAGTTCGACTCCTGTCGCAGGTCCTGGTCCTCGCGTCGGGAGCGTTCGAAGTACTCGTAGGTGAGCCGCGCGAGTCCCTGGCGTCGTTCCTTGCGTTCGCTCCACGTCGGCGTCTCGTCGTCCGGTGCGACGATGCCCGAACCGTCGGTGCGAACGTCCTGTTCCGTTTCGGAGGTGGATTGGTTGTCTGTCATTGTTAGTGGGGTTCAGCGATGCCCTGCACCCAGACGATGCCGATGTGGATGGCGATGAGCGACGTCACGACGAACGGGAGCAGGAAGACGTGGATGATGTACATCCGCTGGAGCGTCGCCTGACTCAGCGTGAAGCCGCCGAACAGCAGCTGGGCGATCCACTCGCCGATTAGCGGAATCGACAGCGACATCTCGACGCCGATCTGTCCGGCCCAGAAGGCCAGTTGGTCCCACGGCAGCAGGTAGCCCGTGTACCCGAACACCATCGTCAGGCTGATGAGGATGATGCCCAGAATCCAGTTGAGTTCGCGCGGTTCCTTGTACGCGCCGGTGAAGTAGACCCGGAGCATGTGCAGGAACACTGCGGCGACCATCACCTGGGCGGACCAGCGGTGGATGGACCGCAGCATGAAGCCGAACTGGAGGTCGCGCATGATGAACGCGATGGAGTTGTACGCCGTACTCGGGTCGCCGGTCGTCGCCGGCGAGTAGTAGAACCCGAGTAACGCGCCGCTGATTGCGGCGACGACGTACGCCAGCGTCGAGAACGACCCCAGCGCGTACAGGGGATACCAGTACCAGAACTTGTTGTCCAGGTCGTACTGTTCAGTGTGGCTTTTCGGCATCTGGAGGTTGACCCGGTAGTAGAGGGTCTCCAGTAGCTCCAGATAGTCGACGATGCGGAACCGTCTGTCGAGCCACATCAGGGCGGTTAGATACGTCGTCTCGACCGGCGTGAGGTCTTTCGACTTCATCCAGCCCTCGTGGTCGTGTTCGTCTTTTTTCTCTAAGCTCATGGCTCACCTCTTGTAGTAGGGGTACACTGCACGCTTGATGGCGTCGCCCACGCCGCCGCCCATGGTCTCGCCGTCGACGTCCTCCTCTCGGATGTAGAGGTCCTCCCACTTGCGACGCCGTTTCTTGACGATGACGACGTCGGGGAGGAACTCCTTGCGGTACAGCGCGAGGACGAACGCGAGGTCGACGAAGATGACCGTCAGGATGCCGCCGAGGAACATGTTCCCGAGGTCGTCGAGCGCCCAGCCGGAGACGAGGCCGTAGGCGAACATGAACACGAACAGGACCTCGATGATGGTCAACAGGACGATGCCGATTGCGGCCGCGGTGCTCTCTCGTGCCGGCTCGTACCGGTGAATGTCTCCGTACGTGCTTCCACTGGTCGACATTTATTCTCCCCTCCCGGTTCCGGTGTGTGGTGATTCGCCGTACTTCAGGATGTAGAACGTGTAGATGAGGGTGACGAGGATGGCGAGAATCGTGGCCGACCCAACCCAGTGGGCCTGGATGGGAACGCCGAACTCCTCGAGGTCCTTCTCGCCGCCGCCACCGCCACCGCCGCCTTCGCCGCCGCCGCCACCGCCGCCACCGCCGCCACCGCCGCCGCTCGGCATCGCACCGACGACGACGACGCCCTTCATACCGAGCGCGTGATGGGGCTGGCAGTAGTACTTGACGACGCCTTCCGACTCGAACGTGTGCTCGAAGGTGAATCCGGCTTCGGCGGTCAGTTTGCTCTCGAAGCTCGCGCCTTCCTGAGCGACGACGTTGTGGCTCTGGCCCTTGCCGGTCCACTCCCAGACGACCTTGGTACCGGGGTCGACCTGAATCGCTGGCGGGGCGAAGGCGTAGTTCCCGCCGTTGCCTTCGGCACCGACGCTGACCGTCACTTCGGACTTGCCGGTCTGGTCGGACACCCCGCTGTAGTTACCGACGTTGTCCATCCAGCCGCCGAACCCGGGCTGGGCCGCGGCAGTTCCGGACGCCGTGGCCGCCGCTGCCCCGGCGGTGGCGGAGCCACCGGCGACCCGTAGAAAGTCCCGCCTCTTCATACACTGGCTCTCGGGATGGGAATCGCATAAACCCACCGACTCTCCGTTCTCGGGGCCTCACTCGGTGCCTTCGTCGTCCGCGGCGTCGAGCGAGGGGACGAACTCGGGGCGCTCGTCGTCTTCGAGGCCCATCGCCCGGAGGCGGGCCCGATACTCCCGCGCTCGGAAGCGGTCCGAGAGGCGCGCGTTCGCGACGACGCCGAACAGGAAGAGCCCCACGAGAACGAAAAACAGCGACGCGACGGGCGGCACGAGGTTCATCACCCCGCCTGCCGAGGGGAGCATATCGGTGAACAGCCAGATGCCGAGCAGGCCGAGGCCGACCAGGAGTTGCGCCGCCGCGACGATCTGGAGCATGGTGTTGCCGAGGCCGCCCGACCCCTCGACCACGTCTTCGGGGTCGGGTAACTCGAAGTCCGACGGTGGCCCCGCGATTTCGTAGTCGTCCATCGAACAGAGTGCGACGGTCGGTTTCACGTCCCGGAGGACCGTCCCGCGCCCCTCGACGCTCCCGTCGGGGTAGACGACGGCGTATCCCTCGTCGGAGTACGCCAGCAATCGCGTCTCGCCCTCGGTCCGAACGCGTTCGAGCGTCGCGAACACGTCGCGCGTCGCGATGCGTCCTTTCAGTTCCTTCTCTACCCTGTCGAGGAGTTCGGTGCCGACGATCCACGACTCGGGGTCGAAGGCCGCTTCCCACTCCTCGGCGGTCATCTCGGCCATGTCGCTCGGGCCGAAGTTCTCGAAGTCGTACTTCTCCTCGACCGCCCGTCTGAGCGCCTCGATGTCGTCGGCGTCGCCGCCGTCGGCCGCCGAGGGGTCGTCCCCCGACGCACCGCCGTCGGTCCCGTCAGCCGACGTGGGTGACGGGTCTGCCATCGCCCCACGTTGTCGCCACAGGGGTATACACTTTCCGACCTCCCACGGGGATTCGACGCGTCCTCGGTACGCGCCACAGTCCTTCGGCGTATTTCGGGTCCATTATACCGGTCCTGTTCCAACCGACGACGATGGTAAGTGAGGCCGCCGCCGCGACGATTGCCGCGCTGATGGTCACCGCCAGTTTCCCCTTCTACATCTACGGCGCGTGGGTCGTCATCGACGTCGAGGTGGTGACCTGGGACGTGCTCGTCTACCACCTGAAGATAATCGTCATCGGCCTCGCGTTGAACACGGTTCCCGTCGTCTGGTGGATGATGCCCCGCCTCCTCGACCAGTTCGGCGGCCTCTCGGCGCTCCACGCCGTCCTCGGCCTGCAGGCGTACGCGTTTCTCGTGTTCGCTCTCACCGGCATCGCCCGCATCTTCCAGGCGAAGTACGAGGCCGACCTCTATCGGAATCCGGACCAGGACGTCGACCTCGACGACCTCCACGAGAACATGGGTGCGTGGCGCGGCCGCCTCCGCGTCGGCGTCTTCGGCTACGTCCTCTTCTGGATCGGGGCCTACCTCGTCGGCGTCTATCGCTATCTCGTCCTCTACGTCTTCTGAGTTTTCTACGACCAGGGCTCGCCGCTGGCGAGGTCGACGTCGTTGTCGACTTTCGACGACGGACAGACGTCTTCGAGCACGCAGTCCGCACAGTCGGGGTTACGCGCGGTACACGTCGCCCGCCCGTGGCTGATACAGAGGTGGGTGAACTGCTGCCAGTCGTCTTCGGGAACGACGTCCATCAGGTCCCGCTCGATTTTCGCGGGCGTCGACTCCCCGGTCAGTCCGAGGCGGCGCGAGAGTCGCTGGACGTGCGTGTCGACGACGATGCCCTCGACGACGTCGTGGCCGTGCTGGAGGACGACGTTCGCCGTCTTGCGTCCGACGCCCGTCAGGTCCGTCAGTTCGCTCATCGTGTCCGGCACCTCGCCGTCGTGTTCGGAGACGATGGTCTCGCAGGCGCTCCGAATCCACTTCGCCTTGTTGTTGTAGTAGGTGATGGAGTTGATGTCCTCCGCGAGTTCGTCGACGGAGGCGTCGGCGAAGTCCTCGGCCGACTGGTACTTCTCGAAGAGGTCCGCCGTCACCTGGTTCACCCGTTCGTCGGTACACTGCGCCGAGAGCATCACGGCGACGAGTAGTTCCAGACGCGTCGAGAAGTTCAGCGAGATGGTGCTGTCGGGGTAGGCGTCGTAGAGTCTGTCGAGTACCTCCGCGACCTGTTCCTCGCGCGTGTCGAGTGACGTCCCCATACCCGTGGCTCTCCCCGGTTCGGTTTGAGTGGTTCGAAAGCGAACGGGTAACCGTTAAGCCGCCGGCCCGGGAGCAAGGAGTATGTCCCTCACAAGCGAGTTCGACCACGCCTCGTGGCGGGCGGCCGCCGGAACGCTAGCGGGATACGGTCTGCTCCTCGCCGCGATGTTCGTCGGCCTGTTCGTCGTCCCGTTCCTGCTCTTTCTGGCGTTCTACTGAGGACGCGCGGGCGCGGGAAGAAATCCATACGAAGCGAAAGCAGAAGGATGATGGAGCGAAGGAAAAAGCGGAGATACGAGGCGGAGCGACCCGCCGTCAGGCGAACGCGCGCGTCCCGCCTTCGTCGACGTCGCCTTCGGCGGTGAGTTTCTCCCACGCCTCGACGAAGTCGCGCATGTATATCTCGGTGCGGTCGTCGCGGATGGCGAACATCCCGGCTTCGGTACAGACGGCCTTGATGTCCGCGCCGGAGGCGTCTTCGGCCATCGCAGCGAGGACGCCGAAGTCGACGTCGTCGGCGACGTTCATGTTGCGGGTGTGAATCTGGAAGATGATTTCGCGGCCGTCCTCGCTGGGTTTGGGGACCTCGATGAGGCGGTCGAAGCGACCGGGTCGGAGGATGGCCTCGTCGAGCATGTCGAAGCGGTTGGTCGCGGCGATGATGCGGATTTCGCCGCGCTCGTCGAAGCCGTCCATCTCCGAGAGCAACTGCATCATCGTCCGCTGGACCTCGGCGTCGCCTGACGTCTTCGAGTCGGTGCGCTTCGATGCGATGGCGTCGATCTCGTCGATGAACAGGACGGCGGGTTCGTTCTCGCGAGCGACCTCGAAGAGGTCACGGACGAGTTTCGCGCCCTCGCCGATGAACTTGTGGACGAGTTCGGAGCCGGCCATCTTGATGAAGGTGGCGTCCGTCTCGTTGGCGACGGCCTTCGCGAGCATCGTCTTGCCCGTGCCCGGCGGACCGTGCAGGAGGACGCCCGACGGCGGGTCGATGCCGACGTCTTCGAACATCTCCGGATGTTCGAGGGGCATCTCGACGGTCTCGCGGACTTCCTGCATCTGGCTCTCCAGGCCACCGATGTCCTGGTAGCTCACGTCGGGGCTGTGTTCGACCTGCATCACGCGGGCGCGCACGTCGGTCTCGTTGTCGAGTCGCTTGACGATGGAGAGCGAGTTGTTGACCGCGACCCGCGAGTCGGGTTCGAGGTCCTCCCGCATCTCGTCGGTGACTTCGGTCAACGCCTCCTGATTGTTCCCGTGCTGTTTGATGATGGCCCCCTCGTCGGTCAGTTCCTGGACCGTCGCGACGAACAGCGGGGACTGCTTCAGCTTCTTGTTCTCGTGGGTGAGGCGTTCGAGTTTCTGCTGATACTTGTTGTTCTCGGCGCTCGCGTCGAGGAGTTTGTCCCGCATCTCCTCGTTTTGCTCCTCGAGCACTCCGAGCCGTTCCCGCAGAGCCTCGATCTTTTCCTGTTGAGACGCCGCCTCCTCGTCGTAAGGCATATCGACGTCGTCCACAGTGTCGGTCATCACCCTCGTTAAGTGGGAGACTCATAAGAGGCTTCGGGTCGGGCGGAATTCGTCGTTCCCCCGACCGTATTATTACTGAATAGCATATATCTGGATAACAAATATTATTACTCTGTATCCCCGACTGTGGGACACGCATGAGTACGACCGAGGTAGTCGACGCGGAGGGCGTCACGGACCGCTGGGAGGCCGTCCGGGACCTCCCCCCGAGCGCGAAACTGGTGGCGAAGGTCCTCGATTACAACGATACGCTCACACAGAGCCAGCTCGCGGAGGAGACGCTCCTCCCCCCGCGAACGGTCAGGTACGCGCTCACCCGACTCGAAGAAGAAGACGTCGTCGACGCGCGCTTCTCCTTCTCGGACGCCCGCAAACGCATCTACTCCCTGAAGATTTAACTCCGAGAGCGCGGCCACGCTCGCCGTGGCGAATCCGGCGACGGTGAAAGATGCGCTCGCATCGCTCACTACCGACGAGTCCCCGGCGACGCCCGCGTATCGCCGGCCCATCGAGGAGGTACAGGCGGCCACGAGCGACGTGACGGCGATGGCGACGTTCGCCGACGACGACGGCGTGGTCCGACTGCGACGGGCGATTCGGACGGCGACGCGCCGCGGCGACGAGGAGGCCGCGGCGGCGGGGCGCGAGGCGCTGGCGCGAATCGAGCGCTATCGCCGCGCGGCCGGCGGGGGCGTCCACTTTCACTCCGCTCGCGGAACGGTTTTAGGCCGCGGCAGCCAACGACCGGACGAATGACACGGGTGATTCACACCGGCGACACCCACATCGGGTATCGACAGTACCACTCGCCGGAGCGGCGGGCCGACTTCCTCCACGCCTTCGAAGCGGTGGTCGACGACGCCGTCGAGATGGACGTCGACGCCGTCGTCCACGCCGGCGACCTGTTCCACGACCGCCGGCCCGACCTGCAGGACCTCCTCGGGACGCTCTCGGCGCTCCGCCGCCTCGACGACGCCGGCGTCCCGTTTCTCGCCGTCGTCGGCAACCACGAATCGACCCGCGGGGGCCAGTGGCTCGACCTCTTTTCCAGCCTCGGCCTCGCGACGCGCCTCGGCGCGTCGCCGTACGTCCTCGGGAACACCGCGTTTTACGGCCTCGACCACGTCCCTCGGTCCCGTCGTGACGACTTCGATTACGCCTTCGACCCGCACGACACCGACTACGCCGCCCTCGTCTCGCACGGACTCTTCACCCCCTTCGCCCACGCCGACTGGGAGACCGAGACGGTCCTCCGGGAGTCGACCGTCGACTTCGACGCCGTCCTCCTCGGCGACAACCACGCCCCCGGCACGGCCGTCGTCGACGGCACGTGGGTCACCTACTGCGGGTCGACCGAGCGCGCCAGCGCCGACGAACGCGAGGCCCGCGGCTACAACGTCGTCGAGTTCGGCGTCGACGCCGACGGCCCCGAGGACGCCCCCGCCGGCGTCGACGTCCGCCGACGCTCGCTCGACACCCGCCCGTTCGTCTTCGTCAGCGTCGACCTCGGCGAGGGCGAGGGCGTCGACCGCGTCCGCGAACAGGTCCGCCAGCACGACCTGACCGACGCCGTCGCCATCGTCGAAGTCACGGGCGAGGGTGACCCGGTGACGCCCGCCGCCGTCGAGGACGTCGCCGGCGAGGAGGGGGCGCTGCTGGCCCGCGTGACCGACCGCCGGGAGTTCGACCCGGTCGACGAGGCGGTCCCCGACGTCCACTTCGCCGACCCGGACGCCGCCGTCGACGACCGGGTCCGCGAGATGGACTTCTCGTCGCTCGCGCGGGACATCGACGAGACGGTCCGTGCGAGCAAGGCCGCCGACTCGGCGGTCCGCGAACGCGTCGAAGGCCGCGTCGAGGACGCTCTCGACGACCTCTCGGCGTTCGACGCCGAGGGCGCTGCGTCCGTCGACGACGCAGACGGCGATGCGGACGAACTGCCGGCCGACGTCGCCGACGACGCGGACGACGGCTCGGATGGACCGATGGCCGACGTCGACTCGACCGCAGACGACTCGCCCGCCGACGATTCGCCCGCCGACGACTCGACCGGGACGGACGAACAGGTGTCGATGGAGGACTACCTGTGAAGTTCGAACGCGTCCGTCTGCGGAACTTCAAGCCCTACGCCGACGTCGACCTGACGCTGCGCGACGGCGTCACGGTCATCCACGGCCTCAACGGCAGCGGCAAGTCCTCGCTGCTGGAGGCGTGTTTCTTCGCGCTTTATGGTTCGAAGGCCTTCGACGGCACCCTCGACGACGTGATCACCAACGGTGCCGACGAGGCGGAGATCGACCTGTGGTTCGCCCACGACGGGGGCGAGTACCACGTCGAGCGCCGCCTGCGCCGGTCGGGCGACCGGACGCAGACGGCCACCTGCACGCTCTCGGGCCCCGGCGTCGCCGTCGACGGCGCGCGCGACGTCCGGCGGTTCGTGGCCGACCTTCTGCGGATGGACGCCGAGGCGTTCGTCAACTGCGCGTACGTCCGGCAGGGCGAGGTGAACAAGCTCATCAACGCCACGCCGGGCCAGCGACAGGACATGATCGACGACCTGCTCCAGCTCGGCCGGCTGGAGGAGTACCGCGAGCGGGCGGCGGAGGCTCGCCTCGGCGTCAACGACGTCCTCGCGGACGCCCGCGGTCGCCTCTCGGAACTCGACTCCCAGGTCGAGGCAAAGGAGGAGGCGGACCTCCACGAACGGCTGAACGCTCTCGAAAGCGAACTCGGCGAGGTCGAATCCGACATCGACCGCTTCGAGACCAACCGCGAGCAGGCCGAGGAGACGCTCGAAGACGCCGAATCCGTGCTGTCGGAGTACGAGGACCGCCGCGAGCAACTCGCGTCGCTGACCGAGGACGTCGCGGCCCTCGAAGCGACCATCAGCGAGGACGAACGCGAACGCGAGGACCTGCGCGAACGCGTCGGCGACTGCCGCGAGCGAATCGAGCGTCGACGCGAGCAACTCGACTCGCTGGCCGACGCGGCCGACCTCGACGACGCGGCCGCCGACGCCGTCGACGCACGGCGGTCGGCGCTCGACGACCGCGAGTCGGACCTCCGCGAGCGACTGACCGACGCCCGGATGCAGGCTCAGGCCTTCGAGAATCAGGCGTCGAACCTGGCCGAGAGCGCCGAGGAGAAGGAGTCGCGCGCGGAGTCGAAGCGCGACCGGGCCGCCGACCTCCGTGACGAGGTCGCGGCGGCCGAATCGACGCTGGCGGCGAAGCGCGAGGAACTGGACGACATCGACGCCGACATCGAGGCCGCGAAGGAAGCGTTCGCGGACGCGCCGGTGGCGTTCGGCGACGCCGAGGGCCACCTCGCGGAGTTGCGCGCGGACCTCGACGACCTCCGGGAGCGACAGTCCGAGGTGAGCGCGGACCTGAACGCGGCGAAAAAGCGAGTCGAGGAGGCCGAAGAACTCCTGGCGGCCGGCAAGTGTCCGGAGTGTGGTCAGCCCGTCGAGGGGTCGCCACACGTCGACTCCGTCGAGGCCGACCGCGAACGCGTCTCGGACCTCCAGTCGCGACTTTCGGACCTCGTCGACGAACGCGAACGACTGGGGGAGGCCATCGACCGGGCCGAGCGCCTGCGCGAACGCGAACGCGAGGTCGACCGCCTGCGGTCGGAACGCGAGAGCGTCGAGCGCCTCCTCGACGAACGCGAGACCGCCGTCGCGGAGAAGCGCGAGCAAATCGAGACGCTGGTCGCGGAGGCCGACGACCTCGACGCGGCGGCCGCGGACCAGCGCGAGGCCGCGGAGGCGAAGCGCGCGGAGGCGGGCGAGAAACGGGAGACGGTCGAACGGCTCGAATCCGACCTCGACGACGTCGAGACGCGCCACGAACGGCTGGACCACATCGACGAGGTGCGCGAGGCAGTCGAGGACGCCCGGAGCGAACTCGACCGCCTGGAGGAGCGCCGCGAGAACCTCGCGGACCTGAACGACGAGCGGCGCGAACGGCTCGCGGAGAAGCGCGACCGCCGCGACGACCTGCGCGAGGCGGTCGACGAGGACCGGGTCGAGTCGGCCCGCGAGGAGCGGGACCGGGCCGAGTCCTACCTCGAACGGGTAACCGAGAAACTCGACGACCTGCGGGAGCGCCGGGACGAACTCCAGGAGCGGGTCGGCGGCGTCAAACAGGACCTCGCGGAACTGGAGTCGCTCCGCGAGGCGCGCGACCGCCAGCGGGAACGCGTCGCCGCGCTGGAGTCGCTCCACGCGGAGGCCGAAGACCTCGAAGCGCTGTACGGCGACCTGCGGTCGGACCTCCGCCAGCGCAACGTCGAGTCGCTCGAACGCCTGCTGAACGAGACGTTCGACCTGGTCTACGGCAACGACGCCTACGCCCACATCCGCCTCGACGGCGAGTATGGCCTGACCGTCTTCCAGAAGGACGGCGAGGCACTCGACCCCGAACAGCTCTCGGGCGGCGAGCGCGCGCTGTTCAACCTCAGCCTCCGGTGTTCCATCTACCGGCTGCTCGCGGAGGGCATCGAGGACGCGGCCCCCATGCCGCCGCTCATTCTCGACGAACCGACCGTCTTCCTCGATTCGGGCCACGTCTCTCGGCTCGTCGACCTCGTCGAGGAGATGCGCGACCTGGGCGTGAGCCAGATCGTCATCGTCAGCCACGACGAGGAACTCGTCGGCGCGGCGGACGACCTGGTCCGCGTCGAGAAGGATTCGACGAGCAACCGGTCGTCGGTGGAGCGGACGGCGACGCTCTAGCGCAGTCGGTCGACGGCCGCCTTCGCCGCGCCCGTCGGCTCGTAGCCGCGCTCCCCGTAGACGCGACACTCGGTCACGAGGCCGGCGGCGCGAAACTCCGCCAGCAAGCCGTGCAGGTCGCTCTCACAGAGGTCGTAGGCGTCGAGCAGTTCACGGACCGGCGACGGGCCGCGGTCGACGAGTTCGAGGAGGAGTCCGAGCGCCCGGTCGGAGTGGACGGCCGTGACCACGCGCCGAACCGGGTCGTCGACGGCCGACGCCGCGACGTCGAGTGCGGCGCCGTCGTCGAACTCCAGGTCGTCGTTGTCGAGAGAGCGCTCCTCGCCGGTCTCCGGGTCGCGGACGCGACTCGACTCCGACGACTGTTCGAGGAGCACGTACCGCTTACCCGCGTCGTCTCGGACGGTCGGCATGAGTGGGGAGAGGGGCGCGTCGGGGTTAGGCGTTCCGTCCGCGCCGTTCTCCGTCACGCGTCGTCGGCGACGTCGGCCGTGCCGTCGTCGGCCGTGTCGTCGTCGGTCGCCTCGGTTCGCTCGTCGTTCGTCTCGTCTCCCGCCCGTCGTTCGCGGAAGGCACGGACGTGCTGAGTGACCCGCAGGAGGGCGAACGCGCCGACGGCGACGGCGACGCCGCCGGCAACCCACATCCCGCGGAAGTAGACGAGCATCGGGCCGATAGTGAGGCCGGCGACGGCGACGTTGGCGAGGAGGACGCTCAGCCAGAACGTCTCCAGTATCTCGGGGTCGACGTCCGCCTCGTCGGTCGTGGGCTCCGGCGTCGGCGGCACATCCACGAGAGAGCGCTCCGGGTCGCTCCAGCGCCGCTCGGGGTCGGGTTCGGACGGCTCGTCCGGCCACGGCTCGTCGCCCCGAGCGTCGTCTGACACGGCACAATCGTCGCCGCGTGCGTGCAAAAACGTTCGTGTTCTTCGTCGCGGCGGCTTCGCGATTCGCTCCGAACTCGCTCGGACGCCCGCGTTTACGCGTACTCCTGGAGCGACACCGTCGACGACGCTTCCATCCACGCGAGGGGGTTCTCCGCGTCGTAGAAGACGACCCCGTTCTCGACCTCGTAGGCTTCGACGGTCTCCGACCCGTCTCCCTGTTCCGGAACTTCGATGCCCGTGCTGTCCGCCCGGTCTTCGTCGGCGTGGTCTGACATCGTCACGAGGCTTGGTATGCTATGACATGGTATATGTCTTTCCGTCGGCGCAAGTCCGCGGGCGGCGAAATACTGAACTTTTTAGCCGGGACCACCGAAGGCTGGTGCATGACTGATACGGGGTCCCCCGAACAAAGGAAACTCGGCGCGTACGGGGACGACGGCGGAAACGACGCCCGGCCGGACGAGGAGGCACTCGCCGTGGCCGGCGACGCACGCCAGCGCGTGTCCGACGTCGTCGACGCGGCGGACTTGAAGTTCCCCGACCCCGACGGGACGCTCGAACTCTCGGTCACGCAGGTGGACTACACCATCGAGGGCCAGGGTCGCGAGGAGTATCCCGTCATCAACGTCTTCGGGCGGACGCCCGACGGCGACCCGGAGCACGTCCGCGTCCTCGGCTTCGAGCCCTACTTCTACGCACCGACGGAGAGCCTCACCGACGAGAAACTCGACAAGGACGTCATCACGCGTACGGAGGAGGGCTACGAGAGCATCCGCGGCGAAGCGCTGACGAAAATCTGTACCCGTACCCCGCGCGACGTCGGCCAGATTCGCGACGAGTTCGACCACTTCGAGGCGGACATCCTCTTTCCCAATCGCTTTCTCATCGACAAGGACGTCGGCAGCGGCATCCGCGTCCCCGACAGGCGGTTGGACTCCGGCGTCGTTCAGGTGCCCCACGACGAGGTCGAGGCGACCGACGTCGAGGCCGACCTGCGGGTGAACACGTTCGACATCGAGGTCGACGACCGGGCCGGCTTCCCGGAGGACGGCGAGGAAGCCATCCTCTGTCTCACCAGCCACGACTCAACGCTCGACGAGTACGTCGTCTGGATACAGGCCGCCGACGGTGGCGACGGCGACGTCCCGACGGACCTCTCGGACCACGACCTGCTCGACGAGACGGCGACGGTCGACGTGCGGCGATTCGACGCCGAAGCGGCGATGCTCGACGCCTTCCTCGAATACGTCGAGGAGACGGACCCCGACGTGTTGACGGGGTGGAACTTCGAGGACTTCGACGCGCCCTACTTCATCGACCGACTGGAGGTGTTGGACCCGGAGACGGAGTACGACCTGGACCCCGAACGCCTCTCCCGCGTCGGCGAGGTGTGGCGTAGCGACTGGGGCGGGCCGACGGTGAAAGGCCGCGTCGTCTTCGACCTGTTGTACGCCTACAAGCGCACGCAGTTCACCGAACTCGAATCCTACCGACTCGACGCCGTCGGCGAACAGGAACTCGGCGTCGGCAAGGAGCGATACGCCGGCGACATCGGCGACCTCTGGGAGGACGACCCAAAGCGACTGCTGGAGTACAACCTCCGCGACGTGGAACTCTGCGTCGAACTCGACCGCAAACAGGAGATCATCCCCTTCTGGAACGAGGTGCGGAGCTTCGTCGGCTGTAAACTGGAGGACGCCCCGACGCCGGGCGACGCCGTCGACGTCTACGTCCTGCACAAGGTCCACGGCCAGTTCGCCCTCCCCTCGAAGGGCCGCACCGACGCCGAGGAGTACGAGGGCGGCGCGGTGTTCGACCCCATCACGGGCGTCAAGGAGAACGTCTCCGTTCTCGACCTGAAGTGCTTCAGCGGCGACACGGACGTTCTCACGCCCGAGGGTCCACGGAACATTCGGGACCTCGACGTCGGAGACGAAATATACACGCTGAATCCGGAGACGTTCGAGTGCGAGGTCGAACCGGTCGCGGAGACACACGCCTACGAGAATTCGTACGGCGAACTCCACCATCTCAGCGGGAACACGCACGACTTCAAGGTGACCGAGAACCACCGATTCCTCGCCTCGAAACGCCGAGGCTGGGACGACCTCGCTCCCGAAGACTTCGAATTTACGGAGTACCGGAACCTCACGGATACCGAACGCTACGCCTTCCCGACACACGACCCGATGCGTGGACGGACACCGGAGACGTTCGACCTCGTCGACGAAGTCGAGGGCGGACACGTCGTCGTCTACTCCGACGGCGACCTCCGGGAGTTCCGGGGCCAGATGCCGGACGACGTTCTGGACCATCTCGATCTGGCACACGGAACGTCGCAGGCGATGGGCCTGCAGCGGAAGGTCGGGAAGTACCTGCTCCCGTTATCGACGTACCGAGAACACCGCGACGTCGTCGATGCACACGCCGACGACGTCTTCCTCAAGTACGGCCGAGGTCACTGCGAGACGCAGCTGTCGTTCGAGATGACCGACTGGCTCGAACTCCTCGGGTGGTACGTCACCGAGGGGAGCGCGGACCTCGACGCTGGTCGATTCACTCTCCACCAGAGCGACGAGGACGGCCGAGCCGACATCCGGGCCCTCCTCGAACGAATGGACGTCGACCACAACGTCGACGACCGTGGCGTACACGTCTCGAATCGGTATCTCGTCGAGTGGCTCACCGAGCACTGTGGGAAAGGATACGCGACCAAACGGCTCCCCGACTGGATGTTCGAACTCGACGGGGAACTCCTCCGCGCCCTCCTCGATACGCTCGTGCGGGGTGACGGGCAGACGACGGAATCGGGTCTCCAGCAGTTCTGGACGAAAAGCGACGACCTCAAGGACGCCGTCGTCGACGTCGCGGTCCGCTGTGGGGAGAAACCGACTGCCACGAAACAGGCCGACGGCACGTGGTACGTCTCGATTGGCAAGCGAGGGTCGTTCGAGAAGGCGACGAACGCCACCGTCGAATCTCACGACGGGAACGTCTACTGCGTGACCGCCGAGGACAACCACGTCGTCCTCGCCGGCCGCAACGGTCACTTCCAGTGGGTCGGACAGTCACTCTACCCGATGTGCATGGTGACGATAAACGCCTCGCCGGAGACGAAGGTCGACCCCGAGACGTACGACGGCGATACCTACCGCGCACCCAACGGGACGCACTTCCGGGCGGAACCGGACGGCATCATCCGGGCGATGGTGGACGAACTGCTGACGGAGCGCGAACAGAAGAAGTCGAAGCGCAACGAGTTCGACCCCGGGAGCCAGGACTACGAGCAGTTCGACCGACAGCAGCAAGCTGTCAAGGTTATCATGAATTCACTCTACGGCGTCCTGGGGTGGGCACGCTTCCGCCTCTACGACAAGGAGATGGGGGCGGCGGTGACGGCGACGGGCCGTGACGTCATCGAGTTCACCGAGTCGGTGGCGAGCGAGATGGGGTACGAGGTGGCGTATGGAGATACGGACTCCGTCATGTTGGAAATCGAACATGATTTGGATGCGTCCGTAGACGTCCCCGAGAACATCCGTGACGCCCACCCGAACATGTCCGACGACGAACTCCGGACGCTCGTCGCCACCATCGACGCCGCCTACGACATCGAGGAGCGCATCAACGAGGCCTACGACGAGTTCGCCCGCGAGGAACTCGACGCCGACGAGCACCGCTTCCAGATCGAGTTCGAGAAGCTCTACCGGCGATTCTTCCAGGCGGGCAAGAAGAAGCGCTACGCCGGCCACATCGTCTGGAAGGAGGGCAAACACGTCGACGACGTCGACATCACGGGCTTCGAGTACAAGCGCTCGGACATCGCTCCCATCACCAAGGAGGTCCAGAAGCGGGTGCTGGAGATGATCGTCCACGGCGAGGGCACCGAGGAGATCAAGTCCTACGTCCACGACGTCATCGAGGACTTCCGCGAGGGAAACGTCTCGCTGGACGACGTCGGCATCCCCGGCGGCATCGGCAAGCGACTCGACGCCTACGACACGGACACCGCCCAGGTTCGGGGTGCGAAGTACGCGAACACGCTCCTCGGGACGAACTTCCAGCGCGGGTCGAAGCCGAAGCGCCTCTACCTCGACCGGGTCCACTCGCAGTTCTTCCGGGAGTTCGAGGCGGACCACCCGGAACTGTTCGAGTCGACGGACCTCTCGCGCGAGCAACGCCGGCTGAAGGACACGTATCTCGAATTCAAGAACGACCCGGACGTGGTCTGTTTCGAGTACGCCGACCAGATTCCCGAGGCGTTCGAGGTGGACTGGGACAAGATGCTGGACAAGACGCTCAAGGGACCCATCGCTCGCATCATCGAGTCGCTGGGGATGTCGTGGGGCGAGGTCAAGAGCGGACAGCAACAGACCGGTCTCGGTCAGTTCGGCTAGCCGCCGGAGTTCTCGAAACGAAAACGAATTTTTCTCCATTCCGAACTCAGAGGGGGGTAATGCGTAAGCATTATGGGTTGGAGTGCCCACGTAGTGATTAGGGGAACCTAAACGACAATGGCTACACTCGAAATTACCAATCTACACGCCGAGGTCGCCGAAGAGGACGGAGAGACGATTCTCCGCGGTGTCGACCTGACGGTCGAATCCGGCGAGATACACGCGCTCATGGGCCCGAACGGGTCCGGAAAGTCCACGACGGCGAAGATCATCGCCGGACATCCGGCCTACGAGGTCACCGACGGCGACGTACTGCTCCATCTCGACGAGGAGGACGTCGCCGACGTCGACGTCGACGTTCCCGAGGACCGACTGACGTGGGACCTGCTGGACCTCGAACCGAACGAGCGCGCCGCGCTCGGCATCTTCCTCGCGTTCCAGTATCCCGCCGAAATCGAGGGCGTCACGATGACGAACTTCCTTCGGCAGGCGCTCAACGCCCGCCTCGACGAACGCGAGGAACTCCTCGAAGGCGACGCGGACGATGAGGAGACGGACGACGCGGACGAGGAAGCCGGCTACGAGACGTCGCCGATGGAAGGCCCGGCCGACGAGGGCGAGGTCGGCGTCGCCGAGTTCCAGCAGCTCCTCAAAGAGAAGATGGAGCTGCTCGACATGGACGAGAAGTTCGCCTCTCGCTATCTCAACGCGGGCTTCTCGGGCGGCGAGAAGAAACAAAACGAGGTGCTCCAGGCCGCCATCCTCGAACCCTCCATCGCCGTCCTCGACGAAATCGACTCCGGGCTCGACATCGACCGCCTGCAGGACGTCTCGAAGGGCATCAACGCCCTCCGCGACGAACAGGGCACGGGCATCCTCCAGATCACGCACTACCAGCGCATCCTGGACTACGTCGAACCCGACCGCGTCCACATCATGCTCGACGGCGAAGTCGTCATGGAGGGCGACGCCGACCTCGCGGTCCAGCTCGAAGACGAGGGGTACGACTGGGTCCGCGAACAGGTCTACGAGACAGCGTAATACGTCCGCAGCCACAACACCAACATCATGAGTTCCGACCAAGACCACCTCAAAGAAACCGACACCGAAGCTCGCTTCGAGTTCAAGAAGGAGCAGAAGTCGTCGTTCCAGGCCGACAAGGGCCTCACCGAGGAGACGATCCGCGTCATCTCGGAGGACAAAGACGAGCCCGAGTGGATGCTCCAGCGTCGACTCCGCGCACTGAAACAGTTCCAGGAGATGCCGATGCCGACCGACTGGCCCGGGCAACCGGACCTGTCGGAGGTCGACGTCGACGAGATCGTCCCGTACATCCGCCCGGACGTCGAAGTCCGCGGTAGCGTCGACGACTGGACCGACCTCCCCGACGACATCAAGGACACCTTCGACAAACTGGGCATCCCGGAAGCCGAGAAGAACGCCCTGTCGGGCGTCGGCGCGCAGTACGAGTCCGAAGTCGTCTACCAGAACATGCAGGAGCGCTGGGAGGAGAAGGGCGTCGTCTTCATGAACATGGACCAGGCGGTCCAGGAGCACGAAGACATCGTCCGCGAGCACTTCATGACGAAGTGCGTCCCGCCGAGCGACAACAAGTTCGCGGCGCTCCACGGCGCGATCTGGTCCGGCGGCTCGTTCGTCTACGTCCCCGAGGACGTCACCGTCGAGATGCCGGTCCAGGCGTACTTCCGGATGAACTCGGAAGGCATGGGCCAGTTCGAGCACACGCTCATCGTCGCCGAGGAGGGCTCGGAAGTCCACTACATCGAGGGCTGTTCTGCGCCCAAGTACTCGGCGTTCAACCTCCACTCCGGCGGCGTCGAGGTGTTCGTCGGCGAGGACGCCCACGTCCAGTACTCGACCGTCCAGAACTGGTCGAAGAACACCTACAACCTCAACACCAAGCGCGCCATCGTCGAGCGCGGCGGCCGGATGGAGTGGATCTCCGGGTCGATGGGGTCGAAGGCGACGATGCTCTACCCCTCCTCGATCCTGAAGGGCCGCGGCGCGTCGGACAACCACATCACCATCGCCTTCGCGGGCGAGGGACAGAACATCGACACCGGCGCGAAGGTGTACCACAACGCGCCGGAGACGAAGTCGACCATCGAGTCCAAGTCCATCAGCAAGGACGGCGGCCGCACGAACTACCGCGGCCTCGTCCACATCGCCGACGGCGCCGAGAACTCCTCGACGTCCGTCGAGTGCGACGCGCTGATGTTCGACAACGAGTCCACCTCCGACACCATGCCGTACATGGAGATCAACGAGTCGAAGGTGGACGTCGCCCACGAGGCGACCGTCGGGAAGATCGGCGACGAGGACGTCTTCTACCTCCAGTCGCGCGGCCTCGACGACGACGACGCAAAGCAGATGATCGTTTCGGGCTTCATCGAGCCCATCACGGAGGAACTGCCGATCGAGTACGCGGTTGAACTCAATCGCTTGGTCGAACTCGAGATGGAGGGCAGCCTCGGATAACATGAGCACACAGCTACCAGCCAACCTCTCCGAAGAGACGGTACGTGAGATTTCCGAGCAGCGGGACGAACCGGAGTGGCTCCTCGAAGCGCGCCTGGACGCGCTCGACGCCCTCTCGGCACTCGACCTGCCGGACGTCATCCAGACGCCCGGCCGCCGGTGGACCGACCTCGACCAGCTCGACTTCGAGTCGCTGGTCGACCCGCTGAACCAGTCCGACGACACCGAACGCGTCACCGCGGAGGGCGTCGAAGTCCTCCCGTTCACCGAAGCGGTCGAGGAGCACCCGAAACTCGTCGAGGCGGAGTTCGGCTCCGTCCTCGACCCCCAGGACAACTACCTGACCGCGCTCTCGGCGGCGCTGTTCACGACGGGGACGTTCATCTACGTCCCCGAGGGCGTCGACGCCGAGGACGTGAAGATCCGGGCGCGGATGAACTCCCGGTCGCTGTTCAGCCACACGCTCGTCGTCACCGAGGACTCCGCGTCGGTCACGATTCTCGAAGGCGTCGAGACGGGGGCGGACGTCGCGGACGCCCGCTACTTCAGCAACCTCGTGGAAGTCGCGACCGGCGAGAACAGCTACGTCCAGTACGGGGCGCTCCAGAACCTCGACGAGGAGACCTACCACTACACGCTGAAACGCGCCGACGTCGGCACGTACGCCACGGTCAACTGGATCGAAGGCAACATCGGCTCCCGGCTCACGCGCTCGGACGTCGAGTCCGAACTCAACGGCGACGCCGCCGAGTCGAAGATCGTCGGGGCCTTCTTCGGCCACGACGACCAGCACTTCGACGTGAACGCCCGCGTCTGGCACAACGCCGAACACACGACGGCGGACCTGGTCACCCGCGGCGTCCTCGACGACCGCGCTCGCTCGGTGTACGAGGGCGTCCAGGACGTCGGCCGCGAGGCGTGGGACACCAGCTCCTACCAGCGCGAGAACACGCTGATGCTCTCCGACGAGAGCGAGGCCGACGCCTCGCCGAAGCTCATCATCAACAACCACGACACCGAGGCGTCCCACTCCGCGACGGTCGGACAGGTCGACCGCGAGGACCTGTTCTACATGACCTCGCGAGCGCTCCCCGAACGGGTCGCCCGCAACATGCTCGTGGAGGGCTTCTTCGTTCCCGTCCTCGAAGAGGTCGCGGTCGACGAACTCCGCGACGACATCGAGACGCTCGTCGCCGAGCGCCTCCGGCAGTAAGCCGGAGGGAACGGCTTAAGTTCCTCTCTCTCGCATCACCTTCTATGACCGTACCGCGCATCGCCCGGGGGTCGTCGCCGTGAGCGTCGGCCATCGAGTCACCTCCGACCACCAGCTCGCACGCCTTCTCCAGATCGGGATCGTCCTGGAGGAAGTGGTCGAGGCGCGGGCGTATCACCACTACCAGTCGCTCGGCGAGGAGGAGCGAGCGCTCGACCACGAGATCGAGCGGCTCCTCGAACACGCTGCGGAGGAGTCGGCCGACCACCGCGACCGCCTCGAGGGCATCCTCTCGGAACTCGACGCCGACAGCATCCCCTTCGAGGACGTCGAGACGCTCGTCAAAGAACAGTACGCCAAGACGAAGCCGGAGGACTTCGACGGCGTCCTCTACGACCAGCTCTGTAACGAGGAGACGGCGTACAAGTTCTACGACGACCTCATCACGGCCATCGAAGAGAGCGACGCCCAGTTCTCTCTCGACCGCGACGAACTCCTCGCGACGTTGCGCGACGTCCGGGAGGACGAAGCCGAGGGCGTCGAGGAAGTGACCACCGTCATGGAGAACCGAGAATGAGCAGGGACGACAGATGAACACGGCAGACCAGTACCTCAAGGCGATATACCTCGTCCAGGAGATGGAGGACGGCCCGGCGTCGACCGGCGCGCTCGCGGAGATGCTCGACGTGAGCCCGGCGAGCGCGAACGAGATGATCGGCAAACTCGAATCGCGGGGGTTCGCCGAACACGAGAAGTACAAGGGCGTCAGCCTCACCGATGACGGCATCGTCCGCGCTCGCGAGGCGCTGCAGACCTACTGCATCATCGAGCGCTTCCTCGCGAACGTCCTCGCGGTCGAGGAGTTCCGCGAGGAGGCCCGCGAACTCGAAGCCGTCATCGACGACACCGTGGCCGAGCGCCTCGACACGATAATCGACCGCGATAGCGCCTGTCCGGACTGTTTCGACCCCGACACCGACGCCTGCCGCCACCTCGAAATCGAGAGCGAGAAGCCGGCCGACTGATTGCGCTCGCGCCTCGAGTTCGACCAGCTCGGCGGTCCCGTCCTCGGGGCGTGTGAACGGGTCCTCGGCGTCGATTGGCTCCCGTTCCGGCGGGTCGTGACCGCGTTCCGGGCGTACCAGCCATCCGTGATCACGTAACCACCGCCGTTCGTCGACGTCGTATTGCACGTGTCTGTCCTCCTTGCGGACGGACCGTCCTCCCGGACGCCCGTCTCTCACCTCCCGCTACTGGCTCCGCCCCCACGAGTCGACGGCCTACGATGCTCGGATGGCCCCGTGGCGGAGCCTATCGTCTTCGGTCGTGGGGTACCGACGACTCGCGATGCCGACGGCTCTCGACGGGCGCGACGCCCGTTCAGGCGTCGCCGTCGAACTCCCGGAGGACGGACCTGACGGCGACGGCGAGTTCCTCGAATCGGTCGACTGAGAGCGCGTCCGTCGTGACCCACACGCCGTGGTCGCCGACGATGACGCGCGTGAGGTAGCCGTTATCGAACACGCGAATCGTGAACTCGTACTCCCCGAGTTCCGTGTTCGTGTACGCCTGCTGGGAGCGGAATCCGAGCCGTTCGTTGTCCGCGAAGCCGACGAGGTCGGCCGTCGAGTCGAGGTCCTCGCGGAGGTACACCTGTTCGACGTCGTCCTCGGTGAAGTAGGTGATGCTCCGGAGTTCGTCGCCGACCGTCGTCCGGCAGGCGCTGGTCAGTTCGTCGGCGAGTTCGTCGAGAGGGACGTCGGAGTCCATGTTCGAACGTCGCTCCTACGTCGACAAGAGTGTCTAGGCCGATTCCGAGCGTCCGATGACCGGGAGTCGGCGGGTCGCTGTACCTGCCGCGTCACGAACGGATTAACACGGCGGGGACACTACTCGGGACGTATGACCGAAGAGCCGTCCCCACACAGGCAGACCCGCCTGTTCACGACCGACGAGGGCGAGTTCGACGAACGGAAAGCGAAGGCGGAAGCCCTCCCCGTCGAGGACGGCGAACTCGTCGACACGGACGAACTCGCCGACCACCAGGAGTACGTCGAGGGACGCGGCGTCTACGACGCCAGAAACCGGGTCAACGACCTGACCGGCCGGGAGTGGAAGTTCGCCACGAAGTCGGTCATCCCGGAGCAGTACCCGCCCGCCCTCCAGCACGACCTCCGGAGCCAACACGGCGGCCAGAAGCCGCCGCGACTGTGTCTCGCCCTCGTCCAGCGGTTCAGCAAGGCCGGCGAGACGGTGCTCGACCCGTTCGCGGGCGTCGGCGGCACCCTCCTCGGGGCCAGTCTCGCCGAGTACGAGGGCACCGGACTGCGCGACGCCATCGGCTTCGAACGCAATCGTCGGTGGGTCGACGTCTACGAGGAGGTACTCGAGCGGGAGAACGCCGAACGCGCCGCTCGTGGTGAGGGCCCCCTCGCCGAACAGGACCTTCGGTGTGGCGACTGTGCGGACCTCGTCGAGGGCGTCGAGACGGACGCCGTCGACTTCCTGCTGACCGACGTGCCCTACTGGAACATGGACCAGGTCGAGCAGACGCGTAACGAACGCGAGACCCGGGACAGCAAACTGGGCGCATTCGGCGACGGCGACTACGAGTCGAAAGCCGAGTGGCTCGACGGGATGGAGGAGCGTTTCCGGGCGTTCCGGCGCATCGTGTGCGACGGCGGCTACGTGGCCGTCTTCATCGGGGACATGTATCGGGAGCAGTCGTACGAGATGCTGTCGGCCGAACTGGCGTCCCGGCTCACCGACGCGGGCTACACGATGAAGGCGAACCTCGTCTGGTACGACCCCTCGAAGGACCTCCACGTCTACGGCTACCCCTTCTCGTTCGTCCCCTCGATGGTCCACCAGAACGTGCTGGTGTTCCGCAACGAGTCGTAGTCAGGTTCGCTCGTCGGCGGCGAGGCGGGTCACCGAGTCGTTCAGGTCTTCGACCATCGCCGCCTGCTCTTCGGTACTGGCGACGATGTCGTCGACGGCGGCGGAAATCGTCTCGGCCTGGTCGTTCGCCTCGTCGACCATGGCGGCTATCTCCTCCGCGCTCGCGGCCTGGTCGTCGGTGGCCTCGGACACTTGCTGGATGCCGTCCGTCGCGTCGGCGACGGCCGCGACGACGTCCTCGAACCGCGCCATCGCCGTCTCCACTTCGTCGATGCCGTCGTCGAGTTCGTCGGTCGTGGTCTCCAGGCTCTCGACGGTCTCCTCGGTCTCCGCCCGGATTTCGCTCACCGTCTCCTCGATTTCCGTCGCGTGTCGCTGTGAATCCTCCGCGAGCGACTTCACTTCGTCGGCGACGACGGCGAACCCTTCCCCGGCCTCGCCGGCCCGGGCCGCCTCGATGGAGGCGTTGAGCGCGAGCAGGTTCGTCTGGTCCGCGATGTCGTTGATGATTTCGACGATTTCGTCGATGTCCTCGATTTTCTCCCGGAGAATCTCGACGTCGTCCGCGACGTCGTCGGCGGACGTCGCGACTCGCTCCATCGTCGTCGCTGCCTGCTGTGCGGACTCACTCCCCGTCGCTGCGAGGTCTTCGGCCTCCGACGCCTGCGCTGCCACGGTGTCGGTCGTGGACGCGATCTCCTCGACCGTCGCGCTCAGGTTCGAGACTTCGGAGGCGACTTCCGACATGCTCTCGGCCTGTCCCGTCGACAGCGAGTTGATGCGTTCGGAGTTTTTCGCGATGTCGCTCGCGGCGTGGTCGAGTTCTTCGACGTCCGCCTGCACTTCCGCGACGAGGTCGCCCACCGCCTCGCCCATCTCGTTTACGTTCTCGACGATGCGCAACAGTTCGTCCTCCAGGATACTGTTCGTCACGTCGAACGAGACCCGGGCGTCGAAGTTGCCGTGTTCGTAGGCGTTGACGGTCTCGATGACCGCACTGAACAGGCTCTCGAGTTCCCGCTGGTACCGCTCGGAGTTCGTCACGTCCTGGACGATTTCGATGACGCCGACGAACTCGTCGCTCCGGTACACCGGGGCCGCGACGAACCACACCTCCTGGCCGTCGATTGTACTCGTGTCCTCGTAGACCGCGTCCCCACTGAGGAGCGCGTAGTCGTCGTCGGCACGGTCGACCTCGGGGAACTCCTCGTCGGTGCGTCGTGGTGCCTCGACGATCTTCTCCGCGAGCGTCAGATTCCGCTGGCCGTCGTCGTAGAACTTCGCGCCGAGTCCGGTCTCTCCGATGACCGCCTCCCGCGACTTGCCGAGCAACTCCGCGATCTGACTATCCCACGCGACGACCCGGCCGTCGGCGTCCAGCGCGAACGTCGGCAGGTCGAACGTATCGAACACCAGTTGGAGGTCGAAGCCGTGTGTCGGTCCCTGGGACTCGTTCAGGGTGACGTCGGAGTGACTCATGAGTGGCGTGGTCGCGTACCGAGGCGTCTTACTTAATTCTGTGTCTGCTTTCCGAGAGATTGAGGCTACGAAACGTCGAGGACGTCCACGAACTCCGTTGCTCCTCTCCCGTCTCTCACGCGACGTCGCCGCGCGAATCATGACAACCAGCATATGTTTATTCGGGTCGCGTCCGACGCCTTCCGGCCGGATGCGCTCGAACTCGGGCGGATTCGAACCGCGACGACTCGAATCCTCTCGTCGTCTGTGCTCGAATCCAGCGACGACTATCACTGCTCGCCATCGCTCGAAGAAAGTAGTCCCGGGCGGA
>JBDGTU010000042.1:0-33054 GCA_042216495.1 Haloferacaceae archaeon
GTGAGCAAACCGTGCCTGCGGTCTATGCATTGAGAGAACCAGTCTCAACTATTGGTAACTGTTTACCGGTGGTTCGCCGAGACGGTTCAGCGAACCACCGGTAATGACTTACAGTAATCACTATCAGACGACTTCGACGTCGACGTCGTCGCGGTCGACGGACAGTTTGAACGTCGGGACGGCCCGGTAGACGACGTCGACGACGCCCTTGCGACGGAGGCTCTGGAGAGCGCGCCGGACGTCGTCGGCCGTGGGGTCGACGTCGAACTGCGCGCTCACCTTGTGGAGTACGCTCACGACGGATTCGGACCGGTCGTCCGGGCCGGCGAGGACGTCGAAGACTCGCGCCTGGAGTTCCGGGACGCGGATGACCTGTGGCCCGGATTCGCCGCCGCCCTCGATGCCGGGTTCGACGTCGACGAGGTCGGCCGCCTCCGACGTCGCGCAGATGTAGCTGTCGTCGTCGCGGTAGTAGTAGTCCTTGAGGTGGTTTTCGAGGTACTGGTGGACCTCGCTCCCGCTCTCGACGCCCCAGCAGTCCTGCAGTTCCTTGTTCTTGGTCGGCTGGAGTCGGACGACGTCGGCGAGTCGCTCGCGCTCCTCCTCGGTCAGCGTCATCGGCGGTGGATTCGACCAGCAGCCATATGCGTGTTCTGGAAGGCGGACGAGCGGCGGCCAGCAGTACAGTTAACACGCTGGCTGTCGTCGCCCGCGGTATGTCCTGGAACACGGTGACACTCGACATCGACGACGGCGTGGCGACGCTGACCGTCGACCGACCGGACGCGCTGAACGCGATGAACAGGGAGACGCTCGGCGAACTCGGCGAGGCCATCGGCGAGGCGAAAGCCGAGGACGCCCGGGTGCTCGTCCTCACGGGCGCGGGCGACGACGCATTCATCGCGGGCGCGGACATCTCCTACATGAAAGACATCGACACGCCGGAGGCCCAGGCGTACGCGGAACGCGGCCAGCGCATCGTCCGCGACCTCTACGAGTATCCCGGCGTCACCATCGCCGCCATCAACGGCTACGCCTTCGGCGGCGGCTGTGAACTCTCGCTGGCCTGTGACCTCCGCGTCGCCAGCGAACGCGCCGTCATCGGCCAGACCGAGATCGACCTCGGCATCATCCCGGGGTGGGGCGGCACGCAACTCCTCCAGCAACTGGTCCCGGACGAAGTCGCCCGCCGCCTCGTCTTCTTCGGCGAGCGCATCGACGCACAGGACGCCCACGAGTACGGCCTCGTCGGCGAAGTCGTCGCCCACGGCGAACTGTACGACCACGTCGACGAGATGGCAGGCGAACTCGCGGCGAAGCCGCGCCACGCGCTGTACGCCGCGAAGGAGGCGCTGAACATGTACCACGAGGCGGACCAGAGCGCGGGCCTCGCGTTCGAGCGCCGGACGTGGAGCGGCCTGTTCGGCACGCACGACCAGCGCGAGGGGATGGCGGCGTTCGTCGAGAAGCGCGACGCCGACTTCGAGTAGTCGTCCCGACCGGTCGGCGTCCGCTCGGGCCGCCGCGGGCCCCGGAGGCGACGACCGGGGCGCGGGGACGACAGTTCGTCTCATAGCGATTACCGTAACTGTTCACCGGTGGTCCCTCAGGACGGGTCGGCGAACCACCGGTACTGACTCACAGTAATCACTATCAGTCCTGCGGCGCAGCGGCGGGCGTGCCCGCGCTCTCCTCGCGCGTCTCTTCGACCTGTGTGGCGACGAGCGCCAGCGACAGCGCCGCTAGCACGCCGCCCGTGAGGAACGGCACGGCGAAGCCGAACCGTTCGAGGACGCCCGACGCGAGCGGTCCGATGGCGATTCCGAGGCCGAACGCCATCGTCAGCACGGAGAGAGTCGTCCCCGATTCCCCCTCGCGGGCGAGGTCGCCGGCGACGGCGAGGGAGGGGGCGAACACCATGGCGACGGCGATGCCGAGGACGAAACGCGTGACCACCATCAGTACCGGGTCGAGGACGTATCCCTGCGCTATCGTCGCGGGGACGAGCAGGGCGAACCCGCCGAGGAGGAAGGGCCGACGGCCGTAGGCGTCGCTTCCGCGCCCGATGGGAATCTGGAAGACGACGTTGGCGATGGTCACCGCGCCGAACTGGACGCCGAAGAGGAAGGTGCCCTGGTCGAGTCGGGCGTTTATCTGTCCTTCGAGAGTGGCGAACATGGCGATGCAGATGCCCATCGCTACCGTTCCGACGCCGAGGGCGAACACGGGGTCGAGAAGTTTCTCTCCGGGGCCGCGGACGGCGATGGAGAGGTCGTCACCGGCGGCGGTTTCGGTCCGTTCGGGGTCGGAGACCAGCGCCGTGACGAGGGCGAAACTCACGGCCGCGCCGACGACGGCGACGGCGAAGGCGGCGTCGAACCCCCACGTCTCGACGACGACGCCGGCGACGATGGGGCCGAAGCCGAAGCCGATCAGGCGGAACGTGTTGAACACGCCGAAGTTGTTGCCCCGGGTCTGGGTGGTCGCGAGTTCGTTCACCAGCGCGACCGTACAGGGGATGGTGAAGGCCGCACCGATGCCCTGGAGGACGCGCAACAGCAGGACGACCCAGTACGACGAGGCGAACGCGTAGGCACCGCTGGCCGCGCCGAGGAGTGCCAGTCCGAACAGGATGTAGACCTTCCGCTTGCCGGTACGGTCCGAGAGCCGGCCGGTGAACGGCTGGGTGAAGCTGTTGAGGAAGCCGAACATCGAGAGGACGAGGCCGATGAGCAGCCACTCGGTGAGGGCGACGTCGACCCCGAAAACGGCGTACGTGCCGACGAGTTCCTCGATTGGAATCTGCCCGCTGGCGATGTACAGCGGGAGGACCACGATGAGAAAGGAGTTGCCGACTGCGTCCGCCATCCGGGCGAGTGCGAGGACCAGCACTCGTCGGTCGACACCGAAGGGATTCATCGAATCGAAGTTGTTCGCCCCGGCGTATCACCGTTGCGTTCCCGAGGTGTCGGCCGCCCGGTGCACGCGGCCGCACGGCCGCGCCGTCTCACGGCGACTGCCACCGCGCCAGCAGTTCGCGGTTGCCGTTCTCCGGGAGCCAGTACAGGCGTATCACCTGCGTCTCCCTGGCGCGGAGCACGCCCGAGTCGCCGCGAGTGAGGACGCCCGACCACGAGACCCCCCGTTCGCGGCCGTCGACGGTGACGACGAGGTTCGATGCGTGCGTTCGCTCGCCGCCGGCGTGGGAGACCTCGACGTGGGTCTCGTTCACCCGCGAGAGCGACCACCGGGCGTCGGGCCCCGACGCGGTCGTCGGCCCCTCCGAGGCGACGACGACGAGCAGACCGACCGAGAACAGCAGCGCCAGCACTAACGCCGCGCCGACGAGGTTCAGTATCCGGTCGCCGTCTTCGAGCATCGGGGCGTCGTACGGTCGTCCGCTCGAACGCTCATACGCGTTTCGGTGGTCGGGGTCGGTAGTATTCAGATGAGCCAGGAGAACTGAGAACGCCTCGAAGGCCCCGCCTCGCGTTACGACGCGTCGAGGAGGGGCCGCGAGGAGTTCGCCACGACCAGCAGGCTACTCGACGCCATCGCCACCGTCGCGAACAGGGGGTTCAGCAGGCCGAGCACGGCCAGCGGGACGGCGACGCCGTTGTAGAGGAACGCCCACCCGACGTTCCGCCGGATGCGACGACCCGTCGCCGCCGCGAGGTCGAACACCGTCTCGACGGACGCGAGGTCGTCGTCGACGACGGCGACGTCGGCGGCGTCGACGGCGAGCGCCGTTGCGCTCCCCAGGGCGATGCCGAGGTCCGCGCTCGCGAGGGCGGGGCCGTCGTTCGTTCCGTCGCCAACCATCGCCACGGGAGCGTCGGTCCCCAGTCGCCGGACCGTCTCCGCTTTCGCCTCGGGCGGGACGCCCGCGAACACGCGGTCGATGGCCGGATGGTCGTGGAAGTCGCTCGTCGCCGCGTCGTCGTCGCCGGTGAGCAGGACGATTTCCATCCCGCGGTCGGACAGCCCCTGAACCGTCTCCGTCCAGCCCTCCCGCGGGTCGTCGCCGAGAACGGCGAGGCCCTCGGCGCTGCCGTCGCGGCCGAGGACGACCGGCAGGTGCCCCGCCTCGCGGGCCGCCGCCACGCGGTCCGTAATCGACGTCGGGAGCGTCCAGCCGCGGTCCGCGAACAGGTCCGGGTGGCCGACGAGGACCGTCTCGCCGTCGACGACGCCCTCGACGCCGCGCCGGTGGCTCCGGAAGCCGGTCGCCGTCGCGTCCGCCGTCGACTCCTCGACCGCTCCGCCGTCCGTGCTGGTTCCCTCGTCGCCGAAGGCTGCGACGAGCGCCTCCGCGACGGGGTGGGCTGACCGGCGCTCGACGGCCGCCGCGGCGGCCCGGAGGTCCCGTGGCGCGTCGACGTCGCGGACGGTCAGCGCGCCCGTCGTGAGCGTCCCCGTCTTGTCGACGACCACGACGTCGACGGTTCGCAGGCGTTCGAAGACGGTGTCGTCGAAGACGACGACGCCGCGTTCCAGCGCCTCGCGGACGCCAGACGCGACGGCGAGCGGCGTCGCGAGGCCGAGCGCACACGGACACGAGACGACCAGCACCGTCAGCGCGACGAGGAGGGCACGCGTGACGCCGGCCCCCGTCAGGACATACACGCCGCCGACGAGGGCGGCGAGAGCGAGGACGCTCGGGACGAACACCGTCGCCAGGCGGTCGGCGAGTTGCTGGACGCCCCGGGACGTGCTCTGGAGGTTCCAGACGAGGTCGGTGAGTCGTTCGACGCTGCTCGTCGCTCCCTCGCCGACCGTCACGACGGCCGCGCCGTCGGTCACGACGGACCCGCCGACGACGTCGTCGCCCTCGCGCTTGCCGACGGGGAGCGACTCGCCGGTGACGACGGCCTCGTTCACGGTACACGTGCCCTCCCGGACGGTGCCGTCGACGGGGACTCGGTCGCCCTCGCGGACCAGCACTCGGTCGCCGGGGCCGAGTTCCTCGGGCGGGACGTCGACCGTCGACCCGTCGTCCCGGTAGCGGTGAGCTTCGTCCGCCTGCGCGGACTGGACCGACGAGAGCAGGTCGGTCGCCCGGCGTTTCGTCGCCGACTCGTAGTACCGCCCGGCGGTGACGACGACGACGATGGCGACGGTCACGTCGTAGTAGACGTCGATGCGGCCGAGGGCGACGGCGAGCGTGCTGTAGAGGTAGGCGCTCACGGCCGCGACCGCGACGAGCAGGTCCATGTTGGGCCGCCTCGCCCTGAGACTGACGACGGCCCCCCGGAGAATCGGCGCACCGGTGTAGGCCAGTACGAGCGTCGTGAACACGAACAGGAGGTAGAAGAAGTAGCTCCCCTCGGCTAACTGCCCCCGGACGAGTTTCAGCATCCACGGCGGATAGAGGCCGAAGTGGAGGGGATAGATGTAGATGACGTAGGGCAGCATCACCATCATGCCCAGCATGACGCCGCCGACGAGCCGCCAGAGTGCGTCGTCGTCGGTCCGCCGCTCCCCGATAGCGTCGTCCCGTCGGGACGCGGTGTAACCCGCCGTACTCAGGAGGCCGGGCAGTTCGTCTTCGGCCACGCGTTCGGGGTCGTAGTCGACCCGGACGGTTTCGGTCACGTAGCTCGATACGGCGTCACTGATGCCGTCGTGACGCGTCGCCACCGATTCGACGAACGTCTCACAGGTGGTGCAGTGCATCCCGTCGACACGGAGGAACGCCCGCTCGTGGCCGACGGGCGACGACTCGTCGGCGTCGCTCCTCGCAGCACCCTCCGCGCCGTCGTCTCCCGCGTCCTCCGGGAACTCGGCCGCGTCGACGCCGGGCACGTCACCGATGGCTGCGTGAACGTCGCGACAGCCGATACAACAGAACGACTCGCCCGCGTCGTTCGTCACTCGGCCGGCGGACGTCGGAAGGCCACAGAGCCGACAGCCAGTGTCATTTTTACCCATGGTTCATCTTCCCACACGTACGCGCATACAGCGGAGAACGAGCCATAAGTGAGTCGGTACTGGTCGGGAGGCTGCCACGTTTCCGGGCGTCCGTCGCCAGTCGGTATAAGTGGATAGCCGCGTTAGAGGCGGACATGAGTGACCGCGTCAAGCTGAGCCGCGTCGAATCCCGGTTCGCAGAGCTCGAATATCCGGTCACCCGCGACGACGCCGCCTCGGCGTTCGCCGACGTGACGGTGACGTTCGCCGACGGAGAGGAGAACCTCGGACGACTCATCTCCGAACTCGGAAGCGACGTCTTCGCGGGGACCGACGAACTCCACGCCGAGTTACAGAACGCCCTCCCGGTCGAGGCCGTCGGCGAACCAGGGCAGTCTGACGGCGACGCCTAGCCCTTCTCGGTCACCCGAACCCCGGAGCTTAAATATGGCCACCGACTGGTGTATAGCCAAGAATGGAATTTTGCGACGAGTGCGGTTCGATGATGCAGACCGAGGGCGGGAAGTGGGTCTGTACGCAGTGTGGCCACGAGAAGCCCCGCGAGGAGGAGGCGGAAGCGCAGATGGTGACGACGGAGGCACAGGAGGAGAGCGAAATCATCGAGTCGACCGGCGGGTCGAGCGGACTCCCGACGACGGCGGCCGACTGTCCGAACTGCGACAACGACACCGCCTACTGGTACATGCAACAGATTCGCGCGGCCGACGAGTCCGAGACGCGCTTTTTCGTCTGTACCGAGTGCGAACACAAGTGGCGCGAAGACGACCACTAATAGTGATTACTGTAACTGTTTACCGGTGGTTCGCTGAACCGTCTCGGCGAACCACCGGTAATGACTTACAGTAATCACTATAAGGCGAACTATCCTCCTCGTCGTCGACCCCGGCTTCGGAGACGACTCCGAAACCGGTACGACGGTCCGCTGAGGAGTAGTCGACGCCCGTCGCGGAACGTGGGACAGGCCCGCCCGTCGCCGGTCACTGGCACGGCGGTCGAAGGCCGACTATCGAAAAACAAGAGTTATCATACAGATTCGAAAAGAAACTATCAGCTACCTCGAATGGTCCACCGATGGCGTTGCCGACACTGCGACTACGTCGTCTGGTCGGCGGACGGTGCGGCGGCGGTCGAGAGTGCCAAGTCCCATCTGCTGACCCACTACGGCGGCCGAATGACGAGCGACGGGTTCCAACTCGGCTGGGACTGTCCGTACTGCGACGTGGAGCGCCAACTCTACGGCGGCGACGAGGACGAGGCCGTCCGTACCTTCAGAGACCACCTGTTCCAGCACGCCAAGCCACTGATGGAGTCCGGCGTCCACATCGCCGACGCCGTCGACCGGTCGGGGAGCGTGCTGGTTCGGGCACCGTTGGAGGGGCCGCAAGCGGACAACGCCCGGCAGCACTTCTACTCCGTCGGCGACGTCGTCGTGCTCGTGACGACGACGCCGGGGGAACGCGTCCGCCTGCTGCGCCGGAGCCTCGGGTCGTGGCCGGCGTGGACCGTCGTCGTCACGACGGTCGACGAACCGCTGACCGGCGTCGACGCCGTCGACGCCTCGGACGACCCCATCGAGGTGGTGTCGCTGGACAAGCGCCACGGCCTCCAGGAAGTCGGGCAGGCCATCTCCCGCGTCGTCGGCGACCAGAAGACGACTGACGGACAGTTGTCGGTGGAGTTCGACGTGCTGTCCGAGATTCTCGACAAATTCGACATGGAGCGGGTGTTTCGATTCCTCCACATTCTCACGTCGCGTCTCGACCAGGCCGATGCGGTCTCTCACTTCTACCTCGACCCGTCGGCCCAACAGGCGGCGACGAGTAACGTCCTCGAATCGGTCTTCGACCTGACCGTCGCGGCGGACGGCGAGACGTTCGTGACTGGCGAGCAGTCGTAGCGCCATAGTGGTTACTCTAAGTCACTACCGTGGGTCGTCGAGGCGGTTCAGCGAACGACCGGCGAACAGTTACCGTAATCACTGTCAGTCGTCCCCCTCGACGAGGTCCCTGAGCGCCGACTGTTCCTCCCGCGTCCCGATGGCGACGAGCAGGTCCCCCGCCTCGACTTCGAAGGCGGAGTCCGGGTTCGCAACCGTCTCGTCGTCACGCTGTACTGCGATGACCGAGGCACCGGTTTCGCTCCGGACCTCCGACTCGCCGAGCGCCGTCCCGACGAGCGGCGAGGCCGCCGGCACGTCTATCCACTCGATGATGGCGTCGCCGAGCGGAACGGTCAGCGCGTCGACGTCGACGGATTCGAAGTAGGCACCCTCCAGTATCGACCCGAGTCTGTTCGCCTCGTCGCCCGTCAGATCGAGAATCTTCCGCCCGTCGGACTCCGCGTCCTCCCGGTGGTACAGTTCGCAACGTCCGTCGTGGTGAACGACGACGACCACCCGCGAGCCACCCCGAAGTTCGAGTTCGAACTTGCGGCCGACGCCGGGGATGTCCGTCTCGTAGACGCTCATACCGACCGTTCGACGCGCGGCGAGAAAACAGTACGGGAGGTCGGGCAAGAACAGTACGGGGCCGGGCCTCACTCGGTCAGCGGCGTCGGCGCGACACTCACTCGCGGACGACCAGCGACTCGAGGTACGGAGCCGACTGCATCAGCACCGTCCCGAGGACGCTCATGACCAGCACGTAGCCGACGGCGAAGGCGTAAATCGTCTCCGCCGTCGACGCCGCCAGCGTCGTCCCCGCGCCGGCGAGGGCCACGGAGCCGATGATGAGCGAGAACTCGCCGCGCGTGACCATCCCGAGGCCGACCCGGAGCGACCGGCGCGTGTTCAGGTCGTAGACCCGGCCGCCGTAGAACCCGCTGAGGAGCTTCGAGGGGACCGTCACCACGACGGCGACGGCGAGGAGGGAGACGACGCCGACCAGCGACAGGGGGTCGGTGACCAGCCCGATCCAGAAGAAGAAGACGGCCGCGAACGTGTCCCGGAGCGGCGAGAGCGCGGCCTCAATGTCGTGGACGACGCTCGTCGAACTGAACGCCATCCCGACGAAGAAGGCGGCGACGGCCTCGCTGACGCCGACGGCCAGCGCCGCGCCCGCGAGCAGGACGGTGACTCCCACCGCCCGGAGGACGAAGTACTCCGTCGAGGACGTCCGGAGCAGGCGCTCGAAGAGAGCGGTACCGAAGGCCGCGAGCACCACCAGCAACAGGATGAATCCCATCGCGACGCCGACGGACCGGGCGGTAGCGCCGAGGCTCCCCTCGCCGAGGACGACGGCCGAGACGACGGCGAGGTAGATGGCGACCACGAGGTCCTCGAAGACGAGCGTCCCCAGCATGGGCGTGCTCTCGGGGTTCGCGATCCATCCCAGGTCGAGGAGCGTCTTCGTGATGACCGCACTCGACGAGACGTAGACGATGCCGGCGACGAGGACGGCCGGCAGCACCGCCCCGAAGACGAGATAGCCGACCGCCAGGCCGACGCCGAAGTTCACGCCGAAGTCGACGACTCCAGCCTTGCCGATGAGGGCGCGGTCGGCGACGAGGCGGTCCAGGTTGAATTCGAGACCGAGAAAGAAGAGGAGGAAGACGATACCGAGTTCGGCACCGACCGTGACGAACGCCGTCTCGGTGACGTACGGCAGTCCGAGTCGACCGACGACGAACTCGTTGACCAGCATCCCGACGCCGATGTAGAACGGAATCGGCGAGAGGCCGGCCCGTGCGGTCAGAAAGCTCACGGCGGCGACGGCCGCGAACATCACGCCGACTTCGAGTAACAGCGTCCCCGCCATCGTCACCCGGGGTCCCTGCGCCCGGCGGCGACGGCGTCGTGAGGGCGCGCGACGGCAGTCATCGATACGCCCGAACTGCGGCGCGCAACACCCCGCCGACGCGAACCCGCGCGGGGGCGACGCCCAGTAGCGACGAGACGACGCCCGGCGAGACGTCGGCGGCGGCGCGTGCGACGCGCACGCCCCGGACCCGGACGGCGAACGTCAGCCCCGCGTTCGGCGTCGAACCCGGCACGGCGTCCGCTACCGTCCGGAGACGAGCGAGCACCGACCGGAGACGGAGTGCTGCCCCGAGCGAGGGGGCGTCGACGACGACGGTGTCCCCTTCGCCGTCGACCGAGAACGTGTCGCCGTCCGCGGCGAGCGTCAGGTCGGCGTCGACGTCGAGTCCCGTCACCGCTCCGAGTCGCGGGTCCGAATCCGGACGGACCCGTTGAGTCGCCAGTGGGCGTGGTCCGCGTCCTCGCCGATGCGGTCCGGTACCTCCACCACCAAGTCGTCGAACTCGTAGGTTATCTCCGCCCCGCGACCGGTGAGTCGCTCGTAGAGGCCGAGCGCGAGTTCGGGCCACGTCCGGGCTTCGTCGATGTCGACGCCGTCGTCGGTGCTCATGCGCCACAGTTTCGGAGCGACTCACTTAGAACTGTGCGCCTCACTCGTTGCGTGCGAAGGTGAGATAGCCCGTGTGGCCGACGCCCGCCGTCGACGGACGTGACCCGCGCTCGCCGAAGTCCATCCGGCGCTGAATCGTCTCGTACGTGTCGATGGCCGACAGCCCCGCGTCGCGGGCCGCCTCAACCGTCGCCCGAGAGTTCTCGACGAACGGCGAGTAGACCGCCACGAACCCGCCCGGGACGAGCAGGTCGGGCGCGCGCGCCACGACCGCCGGGGCGTCCTCCGTGTCGAGCGTCAGGAGGTCGAATCCGGAGCGGTCGGCCAGTTCGTCGGTGAGGTCGCCCGTCCGGACGTCGACGGCGTCCTCGACGCCGGCGAGGCGCATGTTCTCGCGCGCCACGTCGGCGAAGTCGGGGTCGCGCTCGTACGTCGTCACGTCGGCCCCGACGCGTCCGAGGTAGGCCGCGAGGACGCCGGTGCCGGTGCCGGCGTCGAGGACGCGGTCGCCGCTGGCCGCGCCGGTGTGACCGACGACGAGGCCCACGTCCCGGGGCATCATCGGCGCGCCCGTCCGCTCGAAGTGATTGAAGAGGTCCGGCCCGCGCGGTTCGCGCACGACGAACTCCTCGCCGAGGTGCGTTTCGAGGGTCTGGCCGGGGTCGACGTCCTCGGGGACGGTGAGGACGCCGAGGTCGGTCTGGAGCTCATCGCCGGGTGCGCGGAGATACTCCCGGTCGCCGCGGACGAGCAGTATCACTCCAATCGAGCGATTGCGGCCGCGAGGTCGCCGTCCTCGGCTTCGAGGGCCGCGCGAGCGTCGGCTTCGCTCACGCCGGCGCGCTGGGCGACGAGGTCGACGTCGTCGTCGGGGATGCCCGACTCGCCGCCTGCTTCGGCCGCCTCGTCGCCACCGTCATCCTCGGCGGCACCCGATTCGAGTGCCCCCGTCTCCCTGCTCTCGGGGTCGCCGACGATCTGGTAGGTCTCCTGACCCTGTGCGTCCATGCGGGTCACCTGCGGGTCCGAGAAGACGAGGTCCTCCTCCTCCGTTCGGATGACGACCTCCCGGGCGTCGAGTTCGCTCACGTCGATGCCCATCTGTTTCATCATCTGTTTCATCTTTCGCGGATTCATGCCGCCTCCACCAAACATACCGCAAGCGTCGGCGTCCGCCGGCAAAAGTATGGCGAAGGCCCGCCCGAGCGACGGATTTCGTCACGGGAGCACGTCGTCCGTACTCCCTGTGACGGCCGCTGCCGGACGGTGGCGGTGTGCCGACCGAGGGGCGTTCCGATAGCGATGCGTCGAGACGCGGCGAAGCCAACGTCCATCGACCGTTCCGTCGACCGGATGAACCCGAGACCTGCCGATTTTTGAGGCCGGCAGTGGAGATAGGAGTATGTATATCGCCGACCAGACGTGGCCAGAGCTGAAAGACTACGTCGCATCGGAGTCGCTGGCTATCGTTCCGCTGGGGTCGACCGAGCAGCACGGTCCGCACCTGCCCCTCGCGACGGACCACCTCATCGCCGAGGGCCTCGCCCGCGAGGCGGCCGACCGGACGGGATTTCTCTGCACGCCGACGGTGGACGTCGGGGTCAGCACCCATCACCGGCAGTTCCACGGAACCATGTGGGTCGATCCGCCTGTCTTCCGCGACTACGTCGAGAGCCTGACGCGGAATCTCACCTACCACGGCGTCGACCGGGTCGTCTTCGTCAACGCCCACGGGGGCAACGTCCAGCATCTCCGGGAGGTGGGCCGCCGACTCCGCGACGACGGGGCGGCCTACGCCATCGAGTGGATGTGGGACGAGTCCATTCCCGACCTCGTCGACGACCTGTTCGACCACAACGGCCCGCACGGCGGACCGAAGGAGACGGCCATGATTCAACACCTCGCGGGCGACCTCGTCCGCGACGACAGACTCGCCGACGCCCGCGACGGGGGCGTCGTCGACTACGGCGGCGACACCGGTCGGACCTTCGGCGCGCGGACGTACTACGACGCCGTCGACAACAGCGACAACGGCGTCTTCGGCGACCAGACGGACGCCACGGCCGAGAAAGGCGAGCGGTTGTTCGAGGCGGCGACCGAACAGCTGGTCCAGTTGCTGGAGTGGCTCGACGAACGGGCGTTCGAGGACCTCGTCCCGAAATCCCACGTCGACCCCAAGCCGGGGAGCCGTCGCTAGACGGGCAACACCGGCGTCTCGACGGACCGGATGACCCGGTCGGTGACGCTGCCGATGTGGGGATGACCGCGTGCAGCGCTCCCGTGACGTCCCATCACGATGACGTCGACGTCGTTGTCTCCGGCGTACGTCGCGATGCGTTCGTGGGGGACGCCGCGGGCGATTTCGGTGACGACGTCGAGGCCGCGCTCCCGGGCCTCGTCGGCGACGTCCGCGACGAACTGCTCCCCTTCCTCCTCCAGTTCGTCGAACAGCAGTTCCTCGCTGCTCAGCGCCGGCGTCGCGCCGTAAATCCCCTCGTCGACGACGAACAGGACGTGGAGCGTCGCGTCGAACCGTTCGGCGAGCTCGAGCGCGTGGTCGGCCCCCCGGCTCGCGCCGTGGCTGCCGTCGGTCGGTAACAGAACGTGGTCGTACATGGTTAATTCACCCGTATTGTTAGGTAAGTAACACGTATGCATAAGCAGTCGCCCTCGTCGTCACCACCTCGGAGCGGGGGGTGGAGTTATGTACTCTCGCTCACTCGTCTCGGTGAAATCGAGTCGGGACACCCCCGAAAACGAGGACGACCCTCCCCGGAGGGAGGCGAAGTCGTCAGCGTGCACCCCGTCAGTGCGAGGACGAGTCGCCGGTGAGCCGTTCGTATCGGCGGGCGAACTCCTCGTCGTCGACGTCGCCGCGGGCGTACCGGGACCGGAGCACGGACACTGCGTCGTCCTCGTTCCCGGCCGACGGGACCTCCCAGCCCCGGACCAGGGCGTAGGCGACGAGAGCGAGCAGGGCGACGAGGACGACCAGCCACAGGAGCAGCGGGAGTCCCCCCACGCCGGCACCCACGCCGGCACCCATCCCGCCGGTTCCCCAGTGGTGACCGCCGCCCCCTCCCCAGTGCGGGCCCTGTGGATGGTGCGGTCCCCACTGGAAGACGGGAGCGAACAGCAGTCGTCGTAGCGTCGTGAACATTGTCTCCACCTCCTGTCTGGAGAGTCGTGTGCGGAGAGTATATACCCCGACGACGGTTCCAGCGTGCCGAGAAACGGCCGTCGACGACGTCGCCAGCGGAGTATCTGGGCGATGGCGGGAGACGTCGAGTGACGTCCCGATGCACCGCATCGAAAGCTTAAGGCGACGGCTACCCTCGGTTCGAAGTATGTTCGACCCCGACGACCTCGAAGCGATACGCGAGGCGAAAGCGGAGTGGGAAGAGGAGACGTACGGCCCGACGGTAGAGCGGTTCGGGGAACGCAAAGAGGAGTTCAAGACCGACACCGGCGGGCAGACGGTCGACCCCCTGTACACGCCCGACGACGTCGCGGACAAGGACTACCGGGAGGACGTCGGCTTCCCCGGCGAGGAACCGTACACGCGCGGCGTCTACTCGACGATGCACCGCGGGCGCTTCTGGACGATGCGCCAGTACGCGGGAATGGGCACCGCCGAGGAGACCAACGAGCGGTTCCTCTACCTCATGGACGAGGGCCAGACCGGCCTCTCGATGGCGTTCGACCTGCCGACGCAGATGGGTTACGACTCGGACGCCGCGATGGCGATGGGCGAAGTCGGCAAGTCCGGCGTCGCCATCGACAGCCTCCGGGACATGGAGACGGTGTTCGAGGGGATTCCGCTGGACGAGGTGTCGACCAGCATGACCATCAACGCGCCCGCGAGCATCCTGCTGGCGATGTACATCGCCATCGGCGACAAGCAGGGCGTCGACCGGGCGGAACTGCGGGGCACCGTCCAGAACGACATCATGAAGGAGTACGTCGCCCGCAACCTCTACATCTACCCGCCGGAGCAGTCGATGCGCCTCATCACGGACATCTTCGAGTTCTGCGCCGAGGAGACCCCGAAGTTCAACACCATCTCCATCTCGGGCTATCACATCCGCGAGGCGGGGTCGACGGCCGCCCAGGAGATCGCGTTCACCCTCGGTAACGGCATCGAGTACGTCGAGGCCGCCATCGACGCCGGCCTCGACGTCGACGGCTTCGCGCCACAGCTCTCCTTTTTCTTCAACGCGCACAACAACGTCCTCGAAGAGGTGGCGAAGTTCCGCGCCGCCCGCCGGATGTGGGCGAAGATAATGGAGGAGCGCTTCGGCGCGGAGAACCCCAAGTCCAAGCAACTCAAGTTCCACACGCAGACGGGCGGGTCGACGCTGACGGCCCAGCAGGTCGAAAACAACGTCGTCCGCGTGGCCTACCAGGCGATGGCGGCCGTCCTCGGCGGCACGCAGAGCCTCCACACCAACGGGAAAGACGAGGCGCTCGCCCTGCCGACGGAGAAGAGCGTCCGGACGGCGCTCCGGACGCAGCAGATTCTCGCTCACGAGTCCGGCGTCGCCGACACCATCGACCCCCTCGCGGGGAGTTACTACGTCGAGGCGCTCACGGACGACCTGGAGGAGGAGGCCTTCGACATTCTGGACGAAGTCGACCGGCGTGGCGGGATGCTCGACGCCGTCAAGAGCCAGTGGGTTCAGGGCCAGATACAGGACGTCGCCTTCGAACGCCAACAGGAGATAGAGTCGGGCGACCGCGTCATCGTCGGCGTCAACGAGTACGAGGTGGACGAGGAACCGGAGATGGACCTCGAAGAGGTCTCCGAGGAGGACGAACGCCGGCAGGTCGAACGCCTGGAGACGGTCCGGGAGGAGCGCGACGACGAGGCGGTCGACGCGGCCCTCGCCGCCGTCCGCGACACCGCCCGCGGCGACGGCAACCTCGTCCCACCCATCGTCGACGCGGTGAAGGCATACGCGACCATCGGGGAGATTTCGAACGTCCTCCGCGACGAGTTCGGCGAGTACAAACCGGGCGGGACGGCCTGACTACCGCGCGCGCATCGCCGCGTTCTCCCGACCCATCGACCGGACGAGTTCCTCCGTGACGGCGCTCTTTCGGTGCTCCACCATCAGGTGCACCTGCAGGTCACGCCGGTTCTCGAACGACGTCGTGCAGAGCGGGCACCGACCCTCCGTATTAGACATGATTATTCATTATATACAATGCGACGAGTCGACATATATATTCCGGAACCGACCAGTTCGGTGATACGAGCCGGGCGGCGGATTTTATGTCCGCTCCGTTCGTCGATTTCCGTATGCACTTCGACCACGCGGGCATCGCCACCGACGACGCGGACGGCCTCGCGTCGCTGTTCGGTGACCTGTTCGACCTGCCGGTCGCTCACGAGGAGGAGTTCGAGGGGATGACCGTCGTCTTCCTCGACGTCGGCGACGGCTACTTCGAACTGCTCGAACCCGGCGACGACGGCGCGATAGCGCGCTACCTCGACCGGAACGGCCCCGGCGTCCACCACCTCGCGCTGGCCACCGACGACGTCGACGCCGCGCTCGACCGCGCGCGCGACCACGGCGTCGAACTCGTCGACGAGGAACCCCGTCCCGGGGCGTGGGGTCACGAGGTGGCATTCCTCCATCCCGGGTCTACCGGCGGCGTCCTCGTCGAGTTGGTCTCACACTCGTGAGCGGGGCGCAGTCACGCGACTGGCTCTCGCACCGCGTCGACGCCTCGCCCGACGCGACGGCGCTCGTCGCGGCGGGGTCTGGCGAGACCTGGACGTACGCCGACCTCGACGCCGCAGTCGACCGGACCGCGGGCCGCCTCGCCGCCCTCGGCGTCGACGCGGGCGACCACCTCGGCGTCGTCGCGCCGCCGCGCGTCTCGACGGTCCGCCTCGTCTTCGCCGCGATGCGTCTCGGTGCCGTCCTCGTCCCGCTCGGTCCGCGACTCACGGCCCAGGAACTCCGTCGTAACGCCGAGACGGCGGACGTGACGACGCTCGTCTGTACGGCCGCGACCGAGGCCGCGGCGCTGGACGCCGGCGACGGGACGGGCGTCCCCGTCGCCTCCGTCGACGAGGCCGACCACGCGGCCGTCTCGTCGCTGTCGGCGACGGAGCCGGCCCCGTTCGACGCCCACGAGTGGTCGCCCAGCGACCGGCTGGCGCTGCTGTTCACCTCGGGGACGACGGGGGCACCGAAGGCCGTCGACCTGCGGACGGGGAACTTCCTCGCGAGCGCGACGGCGTCGGCGTTCCGCCTCGGCCTCCGGCGCGACGACCGGTGGCTGGTGACGCTCTCGCTGCACCACACGGGCGGCCTCGTCCAGGTTCAACGGCTGGCGCTCTACGGCACGGCGGTCGTCCTGCGGGAGTCGTTCGACCCCGCAGGCGTCGTCGCCGACGTCGAGCGCTACGACGTGACCGGCGTCTCGCTAGTGCCGACGATGCTCGCCCGGATGCTCGACGCCGCCGAGGGAACGCCCGCGTTCGCCGACACCCTGCGCACCGTCCTGCTCGGCGGCGCGCCAGCGACGGACGCGCTCGTCGAACGCTGTCGCGCGCGCGACGTTCCGGTCTTCCCCACGTACGGGATGACGGAGACGGCGTCCCAGATTGCCACGGCGACGCCCGACGAAGCCTTCGAGCGGCCGGGGACGGTCGGGCGACCGCTCTACGGAACCGAGGTCATCGTCCGCGACGACGCGAGCGAGGAACTGCCCCGCGGCGAGACGGGCGAGCTCGTCGTCTCGGGGCCGACTGTCGCGGCGGGCTACTACGGCGACCCAGAGGCGACCGCCGAAGCGTTCTCCCCGGACGGCCTCCGCACGGGCGACGCCGGCTACCGGGACGACGACGGGCGCGTGTGGGTGTTGAACCGCCTCGACGACCGCGTTCTCACGGGCGGCGAGAACGTCGACCCCGGCGAGGTGGTGGCCGTCCTGCGCGAGCATCCGGCGGTCGACGACGCGGCCGTGGTGGGCGTGCCCGACGAGACGTGGGGCGAACGCGTCGCGGCGCTCGTCGTCGCCGACGACGTGACCGCAGACGAACTCCGCGACCACTGTCGGTCGTCGCTCGCGGGCTACAAGGTGCCACGGCAGGTCGCGTTCGCCGACTCCCTCCCGCGGACGGCATCGGGCACCGTCGAACGGCCCGCGGTGCGAGCGCGCCTCGAAGACGGTTAGTCCCCCGCCTCGACGGGGACGCTCCCGTTCTCCGCCGGCGACAGGCGGCGTTCGAGGACGAGGAGACCGAGTGCGATGAGGACACAGACACAGACGAGCAGCGGCCAGAAGAGGTGCCGGAGGCCGTAGTCGAAGAAGACGCCGCCGACGGCCGCGCCGATGCCCATTCCGAGTCGCTTCGCGATTTCGAGCAGCGAGAGCTGTGAGCCGCGTTCGGCGGCCCGGCCCAGGTCGCTCGCCAGCGACGTCGCGAGCGGCGAGTGGAGGATTTCGGCCGCGGTCCGCACGACGAGGAAGAGCCCCACGAGGCCGACGCCGACGAGCCGTGGGACGCCCGGGACGGCCATGACTGCGAGGAAACTCGCGGCCCAGAGCCCCGCAGAGACCACGAGACCGCGCGTGCGCCGCCATCCCGCGATGGCGGCGACCAGCGGCATCTGGAAGAGGACGATGACGGCCGGGTTCAGGACGTAGAGCGCGCCGAGTTGGGCCGACGACAGCGACAGCGTCTCGGCGGCGACGACCGGGACCGTGGCCTGCATCTGGGCGTACATCACGGCGAAGCCGACGTTCAGGAGCGCGAGCGCGAGGATGCGCGGTCGGGTGACCGCCCGCCGCCACTCGCCGACGGAGTCGGCGACCGAGGCCGCCGCCCGCCCGTCGTGGACGCGGGGCAGGGACACGAGGAGGACGGCGGCGACGACGCCCGAGGTGAGGCCGTCGGCGACGAAGATAGCGGTGGAGGCGAACGAGTAGAGGACGCCGCCGACGACGAACCCCGAGCCGAAGCCGGCGTTGCTGGCGACTTTCAGCAGGGCGTAGCCGCGTTCGCGTTCCGCGGCGTCGGTCAGGTCCGCCGTCATGGCCTGGCTTGCGGGCGCGTAGAGACCGACGGTGAGGCCGGCGGCCGTCGCCACCGCGACGAATTCCGTGGCGGTGTGGACGAGGGCGTACGCCGACAGCGTCAGCGTCGAGAGCGCCATGCTCCAGACCATGACCGGCCGTCGGCCGTACCGGTCGGCGAGGTAGCCACCGAGCGCCGTCCCCGTCGCCGTGGCGACGTTGTTGGCGAGGAGGCCCAGGCCGACCAGCGAGAGCGGGATGCCCACCTGCAGGTGAAAGTGGACGCTGGCGAACGGGTAGACCAGCCCGGACCCGAAGACGTTGACGAGGCGGCCGGCGGCAATCGCGTACACGGGCCGCCTGAACCCACGGAACGCGTCGAGTGAACGACCGAACACGACCGGCCGTCTGTCGCGGGGCTACCTGAACGGTTCGTTCCACGGCGGCGACTCCCCGCCCGGGCGAAGCGGGGAACGCGGCCGGCGTTGTCGTGGGAGTTGTGCACAACGTACACAAACTGTTTTGGCGCGCGGACGCGTAGGCCCACGTAGTGATGCCGGATTCGATGGCCGAATATCTCCAGTCGGACATGCGGTGTGAAGGGTTGCTGGAGTGTCTCCACGGACTCAAGCAACTCGACAAGGAGTGTTACCGAGTTCTCGTGGACGCCGACGAACCGCTGACGGTCGACGAAATCGCGGCGGCGGTCGACCGGGAGCGGTCGACGGCGTACCGCTCCATCCAGCGGTTGCTCCAGACGGGCTTCATCCAGAAAGAACAGGTCAACTACGAACAGGGCGGCTACTACCACGTCTATCGTCCCGCCGAACCGGACGAAGTCGCCGACGACATGCAGCGGATGCTCAACGAGTGGTACGCGAAGATGGGCCAGTTGATTCAGGAGTTCCGGGACAAGTACGGCGAGACCGACGCCGTCGCGGCGACGAACGACTGACTGGACTCGCCCTCGGGACGACGCCGTCGCGGCGACGCCCATAAACCCCCTCCCGTGAATGCGTCCGGTATGCGACTCGAGGACTACTGGGGAGTCGGCCCGAAGACGGCCGCGAAGCTACGCGAGGCCATCGGGGAGGAGGCCGCCATCGGGGCCATCGAATCGTCGAACGTCCGACGGCTCGCGAACGCCGGCGTCGCACGGGGGCGCGTCGTTCGTATCCTGCGGCACGCGAACGGCGGGTCGGCCACCGACCTGCTGGCGACGACGGACGCCCACGACGTCTACGACGACGTGCTCTCCCTCGCGAGCGACTACGCCCTCACGCGTCGCGCCGCCGACAGGATTCGCGTGTTGACGCCGCTTTCGAGCCGCGACGCCGTCGAAGACCGACTGGACGAGGTAACTGCGGCCCGAGAGCTGTGGGACGGCCTCGACGCGGACGAACGGGCGGCCATCGTGGAGGCGTTCGACGCGTACGACGACGCGAACGAGACGGAGCGGTCGGCAGTCGAGACGGCGCTGACGCTCCGCGAGCTGGGTCTCGCGGGCGGGCCGTTCGACGCCCTCGCCGACGTGGACGCCGAGGCCCTCCGCGAGGCGAGCGAGGCACTCCAGTACGTGACCGACGACGGCGTCGCCGACGGAGCGGACGAGGAACTGGACCGACTCCGGACGGACCTCGCCGACGCCCGCGAACTCGAACACGACGCCTTCGGGGTGCTCGACCGCGTGCGCGAGGGCGGGGTGTACGACCTCGAGGATTTCGAGCGCGCGTTCGTCGACCACGTCGTCGCAGAGACGTCGCTCTCGGCGGGGGCGGTCCGGGAGGCCACGCCCGACCGCGCGGAGGACGCCGCGGACTACGTCAGCACGACGCTCCGGGCCCTGGTCGCGGACCTGGAGTCGGCGGTCGAGCGCCGGGAGGCGACGGTTCGCGCGGACCTCCGCAGTGCCGTCGACGCCGCACGCGAGGACGTCGACACCGCGGTCGACGCCGTCGACGACGCCGCGTTCACACTCTCGCTGGCGCGCTTCGGCACCGAATACGACCTCGTCCGGCCCTCGCTGGACGCCGACGGCCTCGCGGTCGTCGACGCCCGTAATCCCTTCATCGAGGGCGAGGTCCAGCCGGTCACGTACGCCGTCGGTGACCACGACCTGGTGTCGGCCGACGCACCGCCGTCGGGCGACCGCGTGGCCATCCTGACGGGGGCGAACAGCGGCGGGAAGACGACGCTCCTGGAGACGCTCTGTGCGGTCGTCCTCCTGGCGTCGATGGGGCTTCCCGTCCCGGCCGAACGCGCGGAGGTCGGTCGGTTCGAGGCGCTCGTCTTCCACCGCCGCCACGCGAGTTTCAACGCGGGCGTCCTCGAATCGACGCTCAAGAACATCGTGCCGCCGCTGGCCGACGACCGACGGACGCTCGTCCTCGTCGACGAGTTCGAGGCCATCACCGAACCGGGGCGAGCGGCCGACCTGCTGGACGGCCTCGTCGGCCTGACGGTCGACCGGGACGCCCTCGGCGTCTACGTGACGCACCTCGCGGAGGACCTCGAACCCCGCGCCGACGGGGTTCGCGTCGACGGTATCTTCGCCCGGGGACTCACGCCCGACCTCGAACTGGAGGTGGACTACCAGCCGCGCTTCGGAACGCTCGGTCGGTCCACGCCGGAGTTCATCGTCTCCCGCCTCGTCGCCAACGCTACCGACCGCTCCGAACGACAGGGCTTCGAATCCCTCGCGGCCGCAGTCGGCGAGGAAGCCGTCCAGCGGACGCTCTCGGACGCGCGCTGGGACGGCTGACGGCCGTCGGGCTAACTGTGTTGGGCGTCCCTTTTTGCGATGGCTGGCTGACGGATTATCCGTGACTCTCGCCGGCGCGTCCCCGTTCAGCGAGAGATACGCCACAGACGCCTTCGAGACCCATGTTAACTCCACTCAAGATAATAATATAACCTTCCGGTCGTTAGAGGCGATTGCTCATGAAGAAGCAGGAACTCATCCACCTGCACGGCCTGCTCGCAGAGGTACACGAACAGTGTGAAATGTGGGAGGGAGAGGAACTCGACCTCACGGCGTACGACGAACTTGGAGTACGACCGACATCGATTCACAAATCGAAGACGGACCACAAAGCGGCGGTGTTCAAACTGGCGACGGGTATTACGTCCAGTCTCGAAGCCCCCGAACAGGAACGCGTCGCACCCCACGCCGACTGATCGACACGCTGTACTCCTCCCGACCTCACCGGCGCGTAGCGACTGCTACCGACGTCAGGAGTCGTCGACCAGTTCCTCGAACTCGGGGAGCAGTTCGTCGTCTTCGGCGTGCTGGTCCGATTCATCCGCGTCTGACTCGTCCGCGTCCGCGTCCGATTCGTCCGCGTCTGCCTCCGTCTCGGCGAGTTCCTCGACTTCGAGGACCGTCAGCGGAACGTTCTCGAGTCGCTGCCCGATTTCCTTGCGGGCGATTCGGGAGGCGTGTTCCTCCTGTTCGACGTTGAAGACGGTCATCTCCAGTTCCAGCGCGACCAGCGCTTCGTCGGCGGCGATGAAGGCCGGTGGTAACTCCTCCCCCGACGGCGACGTCCGTGACCCCATGTCGATTTCGACGTAGTTGAGGTCCGGGTTGAGCATCTCGCCGGTCTTCGCGATAGCGATGCGGATCGCCTCGTCGGGGGTCTCTACGTCGTACACCGGAACGGCGGCCTCGACGACGACTCTACAGTCCATACCACACGATACTTGTGAATCCATCGTCATGAACTTTCGCCCCGGCCGGCGACGACGAGAAGAGGGCGACGGCCGGCCCGCTCATCGGTCGCCCGTCCCCGGACCGACGGGCGCGCTGACGACGTGACGAACGAGGGTCGACTCGGCCTTCCGGAGGTGTTCGGCGACGGTGCTCGACGCACAGTCGAGCGTCTCGGCGACGTCGGCGAGCGTCGCCGCTCGCGGTTCCTCGTAGTAGCCGGCGTCGACGGCCGCCGCGACGACCTCGCGCTGTCGGTCGGTGAGTCCCCCGCCCAGCGGAACGACCTCGTCGGCCCCGCTGTGGATTCGCTGGACGGAGACGTCCACGGACGCGGGCGTCCGGTCGACCGCGCGTTGCACCGCGTCGGCGACGCCGACGACGGTCAGGCGGATGGACTCGTCGACGTCGTAGACGACGGGCGGCATCACCACGACGTCCTCGCCGGCGTACGCCCGCACCAGTTCCCTGGCGGGCCCGTCTAACCGCTCCCGGACGTAGAGGAAGAAGCCGTCGAGCGCGGTCATCTCCGCGGGTTCGACGACGTCCGCCGTCCCCACGTCGTCGAGAGCCGAGAGGAACGGTTCCGTCGGCCCGTCCACGTGAAACAGGAGGACGTTTCGGACGTCGACCCGCGGATTCCACTGGAGGAGGCGCGTCGGACCGTACGCCGGGTCGTCCGCGACGAAGGCGTGCATGGGGTGGATGCCGGCCTCGCCGGGGTCGAGTCGGAGCGTGAGCGATTTCACGTCGCCGACGTTTCGCCCTCGCGTATATAAATAGTTGCAGATGTGGGGCAGAACGACTTCCGTGGGTCGGCGGGGAGATGGAGTCGAACAGGTAGCGACCAGCGCAACCCTCCCCATCTATGACTCCGACACGGACGCCGCGACGCGCAGCCGAAGCGACCGACGACCGACTCGCCGAGTTGCTGGGCGACCTCGCGCTCCGCCGCGACGACCACGTCGACGCGCCGGGGTTCGTCGTTCGTCCCGACAGCGTGCAGGACGCCCTCTCTCGCTTCCGCGACGAGGCGGGCTACGACCACTGCTCCTGTGTGACTGCACAGGAGTACGCGGACCGCTACGAGTCCATCTACCACCTCAAAAAGTACGACGACGCGTCGGACGAAGTTCGCGTCGTCGTGCCGGCGGCCAAGGACGACCCCGTCTCGGAGTCGGCCGAACCCGTCTACCGGACGGCCGACTGGCACGAGCGGGAGGCCTACGACCTCGTCGGCATCGAGTACGAGGACCACCCGGACCTGCGCCGCATTCTCCTCCCCGAGACGTGGCAGGGCCACCCCCTCTCGCTCGACTACGACCAGGACCGGCCACAGATCGTTCCGCTCCGCGAACACGCCAACCCGCTGCAAGAGGACCACGAGAGCGACGACGGGGACACGATGTTCCTCAACATCGGCCCCCACCACCCCGCGACCCACGGCGTCCTCCACCTGAAGACGGTGCTCGACGGCGAGCAGGTCGTCGACGTCGAGTCCGACATCGGCTACCTCCACCGCTGCGAGGAGCAGATGGCCCAGCAGGGGACCTACCGCTACCAGATCATGCCCTACCCGGACCGCTGGGACTGGGGCGGCGGCGGGTTGCTCAACGAGTGGGCCTACGCCCGCGCCGCGGAGACGCTGGCCGACGTCGACGTCCCCGAGTACGCCCAGGTCATCCGGACGATGAGCGCCGAGTTCTCGCGCATCCTCTCGCACATGCTCGCCGTCGGTGCGTACGCCCTCGACGTCGTCGGCGACTTCACCGCGACGTTCATGTACGCCATCGACGAACGCGAGTCGGTCCAGAACATCCTCGAAGACCTGACGGGCCAGCGGTTGATGTTCAACTACTTCCGCCTCGGCGGCGTCGTCTGGGACCTGCCCGAACCCCGCGAGGACTTTTTCGAGTCGGTCCGGGACTTCCTCGACGAACTGCCGGAAGCGCTCGAAGAGTATCACGACCTCATCTCCACCAACGAGATTCTGCAGACCCGGACCGTCGGCACGGGCGTCCTCCCGCCGGACGTGGCCAAGAGCTACGGGGCGACCGGTCCCGTCGCCCGCGGGTCGGGCGTCGACTACGACCTGCGCCGGGACGACCCGTACGGCTACTACGACGAACTCGACTGGGACGTCTGCGTCGAGGACGGCTGTGACAACTACTCGCGCCTGCTCGTGCGCCTGCGCGAAGTCGAGGAGAGCGCGAAAATCATCGAGCAGTGCATCGACCTGCTCGAAGACTGGCCCGAGGACGAGCGGACGATTCAGGCCAACGTCCCCCGGACGCTCCGCCCCGACGACGACGCGGAGGTGTACCGAACGGTCGAGGGCGCGAAGGGCGAACTCGGTGTCTACATCCGCTCGGACGGGACGGACAAGCCCGCCCGCTTCAAGATTCGCGGGCCCTCCTTCTCGAATCTGCAGGCGCTCCCGGAGATGGCCAACGGCGAGTACGTGCCCGACCTCATCGCCTCGCTGGGCAGCCTCGACACCATCATGGGCGAGGTCGACCGCTGACGCGGCTCACGAGGCAGACTCCCGGGGCGAGTCGTCACTCCCCGCCCGCCCGAAGATAGTGAAAGACGTACGTCTGGGCGTAGCCCGCGTACGCGCCGCCCAGACGCTCGCGGATGGCCCGCGAGGTTTCGGCGTAGCCGCCGCGGTCGCAGTCGGGGTAGTGGTCGGCGATGGCCGACCGAATCCAGGTGTCGAGGGGGACGGCTTCGAGGAAGCCGAGCGAGAATAGGAGGACGCAGTCGGCCACCTTCTCGCCGACGCCGACGAACCGCGTGAGGTAGTCGCGGGCCGCCTCGTACGCCATCCCGCGAGCGTCGGCCGGGGCCGCCTCGCCGCTCGCGACCATCTCGGCCGTCCGCTGGACGTACGGCGCGCGGTAGCCGAGGCCGAGGTCGCGGAGTTCGTCCTCGCTCGCCGCGGCCAGCCGTTCGGGCGTCGGAAAGGCGTGGTAGGTCCGGCCGTCGACGCTCAGGGCGTCGCCGAACTCGCGGGCGAGTGCCACCTGCATCCCGTGGATGCGTGCGACGCGCATCTGCGCCGAGCAGATGAAGGAGACGAGACACGGGAACGGCGGGTCGCGTACGAGGCGCATCCCCGGGTAGGCGTCGAACGCCCGTTCCACGAGGGAGTCGTCCGGCGTCGCCGCCCGAATCGCGTCCAGGTCGTCGTCGAGGCGGAGCAGGTGCGAGAGCAGGGGGACGGCGTCGGTCGTCGACTCCCACTCCAGGCGGTCGGCCACCTGCCTGACCCGGACGACGGCCCGCTCGTCGTCGACGCCGTCGAGCGGGGGCACGACCGTCTCGTACCAGGCGTCGCCGCCGTGGGCGTCGGTCCGGTCGTACATCTCCCCGTCCGCCCGGTCCCAGCGGTAGCTCTGTCCGCTTTCGAGCGTCGACTGCAGGTCGAACGGTCCGTCGACGTCGGCGAGGGGAACGGTGCCCGACTCCATCGACTGGAGGTGGTCGCGGGCGGGCTTGCGACTTTCGGTTACGGGGCGTCGTCGTCGGCTGCGGTCATCGACGGCAGGTCGACGCCGGCGGCGTCCCGGTAGTCGGCGGCGACGACGAACGCCGCCACGCCCAGCGTCTCCCACGCGAGCATCGCCGGGACGACACTCCGCATCGGTCCGGAGATGAGGCGGTCCGACGTCCCCGACGAGAGCGCGGGCGACCACCGGGTCCACCGGAGAACGGCCCCCGGGTCGAGCGTCAGCGTCCGCCAGAGGAAGACGCCGGCGACGCCGACGCCGGCGACGCCGACGACGACGAGGGCGAGTGGGCGTGGCCGAAGCCGACAGCGCTCGTACAGCGCCGGCCGGACGAACGGGAGCGCCGTCGCCGTCGCCGCGAGGCCGACGTACTGGACGGCGAGGCTCGCAACCGCGAGATACAGCGCGGGCGCGAGGCCGTCGACGACGACGATTCCGCCGGCGGCGACGACGACGACTCCCAGCGACAGGTCGACCGCACCGACCCGATTGCGTCGGGCGAGCGGCGGCAGCAACTCGCCGAACCCGGCGAGCATCCGCGACGGGGGCCACAGCAGGGCGAGGAGAGCCGACGCCGTCGCCAGAGTGGCCACCGGGCCGAGCAAGCGCCCGACGTCGACGCCGAGCGCGGAGGCGGCGGCGTCGGCGAACGGCGAACCGGCGTAGAGAAGCTGCCACCAGGGGACGACGCCGAAGGTGACGAACGCGGCGACGGTCGAGAGAAGACCCGCACCGAGGACGCCGACGAGGAGGGCGCGCGGGCCGTCGCGTCGGGGGTGGTCGGCGGCTCCGACGGCCGTGACGACGACATCGAAGCCGACGAAGCCGAAGAGGGCGACGGCCGCCGCCGTCGAGAGCGACGCGAGCGGCGCGTTCCGGAGGGCCGGCGTCGGCAAGAGCGGCGTGAAGTTCGACGGGTCAAACGCGGAGGCGGCCGCGACGACGAGCGCGAGCAGGGACGCCACGAGGAGGCCAGTGAGACCTAGCTGGACGCGTCCGGCGACGAGGGGGCCGAGTCCGTGGACGGCCGCGCTCACCCCGAGAACGACGAGTGCACCGGCCGTCGCGGAGAGAGGGACGACGGCGGCCAGCGCCTCGCCCAGCGCCGCCGCGAGGAGGGCCACGAGCGCGACGTACCCCCCGACGGCCGGCCAGACGACGAGGAAGGCGACGGAGCGCGAGTGCCAGGTTCGAGAGAGAAAGCGGTAGGCGCCGCCGCCGTTCTCGGCCAGGGGGCTCGACAGGAAGACGGCGTAGGCGACGGCGAGAGTGCAGACGGCGACGGTGGCTCCGAGATAGGCGAGCGGCGTCACGGGGCCGGCGAAGTTCTCGACGCCGTCGGGGACGTAGAGGATACCGGCACCCAGGAGTGACCCGAGGGCGACGGCGACGAGATGGCGGTCGGTGAGCGGGGTCGCCGACTGCCTCATGCCACCACGTACCGTGCGAAGCCCTAAACCCGTATCGGGCGAGAACCCGACTGCGACGCCGTCTCAACAACACTTATTCCGTTCGTCCGATTTGGTGCCGGTATGAGTGACATCGTAGTTACGCTCCCGGACGGGTCGGAAATCACCGTCGAGGAGGGTTCTACCGTCGAGGACGTCGCCTACGAAATCGGACCGGGACTCGGTGCCGACACGGTGGCGGGCGTCGTCGACGGCGACCTCGTCGACGAACGGACGGAACTCGACGACGACGTCGAACTCGTCATCGTCACGGAGCAAAGCGAGGAGTACCTCGACGTGCTCCGGCACTCGGCTGCCCACGTCTTCGCGCAGGCCCTGCAGCGACTCTACCCCGAGGCGAAACTCGCCATCGGGCCGTGGACCGACGACGGGTTCTACTACGACGTCGCGGGCGTCGACCTCGACAGCGACGACCTCGAGGCCATCGAGGGGGAGGCCGAGGAGATCATCGAGGCCGACATCCCCATCGAGCGGAAACTCGTCCCCCGCGAGGAGGCCTTCGAGAAGTACGACGACAACCCGTTCAAGCGGGACGTCCTCGAACGCGAGGCTGCGGGCGAGGACCCCGTCTCCTTCTACGAGCAGGCGGAGTTCGAGGACCTCTGTAAGGGCCCACACGTCGAGTCGACGGGGGCGATTGGCGCGTTCGAACTGCTCTCTATTTCCTCTGCCTACTGGCGCGGCGACGAGGACAACGAGACGCTCACGCGCGTCTACGGGACGGCCTTCGAGAGCGAAGGTGAACTGGAGCAGTTCCTCGAACGCCGACGGAAGGCCGAGGAGCGCGACCACCGCAAACTCGGCCAGGAACTCGACATCTTCTCCATCCCCGACGTCACGGGGCCGGGGCTGCCACTCTATCATCCCAACGGCAAGCGCGTCCTGGACGAACTCGCGGACTACGCCCGACAGCTCAACCTCGACGCGGGCTACGAACCCGTCGAGACGCCCCACCTGTTCCGGACGGAGCTGTGGAAGAAGTCGGGCCACTACGAGAACTACGTCGACGACATGTTCCTGCTGGACGTCAACGACGAGGAGTACGGCCTGAAGCCGATGAACTGTCCGGGTCACGCGACCATCTTCGACGGGAAGTCCTGGAGCTACCGCGACCTGCCGGTGCGGTACTTCGAGGACGGCAAGGTCTACCGGAAAGAACAGCGCGGCGAGCTCTCGGGGCTCTCGCGGGTGTGGGCGTTCACCATCGACGACGGCCACGTCTTCGTCCGGCCGGACCAGATAGAAGCCGAGGTGAACCTGGTGATGGACAACATCTTCACCGTCTTCGAGACGTTCGGCCTCGACTACGAGGTGGCGCTCGCGACCCGTCCCGAGAAGAGCGTCGGCAGCGACGAAATCTGGGAGAAAGCCGAGACGCAACTCCGGTCCGTCCTCGATTCGCAGGACATCGAGTACGAACTGGAGTCGGGCGACGGCGCGTTCTACGGGCCGAAGATCGACTTCGCCTTCGAGGACGCCCTCGGGCGCAAGTGGGACGGCCCGACCGTCCAGCTCGACTTCAACATGCCCGAGCGCTTCGAGTTGACCTACACGGGCGAGGACAACGAGGACCACCGGCCGGTGATGATTCACCGCGCCCTCTACGGAAGTTACGAGCGGTTCCTGATGGTCCTCATCGAGCACTTCAACGGGAAGTTCCCGCCGTGGCTCGCGCCGGAACAGGTGCGCATCCTGCCCATCAGCGACGACCAACTCGACTACGCGGACGAAATCGCCGAGACGCTCGGCGACTTCCGCGTCGACGTCGAGAACCGCTCGTGGACGCTCGGGCGCAAGATTCGGGAGGCCCAGACCGACCGCGTCCCGTACATGGTCGTCGTCGGCGACGACGAGGAGAGCGCGGGCACCATCGCCGTTCGCGACCGGAAGGAACGCGAGACCAAGGACGTCGACCCCGAGACGTTCCGGTCGCACCTGGAACGCGAAGTGGCCCAGAAACGACTCGAACCCACGTTCGTCGGCTGATTCTCCGTTCGTCGGCCGATTCGCAGCCTCCCACGTCGTCGTCCGCAGCCGACAGCGCCGGCTCCGACCGACACTCCCGTTCGGGACGACGGACGACTCCCAACGTGAGAAAACATTATATTGGCATATAAGGACATACCTTCCGACTTATTTAGATTAGTCTACATATACACTAGTCTTAACACGCTGTTTCCCCTCTCGACGCGTATGAACGCGAGCAGCGTACCGACGGAGGCGAGTTGGGACGACCCGACCCGGTGTCCCTTCTGTAGCGAGTCGCTAGTCGACGGCGGTGCCGGCTTCATCGACCACATCGACGACCACCCGGACTGCGAATCGGGATTCGAACGGTGGCGCGGCCGAGTCCGCCAGGACATGGCAGGCGGGTGGAGCGGATGAGCGCCGCCCTCGGCACGTGCTGTCCGGCGTGTGGCGAGACGCTCGTCGAAGAGAGCGACCTGGGTCGGTGTCCGGCCTGTTACTGGCGCGAGTTCGCCGCCACCGACTGATAGTGAGTACTGTAACTGTGTACCGGTGGTTCGCCAAGGCGGTTCGGCGAACTACCGGTACTGGCTTACAGTAATCACTATGAGACGGAGTGCGCTCTCTGCGCCCCACGACGGCCCCGACTGTGAGCGGTCGGCGTGAGACTGAGCGCGTACAATCCGTATGAACCAGCCCCCCGAACAGTATTTTTCGGCAGACGACGAGGAGCGTGCCACCCCGTGTCGAACCGTCACGCCGTTTCGGACGACACTATTTGTCGGTTCGGTTCGTACGTGCGTCACACATGGCCCGTACACCGACCAGAAGAGCAGTCCCCGTTCGGGAACTGCCCTCCGCCCCTCGTCGAGTGGCGTGCGTCGGCGGGGCGCGCTCCCGACGATGACCCGCGTCGACCCCGGGCGCGTCGAGTCCCACCTCCGACGCCTCGACGCCGCGGCGTGCCGGGCACTCGTCGCTGACCTGTGGTCCGCACGGGGATTCGAGACGACACGGGAGGGCGACGTCGTCGTCGCCGACCGCAACGGCGAGTCGCAGGTCGTTTACGTCGCCACCGCCCGCGCCTCCGGTCCGGAGCGCCGGGTCGACGTCGTCGTCGCGATCGGTGGGAACCGCCCCGACGTCTCGGACGACGTCCGCGTCCTCGACGCGACCGACCTCTGTGAGATGCTGCTGTACGCCGTCGACCGCCCAGTCGCAGTCGACCTCTGTACGCGCCACCTCGGTGCGCCACCGGACGAACTCGCGCCACCCCTGTCGACGCGCCTCCGAAACCGGGGCGCTGCCGTCGCGTCGACGGCCCGGTCGACGCCGTTCGCCCTCGTTCTGGTCGCCTGTTTCGTCGTCGTCGCGGGAGCGGCGTACGCCCCACCGTCCGCCGACGCCGACGACGCCGACCAGCAGTCGGCCGGAGCGCCGACGGCAACCGCGACGCCCGACGATGGGTCGTCCTCACCGTCCCGTGCCGACGCCGACTCGCCTCCAGGCGTCGGGACGTCGGGCGTCACGAACCTCAGTGCGCTGGCGAGCGCTCACAGTCGCGTACTCGACGGGCGCGCCTACACCCTCTGGCTGGACTACTCCCGGCCGCGAGGCTGGGAACCGAACGGAACCCGCGTCCAGCGGGACACCGACGTCGCCGTCGACGGCGACCGCTTCTTCGGCGAGACGACGCTCGAAGGGCCGGAGTCGCGAACGCCGGTACAGGCGGTTTACTACGACGGGAGCGACTGGTACATCGCCGACGCGAGCGACGACGGGACGCGGTATCGGCGGATTCAGTCCAGCGGCGGCGCGCCCGCGCTCTACGCGGACCCCTCGACGGTGCGGTACACGCTGGTCACCGAGTATCTCTCGACGCCCGAGACGACGGTGACCGAACGGCGAAGCCGCGGCGACGACGTCCTGTATCGCCTCGTCGGCCGGGGTCGACCCACCGGTCTGGGTGCGGCTCGTGCCGAGAATTACACCGTCGTCGCGTACGTCGACTCGCGGGGATTGGTCCGCGACCTGACCGCGCGCTATCGGCGCGAGACGGACGACGGCCCCATCCGCGTCGTCGTCGAGGTGACCTACGGCCGCTTCGGGTCGACGTCGGTGACGCCGCCGCCGTGGTACGAACGCGAGTTCGGAAACGAGACGCGGGGCGACGAGCCGGGTGCTGGAGCCGATTGACCCGCGAAACCCCGGATTCCTGCGGACGGTACTGCACGCTCGCCGTCGGCTCTTTCGTCCCTACTGCGGCGCTGCTCGCTCGCGTGACCGTCAGTCCGGCCGCCAGACCCACGAGACGAGCAGCCCACCGAGGGCGACGACGGCTCCCATCGGCTCGGCCAACCGCTGGAACGACGACTCGGCTCCGAGAACGTCGTCGAGAAACAGCCCGACCGCCATCCCGACGAGGAAGAGTGAGGTGCCGAGCTTTCGATTCGGGACCAGCCCTCCGTCCGGGACTGGCGGAGTGCGAGCAGGCAAGCGGTCACGAAGAGTCCGACGACGACGGGAGTCGTCCAGTCCATACGTACGAGGTCACCGACGTCGAGCCCGAGCGGCCGGACGTCGCGGCAACGACGGCCATCCGGGCAGTACAGTCCGATTCGGCGTCCGTGGACGTTCCGGAACGCGAATAAGTGCTCGAACGCGTGCCGGAGGACGAGGGACGTCTACGCGTCGGTTCGACCGTCGAGTACCGGGGACCGACATGTCGTCTCCCTCGTTCGGGAACGGACAAGAGACTGTCGGTGAGTTCGCTACGGAGGTCGCGACGTGCGCCTCGAGCGGCCTTCTCGCGACGGAAGACCCGCCCGGTCGGTCCACTCTCCGGCGGTCGCTCTGTGGCTCGCTGACGCCCAGAACGAGAGCGGACCGGGAGGGAGCTGAACCACGCGAACGCCTCGCTGTCGCTCGGCGTTCTCTCGTTCACACCTACCGTGGGTCGTTCGAAACCGCTCGCTGTCGCTCGGCGTTCTCTCACGGGCCGGGAGGGAGTTGAACGCTCCCGTCGGTCGCCCCGCAGTCGATTCCCGGGGCCGCGCTCCTGCTGTGGGCTAACCAGTGCACGCTACGGCCCGTCGAACCGGGGAAGCGCCGGGCGTTAGAGCCAGTCCTCGGTCAGATACACGGTAGATGGCAGTTCCTCAGCTGAGGAGACCGCGTCACAGACGGCAGAGAGAATGCGATAGAGTTCGAACGCCGACAGCCGCTGGTTCGGTGCATAAAAGGTCCTGTCGTCATCCGCCCGAGTCCCGCTTACATAATCGTCGTCGTGAGTCACGACGATCCGATCCGTCGAGTTAGCGTACCGTCGGATTTGGGTATCCTTCGCTCCTCGGCCCAGTTCCGAGACATCGACGACTCGCTCGACATCGTGACCCTCCTTCTCGCAGAGTCGGGCGAACTTCGCTTCCGTATCCTCGTCGAACAACAGCGGCAACGTCACCGACATCCGATTCCGTTACTCCAGATCCGCAGGGCCTGTCGCCACGTTCGGATCGGACTCCGCGCTCTCACGGAGTCCCTTCCGTTCTCGCTCGATCCTCGCCATCTCGTCCGGGTGGTCGTGATAGTAGACCAGTGCACGGTACACGTCGGCGACATCGAGGTCGTGTCGATCCGCGACCGTCCGGGGTTCGAGGCCCCGCCCTTCCACCCGTTCGTGGACGAAGTACACCCCGATCCGCGTCCCATCAATGCGCGGTTTGCCACCAAGTACGTCCTCGGTACTGACGATCCGAGACTGAGACGTACCGGGACCCGACTTCGTTCCGCTCATACCGCTCTATTGCGCGTCGGCGTATGAAAAGTCTCGCTTCAGTCGTACCGGGTTCACCGACAGAGCCTCACCGCGTCGTGTGCCCGTCGCAGGATGCCGGGCCAGTCGGTGACTGAGCGAACTGACGGCGCTCTCGGGACGGGGGGTACAGACCCTCGTTGCCCGAATTCGGGAGGTACGACCGCTCGGAGTGACTGAAAACCGTTGGAGACGGAGCGGGCCGGGAGGGAGTTGAACCACGGTCGGACGTGCTCGCTTCGCTGCGCGCGAC
>JBDGTU010000045.1:0-30557 GCA_042216495.1 Haloferacaceae archaeon
TTTGAGGCCGTCGATGGCGCTGTGCCCGTCGAGGACGATGGCCTGTCCGTAGAACTGGACGAGGAAGACGAACGCGAGGTAGGCGAAGACGACGACGAGGGCGACGACGCCGAGGACGGCGATGACGCCCATGCCCACCGCGCCGAAGTGACCGCCGCCGAGGAACGCGAAGCCGCCGACCAGGGCGGCGACGAAGACGACGAAGCCGAGCACCAGGTTGACGCCGACGATGAGGAGGTAGGCGACGAACACCGACACGTAGTGCGATTTGCCCGCGTCGACGAAGGTGGCCAGCGACGTCCGTCCGTCGAGGGCCTCGTCGGCCATGGCGACGATTCCCGCCTGGAAGAACGGCGTGAGAAACAGGAACACGAGCGAGATGGCGAGCGAGACGGCGCTCGCCAGCAGCGGATTGACCGACTGCAAGACCAGTTGCGGTATCTGGAACAGCATCACCGCCAGCACGGGGACGAAGACGACGGGGTTGCGCTGGAGGGCGCGAGGCGTCTGTCGGAGGGCTTTCAGGACGGACATACCTCCTGCTTCGAGTGACGTCGAAGAAAAGTGTTTTCAAACCGAGCAGTGTTCGGAACGGGCGTCCGTTCCGCCTCCTCAGGGTTCGGAGACGTACAGGTACGCCGTACAGACGGCGAGGAGGGCTTCGACGGCTTTCGCGACGACGGCCATCACGTTCAGCTCGGAGCCGCGGTAGAACGCCGCGACGAACTCGATTTCGCCCCCCGGCGGCCACACGAAGAAGGCCACCAGCGTGAGGAGGCTGTAGACGGCGGCGACGAGGTACAGTTCCCGCCGCCAGAATCGCGTGAGGTAGACGAGGAGGCCACCCAGAAAGCCGACGCCGTTGAGGGCGAAGAGGATGGCCAGCGTCTGGCTGAAGTTGACGACTCTCGGTGCGAGAAGCAGGTGGATGACGCCGGTGACGAGGGCCAACACGATTGCCACGTATCCGAGGGGATTCTGGGGCAGACTCACGAGCGATCCGCCACCGCCCGTCGCGGTTCCGGGTTCGGCTCGTGCCATACCGATACTGTCAACCGCGGGAGTAAAGAACGATTGGTTCGGTTCTCGAAACGTGGGTTCGTCGCCGGAATCGGTCGATTCCGTCGCACGTCGGCCGCTCCGAAGCCCCTATCAACGTCCGCCGACCAACCCGGAGGTAGCGTGAATCGAACGACCGAGGGACTAGCGGCCCGGGGAGACGACCCGGCGTCGCCGAGAGACGACGCCACGCCGGCGACGGGGCCATGAGCGACAGACGCCGTCTCGCCGCCATCGTCTGGAGCGTCCTCGTCTCGCAGGTGTTCCTCTATCCCGGTCTGGCGGACACGGTCGTCGCCCTCGGCGGCGGCGACGACATCCTCGCCGGGACGTGGTTTCTCGTCGCCGAGTTCGGGGCGTTCGTCGTCTGTGCCGTCCTCTGGGGCGCCGTGAGCGACGCCCTCGGCCGGCGGACGCCGCTGGTCGTCCTCGGTGCGAGCGGTGGGGCCGCGAGCTACGTGGCCGTCTCGCTGGTTCCGCGAACGGGGCTGGGCTTCGGCGCCGTCTTGCTGTTGCGGGTCGTCGGCGGGGCGTTCACCATCGGCGCGTTCTCGCTATCCATCACGATGCTGATGGACCTCTCGGGGGGCCACGGGCGAAACATGGGGGCGGCCGGCACCGCCATCGGCCTCGGCGCGGCCCTCGGCTCGGTCGTCGGCGGCCAGCTCGCGACGCTCGACCCGCTCGCGCCCCTGTACGGCGGGGCCGCGTTGCTCGCCGGTGCCGCGGTGCTCGCGGCGACGATTCAGGACCGGAACCCGGACGACGGGCTGGCCTTCGACGCCATCGCCGACCGCGTTCTCCGACGGCCGAGGCTGCTCGTGCCGTACGCCTTCGGCTACATCGACCGCCTGACCGCGGGCTTTTTCGCACTGACCGGCGTCGCCTACTTCCGGGAGACGTTCGGTATCGGCGCGGCACAGGCGGGGGTCACCCTCGGGCTGTTCTTCGTTCCCTTCGCTGTCTGCCAGTACCACGTCGGCGCGCTGTCGGACCGAGTCGGTCGCTTTCTCCCCGTCGTCGTCGGGTCGATGCTGTACGGCGTCGCCATCGTCGCCGTCGGCCTCGCGCCGGGGTACGCCCTCGCGGCCGCGCTGATGGTCGTCGTCGGCGTCTGTGGGGCGCTCGTGTCGCCGACCACGATGGCGCTGGTCACCGACGTCGTCCCCGCGTCGGAACGCGGCGTGGCGATGGGCGGGTTCAACGTCTTCGGGAGCCTCGGGATGTTGAGCGGGTTCCTCGTCGGCGGCGTCGTCACGGAGTTGTACGGCTTCCTCCCGGCGTTCGTCGCCGTCGGCGGCCTCGAACTCGTCATCGCCGTCGTCGCGTCGCGGTCGGTGTGGCGAATCACCGCGGCGTCGGAGCGGCCCGCGGCGCGGTGAGGCTACTCGCGTCCCGAGGCAGGCCCTCGAAGTCGACCGCTGCCGACGTAGGCGAGCGCGAGACTCCCGACGAGAATCAGTCCGCCGACGGCGACGTCCGGCAACGGGAGCCGTGACCTGCCGAGAAGGCCGACGGCGACGAGCCCTCCCGCGGCGGCCGCCGGTACCGGGCGGTGCCGTAGTTCGTGACCGAACGCCCGAAGCGACCAGTAGGTCGCCGCCAGTTTCGACGTGACTGCGGGCCGGAGCGGTCGATTCCCGTCGGGGTTCCCAACCGAGTCGAACCGGCCGATTTCTTCCGCGTCGACCCTCACGACGTCGCCGGTGTGAACGCGTCGTCCGTCGGCGTCGGCGACGCGGAGCAGCGTCACGCGCCGCTCGCTCCGTCCGACGACGCGGTAGGTGCCGTCCGGAACGTCGGCGTCGGTTGCGCGGACGTGGTCGTAGACGGCGGGTTCGGTCATGTGTGAGTGACTCGTCTCGTCTCGGTCGTGCGTGGCCGACCGATACCGGGCAGTCGACGTCCAGTGGTGACGCTCACCGCCATACGGGAGCCACTGTCGCGAGCGGCCGACATGAATGTTCCCCGGCGCGTCCACACTGTTTTCCGTTCGCTTTCCCGTTAGCGAATATGGACCGTACTCGATGGTGGTACGTGCTCGTCGGCCTCGCGGGCGTCAACCTCGCCTGGTCGGTGGTCGGCGTCCTCTGGCCGGCGGTGATTCCCGCCGACGCCGAGACGCTCTGGACGCTGGCGGGGGGTCCGATTCTCGTGTTCGCCCCCGTCTTCTACTACGCCCTCTCCCGGGAGCTAGGGGCCGTTCGCGAGAGCCGTTCCGACTGGACTCCGAACGTCCACCTGTGGATTGCGGGCGGCGTCTCCCTCTCTCTCCTCGGAGTCTTCCTGTTTCTCAACCCCCTGGTCCACTACGTCGCCGGCCTCTTCCTGATACGTCGGTTCCGGAATCCGGCGCTGCTCGGCCCGGAGACGGAGTTCGAGTGACGGCGGGCGGCGTTTCCCGTCGGTCAGCGCTCGCCGCCGGCGTCGACGAGGGAGCGAACCCCCTCGGCCAGCCACCCCGAGAGGACGACGACCCAGACGGCGGACGTCGCGACGCCGACCAGCGTCACGAACAGTTCGACGGCGAAGGGGACTCGAAGCGCGGGGGCGGCGTTGCCGACGGCGTGCAGGCCGAGCGTCGCCAGTACGAGTGGCCAGCCGAGGGCGACGCCGACGACGCGGGCCGCGCCGTCGAGCCAGCGCGGGAACTCGACGACGAACGACCCCCCGACGTAGACGCCGAGCGCCAGCGTGACGACGCCGACGACGAGGAGCGTCGCGTTCGGCGGCGCGACGACCCGGTGAACGCGAGGCGGGAGCGACGCCGCGTCGAGCGGAATCAGGGCGGTCACCAGCGCCGCGACGAGGTAGCTGAGAGCGACCGCTCCGACGACGGACGCGACGAACCGGGGTGGGTCCGCCGGCGGCCCGCGGGCGACGCCCGTCCCGCGAACCGTCAGCCAGAGCGACGGGTAGAGGGCGACGAGAAACGGGAGGGCGAGACGCCGCCGGGGGCGGAGCAGGCGAAGCACTGACGGGACGCTCAGACGTGCTCCTCGATCAGGGTCGCCAGGTCGTCGCGGACGGTCGCGACGTCCGTCGACCGAATCGACGTCCGCGTCTTGCGCTCGTCGGTCTCGGCCATCTCGCTCAGGAGGCCGCCGCGGCGGTCGATTTCGACGAAGAGCGTCAGTTCGTCGGGGCCGGGACGGGCGACGAGTTCGACTTCGTCGAGGTCGTCCCGGAAGCGACCGGCGTTCGCCCGGAACTCGAACTCCTGGACGAACCGCTGGCCGGCGGTGTATCGACCGTAGGGGTCCGCCTCGCACTCGGCGTCGTGGAGCGAGAACCCCAGGTCGTCCATCGCGTCGAAGACGGTCTGGAGGCGCGGCGTCGGTCGGACGTCGAGGTAGTCTTTGTCCTCGGGGTCGAGGGCCATGTCGATGTCGAGTTCCGTCTCGACCCAGACGTCGACGCCGCCGACGGTGACCGGCGTCGCGTACGGGACGTCGATTGACACCGAGCGCGTCTCCTCCTGGCCGGGTTCGATGGTCAGCCCCTCGGCGAGCGTGAACCGGTCGACGTCGGCCTCCTGATACCCCTCTTCGGTGCGATAGCGCGTCTCGAGTTCGAAGCGAATCGTGCCGACCTCCTGTTCGGCGTTGCCGCCGACGACGTGGACGTCCGCGTCGACGGTTTCGCCGGGACGGACGGTTTCGGTGGGGAGGACCGTATCGACGGTGGCGTTGCCGATGCCGAGGCTTGCGAGGACCTTCTTCATGGTTGCATCGGTACGTGTGTTCCCGCTCCTACGTAAGTGTGGGTGTCCGCTGGCGTCTCCGGCGCCCGCGAGTTACGTCCGACCTCACCCGGCGTGTACTGTCGGCCGGTCACGACTCCGACCGCCGCCAGAGCACGACGGCGTATCCGAGGCCGACGACGAAGACGAGCGAAAGCCCGGCGAAGAGCCGGTCGGTGACCGGCGACCCGACGCCCACGAGCGACGCGGCTTCGGGGACGGACCGGGCGGCCCAGGCTGCCGCCATCGAGACGAACAGGACGGTTCGTAGCCGCGGCCAGTCGCCACGCCGGTATCGCCAGACGACACCGACGGTCACGAACGCCCAGGCGACGACCATCCCGACGTGGAACGCCGGCCGCTCGACCCACGGAGCCATGGCGTCGCTTCGGTCGACCGACGCATAGTCCTGTCTCTCCTTTCGGCGTCGCCGTGGCCCCGCCTCGCCACATCGCTAATCTTTTAGGTTTGCCTAAACTCTCTGTGCGTACGAATGAGCGCTGATTCCGACATCTGTGTCGTCGTTCCAACCATCCGGGAGTACGAGTGTCTGCGCACCTACTTCGAGAACGCGCGGACTCACGGCTTCGACCTCGACCGGCTGTTCGTCGTCCTCGTCACGGAGGACTTCTGTGACACCGACGGAATGCGCGCGATGCTGGACGAGGAGGGCGTCTCGGGGGCCGTCTTCGACGAGCGCGCTCGCGAGCAGTGGTTCGACGACTACGGCGTGTCCGACTACGCCCAACTCGTCCCCGAGGCCAGCCACGCCCAGACGTCGTTCGGGCTGCTCTACCTCTGGGCGAACGAGGCGTTCGACTACGGCTTCTTCATCGACGACGACACGCTCCCCCATCCCGACCACGACTTCTTCGGGACGCACCTCGCGAACCTCGGCTACGAGGGGGAACTCCCGTCGGTCCGCTCCGACGAGCAGTGGGTGAACGTCCTCTACCAGGGCGACAACGACCTCTACCCCCGGGGCTATCCCTACGCCGCGATGGACGAGACGGTCGAAGTCGGGACGGAGCACGTCGACGACGTGGTCGCGTCCCAGGGACTCTGGACGAACGTTCCGGACCTCGACGCCGTGCGCATCCTGATGGACGGCGACCTCAGGGGACAGGCCCAGACCCGGACCGACGCCGACGACGTCGGCGAGGACTTCGTCGCCGCCGCCGGCAACTACCTCACCGTCTGTTCGATGAACCTCGCCTTCGAGCGCGAGGTCGTCCCGGCGTTCTACCAGTTGCCGATGGACGACAACTCCTGGAACGTCGGCCGCTTCGACGACATCTGGTCGGGCGTGTTCCTGAAGCGCGCCTGCGACGTCCTCGACAAGCAGGTGTACAACGGAGCGCCGCTCTGTGAGCACAACAAGGCACCCCGGTCGACGTTCGACGACCTGCAGAACGAAGTCGCCGGTCTCGAACTCAACGAACACCTCTGGGAAATCGTCGACGACGCCGGGGCGGACGCCGACTCCTACGCCGGCGTCTTCCGCGCCATCGCCGACGAACTCGTCGCCGGCGACTGGAGCGACTGGAACAACGGCGCGTTCCTGAACTACTGCGGGGAGTATATGTGCGACTGGCTCGACTGCCTGGACGCAATCGAATCGACGTCGGTCGACCGACGGCTCCCGGCCGACGACTGAGAGACGAACCACAAGCGTTTAGTTGATTTAGGGTGGCCTAAAACTATGGAACGAGGAGAACGTCTCACGCGACGGCGAGTACTGGAGACGGCCGCAGTCGGCTCGTTGGCCGGGCTGGCCGGCTGTTCGGGACTCTCGGACGTCCTTGGCGGCGGGTCCGGCGGGGGCGAAAGCGGCCCCGGTGGAAGCGAAGACGGTTCCGGCGGCTCCCAGACCGTGGAGGTGCCGTCGCTGACCGCGTTTCGCGGGTCGGGCGTGCTCGCGGAGGGGCGGCCGGCCCCGGAGGGTACGTCGATTCAGGACCTGCCGGACCTGTCGGGGTCGCTGAACCTCTACATCGGCGGCGGGGAGGGCGGCATCTACTACCAGTTCGTCGAGATGCTCCAGGAAATCTACCCGCAGTTTCAGGTGTTCGCGAGCAGTGCGTCGTCGTCGTCGCTCGCCCAGACGGTCGTCGAGGAGGTCAGCGCCGGGTCGCCCCAGGCGGACGTCTTCTGGTCCATCGACGCCAGTTCGCTCGGGTTCGTCGCGGACAACGACGCCTACGAGTCGCTCCCGAACGACGTCGTCGACCCCGTCCCGTCGGGCTTCCGGGGCGACGACGACGCCTGGGTCGGCGTCGCCGGCCGAGCGCGGAGCGTCCCCTACAACACGAACCAGTTGAGCGCCGACGACATCCCCTCGAAGGTCCGGGAGTTCCCGAACACGGAGGCCCTGCAGGGCACGATGGGGTGGGCCCCGACCTACGGCGCGTTCAAGTCCTTCGTGACGGCGATGCGGATTCTCAGGGGCCCGGAAGCGACTCGACGGTGGCTCGTCTCGATGCGCGAGACCGGCATCGAGCGCCTCCCCAACGAGTTCGTCGTCTCCCAGCAGGTGTCCGACGGCGCGCTCGCGGCCGGGTTCGCCAACCACTACTACGCGATGCGGGTGAAAAATCAGCGTCCCGACGCGCCCATCGACCTCGCGTTCACGGAGGGCGACGCCGGCGGCCTCGTCAACGTCGCGGGCGCGCTCAGAATCAAAGGCACCGAGAAGGACGACCTGGTGAACAACTTCATCCGCCACCTGCTGTCGGCCGAGGCCCAGGAGTTCTTCACCACGGTCAGCTTCGCCTACCCGATGATTCCGGGCGTCAAGCCCGTAGGCGGACTGCCGACCATCGACGAACTGAATCCGCCGGACATCGACCTGTCGAAGCTGTCCGACATCGAACCGACCCTCGAACTGATGCGTGAGGCCGGCGTGCTGGGATGAGCGCTCGCGAGTGGCTCGCATCGGTCGGTGACCGCATCTCGGGCGACGAGACGACGGCGCTGGGAACCGGTCTGACGCTCCTCGCCGCGGCCATCGCCGCCGCGCTCGTGCTCCCGCTCGGCTGGCTCCTCGTCGACGTCGCAGGTCTCGGGTCGCGCGCGTTCGAACTCACCGTCGCCCCGACGACGCTCCGGGTGCTCGTCCGGACCCTCGGCCTCGTCGCCGTCGTCACTGCAGCGAGCGTCGTCATCGGGGTCGCCCTCGCGATGCTGACCGTGCAGGCGACGATTCCGTTCCGACGCTTCTGGACCGTCGTCGCCGCGCTCCCGCTGGCGGTTCCGAGCTACCTCGGCGCGTTCGCCGCCGTCTCGGCGTTCGGCCCGCGCGGCGCGTTCGCCGACGTGCTAGCCCCCCTCGGCGTCGAGCAGGTGCCGACGGTGTACGGCTTCACCGGCGCGGCCCTCGTGCTCACGCTGTACACCTACCCGTACGTCTTCCTCACGACGCGGGCGTCACTGCTCTCGATGGACGCCTCGCTCGTCGAGGCGGCCCGGACGCTCAACGCCGGGCGCTGGGAGGCGTTCCGACGGGTCACGCTCCCCCAAATCGCGCCCGGCATCGCCGCCGGCGCGCTGCTGGTCGCGCTCTACACCCTCTCGGATTTCGGCACGCCGAACATCATGCGCGTGGAGGTGTTCACCCAGTTCATCTACGCCCGGTACAACGCGTTCATGCGTGACTACGCTGCCCTCCTCTCGCTCCAGTTGTTCGCGGTGACGACGGTCATCCTCGCCATCGAATCCCGCATCGGCGTCGACGAGTCGGGCGCGTACGCGAGCAGCGGGAACCGCGGCGCGGTCGACCTGAGTCTCGGGTCGTGGCGCTACGCCGCGATGCTCGTCCCCGCGGCCGTCGGCCTGGTCGCCATCCTGCTCCCCATCGGCATCTTCGGGACGTGGCTCCTCCGCACCGGCCCCGGCTACGCCACCGGGTCGATGGCGTTCTCGTGGTCGTTCGGGTGGAACTCGGTCTACGTGTCGCTGCTGGCGGCCGGCGGTGCGGTTCTGGTCGCCCTGCCCATCGCGTTGCGCTCGGCCGGCACCGACTCCCGGCTCGCCACCCTCGCCGACCGCGCGCCGTACGTCGGGTACGCGACGCCCGGCATCGTCCTCGCCATCGCGCTCGTGAGTTTCAGCCTCGACGTCCTCCCGCCGCTGTACAAGACGATTCCGCTCCTCGTGTTCGCCTACGTCGTCCGGTTCATGCCCCAGGCCATCGGCTCGATTCGGACGTCGGCGTTACAGGTCGACCCCCGTCTCGTCGAGGCGGCGCGGACGCTCGGCCGGTCGCCGTTCGACGCCTTCCGGTCGATAACGCTGCCGCTCATCCTCCCCGGCATCGCCACGGGCGCGGCGCTCGTCTTCCTCACGACGATGAAGGAACTCCCGGCGACGCTCCTGCTCCGTCCCCTCCGGTTCGACACGCTGGTCACCTACATCTGGCGCGTCCAGGAGGCGGGACTGTACGGACAGGCGGCCGTGCCGGCGCTCGTCCTGGTCCTCGTCTCCGGCCTCTCGATGGCCGTCATTCTGGCCCAGGAGGGCGGCCGGGACGCCGACCGCTGACCGATGCGGCGTCGCACGTTCCGACTCGGCACCGTCGCCCTCGCCGCCGCCGGCGCGCTCCTCGTGTGGGTCGTCTCGACGCAGGTGTTCCCCTACCACTCGCTGAACCACGACGAGGGCGTCTACCTCCAGCAGGCGGCGATGCTCCTCGACGGCCGACTGTTCCTCCGACCGCCCGTCGAGGACGCCCTGCGGCCGTGGTTCTTCGTCGAGGACGGCGACCGCCTGTATCCGAAGTACGCGCCCGTCCCCGCCGCGATGTTCGCCGTGGGGCGACTCGTCGGCGGCTTTCGACTGGCGCTCGTCGGCATCGCCGCCGCCAACCTCGCCCTCGTCGTCGCCGTCGTCCACGAGGCGTTCGACCGGCCGACGGGGTTGCTCGCCGGCGGGTTCGTCCTCGCGTCGCCGCTGTTCCTGGTCGACTCCTCGGTCTTTCTCCCCTACGCGCCGACGACGCTGTTGAACCTCCTGTTCGCGTACGGCTACCTGCGCGCCGACCGCACCGACGACGTCCGGTGGGCCGCCGTCGCCGGCGCGGCCGTCGGCCTCGCGTTCTTCGCCCGCCCCTACACGGCTGTGCTGTTCGCGCTCCCGCTCGTCTGTCACGCGCTCTGGACCCTCGCGCGCGACTGGCGTGCAGCGCTGCCCCGTCAGGCCGTCGTCGCCGCCCTCGGCCTCGCCGGCGTCGGCGTCGCCCTCGCGTACAACGCCGTCGTGACGGGGTCGCCGTGGCGCTTCCCCTACGAGGCGTTCGCACCGCGCGACGGCCTCGGCTTCGGCCGCCGCCGGATTCTCGACCACGGCGTCCGCTACACGCCCGAACTCGCCCTGCGTGCGAACCGGGAGGTGGTCGAACTGTTCTTCACGGAGTGGGTCGCCGGCGGCGCGCTCGGTGCCGGCCTCGCGGCCGTCGGCGTCGTCTACGCCGCCCGCAATCGCGTGACGCCGCGGACGGCGACGCTCGCCGGCCTGTTCGTCTCGATTCCGGCGGGCAACGTCTACTTCTGGGGCAACTTCAACATCCTCGGTGCCATCGACGAGGCGGGCGACGGCCTCGTCTCGGCGTTCGGCCCGTACTACCACTTCGACCTGCTCGTCCCGACGGCGGCGTTCGCGGCGGCGGGCGCGCTCTGGGGCGGACGCCTCGTCTACCGGGTTCTCGACGACCGCCTCGATGGACGCCTGGCCCGGACGGCGTTCGCTCTCGTCCTCGTCGTGAGCGCGGGCGCGGCCGGGTCGGTGACGGCAGACGACCTCGACCGGCGCGTCGAGGAGAACATGGAGGTGACTCGCACCTACCAGGACGCTTACGCGCCGTTCGAGGGAGGGCCGCCCGAGGACTCGCTCGTCCTCGTCCCCGACCCGTACGGCGACTGGCTCAACCACCCCTTCCAGCCGTTACGGAACGACCCCGGCTTCGACGGCCGGGCCGTCTACGCCCTCGACGACGACCCCTTCGCGGTGGCCGACGCGTTCCCCGACCGGCGACTGTATCGCTATGGCTACCGGGGGGCGTGGGCCCCGTACGCGGGGTCGCCCGACGCCGCCCGCCTCCAGCGCGTTCGCGACGTCTCCGGGTCGCGCGTGCGCCTCGACACGGAACTCGGCATCCCCGACGGCGCAATCGGCGTGTCCGTCCGCGTCGCCACCGACGAGGGGAGCGTCTACTACGTCGCGCCGACCGTCTCGGACGCCCTGGAAGTCGACCTGATGATTGCTGCCGGCCGGGTCCGCGCGTCGGGCGACGTCCGCCCCGTGGACGACGGAACCCTCGGCGTGGACGGCCGGGACGTCGTCCGCCTGACCGCGTTCGTCGACTACGGCCCGTCGGGGGGTTTCTCGTACCGGTTCGACCTCCCGGTGGTCGTCGATAACGGTCGGGTGCGCGCGCTGACGCCCCGCATCGAACGCTGTCGGAACGCCCGCGCCTGCGGCGGCGCGGCGACCTATATCCCGGGGTCCGACTCCGCTCCGGAGGGCGTCTTCGTCCGGTCCGAGCTGGTCGTCCGCGAACCGAACTCATAAGTTTAGGCCCGCCTAATCCGCGGCCGAATGAAGCTGACTCGACGCGACGCGCTCGCGGCCCTGGGTGCTGCGGGCGTCGCCGTCGGCGGGGGCGTCGCGGCGCTCCACTCGGTCGATTCAACCGCCGACGAAGCGACCGATGCCGGCGAGGCGACCGGCACCAGCGAAACGACCAGTGGCCTCCTCGACGACGACGCACTGGCGACGCTGGTCGCCGCCGCCGAGGTGCTCTATCCCACCGCCGTCGACGACGTCGAGACGTTCGTCACGGCGTACGCCCGGGGACGCGCGGACGCCGACCCGGACCACGCCCCCGGCGTCGCGAACGCGGCGGCCTACCTCGACGAGTACGCCCGCGCCTGGAACGGGAAGCCCTTCGCCGCCCTCGATTCGTCGCGCCGGCGCGAGGCGCTCCATCGCATGGACGCCGACGTCGCCGACCCGGTCCCCGAGGGCTCGGACGTCGAGCGCGTCCGCTACTACGTCGTCGACGAGTTGCTCTTCGCGCTCTACGCGTCGCCGACGGGCGGGAGACTGGTCGGCATCGAGAACCCGCAGGGCCACCCCGGCGGCACCGGGAGCTACCAGCGCGGCCCGTCGTCGTGAGCATCGCGGACGACGGCCCCGGGCTTCCGGCCGTGGAACGGGAGGTGCTGACGGCGGAGATGGAGACACCACTCAATCACAGCAGCGGGATGGGACTGTGGCTGACGCGCTGGATTTGCCGGAGTTCCGACGGAACGCTCGCGGTGCGCGACAGCCACCTCGGCGGGACGTGCGTGCGGATTCGGCTGAAATCACGAACGGATGCGTAGAGCCCGCGTCGATGGCCGTTCGGCGACGGCACGGCGACACGGCGGACCTGTAGACGACCCGAGAAACCGCAGGAACTATATTGTTTTAGGCTAACCTAAAATCCGATGCGTCCTCGAACACGCGGCCCCCACGTCGACGCCGCGACGCCGACCCCGGGCGTCGTCCGCGGCCGGCGTCGGGTGAGCCACCGCGCGGACGATTCGGAGTGGTCCCCGTGGTCGGCGTGACCCTCGTCGAAATTCGGGAGCACGTCGAGTCCCTCGCCAGTGCCGACGGGGCGTACTACGTCGTCTGCGGGCGAACGGGTGACCGGCCCGTCCCCGTCGCGGGAAAGCGCTTCGAGGGTCGAGCGACCGCCCGGAGCGCCGCCAGGGCGGCCGAACAGTACCGCACGGCACTCCGGCGATACGACCCGCAGTTACCGTACTACGACCTCGTCGTCTGTCAGGAGGCGGGCGAGGCGTCCCCGGAGGCAGGGACGCACAGTCAGCCGTCCGACGCGGGGGCCTGGACCCTCTCGGACCCCGTCGTTCACGACGCGACCCCCGACACCGGGCGACGACTCGTCGAGTTCTGTCACGGCGTCGCGGCGGCGGTCTTCGAGTCGCTCTCGGACGCCGGTTACGACGCCGTCGAGACGGCCGTCATGGACGCGTACTTCGACCTCGCCGAGAGCGTCGCCGACCCCGACGACCTCTGTCTCTGCCTGCTCGAGAGCATGGCGACCGAACTCGACGCGCACCTGTCGCCGGCCGAACTGGCCGGCCTCCTCGCCGACGCCGCGACGAGAATCGAGTCGGTCGAGGCCGACGACGACCCCGTGGCGGCGACGTTCACACACCTCCTGGAGCGCGGACTGCTCGGGGGATTCACGCTGTCGCCCTGGTCGGTCGACCTCGACGACGGCACCCGGTCGGTCGTCGCCCGAATCTCGGACTACGCACTGTCCCCGCGGCACGGACGGCTCCCCGTGTTACCCATCGTCCTCGGCCTCTATCGGCGACGGCCCGCGTGGCCCCTCTCGTCGCTTCGGGTCGACGGCGGCGACGGCATCTGGCACGTCACGGTCGTCCTCGCGAGGGAGGCCGACCCGGCGACGCCCGCGAGCGTTCCCATCCAGTCCCGCCGATGACCGTCGAGACACACGTTCGGCGGGCCCGCTCGCAGGTCAGGGCCGAGCGGGACGCGGTCGACGCGAAACTGCGTGCGTTCGAGACGTTCCTCGACCGCGTCGCCGACGTCCCGGCGGAGCCGACGACCTCACCGTCGCGGATGACGGCCACTTCGGGACCGCTCTCCCGTGGCGAACCGTCGACTGACGACCGCTGTCGCGTGGTTCGGAGAGCCTTCGCCGAGACGATACGGCCCCACAGCGTCGCGGACGTCGGCGACGACGAGTCCCTGCTCGCGACCGTCCGCCACGAGTTCTCCGACTCCGTCGCGGTCGCGCTGGCACCGACGACCGAAACGCCGTTCTCGCCCGACCTGAAGCGAGCCGTCCTCTCGCGGGCGAAGGCCCGGCGGACGGAAACCGAGGTACTGGGTCGAGCCCTCGACCGGGAGGAGGCCGTCCTCGACGACGCCGGCGCGGCCGTCGACGAGATAACCGCGTGGGTTGCCGACGCCGACGAGACGCCGCTGACCGACCTCGGCTTCGCGGCGCTACGGCGGCGACACGAGACGCTCGCCGGCCACCGCGACCGCTGTTCGGAACTCGCGCGGACGCGACAGGGGTTCCTCCGGGATACCACGAACCGGGGCGTCGACGTCGGCGTTCGCCACCGGAGCCTCGTGTCGTATCTCTACGGGGGGTTCCCGGTGGACTACCCGCTGCTGTCGACGGTCGTGCGCCTCGACGACGTCTGTGCGACGTGCCAGCGAGCCGTCCGGAGTCACCTGGTACGGAGGGCCTGACCCGTGATTCGACTCCCGCGCGGCGAACGCGCCCGACTGTGGGCGACCGTCCATCTCGCGCTCTTCGGCGTCGGCGAGAAGGCCGACGCCGAAGGGCGCGACGGCGACTCGCCGACGGCCCGGGACGGCAACCGCGACGGCCCGGCGACGTCCCGGGAGGAGGCCGACGACGGAGGCTCGTCGACGTGACCGTCCCACGACCGCTCCGACAGTCCCGGACGAGACGCTGGCGACCGCTCGGAGTCCGTCGCGAACGACGCGCGACGCTCGACCGGTCGGCCGCCGGCCGCGCTCTCCGGACGGGGCACCGGGCCCTCTCATAGTGATTACTGTAACTGTTTACCGGTGGTTCGCTGAACCGTCTCGGCGAACCACCGGTAATGACTTACAGTAATCACTATCAGGACCGATGAGCGGCGCGCCCCAGTATCTCCTCGTGATGTACCTCGCCGAGCGTCGGGGGGACGACCCCGTTGCGTCCGGCGACGTCGCCGACGCTCTCGGCCGGTCACGGTGTTCCTCCACGGCGGCGGATGGATTAGCGGCGGACTCGACACGAACCAGCGCCTCTGTGCGTTGCTCGCCGCCGAAACCGAGCGTACCGTCGTCGCCGTCGACTATCGCCTCGCGCCCGAACACCGGTATCCCGCCGCCCTCCGCGACTGTGAACGCGTCCTCGACTGGATTGCCGCCAGCGGCCCGGAACACGGCCTCGACGCCGGATTCTCGAAGCGTCGCCGACGGAGTGACCGGCGACCCGCCATATCAAACGTTTTCACGCTCCCGGAGGGACGTTCACGGGTCCGCCTCCGAGGCGTCGTCCCCGCCACCGACCGGACAAAAAGCCCCGCAGTGACGCGGCAGTACGAACTCACGCGCAACGGCCCCACCTGCGAACGATGAGCGACACCACTGGTACCCCCAACGCCACCGACTCGACCGACGAACCGCGAACAGTCACTCTCGACGACGAGCGCCGCGTGTCGTACGCGACGTACGGAGACCCGGACGGCACGCCCGTCGTGTTCCTGCACGGGACGCCCGGTTCGCGCCGGTTGGGCGCGCTCTTCGACGCGGCCGCCACGCAGAGCGGAGTGTGTCTGGTGGCCCCCGACCGCCCGGGATTCGGCGCGTCGTCGCCCTGGTCCGACCGGACGCTCGACGACACCGCGGCCTTCATCGCGCCCGTCCTCGACGACGCCGGCGTCGACGCGGCACCCCTGGTCGGATTCTCCGGCGGCGGGCCGCACGCCCTCGCGATGGCGGCCACGGAGCCCTCCCGCGTCGACGGCGTCTCCCTCGTCGCGAGCGCGGTGCCGCCGTCGGTCGAGTCCGACCCGCCGCGGAGCAGACGGCTGGTCGCGGCGCTCGCCGCCCGCACCCCTCGCTTGCTCGGCGGGGCGCTCCGACTACAGACGGCAATCGCGGCCCGTGCCTCGCCCGCGTTCGTCGCCTCCCAGTACACCGCAGACGAGCGCCAGGTGCCGGCCGACGTCGCGGAGACGGTCAAGCGTGACTTCGTCGAGGCGCTCGACGCGGGCGCGAGCGGCGCGGTGACCGAGTTCGCCCTGCTGTCGGAGCCGTGGGTCGACCTCCTCGACGACGTCGCGTGCCCCGTTCACATCCGCCACGGCGATGCCGACGCCACTGTCCCGGTCGAGGGCGCACGACGCCTCCACGAGCGACTGTCGGAGAGTCGCCTGACCGTCCTCGACGACGCGGACCACCTGGCGACGCTCCGCCGGAGTCGGGCGGCCGTCCTCGACGCGTGCGCTGGGGCGCCGGAGACGCGTTAGCGTCCTGGGTCTGTGGGCCGATGGCGTTCAGCGTCCTACGACTGCGGGTCGACGGCGTTCAGCGTCGCCATCTCGTCGTCGGTCAGCGAGAGCCGCGAGGCGGCGACGTTCGATTCGAGGTGGTCGACGCTCGACGTCCCCGGAATCGGGAGCGTCACGTCCGAGTGGTGGAGGAGCCACGCGAGCGCGACCTGCCGGGGGGTGGCGTCGTGAGCGTCGGCGACGTCACGGAGCGGACCGGCGACGCCCTCCTCGTCGACCGTGTACATCGGCCCCCAGGGAATGAAGCCGACGTCGTGCGCCTCGCAGGCGCGGAGGACGTCCTCGTCGTCGCGGTTGCCGACGTTGTAGCGGTTCTGGACCGTCGCGATCTCGACGACGTCGCGCGCCGTCTCCAGTTGCTCGACGGTGACGTTCGAGAGACCGACGTGGCGTATCTGGCCGGCATCTTTCATCTCGGCGAAGGCGTGGACCGACTCCGCGAAGTCGACGTCGGGGTCCGGGCGGTGGAACTGGTAGAGGTCGATGGCGTCCGTGTCGAGTCGGTCGAGGCTACAGAGCACCTGATTGTGGAGGTAGTCCGGGTCGCCGTGGGGGAGCCACTCGCCGTCGCGGTGGCGGAGCAAGCCGGCTTTCGAGGCGACGACGACGTCGTCGCTCCCGTCGAGTTCCTCGCCGAGGAGGCGCTCGCTGACCCCCGGGCCGTAGGAGTCGGCGGTGTCGACGAAGTCGACGCCGAGGTCGACGGCCCGGCGAATCACCCCTCGCGCGTCGTCCTCGTCGTCCGGCGGGCCGACGATGTCCTCGCCGGTCAGTCGCATCGCGCCGAAGCCGAGTCGGCGAACCGTCAGGTCGCCGCCGACGTCGAACGTGTCGCTCTGGTTTGCGTCAGTCATCGTCTCTCCGTGGCGCCGCCACGCACTAAACTCCACCAGTCGTCCGGTCGGCGGGGCCGGGCGCGATGGGCGAGGTCCCCGGCGGCCTTCGCTGCATACGGCATTTTTAATATCCTAGGTAGATTCACTGGACACACCCTTATGAGCACCGAACGACACTACGAACGAGAGTTCGTCCGAACGTTCTTCACGTCGCCGACGGCGGTCGAAGGCGAAGACGACTCGGCCAAGATGATTCGGAGCGCGGCCCAACTCGAAGGCATGCGCGCGCCGGACGTCTGGGTCCCGGACAACGAGGACGCGACGGCCCCGAACATGCGCGACGAGGGTGCCCGGAACATCATCGACGTCGTCGCCGAGTACGGCGCGGACTTCCCCGGCGAAATCCACCCGCGCATCGAGTGGTTCCGCGAGGACCCCTCGACGCGCTATCAGGGATTCCAGTACATGATGGAAATCGCCGACCCCGCGAACGGCGCGGTCGAGCACATCGACGGCTTCGTCATCCCGGAAGTCGGCGACATCGACGACTGGAAGAAGGCCGACGAGTTCATCACCATCATCGAGGACGAACACGGACTCGACGAGGGAAGCCTCTCGATGTCGGTCATCATCGAGAGCGGCGAGGCCGAACTCGCGATGGAGGACCTCCGCACGGAGATGGGCAAGCCGTCGAACAACCTCGAACGCCTGTTCATGCTGGTCGACGGCGAGGTCGACTACACGAAGGACATGCGCGCGATGACGCCCACCGGCGAACTGCCGCCGTGGGCCGAACTCCGCCACAACACCTCCCGCGGTGCCAGCGCCGCCGGTCTCATCGCCGTCGACGGCCCGTACGACAACATCCGCGACGTCGAGGGCTACCGCGAGCGCATGGTCGACAACCGCGCGAAGGGGATGACCGGCATCTGGTCGCTGACGCCCGGCCAGGTCGTCGAGGCCAACACCTCGCCGCTCCCGCCCGAGGAGGGGAGTTGGCTGCTCGAAGTCGACGGCGAGGACGTCGAACTCGACTCCGTCGACGGCACCGAGGTCTACGACGGCGACGGACTCTCCCTCGAAGCGACCGACGACGGCTACCTCCTCCGCGTCGACGGCGACGAACTGGAACTGACCGAGGACGAACTCACCGAGGAACTGCTTGACCGGACCTCCTACGTCCCCAGCATGGACGACATCGTCAACTCCATGGAGGAGTTCGAGGCCGCAAAGGAGGCCGGCAAGGGTGCCATCGCCATGACGCAGGCGGCGACGCTCGTCATCGACGGCGTCGAGGTCGACGTCAGCAAGGACCGGATGTGGGACGAGGCGACCTATCAGGCCGCCCAGACGCCCATCACCCTGTTCCAGGACGTCTACGAACACCGCCCGGACCAGCACGAGGAACTCGAAGAGATGTACGGCGCGGACGTCGTCGAGCGCGCGACGGACGTCGGGAACTGAGCGGTCGCCGGGGCCGAGTCTCGCGTGCGCCGTACACCCGCAGCGCGTACTCGACGGCGAAGACGACGGCGATGGCGATTTCGAGGGTCCACGACAGGTCCCCGTACGCCGCGGCCGCGGGGTACGTCTCGACGACGAAGATGCAGACGAACGCGAGATCGAGCCCCAGCAACGCGACGTCGATGCTCTTGCCCAGCGTGGTCCGGTGGTCGAGGAGGTAGAACCGGACCGACTCCCGTGGCGTCCGTTCGTCCGGTCCGGCCGACGCGCGCTCCATACCCCACGTTGGCAGCGTGACCGTTATGACTGTTGGCGCGGTCGGGCGTCGAGGCGCTCCGGGGCGAAAATTTTTCAGCCGTCTGCGGCTAGCGGTAGCCGTGGATTCCCCGTTCGACGTACTCCGGATAGACCCGACGGCGGACGACGAGGAGATAGAGCGGGCGTACCGACGACGCGTCCTCGACGCGCATCCCGACCGTGGCGGCTCCGCGAGCGAGTTCCAGGCGGTCAGGGAGGCGTACGAGGCCGCCCTCGCCGGGCGCTACGACGAACCGAACGACGCCGGCGACGAGGCCGTCGAGGACCCTCCCGAGCGGACGGAGCCGACGGTCGAGTTCCTCAACTACGAGGTACTCGACGACTTCGGGTGGAGTCTGGACGACGACGACCTGTTCGCGAAGGCGTCAGAGGCCGACCTGGAGACGGCGGACTACGGCCGGTTCCTCGTCGAACGGAACGAGACGCTCCTGCAGGCCGCAGAGAATCGCGGCTTCAAGTGGCCCTACGCCTGCCGCGGCGGTGCCTGTGCCAACTGTGCCGTCGCCATCTGCGACGGCGAGATGTCGATGCCGGGCGACCACATTCTCCCCGCGGAGATGACCGACCGGGGGATTCGCCTCTCCTGTGCCGGCACCCCGGTCACCGAGGAGTTGCGGGTCGTCTACAACGTGAAGTCGCTGCCGGACCTCGACGAACTCCGACTGCCGCCCCACCCGTTCGAACTGGCCCACGGGCGGGGGTGAGCGTCGAGGCGGGCGGGCGCGAGCGAAACGCCGGCGCAGTCGGCGGCGTCGCCCCGGTCGACGGCATCGGCGTTCGACTGACCGTCGGGTCGTCCGGCTGACCGCCGAGCGAGCGCCATCGTTCGCGTGCGGATAGTATATACGTCCGGAGTTCCCATCTCGGGGCGATGATACCGGACTGGGTGTTCGCCGGCCTAATCGTGCTCAACGTCGTCTGTGCCTACTGGGTCTATTCCGACGCCACCGAACGCGGCCAGCCCAATCCGGTCCTCTGGTCGCTCGCCGTCTTCGTGGGGAACTTCATCGGCTGGATCGGTCTCCTCTTCTATCTGGTCTCCCGCGAAGGTCTCACCCGGAAGCGACGGGCCTAATCGACGGACTCCGACGCGGTCACACGCGCGTTCGACGGTCGTCTGACTGACCTATTTGTGGCGTCCCGTCTTCGCTTCTCGGCATGGAAGACGCCGGACTGGAGACGGTCACCATCGAACTGTCGGACGAAGTCCTCGACGCGGTGGACGACGTCGCGTTCACCGACCACAGGGGACACCGGGAAGCGGCGATTCGTGACCTCCTCGACGAGTGGCTGAAGCAACGCGACGAGTAGCGGGTCGGCACTGACGCGGAACCACGCCTCCCTTCCGGCACATTTATCTGAACGATAATGCAACTGTTCATCGATGCAGGAATCCACCGACCGACTCCGGCGGATGCTCGCGTCGCAACTCGGCGACTGCTGTGACGCCGACGTCGACCGTCGGCTGGCGGAACTCGACGACCTCGACGCCGCCGCGGCGACACCGGCACCCGAGTCCGACCGGCGGGCGTTCTCGACGCTCGGCGACGAGACGCGGTATCGCCTCGCCCGACTGCTCGTCGCCGCGGACGACGAACTCTGCGTCTGTGAACTCTCCCCGCTCGTGGACGTGAGCGACAGCGCCGTCAGTCACGCGCTCTCGGACCTAACGGCGGCGGGGCTGGCCGAGCGCCGCAAGGACGGCAAGTGGCGGTTCTACCGGCCGACCGACCGCGCGGAGCGACTCCTCGCCGCACTCGACGGGACGAGGCCACGATGAGCGACGACCTGAGCGTCCTGGACCGATATCTCACGCTCTGGATCGGGCTCGCGATGGTCCTCGGCGTCGCCCTGGGTCGGTTCGTGCCCGGCGTCGCCGACGCGCTGAACGCCGTCACGTGGAACGGGACGAGCCTCCCTATCGCCGTCGGCCTGTTCGTGATGATATACCCCATCATGGCGGAAATCGACTACGGGCGCATCCCCCGGGTGACCCGCACCGCGCGCGAGGAGATTGCGCTCACCCTCGCGTTCAACTGGCTCGTCGCACCGTTCGTCATGTACGGCCTCGCGGTCTTCTTCCTCGGCGGCTACCCCGACTTCGTCACCGGCCTCGTCATCGTCGGCATCGCGCCCTGTATCGCCATGGTGCTCGTCTGGAACGAACTCGCCGCCGGCAACCAGGAGATGTGTGCCGTCTGCGTCGGCGTCAACAGCCTCCTCCAGATATTTCTCTTCGTTCCCTACGCCTTTCTCTTTCTCACCGTCCTCCGCGGGACGACCGTCGACGTGAGCATGGGACTGGTCGCCCAGACGGTGCTGGTCTTTCTCGGACTGCCGCTTCTGCTCGGCTATCTCACCCAGCGCGTCGCCTTCCGCACCGTGGGCGAACGCGCCTACTACGAGCGCTTTCTGCCGCGTGTCGGACCACTCGGCTTGCTCGGCCTCCTCTTCACCGTCGTCGTGATGTTCGCGCTCAAGGGCGACTACATCGTCCGCAACCCCGAGCAGATCGCGCTCATCGCCGTTCCGCTGTTCATCTTCTTCGCCGGCCTCTGGGCCCTCGCCTACGGCGCGAGCGCCGCCCTCGGCTTCGACTACACCGAGAGCATCAGCGTCGCCTTCACCGCCTCCTCGAACAACTTCGAACTCGCCATCGCCGTCGCCGTCGCCGTCTTCGGCATCGGGAGCAACGTCGCGCTGGCGACGGTGGTGGGGCCGCTCATCGAGGTTCCGGTGATGCTCGCGCTCGTGCGCGTGGCGCTGGCGACCCGGTCCCGGCTGTTCGGCGACGAGGGGGTGACGGCCGTTGCCTACTCCGACTGACGTGACTCGGGTCGCGTTCGTCTGTGTCCAGAACGCCGGTCGGAGCCAGATGGCCGCCGCCATCGCAGAACGAGAACGCCGTGACCGCGGCCTGACCGCGGCCGTCGACGTCGTGACCGGGGGAACGGACCCTGCGGACCGCGTCCATCCCGTCGTCGTCGACGCGATGGCCGAACTCGGCATCGACGTCGCCGACCGCGCTCCGCGCGAACTCACCCGCGAGGAACTCGATTCGGCCGACTACGTCGTCACGATGGGCTGTGACGCCGCCGACGTCTGCCCGGCGACGTGGACCGGCGAGAACCGCGACTGGGGGCTCGACGACCCGCACGGCAAGCCGCTCTCCGAGGTGCGGACCATCCGCGACGACGTCGAACGCCGCGTCGCGGCGCTCTTCGACGAACTGGAGGGGTAACGCTTCGCCGCTTCCGACAGGCCCTTATCGCCCCTCGCGGAAGACGGGGCCATGTCCGCGGCCCTGCGTCCCGCCCTCGGCCGCTTCGACACCCTCGCCCTCGTCGTCGCGGGAGCCGTCGCCGGCCTCGTGGTTCCCGGCGCGGGTCGGCTCTCGCCGCTCGTCACGCCCCTCGTTATCGTCCTCGTCTACGGCTCATTCCGGGGCGCTGCCTTCGACGCCGACGGCCGCCGCGGCCTCGGGCGACTCCTCGCCTGCGTCCTCGCCGTCGCGTTCGTCCTCGTTCCGCTCGTCGCCGCCGCATCCGCCCGATATCTGGTCCCTGACGCGGCCCGTCTCGGCGTCCTCGTCGTCGCCGCCGCGCCGACGACCGCCGGGAGCGCCATCGTCTGGACCCGCCTCGACGACGGCGACGTGCAGGGCGTCACCGTCGCCGCCGTCGTCACGATGGCGCTCTCGCCGCTGGCGACGCCGGCCGTCCTCTCGCAACTCGTCGACACGGCGGCGAACCTGGACGTGCTCCCCGTCCTGCGCGACCTCGCGGTCATCCTCCTCGGCGGCGCGGCCCTCACCCGACTGGTCCCCGAACGCCTGGTTTCGGACGCCCACGTCGACGCCGTCTCGCGTCTCACCGTCCCCGTCCTCGTCTTCGTCAGCGTCGGGGCGGTGAAACCCGGCGACGTCGCCCTCGCCGTCGTCCTCGGTACGGCGCTCGTCGCCATCCTGACGACGGGCGTGGTGTTCGGCGGCGCGCGCGCCGTCGGCCCCGCCCTCGGCCTCGACGCCGACGAGGTAGCCGCGCTCTCCTTCGGCGGCGGGATGAAGAACCTCGGCATCGCCCTGCTCGTGGCCGACTCGCTCGGGGCCGGCGGCGCGGCCATCGTCGTGACGACGTTCTACGTCACCCAGCAGGTGGTCGCCGGCGTCGTCGCGGCGTACTAGGGCGTGACGACGAGTTTCCCGACCGTCTCGCGCGCCCGCATCGCGGCGAAGGCCTCCGCCGTCGCCGCCAGCGGGTAGGTCTCGTCGACTTCGGGCGTCAGGTCGCCCGCTTCGACCAGCGAGACGAGGCGTTCGAGGTCCGTCTGGGTGCCCATCGTGCTCCCGACGACGTGCTTGTGGCCGAGAAAGAGGTCCGCCACGTCGAACTCGGAGCGGTCGCCGGCCGTGCGTCCGCAGACGACCATCCGCCCGCCGCGCCGCAGCAGCGAGAGGCCGAGTTCCGTGTAGGGGCCGCCGAGGTGGTTGACGACGGCGTCCGGCGTGCCGACGTCCGCCACCGCCGCCCGGAGTTCGTCGGGGTCGGAGCCGAGCACCGTGTGGTCGGCCCCCAGGTCCGCCACCCGGTCGAGTTTCGCCGCCGACGAGGACGTCCCGACGGTGCGCACGCCCCGAACGTCGGCCAGCTGGACGGTTGCGACGCCGACGCCGCCCGTCGCGCCGGGGACGAAGACGAGGTCGCCCGCCGAAACGTCGGCCCGGCGGAGCATGTGGGAGGCAGTCACGTACGCGGTCGGGAGGGCGGCGGCCGTCGCCGCGTCCACCGAATCGGGGAGGGAGACGAGGCGAGTGGCGTCGACGCAGGCCGCCTCCGCGAGGCCGCCGTGATAGAGCGAGAACTCCGCACAGCGGTTCTCCGGCCCCTCGCGGCAGAAGCGACAGGTGCCGCAGGTCTCGTTCGGACAGAGAAGTACCCGGTCGCCGGGGGCGACGCCGGTGACGCCGTCGCCGACGGCGCGGACGACGCCCGCGACGTCGAGGCCGGTGACGAAGGGCAGGTCGTCGGTGTCGACCATCGCCGAGTCGCCCTCCAGAATCCAGAGGTCGTGGCGGTTGATGGCGCAGGCCTCGACGTCGACCAGCGCCTCGCCGGACCCCGGTTCGGGCGTCGGTCGCTCGACGATTTCCACTCCGTCCGGTCCCGTCAGGTCGGTGAACGCGGCGGCGCGCATGGGATGAGATTGTCCGCCCGAGGGAAAAGCGTGGGCGGGCGTCCGTCGCCGCCGGCGTTCCGACGGTGTCGACGGTCGGAGCCGTCCGACGGTCGGCAGCCGATGGTCGGAATCCCGCGGTCGGCGACCGGAACGTCTTTTCGCTTCACCCCGCTAGGACGCCCATGGAGGTACGCGAGATTGCGGAGTTGCGTCCGGCGGAGCGGTCGGCGCTGTTCGACCGGGACGCGGGCGTCGAGGCGGTCCGGAGCGACGTCCGCGACATCGTCTCGCGCGTCCGCGACGAGGGCGACGCCGCGGTGCGCGAGTTCTGCCGCGAGTTCGACGGCGTGGAGGTCGGGAGTTTCGACCTGACCGACGAGGCCGAACGCGCCCACGAGGCCCTCGACGACGACGTGCGCGCGGCCATCGAAGCGGCCGCGGCGAACGTCCGCGAGTTCCACGAGCGACAGGTGCCCGAGGACTGGCGCGACGAGTTCGGCGGTCACGCGAGCGGAGCGGACGCGACGGATGGGGACGCGCCCGGCACCCGGGAACTCGGCCGTCGGTTCCGTCCGCTCTCCCGGGTCGGCGTCTACGTCCCCGGCGGGGCCGCCGCCTACCCGTCGAGTGCGCTGATGGGCGTCGTCCCCGCGAAGGTCGCGGGCGTCGAACACGTCTCGGTGGTGACGCCGCCGGCCGAGCGGCTGAATCCGGTGACGCTCGCGGCGATTCACGAGGCGGGCGCGGACGCCGTCTACAGCGTCGGCGGCGCGCAGGCCATCGCCGCCCTCGCCTACGGCACCGAGTCCATCGACCGGGTCCGGAAAGTCGTCGGCCCCGGCAACCGCTGGGTGACGGCCGCCAAAGCCGAGGTGCGCGGCGACGTCGAGATAGACTTCCTCGCCGGCCCGAGCGAGATTCTCGTCCTCGCCGACGGGACGGCGGACCCGGAACTCGTCGCCGCCGACCTGGTCGCACAGGCCGAACACGACGAACACGCCTCGGCGGTCGCGGTGACCGACGACGCCGCCCTCGCGGAAGCCGTCGCCGACGCGGTCGGCCGTCAGGCCGCGGACCGGGACCGGGCCGACGTCATCGACGCCGCCCTCGGGAACGACGCCAGCGGCGTCTTCCTCGCGCGGTCGATGCCCGAGGCGGTGCTGTTCGCCGAGGAGTACGCCGCCGAACACCTCTCCATCCAGGCCGACGACGACGAGGCGCTGCTGGACCGCATCGGAAACGCCGGGAGCGTCTTCCTCGGTCCCTACACGCCCGTCGCCGCCGGCGACTACGCCTCGGGAACGAACCACGTCCTCCCGACGAACGGCGGCGCGAAACTGTACGGCGGCCTCTCGGTCGACACCTTCCTCCGGTCGACGACGGTCCAGCGACTCGACCGGGACGCCCTCGACGGCCTCGCCGACACCATCACGACGCTCGCCGAGGCCGAAGGGCTGGAAGCCCACGCCGAGAGCGTCCGCCGCCGGTTCGACGAGTAGTCGGCGGCCGGCAGTCACCCGGTCGACGTCGCGCTCACTGGCGTTCGACGGTCGGCGGGAATCGCCGATGACGTAACTGCTTCCGATTACATCTCGTCGCCACAGTTAACAGGCTTCGAGCGGTATCCGTAGGTATGAGTACCGACACCGCCGACGGGGACGACGCCGACGCCACCGTCTCCGTGACGCCCGACGCGGCATCGGAAGCCCTCTCGTTGCTGGAGAGCGAGGGGCTGGACACCGACGTCGCCGGCCTCCGACTGTTCGTCCAGCAGGGGGGGTGTGCCGGCCTCTCCTACGGGATGCGCTTCGACACCGAACCCGAGGAAGACGACACCGTGGTCGAACGCCACGGCCTGCGCGTGTTCGTCGACCCCGCGAGCGCCAACTACATCGGCGGGAGCACGCTCGACTACGAGGGCGGCCTGCAGGCCGAAGGGTTCCACGTCGAGAACCCGAACGTCGTCAGCGAGTGTGGCTGTGGCGAGTCGTTCCGGACGTAGCACAATCCACATGGGCCGCCGCCGCGACGGGGAGGACATGGAACTCGACGCACACACGACGCCGGACGGCGAGGACGTCTACGTCGACCGGACCGTGGCCGACCGCGGGTCGAAGGGACCGTTTTTCACCGTCTATCGCACCGCGGACCGCGAGGAACGCTGGGGCTACTTCTGTGGCAACTGCGAGGGATTCGACACCGCCATGGACACGATGGCGCGCATCGAGTGCAACGACTGCGGGAACGTCCGCAAACCCGAGGAGTGGGACGCCGCCCACGAGTAGCGTCGCCGTTCCACCGCCCTCGTTCCGTCTGCTTCCGGGACCGGCCCGAAACCGTTAGCGACGCCTCTTTTGTGGGCCGGTCCCCTGCAGTCCACCGATGGCACACGAGACGCGAGTCGCCGACGTTTCCGACGTCCCGAACGGCGGGTCCTCCCTGTTCACCGTCGAGGATTCGGCCGGGACCGAATGCGAGGTGATTCTGGTTCCGTGCGACGCGGGCGTCGAAGCGTGGGTGAACGTCTGTCCCCACGAGAGCCAGCGCTTCGACCGGGGGTCGGGGGCGACCCTCCGCGAGGACGAGATACTCTGTCCGCGACACGGGTCGATGTTCGACGCGTGTGCGGGCGACTGCGACAACGGCCCGGCGTCGGGGACGTCGCTCACTTCGGTGGACGTCGACGTCGCTGACGGCACCGTCTTCCTGACCGACGACGACTACACGTATCTCCACGACGGCGGCGTCGACGCCGACGACGACGGCCCGAGTTCGACGTCGCACCTCTCCTTTTGATGCGTCTCGCGTAGCGAGCGGTCCTCTCGTCGCCGCCGAACGCCCCACCGACATCGATTGGCAACGACTGCCGTGACAACACTTATCATCCGAGATGCCGTACGTGCGAGTACATGGCCCCTGTTACCATGCCACCCGACGAAGAGGCACGGTCGATTTTCCGCAGCCTCGGATACTCCGTTTCGGGGAACGGGTCCGAGCTTCGGGCCGAACGAAAGTGGCGCACCGTCCACGTGACCGCACTCGACGCGGACGAGGCGACGGCCAACCCCGTCCGGCCGGACGGCGGGAGTACCGGCGACATCGGACTCCGCTGTTTCGTGACGTGGAAAGGCTATACAGGGGACCTCACCGACCGACTTCGCCGTCTCGACCCGCCCTACGAGTGGGCCGTCATCGGCGTCGAAGACGCCGACCGCTACGAAGTCGTCAACCGGAGCGAGACCGTCGCGTAACCGTCAGGCGATGTTCGGGTCAGCCGTCGCACTGGCGAGTAGCGTCGTCGAAGCCGCGCTGGTCGAGTTCCTCGACCGCCTGGTCGACGCGCTCCCGACCCTCCTCTCCGGGTTCGTCTTCCTCGCCGTCGCCGCCGTCGTCGTCGGGGTCGTCCTCCGTCTCGTCCGGTTCGTCCTCGCGCGGACGCTGAAGCGCGAGTCGACCGTCTACCGACAGTTCCTGACCACCGTCGTCGCCATCTTCCTCTGGTTCGGCGTCGCCCTCTCCTTTCTCTCCATCGTCGGCCTCGACGGCATCGCCGCGTCGCTCGGCACCGCCGCGGGCTTCCTTGCTCTCGGCGTCGCCTACGCCACCTCGGACATGATCGCCGACGCCGTCGCCGGCATCTACCTCCTGCGCGACCCGGACTTCGCCGCGGGCGACACCGTCAAGGTCGGGAGCATGGAGGGCGTCGTCCGGTCCATCGAACTCCGGAAGACCCGATTCGACGTCGGCGGCGACGTCGTCGTTCGCGCCAACGCCGACATCGAAGGCGAGTGGACCAAACGCGCGAATGCGGAGTGATACCACGCCTGAGGTGGGTTTATTGATGTCGCCCCCGTAGCCTGGCTCGAATGTTCGTCGGTCACGCCCTCTTCGCGTTCGCCCTGGTGGCTGTCGTCGCCGCCCGACGGGAGTGGACGCCGTCTCGCGCACTCGCCGTCGGCGGCGTCGCGGGCGCGTTCGCGGCCGTCCCCGACGTCGACATCGCCTACGCGCTGGTCGGCCTCGTGGGCGCACACGGCGGGCCAGTCGCCCTCGCGTCCTCGTTCTGGGCGACCGGGAGCGTCGTCCACCGCGCCGTGACTCACTCCATCCTCGTCGCCCCCGTCGTCGCCGCCGCCGTCGGCCTCTGGGTCGCGTCGGGCCGCCCGGACGGCCGCCACCGGTCGCTCGCGGCACTCGCGCTCCTCGCCCTCTCCGGCCTCGTCGCCGTCGCCGCCGTCGAGAGCGGCGTCCTCGGCGGGGCGATGATGGCCCTGTTCGGCGTCGCTGCCCTCGTCGTCGCCGAGGCGGTTCGGCGGCGGACGACGCTCGCCCCGGGATATGTCGCCGCCGCGGCGCTAGTCGGCCTCGTCTCCCATCCGTTCGGTGACCTGTTCACCGGGACGCCGCCGGCGATGCTCTACCCCGTCGACGCCTCGCTGGTCGCCCACCGCCTCGTCCTCGCGTCGGACCCGACGCTCCATCTACTCGCCGCCTTCGGCGTCGAACTCGCCGTGGTGTGGAGCGCCGTCGCCGTCTTCTGTTCGCTCGCCGGCCTCCGGCCGTCGGTCGAACCGCGCGCGACGCTCGGCGCAGGCTACGCCGCGAGCGTCTTCCTCATCCCCGCGCCGACGCTCGACCTGTCGTATCCCTTCGTGTTCAGCGTCCTCGCCGTCGGGTCGCTGGGCGTCCTCCCCGGGATTCGCCTCCGCTCGGCGTCGCCGATTGCCGCCCCGGACCGGACGACGGCCCTCGTGACCGGACTCACTGCCGTCACCGTCGCGTGGCTCGCCTACGGGGTCGCGTATCTCGCCCTCTGAGTTCCCCGAAACGCTTTGCGGCGGGAGCCCCTACGGCTGTCGAGAGGATGTCGAGACTCACCGACGTAGTCGAGCGCCGTCGCCTCAACGCGGTGCTGGGCTGGACGTTCGTCGCGTTTCTCTGGGTGATGACTGTCACGAACGCGCTGGCCGGGCGGTTTCTCTGGGCCGGCTTCGCCGCGGCGGTGGCGTCGCTGGCGATGCTCCCGGCGCTGGCGTACCGCCGGCTGCTGGCCATGCTCCCGTGGGAGGTGCTCGCGCTCGCGTCGCTTCCCGTCGTCGGACAGGCGCTGGTCGTCGGCCGGACGCTCGGCGGCGTGACGCTCACCGGCCGGGTCACCAACTATCTCGCCGTCGCAGCCATCGCGCTCATCGTCGCCGTCGAACTCGACGTGTTCACGCCCGTCCGGATGAACTACTCCTTCGCCGTCCTGTTCGTCGTAGTCGCGACGATGGCGACGGCGGCGCTCGTCGCCCTCGCTCAGTGGGGCGCGGACGTGACGCTCGGGACGACGTTCATGCTGAACGACCGGCCGGAAGCGGCCATCGAACGGGCGCTGATGTGGGACTTCGTCGCCGCGACGGTGGCTGGCCTGTTCGCGGGCGTCCTCTTCGAGTTCTACTTCCGGCGGATGGCGGAGCCGACGGCCCGGGTTCCCGAACTGGCCGGTGAGAGCGGATGAGAATTCGCGAACGGCTCGGCCTGAGCCCCGCCCAACAGCGCCGAGTCACCCGCCTCATGCAGGTCGTGCTGGTCGGCCTCGTCTTCATCGGCCTCGACAGGCGTAACCTCGGCATCGTCGTCAACGCGGCCATCGCCCTCGGCGTCACCTATCTCCCGGCGGTGCTCGAACGCGACTACCACATCCCGATGGACGCCGGCCTGACGCTCTGGATTACGACGGCCGTCTTCCTCCACGCTCTCGGCACCGTCGGGGTCCCCGGCACCGAACAGAGCTTCTACACGAGCGTCCCGTGGTGGGACCACCTGACGCACACCCTCTCGTCGTCCATCGTCGCGGCGGCGGGCTACGCGACCGCCCGCGCCATCGAGGCCCACGCCGACGCCGTCTCGCTCCCGCCGCGGTTCATGTTCGTGTTCATCCTCCTGTTCGTGCTCGCCTTCGGCGTCCTCTGGGAAGTCATCGAGTTCGCCGTGAGCGAACTCGCGGCCCTCGCCGGCACCGGGAGCGTCCTCACGCAGTACGGCCTCTCCGATACCATGCTCGACCTGCTGTTCGACGCCCTCGGCGGCGTCATCGTCGCCATCTGGGGGACGGCCCATCTGACCGACGTCGTCGGCGCGCTCTCGGCACGCCTCGATAAGGCCGAGGCCTGACCCGACTCCGTGCCGTCGTTCGGCCGCTGGCCTACGTGCCTGCCCCCGTTCGACTGTCGACGACGTACGCACACGAGAGCAGGACGAACGCGGCAGCGAGCAACGCGGCGTATCCGAAGTCCGGGACGCCGGCGAACGGCGGGACGCCCAGCGCGTCGAGGGCGATGACGACGCCCCCGACGACTGCGACGCCCAGATACCACTTCCACCACGGGCGCGACGAGACCGGGCCGTCGAGCAGCGAGAGGCAGGACTCCGCGCCGTCCCGGAGCTCCAGCGTCCCCGCGCGACGGTCGTAGTCGACGACCCCCCACTCGGCGAGCTTCGGGAGGTGTATCTGGTAGAGCGCGGTCTGGACGCGCTTTCGCTGTTTGTAGGTCACGGCGGCGACCGGGCAGTCGTTCTCCCAGGCGGCTATCTGCTCGCTCAACTCCCGGAGTCCCACCTCCCCGTCGGCGGTCCGGAGATATCGGAGGACGTTCCGCCGCCGCCGATTCCGGAGCAACGAGAACAGCGCGTCCGGCGAGAGCGACGTCGACGCCGCGTCGTCGGCATCGTCGCCCATCTATGGCCGATTCCCCACGGCTGCCCCCCGACGGGTCGCCCTCGGTTCGCGCATCATTCCTGCGTAGGTGTTCGCCGAACTACCATTAACGCTCTGGCCGAAGCGTCCGG
>JBDGTU010000058.1:0-30451 GCA_042216495.1 Haloferacaceae archaeon
AACGTTTCGCCGAGTTCGTGCGTCGGAACCGGCGTCGGCGTCGCCGTCGGCGTCGCCGTCGGCGTCGGTGTCTCGGTCGGCGTCGAGGTCGCCGTCGGTGTCTCGGTCGGCGTCGAGGTCGACGTCGGCGTCGGCGTCCCCCCGCCCGACCCGCCGCTACATCCCGCGAGAAGTCCTGTCAAAACGCTGCCACACGCAGCGAGCATCCTTCGGCGCTCCATGGGGCCACTGTTCCGCAGTCCCGTGCATCAAACTGTCGGTGGAAGAGGACGTCCGCCCGCCGTCGCGGTGCGTCGGGGTCGTCACTTGTCCCACGTGACTTTCACGTCGCCGCGTTGCAGTGACGCCCCCCACGTGACTTCGACGTCGTTCGCGCTCGTCCCTTCGGGAACGGCGTAGACGAGTTCGCCCCGTCGGCTCGTTTCGGGGTCGAGGGTCACGCGCCGGTAGGGGTTCCCGGAGACGTCCGCCGACGTCGGGCGGTACGTCTCCCCGTCGATGCTGAGGACGAACTCGTCGGGGGCCGGCGTTGATTGGGGCGACTCCGCGCGGTTTCGAGCCGTCACCGGGAAGACCGCCCAGACGTGGCCGTCCGGTGCGGTCGGCGCCGAGGCGTCGCCGCCGGCAGTTGCGGTGCCGTCCGAACCGGAGTACCGCTTCTCGAACGCCACGCCGAGGACGTTGAGCGAGAGGCCGGTCGGGGTGGTGTAGCTGAGGCCGAAGTCGAGCCGCTTGGGCACGATTTCCGTCGTCCACGTCGCGTCGAACGCCTCCAGGCGGTACCGGTACGTCTGGAGGTAGCCCGCGCGACGCGCGGGGGTCTGCCACGTCCGTACCTCGCCCGCCGGAACGTCGAAGCGAATCTCCCCGTCGACGGACTGCCACGTCCCGTCGCCGACCTTCATGCTCAGTTTCGACCTGAACGTCCGCGCCTGTGAACCCGTGTTGCGGACGCTGATGGCGAAGCCGAAGGGGACGTTCAGCTGGACGGTGTCCCTGGCGTCGATACGCACGAGTTCGAACGGGAACGTCTCGGTCGGCGTCTCTCCCGCGGTCGAGGTCGTCGCCGGCGGCGTCGAGGTGGCCGTCGGCGAGGCGGTGTCGGTGCTCGACCCGGGGGAACCGTTCGAACAGCCAGCGAGGGGGACCAGCGCGAGTGAGGTCAGGAACGCTCGGCGGCGCATATGCGACGTCAGTCGCCACGGCGGTATAGAAGGTATGGTTCGCGGCGGCGCGGGACGGGCGGACCGACGTCACGGGAGTCGTTGCGGCCGGGAGCGCGACCACGACCGACGACCGAGTCAGAGTGATTACTGTAAGGCATTACCGGTGGTTCGCCGAGACGGTTCAGCGAACCACCGGTAAACAGTTACAGTAATCACTATCAGGGCGCTCCCGGTCGAACCCCGGCGGCCGGTCGAACGTAGCCTTATACCACCGGGTGCCCAGTCGTCCGCCATGGAAACCGTCAGCACGGTCACGGTCGACTCGTACTCGACGCTCGTCGACGTCGGCTCCCAGGCCGACGTCCTCGAAGAACGCGTCCCGGAAATCGAAGACGGGGAGCGCGTCTCGCAACTGTGGCGGGCGCAGTACCTCCAGTACTCCATCATCGCCAACGACATCGACGAGTACCGGCCCTTCTGGGAACTCATCGGCCAGGGGCTGCAGTACGCCCTCGAAGCGAACGGGTACGACGTGCCCGCGGACGTGCGCGACCGCATCCGCCGGGACGTCTACGAGGAGCGCATCAGCGTCTTCGACGACGTCGCCGACGGCATCGAGCGCGTCGTCGACGCCGGCTACGAGGTGTACGTCCTCTCGAACGGCAACCCGGAGATGCTCGACCACCTCGTCGACGCCGCCGACATCGAGGGCCTCGTCAGCGACGCCATCAGCGCCGACGAGATCGAGACGTACAAGCCGGACGCGGCGATCTACCGCCACGCCGCCGACCGGGTCGACACGCCCATCGAGAACGTCCTCCACGTCTCCGGCGGCGGGCTGCGCGACGTCTGGGGCGCGAAACACGCCGGGATGCAGGCTGCCTGGCTCGCTCGCCCCGAGCAGAACGCCCCCCGCGAGCGCCTCGGCCGGGACCCCGATATCGTCGTCGAGGACTTCTACGACCTCGCGGACCGGCTGTCGTAGGAGAGGAGTGCAGTAGCGCGCACGTACGCGGACTACTTACCACCGACCGAGCAACGCGGCGGCGAGAAACGCCAGGAGCGCGACGACGACGCCGAACCCGGGGCCGTCGCTCCGCGTCGGCGACGGGGTCTCGGTCGGCGTCGAGGTGGCCGTCGGCGTTGCCGTCGCCGTCGGCGTCGTCGCGGACGTCGCGGACGTCGCGGTGGCCGTGTCCGACGCGGCCGTCTCGGTGGCGCGCGATTCGACGAGGTCGACGGTCGCGACGTCGGTCGCGTCGCCGTCGTCCGCCAGCACGGTGTAGGTCCCGGGGGCGACGCCCGACGTGTCGAATTCGACCGACCACTCGCCGTCGGTGCCCCAGTCGTCGGCGGTCGCCAGCGCCACGGAGTCGGTGGCGTCGCGGAGTTCGACGGCGATTGCGGCGTCGTCGGGCTGGCGGTTGGTCGACCCGGTGACGACCATCGTCTCGCCCGTCGCGACGGGATTCACGCCCGCCGCGGCCGACCCGGCGGGGTGGACGCCGTCGATAGTCGTCCGGGCGTCCCGCAACTGCACCGACTCGGTGACGAGGGCGTCGTCGCTCCCCGCCGCGCCGGTCGTGTAGTCGCGGAGGCGCGAGCGAATCTGGTCGCCGGTCAGCGGAGTCGGGCGGCTGGCCGCCCCGAAACTCCGGATGTGGCTCGCCGCGGCCGATGGTCCGTCACCGGCGGTGCCGGCGGTGCCGTCGCGGCCCAGCGACAGGACGTGGAGGGTGACGCGACCGCGTTCGAGGGCGTCGAGGGAGATGGCGTCTTCGGCGAACGTGTCGTCGTCGTCGACGGCGAGTTCCTCCGTGACGACGTGACCGGCGGAGCCGACGGCGACGAACACGACGTCCGTCGAGGCCGTCGCGGTGCCGTTCACTCCGACGCCGTCGTCGGCCTGTGCGACCTGCCCGTCGACGATGGAGGTGAACGTGGCGTCGAGCGTCGCGTTCGTCACGCGAATCGGACGCGAGGTGGACGTCGCCGACCCGAACTCGCGGACCGTCAGCGTCCCGTCGACGGTGCCGTCGCCGTCGTGGTCGGCGTCGGCCGCGTCGACGACGCCCAGCCGGTAGCTCCCGGGGAACGACAGCATGCTGTTGCCCGCGGAGAGCGTGACGTCGGTCGCCTCGAACGTGCCGTTCTCGCCGACGGAAATCGTCCGCTCGCCGCCGAGGGTGACGAGTTCGAACTCGTTCTGGTTGCGGGCGTAGACCGCGACGTCGTCCATCTCGGCCGACGCGTTGCCGGTGAGGTCGATGCGGGAGCCGACCGCGTAGGTCCGGGGGCTATCGAGGGCGAGCGACCCCTCGGTGACGTCGAGCGAGACGTCGTCGCGGTCGAACGCCCGGTCGTCGGTCGAAGCGACGTCCCCGTCGGCGTCCGGCGACGGGACGTAGCCGGACGGGAGTCCGCTCGTGTCGCCCTCGTCGAACAGGTAGCCCACCGCCCCACCACCCGAGACGGCGACGGGTTCGCCCGCGTCGTCCGTGTCGAGGAGCGTCGGGTCGAGTGCCTCGTCGGTCAGGAGGGCGTCGGAGACGTCGAGCGTGACCGACGTCGTGTCGAGATATCTGGTTTCGAGCGACCCGAGCGCCAGGCCCGTGTCGTCGACCTCGACGACGGCGTACGCGGCGGTGACGTCGGCGGGGTCGACGCCGCCTTCGAGCCCCGTCGCCGTCCCGGACGCGGATTCGAGCGCCCGCCCGTGCGGCCCCGTGCCGGGCGCGACGACGCCGCGTTCGACGACGTCGCCCGTGTTCCGGAAGATTTTGGCCTGCTCCCGGAGCGAGGTGTTCTCGCGGAAGTCGCCGGCGTCGATGCGAACGAGGTGGAAGGTGCCGGCACTACTCCCGGAGACGTCGTAGACGACGTCGCCTCCCTGAACGACGGAGTCGGCGTCGACGTGGATGCTGGGCGACCGATCCGGGAGGAGTCCCACTGTCGTCGTCCGGTTGGCGTCGCCGAAGTCCAGGTCGTCCGTCCCCTCGGCCGAGATGGTGTAGAAGCCGACCGTCCCGTCGCTCAGGTCGAGGCCGACGCTGTGTGCGCCGTTGAACGCCGCGGGACCGGTGAGGACGTCGTCGGTGACGTCGAGCCCGTTCGGGTTTTCGACGGTGAGTTCGACGTCCTCGGCCTTCGCGAAGTTGTAGTCGACGACGACCTGCAGCTGGCCGGCGCTCCCCGCGCTCACGGTGCCGCCGGAGACGTCTTCCCCGTTCGCGTTCTCGACCCGGAAGGTCGTGATGCGCGGCGTGTCGACCGTCACGGACAGCGCGCTCGCCGAGCCGTCGGTGGAGTAGCGGCCGACCGGCTGGTCCCGCGGAATCGATGACCGCAGGACGCGCCCGTCGGCGTCGCCGGCGACCCCCGTCAGGCGCGTCCCGAGTCCGCCGCCGAACGTGACGTCGTCCTGCCCGAGGTAGACGGTCGCCCCGGGATAGACCGTGCCCGAACTCGCCGCCGTGTCGTACGACGGCGCGTAGGTGTACGTCGAGACGGGGCGCGACCCGGTGTCGAGGTTGGCCGTCGTTCCGCCGTCGTCGCCGACGTCGTACGTGCTCCGGACGGTGCCCGAGAATTCGCCCGTCGGGGCGGCCGCCGACACCGACCCCGTGAGGTTGACGGACGCGTTCGTCCCGCCCGACCCCGCGTCGACGATTTCGACTTCGAGCGTCTCGGCCGCACCGCCGCCGGTCCGGTCGACCACCCGAACCGCCCCTTTCGAGAGGTTCGCGCTGTCGTTCGTCGACAGCGTGGCGGACGGACTGGAGAGCGCGAACGCCCCGGGGAACGTGACTTCGAGTCGGTCGTTCGTGCCGTCGACCGTCGTCGTGACGTTCACGGCGAAACTGTGTGAGTTCGTGCTGTTCGACGGGACGGCCGTCGGGTCGACCGTAAGCGACGACTCGACCGCGGGGGCCGCAGCAGCGGCCGTCGAGAGGGCGACCGTGCCCGCGACGGCCGAGAGAATCACCAGCGCCGCGACCACCGTCACGCGGAGTTCGTCCGGGAATCGAATCATAGTTGCGCTATTGAATCCTAGGTTGTATTACCGCTTCGTCTCGAAGCGGCGACTCGGGGAGTCGATACACACGGTGGTCGGTGGGCCGGACGGCGTGACGCGCCGAACGGGGAAGGGGGAGACGCGGCCGCGATTCGCCGGAACCACGCGTCGCTCGGCGGGTGGCGACATACCGGGGCGACGACCGTCAGGTCATCAGGTCGTCGTTGCACTCGGCACAGACGGTGAGGTCACCGACCGTCTCGCAGATGCGCTCTCGTTCGCAGAGGTCACACGTCTCCGTCTCCGGCCCCGGAGGAGGTGACGCGTCCCCCCGCAATCCCGGGACGGCCGGGTTCCTGACTCGCGTGAAATACAGCACCGCCGCGAGCAACAGGAGCGACCCCACGAGGAAGCCGATTGTGAAGGCCATCGGTGGAGGTACGCACCGAAGGCTTGTGTGCGTTTCCCACGGCCTGGACTGCGAGGCTTCTCTCCCGCCCGCGGCAGTGGTGTCAACTCGAAAATGTGATGTGGGGGCGGAGAGACGGGGGACCAGTGAGCGAACTGGCGGACGTCGAGTGGCACGCCGAAGCCACCGGAGCGGTCGTCGACGCACTCGATTCGAGCGAGGACGGCCTGTCGACGGCCGAGGTCGAACGACGACTCGACGCCGACGGCCCGAACGAAATCGTCCACGAGGAGCGTGCCTCGCCGTTCGACCTCTTCGTCTCGCAGTTCCGGGACGCCCTCGTCTACCTGCTCGTGCTGGCGGCGTTGCTCTCGCTCGCCGTCGGCCTCCTCCCCGGAACCGACCCGCACTACGTCGACGCGGCGCTCATCCTCCTCATCCTGCTGGCCAACGGCGTCTTCGGCTTCGTCCAGGACTATCGCGCCGAGCGGTCGATGGCGGCGTTGCGCGAACTCTCCTCGCCCGACGCGACGGTCCGGCGGAACGGCGAGAAGGTGACCGTCGACGCGACGCAGGTAGTGCCGGGCGACCTGATACATCTCGAACAGGGCGACGCCGTCCCGGCGGACGCCCGACTCGTCACCGTGACGAACCTCGAAACCGACGAGTCGGCGCTGACCGGCGAGAGCACGACCGTCGCCAAGGCGGCCGACCCGGTGCCGGCCGACACCCCGCTCGCCGAGCGGTCGAGCATGGTCTACATGAACACGACGGCGGTCCGCGGGCGGGCCACGGCCGTCGTCGTTGCGACCGGCATGGACACCGAAGTCGGCGGCATCGCGACCCAGTTGACCGAAGCCGAAGCCCAGGAGACGCCCTTCCAGCGGGAGGTGAACGAACTCGGTCGGACCATCGGCTACGGCGTCGTCGGCCTCGTCTTCCTCGTCGCCACCATCCAGTTGCTCTTCACCGACGCGACGCCGCTCGCGGTGCTCCTCGTCGGCGTCACCCTCGCCGTCGCCGCCGTCCCCGAGGGGCTCCCGGCCGTCGTCACGCTGACGCTGGCGCTCGGGTCACAGAAACTGCTCGAACGGAACGCCCTGGTCCGCCGTCTCCCCGTCGTCGAGAGCCTGGGCTCCGTCGACGTCATCGTCACCGACAAGACGGGGACGCTGACCGAGAGCCAGATGACGGTCAGTCGCCTCTGGGTCGACGGCGAGACGTACGACGTCACCGGAACGGGGGTCGAGGCCGAGGGCGACTTCCGGCGTGACGGAGAACGCGTCGATGCCGCCCGTCTCGAACCGCTCCTCCGGTGTGGCGCCGCCTGTAACAACGCCGAGCGTGCGCCGCCCACGGAGGGGACGGCGTTCTACGGCGACCCGACAGAAGTCGCTCTCCTCGTCTCGGCGGAGAAGGCGGGCGTCGCCCCGACCGGGGACCGCCTGCGCGAAGTCCCGTTCTCCTCGGACCGCCGACGGATGACCGTCGTCGTCGACGGCGACGCCCCGACGGCCTACACCAAAGGCGCACCGGCGGTCGTTCTCGAACGCTGTGACACCGTCCTCGAAGACGGCGAGGCCGTCCCGCTGACCGAGGAGCGGCGCGGGGCGATTCTCGACCGGGTGGACGCGTTCGCGAGCGACGCCCTCCGCGTTCTCGGCTTCGCGTCCCGCCCCGTCGACGACCCGGAGGCGAGCGAGGACGAACTCGAATCCGGGCTGACCTTCCTCGGCCTGCAGGGGATGATCGACCCGCCGCGGCCGGAGGTCAGGGACGCCGTCGACGACTGTCGCGGGGCCGGCATCCGCGTGGTGATGGCGACCGGCGACAACCTCGCCACGGCGACGGCCGTCGGTGAAACGGTCGGCTTCGATTCCGAGGGCGCGATGACCGGTGCCGACGTCGACGACCGCTCCGAGGCCGAACTCCGGGAGGCGGTCGAGGACGTCGAGGTGTTCGCCCGCGTCGCGCCCGACCACAAGGTCCGCGTACTGCGGGCGCTCCAGGCGAACGGGCACACCGTCGCCATGACCGGCGACGGCGTCAACGACGCGCCCGCCCTCCGCAACGCCGACGTCGGCGTCGCGATGGGCATCCGCGGGACGGACGTCGCCCAGCAGGCCGCCGACATGGTGTTACGGGACGACAACTTCGTCACCATCCGCGACGCCATCGCGGAGGGCCGGGGCATCTTCGACAACATCCGCAAGTTCGTCAACCTCCTCCTGTCCGCCAACACCGGCGAGGTGCTGACGGTCTTCCTGGGCGTCCTCGTCGGCAGTTTCCTCTTTCCCGACCGCTTCGGCGACGAGGCGAACGCGCTCATCCTGACGCCCGTGATGTTGCTGTGGATAAACCTCGTCACCGACGGCCTGCCGGCGCTCGCGCTCGGCACCGACCCGAAGGCCGACGACGTCCTCGAACGCGAACCGCGCGGACGCGACGAACCCGTCGTCGACGCCCGGACGCTGACGTCGGTGCTGACCATCGGCGCGACGGTGACGGTCGTCGGCCTCCTGCTGTTCTTTCTCTCCCTGTGGGACACCGCCGACCCGGTCCGCTCGCAGACGCTCCTGTTCACGTTCTTCGTCACCGTCGAGATGCTCGTCATCCAGGTCATCCGGTCGCGCTTCGACCAGCCGCTCCGCTCGAACCGCTGGCTCGTCGCCGCGGTCGCCCTCTCGTTCGGCCTCCAGTTGCTGGTGCTTTACTCGCCGCTCGACCGTGCGTTCGGCGTCATCCCGCTCGCCGCGACGGGGTGGGCCCGGGTCGGCGTCGCCGCCGCCGCGTTCCTCGCGCTGACGCTTGCGGTCGAGCGCGTCGCCGAACGACTCGTCGGGTAGCGGTCGCCCGATTGCCGACGCGCCGGCCGTCGGTCGAGTCGCGCCGACGGCGGTCAGTCGCCACCCGCGAACCACGCCGCGACGCGGGGCCACAGGTCCCGATGGGCGGCCGACGAGACGGCGAGACCGACGTGACCGACGTCCGCCTCGAAGGCCGTCACCGGCCCGGGAACGACGTCCGCGAACTCCCGCGTCGCCGCCGGCGGGACGAGCGTGTCGCCCTCGCCGACGACCTGGGCGACGGGCATCGTCAGTTGCGACGGGTCGACCCGCCGGCCGCCGAGCGTCAGGTCACCGGTCCTGAGCGCGTCGCGCCGGTAACACTCCTCGACGAACTCCGCGAAGGCGGCGGCCGGCACGTCGACGCCGTCCCTGAGCCACCGTTCGACCCGCCCGAAGCGCTCGACGTAGGCGTCGTCGTCGACGTTCTCCAGCAGGCGGCGGTAGGTCGTGACGTAGTTCTCGACGGGGTCCATGAGCCGAAAACAGGCGTCGAGGACGTCCGCCGGGACGAGCCCCCGGTGGTCGGCGAGCGCTCGCGGGTCGATTGCACGCCCCCACCGCCCGAGGACGCCGCCCGCACCGTCGAACGCGAGCGGGGCCGCCAGCTGTCCGAGTCGGCGCACCTTTCCGGGTTCGAGGGCGGCGTACATCGTCGCCATCGTCCCGCCCATGCAGTAGCCGAGCAGGTCGACCCGTTCGGCACCGGTCCGGTCGCGGACGGCGTCGACGCAGTCGTCGAGATAGCGAGTGACGTAGTCCGACAGCGAGAGCGACGCGTCGAGGGGAGAGGGCTCGCCCCAGTCGACGAGGAAGACGTCCGAACTGGTGCGCAGGGTGCGCACGACGCTCCGCGCCGGCGACAGGTCGAGGACGTACGGCCGGTTCACGAGGGCGTAGACGACGACCAGGGGCGTCCCCTCGCCGCCGTAGCGGCGCAGTTCGAGTTTGTTCTCCGAGTGGACGGCGTGGCTCTCGGTCACGCCGACGTCGGCCGACGCCAGTCGCGGCAACTGCTCGACGAGTCGCGCTGCGCGCCGCGCCCACTTGTCGGCGGGGTCGTCTTCCGGCGTCTCGAACGCCTCCGAGGCCATGCGAATTCGTGGTCAGGAGTTCATCACGGAGGGGTACAAAGGTTGTCGCTCCCACGGGATATCGCCGGGAGGTGCGGTAGCCCCGAAGCGCCGCTACGAGCAGGGCGAAGGCTAAATAGGTTGCAACGTAACCCCGACACATGGCCTGTCCGCAGTGTGGCGGGGCGCTCCTGACCTACGCGCTCGGTGGTCGCGAGGCGTCCGTGTGTGAGGACTGTGGCTACGTCGGCATCGACGCCGACCACGGGGGCGAGCCGGTCGAGGTGGAGTCGTGGGACGACGCCCTCCGTCGCTTCTACGCCGAGCACGGCGAGGACGCCGACCCGCGGGTCGAAGTCGCCCGCGACGACGTCGCCGAGCGACGCCGCGACGGCGAATCGTGGGACGACGCGCTCGAACGGTTCTACGCCGAACACGGGAACGTATCGAGTGCCGACGACGGAGCGGACGACGAACGCACTGCCGACGACCAAGCCGACGATTCACCGGAAAGAGAGCGTGAGACGGCGACTGACGACGGCACGGACTCGGTGAGTTCCGAGGAGTCGGGGACGCCGGCGTCTCAGTCCTCTGCGGACGACTCCTGAGCGGGCGTCGGCTCCTGTTCCTGCTCCTGCTCGTCGGAGCGGGCGGCCACCAGCGCACCGCGGGCGACGCTGTAGAGCGGTTCTTCGACGCTCTGAACCTCGCTGATGGAGAAGGGAATGTTGGCGTCGCGGAGGTGGTCCTCGAACAGTTTCTCGAAGCCGCGCGGACTGGAGGTGCCGCCGGTGACGACGACGGGCACGTCGAGGCCCTCCTCGACGTCCTCGTCGTCGACTTCGCGGGCGATGTTCTGGATGACGTAGTCGAGCAGGTTCTCGTAGTAGATGGCCAGCGCGCCCTCGACGCCGCCGACGTCCGTGCGGAAGTCGAGTTCGAAGTCGTCCTCCTTGATGGAGGTGACCTTGTCGACGGGCGTCCCCGTCGCCTGGGCGGCCTGTTCGTCGATCCAGTCGCCCCCGCGGGCGATGGAGAACTTCATGACCGGGACCGCGTAGTAGGAGAGACAGACGTTGGTCATGCCGGCACCGAAGGAGACGCCGAGGCCGGTGAAGTTGTGGTCGGCGAGTTCGGAGTAGATGACCGCCATCCCCTCGTTGATCGGTTCGGGGTCGTAGCCCATGTCGCCGAGCATGGATTCGAGCGTCTTCTCGTGGTACAGCGTCGAGAGGTCCGAGTCGATGGGGTCGGCAGGGCTGGAGTAGTAGAGCCGTTCGTTCGGCCGGTTCGGCTGGCCGACGACCTGTTCCGTGATGAGCTTTATCATCGGGATGGCCGAGGACTCCTCCGAGGAGAGGATGCCGTGTTGCATCGGCCGGCGCGTCTCCTTGTTGAAGATGTTCGCGAAGTTGAGGGCGTCGTCGCCGACGACGTACACCTTGTCGTCCTTGCGGATGTGCAGGACGTCGCTTCGCGACAGCATCTGCTCCGCCATGTCGGAGTACTCGATCTCGACGAACGAGTTCCGCTGCTGGACGAAGACCGTTTCGTTCCCCTCCTGCTGTGCCGAGAGAATGTTCATCGTACCGACGTCGAGGCCTTTGGCCATACGCGTTCAATTCTGGGAAGCCCCCATAAACGTTCTCCCAACTGTCCGACCGCTTACCTAGGTCAGACGGCCGTCAGACGCCGTTAGGTCGGAGAATTCGGCGAGCGGGACGGAACCATCGAACGGCCGAAGCCCGGAACGTCGGGTCGGAAAGATCCCCGCAGGCGAGGGCTCACCGCGAGAACAGGTCGCGCGCGCGGTCGACGAGGCCCTCGTCCTTCTCGGCGACGTCCTCCGCCTGCTGTTGCTTGCGGAGTTCCGTCAGCGCCGAGGTCTGTTCGTCCACGCCCGTACTGCTGGCCGTCTCCTTGTCCCGGCCCTGTAGCTGCCGCAGTCCCGAGACCGCGGCGTCGACGTTGTCGCCCTGGGCACGGGTGGTCTTCGCCTCGGCGTTCTCCAGTACCGTCCGGTCGACGTCGTCGACCGTCTCGGTGTTGAGCTGGAGACGACGCCCCTCCGTCTTCTCGACGCCGCCCCACGAGATGTCCGTCCCGGACATCGCCTCGTCGATGTCCCGGCGGACGTCCTCCTCGGTGACCGTCTCGCCGGCCGACCCGGCGGCCGACCCGGCGGCGGCCGATCCGGACTCGCCGCTCTCGCCGCCGGCGGTCGCGGCGCTCCCGGACGGGCCGGCGACGCGTTCGACCTGGTGGCCGACGAGGGCGGCACCGGTCGCGCCGACGACGGCGACGAGCCCCACCGCGTAGAGCGCGACGCCCTGTGCGCTGTAGTCGGGCGTCCGGTCGACGTTCCAGTGCATCGGGTAGACGGCGACGAAGAGCGCGACGGCGACGAGGCAGACGGCGATGCCGGCGACGGCCGCGTAGGTCATCCGCCGGTCGCCCGGCAGGAGGACGACGACGCCGAGCAGGAGGAGCGGGAGGCCGCCGGCGGAGGCGACGACGGCCACCTCGCGGAGGGCGAACGCGGGCGACGCCGGGCCCGAGACCAGCGCGCTCAGGAGGAAGACGCCGATGCCGACGGCACCGAGGGCGATGCCGCCGAAGAAGAGCGCGAAGCCGAGGTAGACGTCCGTCTCCGTCTCCGGGTCACCGATGTATCGCTCGTACCACTCGAACAGGACGTTCTCGGGCGTGTCCGTACTCATACCAGGTCGTACAGGCTCATCCCACATGACTGTTGGTCCCGCGTCTGACGTCAGTCCGACGCTCGCCCGCCGGTACCGCGTTTCCGAAGGCTTATGCCCGGTACCCCGCATCCCTTCACCGAATGGTCGCGCGACCCGCCCCCGGAACCGCGGCGCTCGTCGCCGGCGTCGCCCTCCTCGTCACGACGCTCGCCAGCGGCGTCGTCCTCGCGCCCACGAGCGCGTCGTCGCCGTCGCCCGCACAGTCCGCCGACGGGAACGCGTCGCTCCTCCTCGGCGTCCAGGGCGTCGGCAGTTACAGCGCCGACGGCTACGTGGCGCGCGTGGAGAACGACAGCGTCGCGTGGCGCGAATCCACGCCGGGCACCTACTTCGGCGTGACGCGACTCGACAACGGGTCGGTCCTCGCCGGCTTCCTGACCGGCGGCTACGAGCGGTGTGGACCGTACGAACCGCCGTGTTCACGGACCGGCTTTCGCATCATCGACCCCTCGCCGACCCCAGAAGTCGTCGCCGAGTGGTCCTTCCCCGTCCGCAACCACGTCGCCAGCGAGGTCCACGACGTCGAACCGCTCCCGGGCGGCGGCTTCCTCGTCGCCGACATGGAACACGAGCGCGTCCTCGTCGTCGAGGGCGGCGAGGTGACCTGGGAGTGGAACGCGTCGACCCGCTACGACCCGCCCGCCGACCCGACGAAGGTCGACTGGCTCCACATCAACGACGTGGACCGCATCGGCGACGGCCGGTACCTGGTCTCCGTGCGCAACGCCAACCAGATACTGATACTCCAGCGCGGCGAGGGCGTCGTCGAGGTGATAAACGAGGACCGCGACGGCGACGGCGTCGGCGACCCGTCCGTCATCAACCACCAGCACAACCCCCAGTGGCTCGGCGAGGGGGCCGTCCTCGTCGCCGACAGCGAGAACCACCGCGTCGTGGAACTCCACCGCGGCGACGACGGCCGGTGGCGGCCCGCCTGGACGCTGACCGCCGCCGGCGGCACGGCGTTCGACTGGCCGCGAGACGCCGACAGACTCCCGAACGGCCACACGCTCATTACGGACACGCGAAACAGCCGCGTCGTCGAAGTGAACGAGACGGGGCACGTCTTCGACTCGTACACCATGAACTACCGGCACCTCCCCTACGAGGCCGACAGGCTCCCGTACGGCGAACCCGTGGGCGGCCCCCGATACGGCATCGGGTCGGGAACGGCGGAGGCCACCGGGATTCCGCTGTTGACCCCGGCCCACCGCCTGCTGAGTGCCGCCGTGCGCGTCCCGCGGTGGTACACCGAACTCCACCTGCTCTCGACGGTGCTCTCGCTCTGTCTCGTCGGCGTCGGCGGCGTCCTGCGCTGGCGGTCGTCGTCGGACGCGGACGGTCGCTGATTACGGCGACGCGAGCAGCGAGAGCACGCCGAACCCCGCACCGACGAGCAACAGGAGCGCGAGCAGCAGCGCGGCCCACTTCCGCCCGTTCCCGGGGACGTCGGGCGTCTCCGCGGGGAAGTACGGCGAGAGCGGGTCGTTCGGGTCCGGTCCCGTCATGGCTCGCGGTTCGGCCGCGAGGCCGAAAAGGGTTCGCCGCCCCCAGCGCGTCGACTCCCAGCGCGTCGACCCCCCGCGCCTTCGCCGACCCTGAGCGCTTTTCACGACGCCGCACGCATCCGTGCGTATGAGCGACGACGACCTCGCGTGGGAGACGACGGGAACCGACATCGACTACACCTGTCCCGGGTTCGACGTGCGCCGCGACGACGTGGTGTTGCCCGACGGCACCGAGACGGACTACCACTACGTCGACGAACCGGAGGCCGTCGTCGTCCTGCCCTTCACTCCCGAGGGCGACGTCGTGACCATCGAGGAGTGGCGGCAGGCGGTCGGGCGCGTCAACCACGGCCTCCCGGCGGGGTCGGTCGAACCCGACGACGTCGACCTGGCCGCCGCGGCCCGCCGCGAACTCGCCGAGGAGACGGGGTACGAGGCCGACGCGGTGCGTCCGCTCTACACGGTCGAACCCGCGAACGGCATCGCCGACTCCGTCCACCACGTCTTCGTCGCCGAGGGCTGTCTCCCCGCGGGCGAACCGAACCTCGACTTCAACGAGAGCATCCGCGTGCGGACGCTCGCGTACGACGACCTGGTGACGGCCGTCGTCGACGGCGACGTCCGCGACGGGCGGACGGTGTCGGCCGTCTGTTACTACGAACTCACCGAGCGGTAGGAGGGAACCGTTTTCCGTCCGCCCGACGACGACGAGGTATGTCCGAACTCGACGGCGTCGGCGACGCCGCCCCGGACCTGGTCGCCCGCGTCCGCGCACTGGTCGTCGCCGTCCTCGTGTCGCTCTCGGGGTTGGCCGTCGGCCTCGCCGTCGTCCTCGGCCTCGGTGCCGTCGTCCTCGGAGCCGGCGTCCAGCCGACGCCGCTGGCCACCCTCGCCGTCTCGCTGGTGGCGATTCAGGGCGTCGCCTTCGGCGGCGTCGCGCTCGCGTACCTCCGCTATCGCGGCTGGGGGCGCGCCGCCCTCGGCGTCCGCGTTCCCGGCGTCCGCGAACTCCTCGTCGTCGTCGCCGGCTACGCCCTCGCGCTCACGGCCGCCGTCGTCGCCGCCGTCGTCATCTCCGTGACGGGCCTCCCGGTCGGCGAGAATCAGGTGGCCGACGTCGGCCGGGCCGACCCGACGGCGTTCCTCTGGCTGATTCCCGCCTCGTTTCTGCTCATCGGCCCCGGCGAGGAGTTGCTCTTTCGCGGCGTCGTCCAGGGTCGCATCCGGGAGACGTTCGGGCCGGTGGCCGGCGTCGCCCTGGCGAGCGCCGTCTTCGCCGCCGTCCACTACGTCGCCCTCACCGGCGGCGCGGGGGGCCGACTCGTCACGATTTCCGTGCTCTTCCTGCCGAGTCTGGTGTTCGGCGCGGCCTACGAACTCACCGACAACCTCGTCGTCCCCGCCCTCGTCCACGGCGCGTACAACGCGACGCTGTTCGGGCTGGCGTACGTCGCGTTCCGGATGATGGGGACGTGAGTAGTTTCTGGGGTCCGAGGTAGTGGTCAGAGACGCCGATAAACCGGGAGCATCTCGAAAGCCCGCGTCGCTCGATGCGGCCGACCAGAACGCAACACATTACCGCCGCACGGCCGAAAACCGCCCATATGCGCGACTGCTTCGAGCTTCGACACGGGGACGCCGCCGGCCGCCTCGGCCGCCTGACCGTCCCCCGCGCCGGCGTCACCGTCGAGACGCCCGCGCTCCTCCCCGTCATCAACCCGAACCTCCGGACTATCGCGCCGTCGCGCCTCGAATCGGAGTTCGGTGCCGAAATCCTCATCACCAACTCCTACATCGTCCGCAAGACCGACGACCTGCGCGAACGCGCCCTCGACGTCGGCCTCCACGAGTTGCTCGATTTCTCCGGGGCCATCGTGACCGACTCGGGGTCGTTCCAGCTCGCCGAGTACGGCGAAATCGACGTGACGACGCGCGAGATACTCGAATTCCAGCGCGATATCGGCTCCGACGTCGGGACGCCCGTCGACGTGCCGACGCCGCCGGACGCCGACAGGGAGCAGGCGAAGTCGGACCTCGACGCGACCGAGAGCGCCCTCGCCGACGCCGAGGCCGTCGACACCGGCGAGATGCTCGTCAACGCGCCCGTCCAGGGGTCGGCCTATCCCGACCTGCGCGAGCGCGCCGCCCGGAACGCGTACGCGACGGACCTCGACGTGTTCCCCGTCGGCGCGGTGGTGCCGCTGATGAACGACTACCGCTACGCCGACGTCGTGGACGTCGTCTCGGCGGCCAAGCGCGGCCTCGGTGCCGACGCGCCGGTCCACCTGTTCGGTGCCGGACATCCGATGATGTTCTCGCTGGCCGTCGCCGCCGGCTGTGACCTGTTCGACTCGGCCGCCTACGCACTCTACGCCCGCGACGGCCGGTATCTGACCGTCTCCGGCACCGAACACCTCGACGACCTCTCGTATCTCCCCTGCTCGTGTCCGGTCTGTACCGAGTACGCCCCCGAGGACCTCCGCGGAGCGGACGACGAGACGCGGGAGCGACTCCTCGCCGAACACAACCTCCACGTCACCTTCGAGGAGATGCGCCGCATCAAGCAGGCCATCCGCGACGGCGACCTGCTCGAACTCGTGGAGACGCGCGCCCGCGCCCACCCCGCGATGCTCGACGGCTACCGCGCGCTCCTCGACCACGCCGGCCAGCTCGAACGGGGCGACCCCGCCTCGAAGGGGACGTTCTTCTACCTCTCGAACGAGAGCGCGCGCCGCCCCGAGGTGCTCCGCCACCACGAGCGACTCGGCCGCCTCGACGCCGGGGGCGAGATACTGCTCACCGAAGGCAACGCGCCGTCGACCGACCGCTTCGACGCGTCCTGGCGGGTCGTCCCTCCCTTCGGCCCGTTTCCGCGGGCGCTCTCGGGCACCTACCCCCTCACGGCCGAAGTCCCCGAGCGCACGGACGCCGAGGCGTGCCGGGCGGCCGCGCGCGGCGTCGCCCGCCTCGCTGCCGCCAACCCCGACGCCTCCCTGACCCTCGCCCACGACGACTGGCCCGAGTCGGCACTCGAACTCGTCCCCGAGTCGGTGGCGGTCGAATCCCTCCGGGACGTGGCGCGCGACGGGTCGGCGACGGACGGGGAGTGACGCGGGACGGGGCCGCCGGCGTCGTGACAAGATATTTGCTGGCGACTGTCCAACGCGCCGGCGATGCCCTCCATTACCCGTCGCTCGATACCCGCCCTCGCCCTCGTCGTCGTCGGCGTCGCGGGCCTCGTCGCCGGCGTGTTCCTCTTTCCCGACGCCGGCGACCCGACGTACGCCCACAGCGTCGACCCCGTCGCCGAGAGCGAGATACCCGACGACGCGACCGTCACGGCCTACGCGTCGCTGTCGCCGGAGGCACAGGTCGCCGTTCGGAAGGCAGTCGAATCCGAGGACGGCTACTACGCGGTCCACCGCGAGGCCGACAAGCCACCCGAGTTCGTCTACAGCGACCACGTGGCGGTCGGCCAGGGCATCTACTTCGTCCGGTACCACGGGCAGGTGTACCGCCTCACCACCGCCCCGGGCGGCGGCCTCGGCTTCCTCGCGTACGGCATCAAACTCGTACTGGGGACGGTGGGATTTCTCACGGCAGTCGCCGGCGGGGTCTCGCTCTACCGGGGATGGGTTCGTCCGCCGCTCGCCGTGTGGGGCGGCCTCGCGGGCGTCCTCGTCGCCCTCCCCGTCTGGGCCGGCCTGGGCCTCCCGTTCGGCCTCCTTCACTTCGCCGCCGTCGCGCCCGTCGCGTTCGCCGCCGCCGCGGCCCTCACCTACCGATACGCGCCGGTCGACGCCTGACCTCCCCCGCGCAGTGACGTCCTTCGCGCAGTCGACAACGAAAGAGCGTTCACCCTCGACCCACGAGGACGGGTATGACCGAGTATTTCGAGGTTCTCGGGCGCGACGGGGCCGCCCGCATCGGCGAGGTGCGCCTCGCCGACCCCGTGACGACGCCCGCCCTCGCCGACGAGTTCGTCGTCGACGCGGGGAGCCTCTGGACCCGCGAGCGCGACCTGCCCGAGGGCGGCGAGGACGTCCTCACGGTGCTCCCCCACCGGGCGTTCCCGGCCGGCACCGACGAGGCGGTCCAGGAGTCGTTCGCCGTCGAGTATCCCGACGTCGACTACCCGAACGCCGCCGTCGTGACGGCGGAGACGGCCGCCGACTACGGGGCCGACGCGTACGTCCTCTCGAACGCGTCGGGCTTCGTCGGCCACGCGGAGGCCTTCCGCGACGAGATGATCGCCGCCCGGGAGTCGCTGCCGGCGGATTCGGCGCTCTATCTCGCCGGCGTCGCCACGCCCGAAAACGTCGCGACGCTCGTCTACGCGGGCGTCGACCTGGTGGACGCAAAACTGGCGACGGTGAAGGGGCGACAGGGCCGCTACCTGACGTCGGAGGGCGAGTACCGCCTCGACGAACTCGACGAACTCCCCGGGGCGTTCCCCTCGGACCCGCCGCTCGCCGAGTTCACCCGCGAGGACTGCGCCGCTCACAACGTCGCCGCACTGCGGGCGGAACTGGCGACGGTTCGCACCCGCATCCGGCGGGGCCGCCTCCGCGACTACGTCGAGGGGCAGGCCCGCCACGAGCAGTGGCACACCGCCGCCTTCCGGCGCTTCGACCAGCAGTACAGCTACCTGGAGGAGCGCACGCCCGTCATCCGCGACACGGAACTCACCGCCGCGAGCGAGGACACCCTGCGCCGCGTCGAGATTCAGCGCTTCGCCGAGCGGGTGACGACGCGCTACCGCAACCGCTTTGCGAACCCGCTGGTCCTCGTTCCCTGTTCGGCGACGAAACCCTACAGCGAGTCACAGAGCCACCGGCAGTTCCAGGACGCCATCCAGTACCGCGGCCACGTCGCCTCGATGACGTCGCCCATCGGCGTCGTGCCCCAGGAACTCGAACTCACGTACCCCGCCCAGCAGTACGACGCCGTCGTCACCGGCGACTGGACCGAGGGCGAGAAGTCGTTCGTCGCCGAGGTCCTGCGGCGCTACCTGGAACGCAACGACTACCCCCGCGTCGTCGCCCACGTCGGCGGCGAGGGCTACCGCGACATCTGTGAGCGCGTGGCCGACGAGGTGGACGTCCCCTTCGAGTACACCGTCGAGGACCACCCGACGACGACCGACTCCCTCGCGAACCTCATGGCGACGCTCTCGGACGAACTCAAATACTCGAAGCGGGAGCGCGAGCACAACACCGTCCGCGCCATCGCCGACTACCAGTTCGGCGAGGGGGCCGGCGACGCCCTCTTCGAGGACGTCCACATGACCAGTCGCTACCCGAAACTCCAGGTGCGCGAGGAGAGCGGCGACCAGCTCGCGGTCATGGTCCCCCAGTACGGCGTCCTCGCGTTCACGCTCGCGGGCGCGCGGCGCTGGGTCGAGAGCGACGCGCCGACGAAGCGAGTCGAGATCGACGGCTTCGTGCCCCACGGGAGCGTCCTCGCGCCGGGCGTCGTCGACGCGGACGCGGAGATTCGCGTGGGCGACGAAGTCGTCGTCGAGGGGCCGGAGGCGTTCGCCGTCGGCCGCGCGGAGATGCACGGCCCCGAGATGGCCGACAGCACCCGCGGCGTCGCCGTGCAGGTCCGGCACGTCGAGGAGTGTTAACGGGGGACAACGCTTACGGCGGGACGGAGCGTAGCAACAGTGCAATGATACCGCCCGTGCGCCGGGACGTCCTCCGGGTCGACCTCTCGACGGGAGCGGTCGGCCGGGAACGGGTGCCCGCGGAGTGGCGACGGCGGTTCGTCGGCGGCAAGGGCCTCGGCGCGCGCTACCTCTACGAGGAACTCGACGCCGACGCGGACCCGCTCGGCCCGGCGAACGCCGTCGCCTGCTTCCTCGGGCCGCTGTCGGGCTACCTCCCCGGCGAGTCGCGCTACGCCGTCGTCACGAAGTCGCCGCTCACGGGGGCGTTCCTGGACTCCTACAGCGGCGGGTCGTTCGCGGACGCCCTCGCCGGCGCGCTCCCGGAGGCGTTCGGCCTCCTCGTGACGGGGCGGGCCGACCAGCCGGTGCGAATCGACGTCGCGGACGGGGAGGCGAGCGTCGAACCCGCGGACTGCTGGGGCGCAGACACCGTCGAGACGGACGCCGCGTTCCCCGACGCCGCCGTGGCCTGCGTCGGTCCGGCGGGCGAGTCGGCGGTGCGCTTCGCCACCGTCGCCAGCGACGGCGGCGACCACCACGCCGGCCGCGGCGGCGCGGGCGCGGTCCTCGGCGCGAAACGGCTGAAGGCCGTCGTCGTCCGGGGCGACGCCCCGTCGGGGCTCGACGGCCTGCGCGACCGGTACGACGACGCCTACCGCGCGGACGACACCGGACGGTGGCGCGGGGCCGGCGGCACCGTCGAGAGCATCGACTTCGCCAACGAGGTGGGCATCCTGTCGACCCGCGGGTGGCAGTCCGGCCGCTTCGAGGACGCCGGCGACATCGGCATCGCGGCGGCCCGCGAGGCGGCGACCGAACGCGAGGACGAGGGCGGACTGCCCGGCGACTTCCGCGTCGAGGCCGACGACGGCGAGACGGTCCCCCGCGGCGGCGCGCTGATGTCGCTCGGGGCCGGCCTGGGCATCGACGAGTTCGACGCCGTCGCGGGTCTCGGCGCGGCCTGTGACCGCCTCGGGATGGACGTCATCAGCGCCGGTAACGCCGTCGCGTGGGCCGTCCGCGCCGCCGACCGGGGCGTCGTCGACCGCGACCTCGCCTTCGGCGACGTCGAGGGCGCGCGCGCCCTCATCGAGGACGTCGCGGCCCGGGAGACGGCCCTCGGCGACGCCCTCGCGGACGGCGTCGACGCCGCCAGCGAGCGGTTCGGGGGCGGAGACGACGACATCCCGACGGTGAAGTCGATGGAACTCCCGGCGTACGACCCGCGGGGCGCGGCGGGGATGGCGCTGGCCTACGCCACGAGCGACCGGGGCGGCTGTCACCGCCGGGCGCGACCCGTCGAGCGCGAGGTGTTCGACGCCGACGGGTGGAGCGTCGCCGACCGGGTGGCCGCCGTCGCCGCCGCCCAGCGGACCCGGTCGGTCCTCTGGAGCCTCGTCGTCGACGACTTCGCCGGCGAGACGCTCCGGGACGACCTGGGCGCGGAGTGGTTGGCCGCCGTCGGCCTCGACTACGACCCCGCCGAACTCGAACGCGCGGGCGAGCGCATCTGGACGCTGGTGCGCCTGTTCAACGCCCGCGAGGGGTTCGACCGCGCCGCCGACGAACTCCCCGACGTCTTCGAGCGGCCGCTGGAAGACGGCCCCGCGGCGGGGCGAGCGCTCGACCTCGGGACGTTCGACCGGATGCTCGACGCCTACTACGACGCCTGGGGGTGGTCCCGCGACGGCCTCCCGACGCCCGCCGCCGTCTCCCGCCTCGGCCTCGCGGACGTCGTGGACGACGAGACCCCGCTCGGCACCGACCCGACCGAACCCGACCATGACTGACCGCATCGACATCGACGACCTGGACGTGGACGACGGGACCGAGGAGACGCCGAACCGCGGCGACTGGTTCTGGTCCGGCGAGGGCGACCCCGACGAGGAGAGTGGATGGCTCTCGACGGAAAAGAACGGTGACGCCGCCGACGGCGGAACCGACGCGACGAGCAGCGACGCCGGCGTGGACGCGGACGTCGGCGGTGGGATAGGGACCGACGCCGACGCCACCGAATCGGCAGACTCGTCCCCGACGACTCCCCGCGTGCCCCTGACCGACGACGAGGCACCGGTCGGCATCCCCGTCCACTCGGGCGGGGCGGGGGCGGGCGAGGCGGGCAGCGGTGACGAGCCGGCAGCCGTCGAGGCCGAACCGACGACTGACGGTGACTCGGCCCCCGACGACGTGCCGACCGCCGGCGGCACCGCCCACGAGTCCCACGCCGACCCGGACGAGATGACGACGGCGTTCACCTACGAGGCCGTCCGCCGACTCGCGAACCCCCGTCGGGCAGTCAACGAGGCGCGCGGGTGGAGCGACTGGGTCGGGGTCGTCGGCGACGTCGAGGCGCACGTCCTCAACAAGTTCCAGCGCGAACACCGGCTCGACCTCGATTTCTTCAACGGCACGGGGACGGGGCCCGCGGAGCGCCTCGCCGCCGTGGACGGCCACTCGATGTTCTACGCGGAGCGGATGGTCGTCGTCGGCACCGACGGAGAGTCGTGGATTGCGACGGAGGCCGACTGGGAGTTCGTCCCGCTCGCGGAGGCGGCCCGGGAAGCGAACTGGAGCCTCACCGACGCGTGACGCCGCGCTAGCTTTTTGAGGGTGCGGGACGCATTCACACGGGAGCGAGGAACAATGAGCCTCAAGACCGCACTCAGGCAGTCGCGCGTGGTAACGTTCGCGTTGCTGGCGGCGTCCGTCTGGACGCTACTGACCGTAATCGAGGTCTATCGCGCCCTCGGCCCGCTGGGAGCGACGACGCCCGGCCAGACGTGGACGAGCGGCGTCGTCGGCCTGCTGGTCATGGTCGCGTTGCTGGGGCTGTTCGTCTACGCCTTCGCCGAGGTAGGCGACTCCCGGCCCCGACCGACCCCGTTCTCGCCCGACGAATGACGCAGTACGAGTGCGGCGAGTGCGGACAGCTCGTGCGATTCGCCCGACAGGACCGGAGCGAGTTCGTCGCCGACTGTCCCGCCTGCGGGGAGCGGACGGTGTGGACCGTCGCGTTCGAGGCCGAGGGGGTGTCGTTTTGACGCTCTCGTTCGCCGTGAGCGACCGCTTCGTCGAGGCGGCCGAGGAGTGGGCCGACGCCCGGATGGTGGAGTTCGAGGGGGCGATGGAGACGAAAGCCGAGCAGGCCCTGCTCGAAATCGAACACCTCGTCTCGGGCGCGACGGAGGTGGAGTTCGAAGTCGAGGGCGAGCGAATCCACCACCATCCGAGCGACGAACTCCGGGCGTTCCTCGACCGGCAGGCCGCGGAGAGCGGCGTCGACCCCGCGACCCTGCTGAAGTTCCACGTCGACCTGTTCGCCCGGACGTTCCTCGACGACGACGCGACGCGCCCGCCGAACGCGCCGCCGAAGTGAGCGGGTGACGAGTCCGCCATCCGGACCCGGGACAAAGGCTAAGTCGATACGTCCACGACCAGTGACACATGGTACATAGAGACATGGACTGGCGGCCGAAGGGGGCCATGGAGTCCTACAAGGGCCACGAGGTCTGGGAGTACGAGGTCGGTCCGCACGAACGCAACGACGGCGAGGTCGACGGCGACGTCGAGTTCGAGGACGCCGACGCCGAGGAGTAGCGGAGCGGCGTCACCGTAACGGGAACGCTCGGCCGTCTCGCGGGGGCACGTAGAAGTTGGCTCGCGAGCGGACGGTGACGAAGTTCAGGAGGCCGTTGTTCTCCCGGTCGGTAATCCGGGGATGGTCGTCGCGGACGTACCAGCCGTTCATCGCCTTGCGCGTCTCGCGGAACTGCGAGAGGCGTCGCTGGAGCGAGACGAAGTGGACGCCGGGGACGCCCCCGTCGACGGTGTTGAAGTCGCGCCGGAGGAGCAGGGGCGTGCCGTCGCGTCGGGCCTGCGCGACCTTCTCGTGGTGGCCGACGACACCGTACTCCCGGGCGTGCTCGCGCACCCGGTCGGCGAACGGGACGGTCGTCTCGAACCCGTCGACGTCGTCGGGGGCGACGGCCGGTGAGAACATCCGCGCGACGCGGCCGGACTCGGAGAGCGCGTACCACGCGTCCAGGTCGAGGGAGAGGTGGCTGACGTGCATCGTCGTCCCGCCCGCGAAGGGGCCGTCCGCGATGGCGACGGCGTCTTCGCCGGCCTGCGTCCCCCGTCGGTCGGAGAAGAAGCCGGTGAACATCGGCGCGTCCGCCGGGACAGCGTCGGGGACGCCCTCGGCGTCGGTGTGAGACGCCGGGAGGCCCTCGCCGAGGAAGCCGGTCCGGCGCGAGGCGACGGAGAACACGTCGCCGAGGCGGTCGTCGACGGCGACGCCGCCGAGCGTCGACCGGGACCCGAACATCGCGGCGTCGACCGCGCTCAGGTGCGAGGGCACGTCGGCCGAGAGGACGAGGACGGCGTCGAAGTCGAGCAGGTCGGGGTCGTCCGTCCGCGAGAGGACGCGCGGTCGGGAGACGGGCGCGCGCCCGAGAGACCCCAGGCGTTCGAAGTAGGCCGTCCCCCAGCCGAGGGCGTGAAAGAGGCCCCGCGGCGACCAGTCGTACGCCGCCTCCAGGGTGCGCATCGCGCGTTCGACGGTGCGGGTCGCTTCCGCTGAAGGGTCGGCGTCGAGCGACAGCGCGAGGACGCGCCGGAACCGCGGCTGAACCGTGTTGCCGGCGTCGTCCGTCGGCAGGTAGCCCTCCTGGGCGAACTGCCGGGCGGGAAGCGCGTCCGCCCGTGGATTCGGCGGGAGGCCCTCGACGCCGCCGGCGGCCGTCGGTCCGAGCCACTGACAGCCCGAGAGCCCCACCGCTCCGGCGACCGTCGCCACCCGTTTCAGCGCCCGACGGCGCGAAACCATGTGAACGTCTCTCGGGGATTCGGGCGCAAAAGCGTTTCCCGTCTCAGAAATCCGTCAGGAATCCAATCGTTTATCCTCGCGCTCGGCTACTAGTAGGTATGCTCCACGTTGGCGCGGGGCAAGGAACGCGGACGGCACTGGACCTCCCGCTCCCGCCGGGCGTCGCGCTGGGCGTTCTCGGCGTCGGCCTGGTCGTCCTCGCCGTCGTCGCCTACGACGCCTACCGCTCCTACCGGGAGGTGATGGCGTGACCGAGCGGCAGGTAGCGGGCGTCGACTCCGACGGCTCGCTGGACGCGGAGACGTTGGTGGGACGCCTCCAGACGGCGGTGTACGTGCTGGCCGGCCTGGTCGCCCTCTCGCTGCTCGTCGTCGGGACCGTCGCCGTCATCGCCGGCATCAAGGGGACCTGGCACTGGGCCATCCACCTCGAATCGACCATCAGCTACATGGGGGTGTTCGTCGGCGGCCTGTTAGTCGTCCTCGTCCCCCTCACCGGCCTACTCGTGCTCGGACGGTGGAGGTATGGCAGACCGTACTGACGCCCTCCGGCTGGCGTCGCTCGGGGCGTTCGGCGGCCTCGTCGCCGTCGTCGCCGCCGTCGCGGTCGTCGCCATGGTCGCCGAGGCCTTCGCGACGTGGCAGTGGTACTTCCGCATGGAACGGGCCATCGCGGTCGCCCGCCCCCTCGTTCCCGCCCTGTTCGTCCTGTCGCTGGCGGGCGGCGGCGTCATCGTCGCCCTCGCGCCGCGCGATTAGACCATCTGCGCGACGAGTTCGTCCTCGAACTCGACGAATCCGGCGAAGACGTCCGCCGCGGCGTGATAGAGCCCCGACTCCGCGTGGTCGTGGACGTCCGCGACGAACGGGTCGACCCACCGGAGGAGGTGTTCGTCGAGGAAGACGCGCTCGTAGCCGAAGGCCTCCTCGGCCCCCTGTCGTTGCCGAGTGACGAGATACCGGAGGAAGGCGAGTTCGACCGCGACGAAGTCGTTCTCCTCGCCGTAGTCCTCGGGCGGGGTCCATCCCGCCGCGCCGTAACTCGCCTCGACGTCGGCCAGGCCCTCGCCGATGAACGCCGTGTCGTCGCGGTAGTTCGTCTCGTGGGCCAGCACCGGCGGTCGCGGACCGACGAAGACGCGGGTGTACTCGGTCTCCAGTTCGTCCCGGACGTCGGCCGGGTCGCGGCCGGCGTTGGCGTCGACGAACGCCTCCAGGCGGTCGAATCCGGCGTCGAGGGCGTCGTTCACCTCGTCGGCCGGGACCCGCAGGTCGCCCGAGAGCAACCGCTCGACGAACGCCTCGTCGGGGACGTCGTAGAACGCCTCCACGAGGAAGTCCACGAGTTCGAGGCGGGCGGCGTAGACGGCGTCGTCGTTCATCGGCCGCCCCCCTGCTCGAACAGCAGTTTCGCCCGGCAGTCGCCGCAGTACTCGAAGATGCTCCGGTCGCCGTCGGGGGCGACGCCCTCGACGAGGTCGCCCACCTCCTCGCGGACGCGCTCGACCGACCCGGCGCTGGTGAACGGCTCCCCACAACGAGCGCACGCCATCATCTCGCCCTCGTACACCGTCTCCCAGCGCTCGCCGTCCCGGTTCTCTGGCAGGCGCGACAGGTCGAGGCCGCCCGTCATCTCGATGGCCGTCTCCGGACAGCCGTCCTCGCAGAGACCGCAGTTGACGCAGTCCTCGTGAGCGAACTGCAGTTCGCCCTCGTCCGTCCGCCTGATGGCGTCGGTCGGACAGAGCGTCGAACACGTCGGCGTGAGGTTGCAGGCGTCGTCGACCGACATCACGCCGAAGTCCTTCAGCCCGCGGATTACCTCCCGGTCGGGCGTGGCGTGGTCGAGAATCGCCCGGACGCTCTCCAGGGTCCAGTCGTGGCTGTTGAACGGCGGCCGGCGGTTCCGGCTCTCGCCCCTCGCCTCGTGGTCGCCGGCGGGGACGGGGGAGGAATCGAGGCCGTCGACGAACGCCGAGAGGTCGGCGACGAACGACGCGGGGTCGCCGCGCTCGGGTGCGAAGAAGGCGACGCGCTCGCCCAGGCCGAGGTCCGACGTCGCGCGGTTGAGGCGGTCGACCAGCGCCGCCTTCGGGTCGGGGCCGGCGTGGAGACACCCCTCGCCGCAGCCGACGACGGCGACGCCGTCGGCCCCCGCCGCGAGGGCGTGCATCGCGTGTGCCTCGCCGACGGTGTCGGTGCAACCGACCGACACCGGGAGGATGGGCGGGTACGAGACGTCGCCGTCGGAGGCGGCCCGGCGGCCGTAGGCCCGCAGGGCGGCCCTCGCGCGCTCGTCGCAGACGAAGGCGACGACGGGCGTGTCGATGCCCGCGCGGCCGGAGCGAGCGAGCAAGCCGCCGCCGTCGTCGCCGGCGTCGAGCAGCGCCTCCACCTCGCGGGCGAGTCGCCGGTTCGACGGGTCGCGCAGGGTGACCGCGCCGGTGGGACAGGCGCTCGTACACGCCCCGCAGTCCTGGCAGGCGACGGGGTCGAACTCCACGTCGTCGACCGAGGGGCGCGCGACGGCCTCGTGGGGACAGGCGTCGACGCAGGCGGTACAGCCCTGCTGGCTCGATTCGCCGGCGGCACAGACGTCCATCTCGAAGTCGAGGTGGGCGGGCTTCTCGACGCCGCCGAGGAGGCGCTCGACGGCGGCGACGGTCTCGGCGTCGACGGCCCCGGTGTGAAAGCCGAGGACGCCGCCGCGTGCCGACCCGGCCACGCCGGGGTGGACCACCTGGTCGAACGCGAGCGTCCGCTCGACGCCGTCCAGGTCGATGGCGTCGGTCGGACAGCAGTCGACCCACTCGCCGCCCGGCGCGTCGGGGTGGACGTCGACGGGGGAGCGCGTGAGCATGCCGTCGGGGCCCTCGCGGACACACTCCATACAGGAGACGCAGTCGTCGGTGACGCGGGACCGGAGGGTGACCTCGAACTCGCCGAATCGGCCCGTGACGTCGACGACCTGACCGCGTTCGACGTCGACGGCCGAGAGGTCGGCGTCGACGTCGGCGAACTCGCGGCCGTCGGCGACGAGGGTGACGTCGGCGGTGTCGGCGAGGGCGGCGGCGGTGTGTGCGTCGCCGACGACCGCGACGTCGTCGCCCGCGTCGCGGGAGACGGTGCGCGAGACGGCCTCCTCGCGCAGGCCGGCGACGGCCGCGTTGACGAGGCGGGCGGTCTTGTCCGTCGCCGCCGCCTCGTCGTGGACCCACCCGGCGGCCTCGCGGTGGTCGACGAACGCCGTCGCGTCGGGGTGGAGTCCCTTCTCGTCGGCGAGGGCGCGGAACGTCCGCTGGCACTGCTGGTCGGGGGCGGTAATCACGAGGTGGTCCAGGTCGTACTCGTCGACGAGGTGGTCGACGCCGGCCAGGCCGTCCTCACAGAGGAGGCTCGAACTGCCGACGACCTCGACGTCGCGGACGCCCTCGCGAACGCCCTCCAGGTCGAGCGAACAGGTGTCGCCACACGAACAGACGAACGCGCCGACGTGCATGAGGCCTCGGTACGTGCTACCACACTAAAAACCTCTGCCAACCGACGGGTTCGGGGAACTCACCGACGAGGAAGTGACGGCGAGGGAGACATTCAGTCGTGGCGAACATTTAATGTCGTCCCCCCCCCCAAACGTTCGGTACCGTGCCACGTACTAACGCGGCACATGGAAGGGGCGACGCATGAACGCACCGAGAGCGAGAGCGACAGTACATGAGCACTGAACCCGTATCACTCGACCTCGACAGGCGGTCGTTCCTGAAGGCCAGCGCACTCGCGGGCGCGGTGGCACTCGGGGGCGGCGGCGCGGGACAGGCACTCGCACAGGGCGACGGCGACGTGGACGTGACGGACACCGACGCCGAGTTGACCAAGACCATCTGTAACTTCTGTGCAGTGGGCTGTGGATTCAAAGGCGAACGCGAGGGGAACGCGTTCGTCGGACAGGAGCCGTGGTTCGAGAACCCCATCAACAACGGGGCGCTCTGCTCGAAGGGAGCGGCCATCTTCGAGAGCGAACACACGGACAGACGCCTCAAACACCCACTGATAAAGGAGGACGGAGAGTGGCGAAAGATATCCTGGGACGACGCGCTCGACCACGTCGCCTCGGAGATAGAGCGAGTCTGGGAGGAGTACAGCCGCGAGAGCGTCATGTTCCTCGGCAGCGCCCACCACGCGAACGAGGAGGCCTACGCCAGTCGGAAGCTGGCGGCCTTCATGGGCACGAACAACATCGACCACCAGGCTCGCATCTGTCACTCCACGACGGTCGCGGGGCTGGCCAACACCTGGGGCTACGGCGCGATGACGAACACCATCAACGACTACCGCAACTTCGAGATGGACCTCATCATCGGCCAGAACCCCGCGGAGGCCCACCCGATTGCGATGCAACACATCCTCGAAGGGCAGAAACGCGGCGGCGACGTCGTCGTCGTCGAGCCCCGGTTCACGAAGACGGCGGCCCACGCCGATTACTTCTATCGGCTCCGACCGGGGACCGACGTCGCCCTGATGATGGGGCTCATCAAGTACCTCAGGGACCAGGGCGAACTCGACGACGAGATGATAGACGAGCGGGTCATGGGGTGGCCCGACGTCGACGCCGAACTCGACCAGTACGACCTCGAAACCGTCTCGGAGATCACGTGGATCTCGGTCGAGGACCTCGAGGAGCTCGGTGACCTCCTCATCGAGAACAAGCCCCACGTCCAGATAGAGTGGGCGATGGGCGGCACCCAGCACAACAACGGCACACAGAACATCCGCTCGTACGCGTTGACGAGCCTGGGGACGGGGAGCGCGGCCCGGAGCGGCGGCGGCCTCCAGGTGATGCGGGGCCACTCGAACGTCCAGGGCGCGACCGACCTCGCCGTCGCAAGCCACATCCTTCCCGGCTACTACGCCAACAGTTCGCCCGGGTCGTGGCGGTACTGGGCGGACGTGTGGACTGAGAGCCCCTACACCAGCGGTGAAGTGACGTTCCGGGAACTGTACGACCGGTTCGACGAGATGTCGGTCGACAAGTTCGTCAGGCAGAGCCCCACCACGGAGGGAGCCGATGAAATCGACGAGTCGTTCCCGAGCGAGCGGTCGATGATGTTCCAGAACGGGCTGACGGTGGCTCGCTGGTTCGAGGCGGCACTCGACAGACAGGACCGCCTCCACGGAACGCCGCTCTACCAGCCCGAGAAGGTGAAGATAGCGCTCTTCTGGGGCCACTCGGTGAACTCCATCAGCGAGATGGCAAAGGCCAAGAAGGCGATGGAGGCGCTCGACCTCCTCGTCGTCGTCGACATGTTCCCGTCGGTGGCGAGCGTCCTGCCCGAACGCGACGACGGCGTCCTCATCCTGCCGGCGTCGAGCCAGTACGAACACTGGCGCTCGGTGACCAACTCCCACCGCTCCGTCCAGTGGAGCGAACCCGTCCGGCCGCCGTCGCACAACTCCAAGCCGGACATGCAAATCATGCAGGAACTCGCCGACCGTCTCGGCTTCGGCGAGCACTTCGACTGGGGGTCCGGTCCCGACATGTACAACGGCAAGAGCACCTACGAGGACGCCCTGCGCGAAATCAACCTCGGCGTCCGGACCATCGGCTACATCCAGGACCCCGAACGCCTCGAACTCCACCGGGAGTACGACTGGGCGTTCAGCACCGAGACGTTGCGCGCCGACGCGGAGGGGACGCCCGTCAGCGGCGAGTTCTGGTCGCTGCCGTGGCCGTGCTGGGGCGAGGGCCACCCCGGGACGCCCATCATCTGGAACGACGACATGGACCCCCGCGAGGGCGGACAGGACTTCCGCGCCCGGTGGGGCGTGAAAGCGCCGACGCCCGACGAGTGGTCCGGCGACGACTACCCGATGCAGGAGACCGTGAACCAGCAGGGAGAGGAGGGGCTGAACCTGCTCAGGGACCCTTACGAACCCGACTGGTACGACGGCACCGTCCACGGCGTCCCGCAGTATCCCGGCTTCGCGACGACGATGCCGGACGACCCGACGAACCCGGACGCCCTGACGCTCCCCTACGAGTACGCGCTCCGGGAGGACAAGTCGGTGTACGACACCGCCGTCGACATGAACGCCAAGTACGACTGGGCGGACTACGACGAGGAGTTCTACGAGCAGTACGACCACAAGCAACCGGACGCGCCGACCGGGCGTGGCCGG
>JBDGTU010000076.1:0-16713 GCA_042216495.1 Haloferacaceae archaeon
TCATTAATAGTTTCTCGATGTGCGTCCGATGACGACTTCCTCGCGGTCGTGTGGTCGTTCCTCGTCGAGCAGGGACTCGTCGAGAGCGAACTCGATGCAATCGTCGAAGAGACGTGGACGAACGTTCGCCGGTCACTTCCCGCGCTGACACGCCCCCGTCCCGATTCGACCGGACGTTGTATCGACGCGAACGACCCGTCCGACTGCGCGGATGGACGCTTCATCTGGAGGGCTAGGTGTCGAACGTGACGCCGGCGAACTCGAACCGGGCCCCGCCGTCGTCGCTCTCGGTCACGCGGACGTCCCAACCGTGTGCGTCGGCGATGCGCTTTACGATAGCGAGGCCGAAGCCGGTGCCCCGTTCGGCGGTCGAGTACCCCGCATTCATGACGGTCTCGCGTTCCGCCGGAGGGATGCCGGGGCCGTCGTCCGCGACGTAGAACCCCTCGTCGAGTTCGCCGACGGTCACGGTGACGTCGTCGCCGCCGTGTTCGACGGCGTTCCGGAGGAGGTTCTCCAGCAGTTGCTGGAACCGGCTCTCGTCGGCCTCGATTCGGCGGTCGATGCGGACCTGCATCGTCGCGTCGTCAGTCTCGACGGTGCGCCAGCAGGCGTCGAGGAGCGCACCGACGTCGACCGACTCGGTCTGTCGCACCCGTTCGCCCTCGCGCGCCAGCGTCAGCAGATCCTCGATGAGCGCCTCCATTCGCTCGTGTGCGGTGGCGACGGCCGCGAGGTGCTCGCTGTCGCGCTCCTCGCGTGCCAGTTCGAGTTCCCCCTGGGCGAGGTTCAACGGATTCCGCAGGTCGTGGCTGACGACGCTGGCGAACTCGTCGAGGCGGTCGTTCTGTCGCTGGAGCTTTCGTTCGTGCTTGAGGCGGTCGGTGACGTCGCGGTAAATCCACAGGTTCGCCGCCTCGTCGGAGAGCGTGTACGGGACGTAATCCCGTTCGAGTACTCGCCCGTCGGTCAGTTCGAGTTCCTCTCGAAAGGCCGGTCGCCGGTCGGCGAGATGCGCCTCGATGCCGTCGACGAATCCGGCCGGGTCGGCGAACTGGTCCCGGAGCGACTCCGCGAGTGCAGCACAGTCGGCACCGACGTAGTCGTCGGGGTCGCCGTCCGCGTCGAAGATGTCGAGGAAGGCAGCGTTGACCGCGAGAACCTCCCGCGACGGGTCCTCGACGAGGACGCCGTCGGGGAGATTCTCCAGAATCGTCCGGAGGACGGTGTTCGTCTGCTCGAGTTCCTGTTCGCGTCGCTTCCGTTCGGTGATGACGCGGGCGACGCCCACGACGCCCTCGACGTCGCCGTCGACAGTCAGCGGAGTGAATCGATAGTCCACGACCTCCCGTCGCTGGTCGTTCACGACGATTTCCGCTTCGCCCTGCAAGCGGGAGCGGTCGCCCTCGACCATGGCCTGAAACCGGTCGTCATCACCCCGTTCTCGGACGTGGGTGACGAGTTCGCTGGACTGCCCGACGAGGGAATCGCGCGACGTCCCGTAGAAGTCGGCCAGATAGTCGTTGACGATTTCGAACGTCCCCGCCGTATCGTACAGGCAGGCCCCCTCCTGCATCGTGTGGAAGATGCGTTCGTATATCCGTAGCTCCTCGTTGTGTTCGGCCAGCGTACGTTCCGACCGATACCCCTCGACGGCGTTCTCGATTCGATTCGCCAGAATCGCGTACTGGTCGGTGCCGGGTTTCTTCTGGAGATACTCGGTGACGCCCTTCGAGATGGCGACGCTCGCGATCTCTTCGCTCCCTTTGCCCGTATAGAGGATAAACGGGAAATCGGGGTAGGTCTCACGAATCGTCTCGAGGAATTCGATACCGTTCCGTCCCGGCATCTCGTAGTCGGAGACGATACAGTCGAAGTCGCTCGGCGAGAATCGGTCGAGAGCTTCGCTCACGCTCGTCGCCGTTCGGACGGAGAACCGGTCGTGTCCCCGTTCGAGAAACGTCGCCGTCAACTCCGCCACGTCCGGATCGTCGTCGACGTGGAGAACCCGGATGGAGTCGCTCATTCAACGAACGTACGCACTGTCAGCGGTTCAAGGTGACGGTTGGAGCGACGAATCGGCCCCTTCCTCGTCGGGTCGGTCTACGACCTGACCGCGTCGTACGCCCCCGGGTTGGCGGTCATCTGCGTCGCGTGTCTCGCGGCCGTCGCCGCCGGCCGACGGCTGCCGGCGTGAACGGAGACCGGACGGAGAGCCGCCCCGCGAGTTCGCAGATACGTTTACGGTGGCTCCGGCCGCAGGCGGGGACATGGTCGAGCGAATCGGCATCCACGAATCGGTCGGCGAACTCTTCCCGCCGCCGGTCCTCCGGGACGAACTCGACGACGTGCCGGCGGCGGTCCGGGTCGTCGACGAGCGGTCGGACCTCGACGCCTGCGACGCCATCGTCACCTTCGAGTACGACGACGCGTTCCTCTCGGCGGGACTGACCTGGATTCACTCGGTCCAGTCGGGCGTCGACCGGTTCCCGTTCGACGACCTCGAAGCCCGGGGCATCAGGCTGACCAACAGTACCGGCATCCACGGCGACGTCGTCGGCGAGACGGCAGTCGGCTACATGCTCGCGTTCGCCCGCCGTCTCCACGAACACCGGGCGAATCAGCTCCGACGGGAGTGGTCGTTTCCCGCGTGGGACGACCCCTTCACCCTCCGCGGGGAGTCGCTCTGTGTCGTCGGCCTCGGGACGCTCGGCCGCGGCATCGCCGCGCGCGCCGACGTCCTCGGGATGGACGTGACGGGCGTCAGGCGGACGCCGACGCCGGTCGACCACGTCGACGCCGTCTACCCGTCGACGGACCTGTACGAGGCCATTTCCGACGCCCGCTTCGTCGCCCTCGCCGTCCCGCTCACCGGCCGCACGGAGGGCCTCGTCGGCGAGGCGGAACTCGCGGCGATGCGCGACGACGCCTACCTCGTCAACGTCTCTCGCGGCCCCGTCGTCGACCAGTCGGCGCTGGTGGGGGCGCTCGAAGCCGACGCGCTCGCCGGGGCCGCTCTCGACGTCTTCGAAACCGAGCCGTTGCCGGAGGACTCCCCGCTGTGGGGGATGGAGAACGTCCTCGTCACGCCCCACGCCGCGGCGGCGACGCAGGACTACTTCCGCCGGGTGGCGACGCTCGTCCGAGAGAACGCTCGTCGCCTCGACGCCGGCGAACCGATGACGAACCTCGTCGTCGCGCCGTCTGGCGGGTCTTAGGCGTCGGGCGGGAGCGCATCCGCCCGAACGTCGCGGACGAACGTCTCGAAGACGTCGACACGGGACGGACGGAGCAGATACGTCCCACGGGAGGTGACGCGACCGTCGAGGCCGACGCTCGCGAGGTCGAACTGCGTCATCGAGTCGTCCCCGTCGCCGCAGAAGGTACAGGTCGTCGCCGCCGGGGACCGCTGGGACCAGTGGCGCGGGAGGAGGTCAAACTGCCGGATGCTCGACTGGAGAGTCCACCCGTCGAACGCCGTCACCGCAGTCCGCGCATCCCGAAATATATGGTTGCGGGCCGTCGAATGTTTGCGAAAAGATGCGGCGAGACGACGGACGATGATTCTGATCGCAGAGTACGTGCTCGATCCGCCCGTTCTCCGGGAGTCGTTGGCGGCGGTCCCCGAGATGACGGTCCACTACGAGAACGAAACGATACCGGGGGAGGGCCGCGCCCGACTCGTCTTTCGGGCGGAGGGCGGCGACTTCGAGGCGTTCGAGGCGGCGATGGACCGGGACCTGTCGGTCGCGGCGTGGACTCGGCTGGCGTCGGTCGACGACCACCGGCTCTATCGAATCGACCTCACGCGCGACGCCGAGGCGGGAACGACCTACGGGTCGATCATCGAGATGGACGGGTTCATCGTCGACGCGACCGGGACCCACGAGGGGTGGCGCGTCAGAATCCAGTTCCCCGACCGCGAGGCGCTCGCGGCCTACCGGGACGTCTGCGAGGAGTGTGGCATCGACTCCCGACTGGAGAACCTCTATCGCGTCACCGAAGACGCGAACTCGGCCAGCGACCTGACCGACCGCCAGCGCAAAGCCCTCGAAGCGGCGCTGGAACTGGGGTACTTCGACATTCCGCGACAGGTGTCGACCGCCGAACTCGGCGAGGAACTGGGCGTCAGCGGACAGGCCGTCTCGGAACGCCTCCGCCGCGCGCTCGGGACGGCGGCCCGAATCGCGCTCGACGAGGAGCGGGATGGCGCGTGAACGGGCGCTCGCTTCGCTACCGGGGGGCGACCGGTCCGAGCGTCGGTCGGTCGCGGAGGTTCAAATAGGAACCCGGGACCAGCGACCGTGTGCCGACGTTCAGCGACCTCGCGCGCGCCGCGTACTGCCTCCGCCAGTGTTACTACGCCCGACGCGACGACGACCGAGCGCCGCCGCCCGACGTCGCCACCCGCCGCCAACTCGCGTTCGAGTACGCCGAGCGCCGCGACGCCAGCGACGCGACGCTCGACCGACTCCCGGTCGAACCGCCGCCGCCGGCGTACCGAACTGCCCTCGACCGACTCGCGGCGCGGGACGACTGGAACGAGCTCGCGGCTCCCAGCGAGCGGCGGGTTCGACTCCACGGGAAGGACTGCCGCGGCGTCGCCGACAAACTCCTCGCCGGCGACCCGCCGACGCCGACGTTCGTCTCGCCCGGAGCGCCGCCCGAGTCGGGCGTGTGGAAGCCACAGCGCGTCCGCGCCGTCGCCATCGCGAAGGCGCTCGCCTGGGAGCGCGAGCGGGAGATTCCGCGCGCGCTCGTCGAATATCCCGCCTACGGCGTCGTCCGGAGCGTCGGGCTGACGACCCGGAACCGGGCGGCGTACCGGCGGACGCTCCGTCGCCTCCGCGAACTCGACGGGCCGCCGCCGCGGGTGGACGACCGCTCCAGATGCGAGTCGTGTGACTACCGGGCGGAGTGTGGCGTGAAGACGCGGTCGCTCCGGTCGTTGCTGGGGCTGTAGCCCGGTGGATTCGTCGGACTGTATCCGTTCCTCACTCGCTGGCCAGCCACGCTTCGACCGCCGCGGCCCGCGCACCGCGGCGGTGGATTTCGCCGGTACCGGGGTCGACGACGGTGCTCTCGGTGCCGGGCGTCTCCCCGCCGTCGACGACGGCGGCGACGCCCTCGCGCACCCGGGCGTCGAGGTCGGCGAGGCGGGTGACGCTCGGCGACCCGCTGACGTTCGCGCTCGTCGCCGTCACGGGCGTCGGTGCGACGCCGCGCAGGAGCGAGCGCGCGAGCTCGTGGTCGGGGATGCGGACGCCGACGCGGTCCCGGCCGGCGACGAGCACGTCCGGGAGGGCGTCGGTCCGCTCGACGACGACGGTGACGGGGCCGGGGAGGAACGCGCGCATGAACCGCTCCTCGCGGTCCGACGGTCGGGTGTAGTCGAGAGCGGCGTCCACGTCGGAGACGGCGAACGAGAGCGGGTTCTCCCGCGGTCGGCCCTTCAAATCGAAGACCCGCTCGACGGCGGCCGCCGAGGTGGCGTCGGCACCGAGGCCGTAGACCGTCTCGGTCGGGTAGACCACGGAGTCACCGCGTCGAACGGCGTCGACGGCGGCGGCGACGTCTTCGCGCATCCGTCAGGCGACGCGCCGGGCCTGGCGTTCGAGTTCGTCGTAGTCGGGGAACTCCGGCCACTCGGAGGCGACCCACGCGTACTCGACGGTCCGGTCGGCGTCGAGGAGGAACGTCGCCGGGCGGGGCTCCTCGATGCCGGCCATGCCGTCCAGGTCGTGTGCGATGCCGTACTCGCGGGCCACCTCGTTCGACGGGTCGGAGAAGAGCCGGTAGTCCATCCCTCGCTCCTCGACGAGGCGCTTGTGGGCGTACGGCGTCGAAATCGAGATGCCGACGACGGTGAGGAGGTCGCCGAGTTCCCGGTCGCGCAGTTCGTTCCAGACGTACGTCGCCGGGAACGCGCCGTCCATGGGGTAGAAGACGAGCAACACGGGACCCTCGTCGGTGAGGTCCGACAGCGACGCGTCCTCCCAGTACTCGTCGTCGACGAGCGGGCGGGTGAAGTCCGGCGCGGTATCGCCCTCGGCGACGTGGTCGGCGTCGCCGAGTTCGACGACGTCGAAGTCGACCATCAGGCCGACCCCCCGCGCTCGACGGCCACGTCGCCGTCGCCGTAGGTGTTCTCGACGTACTCGACGATGTTCGCGGACTCGGCCATCGTCACGCCCGTGTTCTCGTCGTGGATAGCGGGGACCGTCCGCACACCGACGAGCCGCTTGACGGCGTTCCGTTCGGAGTGCATCGGCTCGACGAAGCGCGACCGGTAGGGGACGTCGTGGTCTTGGAGCGCCCGGACGACGCGTTCGCAGTACGGACACGCCTGGAGTCGATACAGCGTAATCGGTGGGCTGTCGGCGGACATGAGCGTTCGTACGGGCGGCCGCCGCGTAAGCCCTTCGCTCGTGGGAGCGACCGGGACACTGGTGGGCCGCCCCGCGACCGTCTCCGGCGGCGTGCCGGGACGTCCCGCGACCGTCTCCGGCGGCGTGCCGGGACGTCCCGCGACCGTCTCCGGCGGCGTGCCGGGACGTCCCGGTATCCCCGACGGCGCGTCGAGATATCACGTCGACCGTCGTTTCGGGTCGTTCGGAGGATAACGCTTAATTCCAGCCCCCGACAAGCAAGCGTGTTCATGGGTTTGTCGCTCGTCGTGAGTACCGCCGCGTCTCTCTCCCCCGCACAAGTGACCGTGCCGTCGGTGTCCGATACCGCCATCACCGTCGGCGGCGTGGTGGCAATCGGCATCCTCATCGCGCTCTCGGCGTTCTTCTCCTCCTCCGAAATCGCCATGTTCTCGCTGGCGAAACACCGGGTCGACGCCCTCGTCGAGGACAACGTCCCCGCGGCGAAGACCGTCCAGGAGCTGAAAGCGAACCCACACCGACTGCTCATCACCATCCTCGTCGGGAACAACATCGTCAACATCGCGATGTCGGCCATCGCCACCGGCCTGTTCGGCATCTACCTCTCGCGGGGCCAGGCGGTGCTCGCGGCGACGTTCGGCATCACGACGCTCGTGTTGCTCTTCGGCGAGAGCGCGCCGAAGTCCTACGCCGTCGAGAACACGGAGACGTGGGCGTTGCGCATCGCGCGGCCGCTGAAATACTCCGAGTTCCTCCTCCTGCCGCTGGTCGTCGTCTTCGACCACCTGACGCGGGTCGTCAACCGCGTGACCGGCGGTCGGTCGGCCATCGAGACGTCCTACGTCACCCGCGACGAGATTCAGGACATCATCCAGACGGGCGAGCGCGAGGGCGTCATCGAGGAGGAGGAACGCGAGATGCTCCAGCGCATCTTCCGGTTCAACCGGACCATCGCCAAGGAAGTGATGACCCCGCGTCTGGACGTCACGGCGGTCCCGAAGACCGCGAGCGTCGACGAGGCCATCGAGACGTGCATCCAGAGCGACCACGAGCGCATCCCCGTCTACGAGGGCAACCTCGACAACATCGTCGGGATGGTCACCCTCCGCGACCTCATCCGGCAGAAACACTACGGCGAGGGACCGGTCGACCTGGCCGACGTCGTCCAGCCGACGCTGCACGTCCCCGAGTCGAAGAACGTGGACGAACTCCTCCAGGAGATGCAGGAAAACCGGATGCAGATGGTCATCGTCATCGACGAGTTCGGCACCACGGAGGGGCTCATCACGCTCGAAGACATGGTCGAGGAGATCGTCGGCGACATCCTCGAAGGCGACGAGGAGGAGCCGTTCGAGTTCCTCGACGGCGACGTCGTCATCGTCCGCGGCGAGGTCAACATCGACGAAGTGAACGAGGTGCTGGACCTCGAACTCCCGGAGGGCGAGGAGTTCGAGACGCTCGCTGGCTTCATCTTCAACCGCGCCGGCCGCCTCGTCGAGGAAGGGGAAGAGATCGAGTACGACGGCGTGACCATCCGCATCGAACAGGTCGACAACACCCGCATCATGAAGGCCCGCATCACCACGCAGGGCCAGCCGGTGGAGCCGGCCGAAGACGAGGCGGAAATCGAGTCCTAGAGCGCCGCGATGGCGGTGAACGCGCCGTAGCCGACGCCGAGTGCGAGCGCGAGCGAGCCGACCCACGCGAGGACGGTGAGGAGCATCTTCCGCCGGCTCACGTCGCCACCGCCGGCGGCGTAGCCGCTCCCGATGATGGCGCTGACGATTATCTCGTTGAACGAGACGGGGACGCCGAAGGCGACGGCCGTCTGGGCGATGGCGAACGAAGGGATGAGGGCGGCGATGGAGCGACGTGGTCCGAGCGAGGAGTAGTCCTGTGCGAGCGCCTTTATCATCCGGGGAGCACCGGTCCACGAACCCACGAGGAGCCCCAGACCGCCGCCCGCGAGCACGGCCCACAGCGGAATCGCCACCTCGTCGAGGAGCGGCACCAGTGGCCCGATTGCCAGGCCGACCTGGCTTCCGCCCGCCGAGAAGGCGACGAGCGCACCCAGGACGAGGAGGAATCGGCGTTCGGCGGCCTTCCGCTGCCGCGTCACTTCGCGGAACAACACGCCGGCGGCGGCCAGGGCGAGCGCCAGCGTGACGACCGCGCGGCCGGCGGGAACGCCGGCTGCTGCTCCGAGCGTTCCGGCGAGCGTGCCGGCCCCGTCGGCATCCCCGAGCGCGGCGAACTCGATGTTGGCCACGAGCGCGCCGACGATGGCGGCCAACACGGAGACGACGGCTCGTTCGGAGAGGCGCTCGGTCCGCAACGCGACCGCAGTGAGGAAGGCGGTTCCGCCACCGACGAAGGGCGTGAGAATCCAGAGCGTGGCTATCTGCTGGTACTTCGCCCAGGCAGGGTCGCCGCCGAGGGCGAGGCCGACGCCGACGACAGCCCCGGTGACGGTGAACGCCGTCGCGATGGGGTAGCCCGTGAAGACGCCGATGGCGACGAGAACGGCCGCGGTCAGTAGCCCGACGATGGCGGCCGTCGCGGTGAGTTGGACGCCGACGACGAGTTGAGTGCCGACGGCCTGCGTGACGTTCGCGCCCTGCAAGACGGCCCCCGCGAATCCGAGGAGGCCGACGACGAACCCAGCCCGCATCACGGAGATAGCGTTCGCGCCCACGGCCGGGGCGAACGGCGTCGACCCCGAGGAGCCAGCGCCGATAGCCCACGCCATGAAGAGACTCGCGAGACCCGCTACGAACAACGTCGCCAGCGTCCCGGCCGCGACCATTGTCCTTCCCTGTGTACGGGGGGTACTAAGCCGTACCGGGCTATCGACGTGACGCCTCGTCGTACCCCTCGCGGAGACTCAGCAGCGTCCGCCGGACGAACAGATACGCGAGGAAGACGAACAGTAGCATCACTGCGATGAGACCGATGAGAACCGGGTCGTCGATGCTGAACGCCATGTGCCGGGCTTTCGCCGGTGCACACTAAGCGGTTTCGACGCAGAGAGAGTAAAACGTCGTTTTGAGCTTACCGAGTTTATATTGAAAGACGGGGCGTAGCCGTAATCGCGCGGTCCCCCTTCGGCCCTCCATTCGCCCGAGACCGCGCGTCCCCCTCCCCCCATCCCCCCTTCGACCACCCGTTGACGCGCCGACCTCCCCCCACCATCGGAGCGTTCGAGAGTCGTCACACGACCGACCGCAGGACCGCGTTCGGTCGGCCGTGCAACCGGTTTCGAGCGCTCCTATAGCTCCCCCTTCGCTCGAACGGAGAACGTCTCGAGCGTCTCGCCCGTAACCGAACGGAGCCGACCCTCCAGCCCCGCGGCCGTCCGCGTCAGTTCGGCGTGGGCCGCCTCGTGGCCCCGGGGGGCAGCGTGGCTCCCCGGATTCAACAGCGCTGGGTCGCCCGCGCGGAACTCGGGGCGGTGGCTGTGGCCGAAGACGACGACGTCGGCACCTCGCTCCCGCCCGAACATCGAGAGGCCCGTCTCACCGCCGCGTTTCGTGTGCGTCACGGCGAATCGGACGCCGCCGTATTCGAGGGTACGCGCCGACGGCAGGCGGTCGGCGACCGGCGGAGCGTCGGCGTTCCCGTGGACGGCGAACAGCCGGTCGCACTCGTCGTGAAAGGCGTCGAGGACCGCACCGGCCGTGAAATCGCCCGCGTGGACCACGACGTCCGCCTCCCGAACGGCCGTCAGCGTCCGTCCGGTGAGGCGGGCGTCGGTCGTGCCGTGGGTGTCGGAGACGACGGCGAGCACGGGCGCACTACGGACGCGGGTCGGGAAAGCGCTCCGCCTCGGGCGGAAGTTCTAATCGGCCGCCCGTCGAGAGGTTCGACCATGGCAGGCAATCGCTCCGTCGTCCTCGCCGCCCTCGTCGCCAACGCCGGCATCGCGGTGTTGAAGTTCGGGGGCTTTCTGCTGACCGGCAGTCCGTCCATGCTCTCGGAGACCTACCACTCCATCTCCGATACGGGCAATCAGGTGTTCCTCCTCATCGGTATCCGGTACAGCGGGAAAGCGCCGTCGACCGAGCACCCCTTCGGCTACGGGAAGGCGCAGTTTTTCTACAGCTTCCTCGTCTCGGTGTTCCTCTTCGGCATCGCGGGGTGGGAGAGCCTCAAACACGGGTACAACGCCCTCACCGCGGGGACACACGCCGGCCCGACCGGTCCGGTGACGCTGCCGGTGGTCGGCGTCAGCGTCGACGCCTACTTCGTCAACGTCGCCATCCTCCTCGGAGCCATCGCCTTCGAAGGGTACGCCTTCAACAAGGCGTTCGCGGAACTCGGGCGGCAGATGCGGCGCTACGGCTGGGACGACCTCGTCGAGGCGTTCAGGACGACGAGCGACGTGACGACGCTGACGGCCTTTACCGAGGACACCATCGCCCTCCTCGGTGCGGGACTGGCTCTCGTCGGCATCACGCTCTCGCGGTACCTGCACGACCCCGTCTACGACGCCGCCGCAGCCGTCGTCATCGGCCTCCTGCTGATGGGCTTTGCCCTCGCGCTCGCGTGGGAGAACAAGCGGCTCCTCCTCGGCGAGAGCGTGCCGCCGAAACTCGACGACGAACTACGGACCGTCGTGAGCACCCACGAGGGGGTCGTCCACGTCGACCGCTTCCGGACCATGTACGTCGGTCCCGAGTCCATCCTCGTCGCCGCCGAAGTGAGCTTCGACCCCGAACTCGATACGGGCGACCTGGACGCGGACATCACGCAGATAGAGACGAAACTCCAGGCGGTAGACGACCGGATTCGCTTCGCCTACATCGAGCCGGAACTGTAGTCGTCGACGGCTTCCGCGACGCTGGCAATCGCCTCCTCTACGTCCCCGCGGTCCACGTCGAGATGCGTACAGAAGCGGGTGACGTGCTCGCCGAAGGCCCCGCCGGCGACGCCGTGTTCCTCGCAGGCGGCGACGAACTCGTCCGCAGTGAGACCGGCGTCGGCGGAGTTCACCCGGACGATGTTCGTCTCCGGTTCCGGGACCGAGAGCCCGGGAATCGCGTCCAGGCCCTGGGCGAGAACCGCCGCGTTGGCGTGGTCGTCGGCGAGGCGGTCGACGTTCTCCAGCGCGAGCAGTCCCGGCGCGGCGACGAGGCCGACCTGGCGCATCCCGCCGCCGAACAGTTTGCGGACGCGACGCGCCCGGTCGACGAACGCCTCGGAGCCGGCGAGAATCGACCCGACGGGCGCGCCCAGCCCCTTCGAGAGACAGAACATCACCGAGTCGACGCGTTCGACCATCCGTTCGGCGTCCACGTCGAGGGCCACGCAGGCGTTGAACAGGCGCGCGCCGTCCAGGTGGACGGGGACGTCGTGGTCGTGTGCCGCCGCGGCCGCCGCGTCGATCTCCGCGGGTGGAGTGGCGACGCCGCCGCGGGCGTTGTGGGTGTTCTCGACGACGACCAGTTCCGTCCCCGGGCGGTGGAGGTCCTCGTCGACGAGGTTCGCGTGAATCTGCTCCGGCGTGAAGACGGCTCCAGTCGCCGGTTCGACGGTGCGCGTCTGGAGGTCGGAGAGGTCGGCGAGGCCGCCGAGTTCCCACTTGAAGGTGTGGGTCTCGGGGTCGAGGAGGACTTCCGACCCGCGGTCGGCGTGAACGCGGGCGGCGACCTGATTCCCCATCGTGCCGGTCGGGACGAACAGGGCAGCCTCCATGCCGACGCGGTCGGCGGCACGCGCTTCGAGTTCGTTGACGGTCGGGTCGTCGCGGTAGACGTCGTCGCCGACGTCGGCGTCGCGGGCGGCGTCTCGCATCTCGTCGCTCGGGCGGGTGACGGTGTCGCTCCGAAGGTCTATCATACCGGGAGATGCGTCCGGGCGAAGAAATATGCGCTGGTCGCGGCCAGCGATGGTCGCCGTCGGAAGCCCCGGTCGCGGGGACCGCCTCGCTACCGGCGTCGAAAGGAGTTATGCGGCCGGCGTCGGAAGGGCGGATATGGACCCGCGAATCCGCGAACACGCCGAGGTAATCGCCGACCACTCGACGGGCATCGAGGCGGGCGACGACGTCGTCATCTCGCTGCCGGCCGTCGCCGACGACCTCGCCGTCGCACTGCACGAAATCGTCGGGGAGCGGGGGGCCAACCCGGTCTACCTGAACAACTCCGGACGGGCGAGTCGGGCGTATCTCCGCAACAGCGACGGGTTCGAGACGCCCGACCACCAGCTCGCCCTCTACGAGGAGACGGACGTGTTCGTCATCGCGCGCGGCGGCCCGAACGTGAGCGAGGAAGCGGACGTCGCCCCCGAGACGAACGCCGCCTACCGGCGGGCGTACCGTCCGGTCCTCGACGAACGCCTGGAGAAGCGCTGGTGTCTCACCCAGTACCCTTCCTCGGGCCACGCCCAGCTCGCCGGCATGAGCACGGACGCCTACGAGAACTTCGTCTGGGACGCCGTCACCCTCGACTGGGAGGCCCAGCGGGAACACCAGGCGCAGATGGTCGACGTCCTCGACGGTGCCGACGAGGTACGCATCAAGAGCGGCGACGGGACGGACGTCCGGATGTCCGTCGCGGGCAACGAGACGCTCAACGACTACGGCGAACACAACCTCCCCGGCGGCGAGGTATTCACCGCGCCGGTCAGAGACAGCGTCGAGGGGCGAGTGCACTTCGACATGCCGCTCTACCGGAAGGGGACGGAAATCGAAGGCGCGCGCCTCGAATTCGCGGACGGGGAAGTCGTCGCCCACAGCGCCGAACGCAACGAGGACGTACTGACCGGGATTCTGGAGACGGACGAGGGGGCGCGCTATCTCGGCGAACTCGGCATCGGGATGAACCGCAGCATCGACCAGTTCACCTACAACATGCTGTTCGACGAGAAGATGGGCGACACGGTCCATATGGCCGTCGGCAACGCCTATCCCGAGACGGTCGGCGAGGAGAACGAGCGCAACGAGAGCGCCGAACACGTCGACATGATAGTCGACATGAGCGAGGATTCGGTCATCGAGGTGGATGGAGAGGTCGTCCAGCGCGACGGTACGTTCGTGTTCGAGGAGGGCTTCGAGTAGTCTCGGTCGTCTTTTGGTCCAGCTTTTGCGAGCGAGCACGGCGAGCGAGTAAAAGGTGGGACTGGCACGTTCGTGTTCGAGAAGCGTTCGACCAGTCGCCGGGGTGGCCGAGGCGGTCCCTCGGTTCGAGCGTGTCAACACGCGACATCATCGTGCGATTTAACAGGGTGATTGAGAATGTCATACCATATGTCGAAGGTGACCTGCACAGACTGCTCCCGGAAAATCGCCATGCACGAACTGGAGGCAAAGACGACTGCCGTCTCCGGCGGGTTTTCGACGCGCTATCGCTGCCCGTTCTGTCACACCGAGATGGACGACGTCGCGAGTCAACTGACTCGCTAGCGCGGGTGGGGACCCTCGCCCGTGGTCACTCCACGTCGAGGTCGAACTGTTCGTTCTCGACGACGGCGTTGAGGACGACGCTCGTGTTCGATTCGCGGATGTCGACGTCGGTCAACAGCTCCTTTATCTGGTCGTTCATCCCGTCGGTGTCCTCGAACTTGCCGATAGCGATGATGTCGTAATCGCCGGTCACCTCGTAGACGCTTATCATCTGTTTCTGCTCTCGCAGTCGGTCGGTAATGTCGGGGAGCGCGCTCCCCTCGACTTTCAACTGGATGACTGCGGTCACGTCGTAGCCGATGGCGTCGTAGTTTATCTTCGGGGTATAGCCCTCGATGACGCCCTCGGATTCGAGGTCACGGAGGTGGTTCGAGACGGTCGTCACCGACACGTCGAGTTGCTCTGCGAGGCTCCGGAGGCTGGCGCGACCGTCGCCGAGGAGTGCGTTGATGAGTTTCGCATCGAGGTTTTCGTACGTCATTACAGTTACTCACTCACTCGGGGGTTTATAATTTTACGAATATCCAATTCCGATTGCTGGCGGGGGGTTTTTGCACCCAACGATAAGGTCTTTATACTGGGACTATTTCGATTAGCTGTCCAGAACATGACGGACGAAAACGCATCCCCGGACGGCGGCCTGACCGCCAAGGAACAGGACGTAATCGACCGAATCGAGGAGGAAGGCGTCGACTTCCTGCGCCTCCAGTTCACCGACATCCTCGGGACCGTCAAGAACGTCTCCGTTCCGGCACGGCAGGCCGAGAAGGCGTTCACCGAGGGCATCTACTTCGACGGGTCCAGCATCGAGGGCTTCGTTCGCATCCAGGAGAGCGACATGCGCCTCGAACCGGACCCGGAGACGTTCGCCATCCTGCCGTGGCGGAAGAGCGAGGAGAGCGCGGCGGCGCGGCTCATCTGCGACGTCTACGACACGTCGAGCGGCGAGCCCTTCGCCGGCGACCCGCGCGGCGTCCTCAAGCGTGCCATCGAGCGCGCGAACGAGATGGGCTACGAGGTCAACGCTGCGCCCGAACCGGAGTTCTTCCTGTTCGAGGAAGACGAGGACGGCCGCGCGACGACGGTGACGAACGACGCCGGCGGCTACTTCGACCTCGCTCCGAAGGACCTCGCCTCTGACGTGCGCCGCGACATCATCTACGGCCTCGAGAACATGGGCTTCGAGGTGGAGGCCTCCCACCACGAAGTCGCCCAGGGGCAACACGAGATCAACTTCACGTACGACGACGCGCTCTCGACGGCGGACAACGTCGCCACCTTCCGCGCGGTCGTTCGCGCCATCGCGGCCGAACACGACCTGCACGCGACGTTCATGCCCAAGCCCATCCCGCGCATCAACGGCTCGGGAATGCACACCCACATGTCGCTGTTCAAGGACGGCGAGAACGCCTTCCACGACGGCGACGACGAGTTCGACCTGAGCGAGACGGCCAAGCAGTTCGTCGCCGGCATCCTCGAACACGCGCCCGCGCTCGCGGCGGTCACCAACCCGACGGTCAACAGCTACAAGCGCCTCGTCCCCGGCTACGAAGCGCCCGTCTACGTCGCGTGGTCCGACCGCAACCGCTCGGCGCTCATCCGCAAGCCGGCGGCGCGCGTTCCGGCCGCCTCCCGCATCGAGGCTCGCTTCCCCGACCCGTCCTGTAACCCCTACCTCGCGTTCGCGGCGCTCATTCACGCCGGCCTCGACGGCATCGAGAAGGGCCTCGACTGCCCCGACCCGGTCCGCGAGAACATCTACGAGTTCGACGAGGAGAAACGCGAGGAGTACGGCATCGAGACGCTGCCGTCCGACCTCGGCGGGGCTGTCGAAGCGCTCGAATCGGACGACGTCGTCTCCGACGCCCTCGGCGAGCACGTCTACTCCAAGTTCGTCGAGGCCAAGACCCAGGAGTGGCAGGAGTACCTCGTCGACGTCTCCGACTGGGAACTCGACCGCTACCTCGAGACGTTCTGAGCGGCGACCGGCCGTTCGTTTTCTCAGCTTTTTCGACCGACGACCAATCGGTGGCTGACCGCCGGACACGCGACCAGCGCGGCGACCAGCGCCGCCGTGGCCCCCACGTGGACGGCCGCGCCCAGCGACGTCTCCGAGACGAGTCGGAGGAGGCCGACCAGCACCGGCACTGCGACGACGTTCGCCGCGAGCGCCGGCCGCGGGAGCGACAGCGTTTCGACGGCGTCGCCGGCGAGTCGCCATCCGACCCAGCCACCGAGGGCCGCGCCGAGGCCGAGCAGTACGTCCGTCGCGACGGCCAGCGACCCCGCGAGGCCGGCGTCGAGGGCGAATCCGGCGACGGCGACGACGAGAGCCGCGTCGAACGCCCGCGCCGAATCGTCGGCCGAGAGCCGGTCGCGCGACCCGACCAGCGCGAGGACGACGGCGAGGAAGGCCGCGCCGACGACCGCGCCGGCGACGACGTCGACCAGGTAGTGGACGCCGATGACGATTCGCGAGATGCCGACGAGGGCGGCGACGCCGACGAAGGCGAGCGCCCGTCGCCGGGGCCACGAAGGAAAGAGCGCCGCCAGGCCGCCGTAGACGACGGTGGCACCGAGGGCGTGTCCGCTCGGGAAGCCGTAGCCGTCGGCGGCGGCGCCGGGCGGGCGCGGGAGCCGAAAGGCGTACTTGAGCGACATCGTGAGCGCCAGCGCGCCGAAACCGAGCGCCAGCACGACGGCGAGCCGGGTCGACGAGACGTCGAGGCGGTCCGCGAGCAGGTAGGACAGCGAGAGCACCGCCAGCAGGAGCCAGGGGTTGCCCAGGTGCGTGAGCACGCCGAACGCGGCGACGACGGCGTCGGGGAGACCGGCCACGACGCCGAGTTCGCCGACGCCGCGGGTGGCCTGAGAGAGCGGGACCGTCGTCGTCGCCACAGCGGGGCCCGCTATCGTCGCCAC
>JBDGTU010000076.1:16813-29762 GCA_042216495.1 Haloferacaceae archaeon
TCGTCGCCACAGCGGGGCCCGCTATCGTCGCCACGGTCGGGGACGTGGTCAGTGCGTCCATCGGCATCGTCAGCGGCGCAGGTCGCGGGCGTAATCGAGCGCCTGTCCGGGCTTTTCGAGGAGGTTCAGTCCGACGCCGACCAGGACGAACAGCACGTAGAGGCCGAGCGTCGAGAGGAAGAGGACGACCATCGCGAGGATGGCCCACGGGCCCTCCAGAAAGCGGAAGGCGCCGAGCGTCAGCACCGTCCCGTAGAGGAGAACGAGATACGGGCCCCAGCCGCGGGCGTGGCGGCGGCGCATCCGCTCGCGGACGTACTGCTCGAGTTCGGCTTCGAGCGCCGGTTTGTCGACCGTTCGCTCGGACACGTCGTCCTCGAAGGCGTCGAAGTCGGCCCGCAGTTCCTCGAGGCGTTCGTCGAGGTCCGTGATGTCGGGCGCACCCGAGGGCCGTCGTGAGCGGTCTTCGTCCCGAGTCATCTCAGTCGTGGCGTATCGACGGCCCGGGACGTGTTGTACCTGCCGGTCCCGAACCGACGCGGCCGGCCAGCACCGCGTTGACGACGCCGCCGACGAGGACGACGACGCCGGCGAGGTAGAACCACGTCACCAGCAGGAGAATCCCGCCGAGGACGCCGTAGACGGCGAACCGCCCCGCAGCGTAGCGGGCGTACGCCCCGAAGGCCGTCCCGAGGACCGTCCAGCCGACGGCGGCGAAGACGGCCCCGGGCAGCGCCTCGCGGACGCTCACGTCGGCGTCGGGGAAGACGTAGTACATCGGGAGGAAGGCGGCGACGAGGAGAGCACCGAGAACGGCGGGTGCGGCGACGGCGAGCAGCGGTCGCGGGACGAACCCGAGGAGGCCGACGAGAACGAGGACCGAGAGCGTTCCGACGCCGACGCCGACGAGCGCCACGAGACCGTCGCCGACCTGGTCGACGAGGCCGCCGGGCGGCGTCCCGTAGATGCGGGCGAACGCCACGTCCATCCCGCGAAAGAGTTTGAGCGCGCTCCAGACGAGGAGCGCGAGGCCGACGAGCGTGACGCCGCCGCGACCGTCAGTGTCCGTGAGGGCGTCATCGACGACTCCCTCGCTCACCGGGAGCAGGGACTGCCGGACGAGCGCCGTCACCCCCGCTTCGAGGGACGCGCCGCCGACGGCGGCGGCGACGGTGAAAGAGAGAATCAGCAGCGGCAGGACGGAGACGAACGCGTAGTAGGCGATGCTCGCGGCGAGAAACGTCACTTCGCGGGCGCGAACCTCGCTCCAGACCCGTCGAGCGAGGCCGACCCACTGTTCGATGCGGCCGTTCACACGCGACGTCGGGGAGCGAGACACAAGAAGTTCCGGCCTCAGGCCGTCGCCTCGCGAATTTCCGCCACCGTGGCGTCCGTCTTGAACGTCGTGCCGCCGTAGTGGGCGCGCGACGCCTCGAATCCGGCGTCCCGAAGGTCGGCCAGGAAGTCGTCCATCGCCGGGGCGGACCGGGTCCACTCCTTGCAGAGGCGGTGCTGGTCGTAGTGGGTGGGCCTGTCGAGTTCGGTCTCGAGCGTCTCCAGCAGTCGGGTCGCACGCGCCGCCTCCCCCATGTCGTCGGTCAGTTCCTCGCGGACGGACGCGGCGAAGTCGCGGTCGCGGATGGACCCGAGCCACAGCGGTCCGGCGGTGACGGTCCGGTCGCTCCCACAGGCGGGACAGGCGTCGGGGGGATGCGAGAGGAGGCCGAACTCGTGGTCGCGGGCCAGGCAGTCCTCGCAGTGATGGACGTAGCCCAGTTCGTCGACGGCGTCGTCGGCGCGGGTCGCGCGGTGGTCGAGTTCGAGGTAGGTACGGACGTAGTGGCGGGAGACGTGCGAGAGGACGGGGACGGCGGCGCAGTCGTAGCGCGCGGCGGTGCGCACGAGCGCCGACAGGAGGACGCGCAGGCCCATCTCGGGGTGGTAGTCCGTGTTGTGCGGGAGCGTCGAGTACTTCCGGATGCCGCTGTTGAGGTGTGCGCCACAGAGCGGCGCGGTGTCGGTGGCGGTGACGCAGACGAGGTTGCGGGCGTTGGCGAAGGCGGCGTCTGCGAAGGGGATGGGCGTCCCGAACGGGTCGACGTCGACGACGTCGAACACCCGGTCGCGGTCGTGGAGAAGCGAGTTCGCGTCGCGCTGGACGACCTCGCCGTCCAGGCCGTTGCGGGCGAAGTTCTCGCGGGCGAGGGCGACGGCGTCGCCGTCGACGTCGGCGCAGGTCGCGTCGTACCCCTCGGCGGCGGCGCGGACGCCCCGAATCCCGCTGGCGGCCATCGCGTCGAGGTAGGACTCGACCCGGTGGTCGCGGTCGCGGTCGCGGTACGCGCGCAGGACGGCCACGGTCACGTCCCGGTTCAACTCCTGGGTGGGGTTGAAGAAGACGCCGTCGCCGCTCCCGTCGCTCGCGCCGTCGCGTTCGCCGGGCACGTCCACCTCGACGCCACCCTCGCTGACTTGCATACGTCGGTGTGGGAGAGCGACGCCGAAAAGCCGACCGATTCCGCCGACGAGCGTCCGAGGACGGCCGCGCGGACCGTTCGCAGCCGACCACGTGGGTCGTGCGAGCCACGACGACGACGCCGGAGTCGCGTTCGGCCGTCGTCGACGACGGCGCAGTCCAACCGACCGAACCTGTTTAGTCGCCGCCGGCCGAACCGACTGCCGTGAGCGACGTCGAGGACTGGCGGACGGCGCTGGACGCGGCCGGTGAGTTGACCGGCCCCATCGTCGACGCCATCCTCTCGGCCCACGGCGACAGGGGACAGCGGGCCATCGAAGCCGTCTCCGAGGGGCGGGTCAAGGAGTACCGCGATTTCACCGTCGTCGTCGGCCACGAGGACGAGTACATCGTCGAGGACGGCGGCTGTAACTGCAAGGACGCCGCGTACAACCTCGACCCGGAGGACCCGACCGAGCGCTGCTGGCACGCCATCGCCGTCGACGTCGCCGACGCCGTCGGCCAGGTCGACCACCACGACATGTGGTACTCCGAGGTCCGCGAGTTCATCTAGCTTTTTCACGGCCGGCGTTCGACTCCCACCATGGTAGGCCACGACCTCAGCCTCGACGAGAAGCGCGTCTACAGCGCCAAGGCAGCGCGCGAGGAACTGCTGGTGGCGACGGAACTCGGCGTCGTCGTCGTCGGCGTCTCCGACGACCTGGTCGGCGAGTTCGGCGTCGACCACCGATGCGACGCGCGCGACGTCGCCTGCGCGGACGGCTACGTCGCCGTCGCCACCGACGAGGACGTCTTGCTGGGGACGGACTACGGCGAGACGGGGTTCGGTCCGGCGACGGCCGTCGGCTTCGGCGACGGCCTCCTCGCGGGCGACGACGACGGACGGGTGGCACGCTACGGCGAGGGCGACGGCGACGAAGCGAGGTGGCAGTCCCTCGGTCACGTCGGCGCGGTGCGCGCCATCGACGGGCCCCTCGTCGCCGCCGCCGACGGCGTCTATCGCGTCCGGGGCGACGAACTCGTCGACGCCGGCCTCGACGACGTCCGGGACGTTGCCGGCGCTGGCGTCCCCCTCGCGGCGACGGACGAGGCGCTCTACCGCCTCGGCAACGGCTGGATGGACGTCGTCGGGGGCGACTTCCACGTCGTGAGCGCGGTGCCCGAGCGGGACGACGAGCGCGCTCACGCCGCGACGGCCGAGGCGCTCTACGCCCGGGAATCGACGGACGAGTGGGACCGCGTCGACGTGCCGGCCGACGAGCGAATCGTCGACGTGGCGTATTCGACCGCCACCTGTGCGATCACGGCCGACGGGACGCTCCTCCTCGACGCGGGCGACGGCTGGCGTACCCGGGCGCTGGGAGTCCGCGGCGTCGGCGCGCTGGCGGCGCGCTGAGCCGGACGGAAACGCCTTTCGGGGCGGAAAGCGAGAGCCATCCATATGCTCGTACCCGGTTCCACCGCGCAGGCGCTCGCGGCCTCCCTCGCCGACGAGACGGGGCTCTCGCTCGCCGACGTCGCCTACGAACGCTTCCCGGACGGCGAAACCCTCGCGGCCGCGCCGGGGTTCGACGCCGACCGGGCCGTCGTCGTCGCCTCCACGACGACCGACGACGCCTACCTCGAACTCCTGCAGTTGCAGGACGCCGTCCGCGAGGCGGGCGCGACGGAGGTCGTGACCGTCCTCGCGTACATGGGCTACGCCCGGCAGGAACGCGCTTTCGAACCCGGGCAACCCGTCTCGGCCCGCGCCGTCGCCCGGGCGGTGAGCACCGGCACCGACCGGGTCGTCCTCGTCAACCCCCACGAGGCGTCCGTCCGGGAGTTCTTCGACGTCCCGTGTGAGGTCGTCGACGCCGCGCCGCTGCTCGCCGAACCGCTCCCGACCGGCCTCTCGGACCCGCTCTTTCTCTCGCCCGACGCCGGTGCCGTCGACATCGCGGCGTCCGTCCGCGACGCCTACGGCCGCGGCGAGACGGACTACTTCGAGAAGGTCCGTCACTCGGGGACGGACGTGGACGTCACGCCGAGCGACGCCGACGTCGACGGTCGGGACGTGGTCGTCGTCGACGACATCGTCGCCACCGGGTCGACCATGAGCCAGTCCATCGGCGTGTTGAGCGACCGGGACGCGTCAAGCGTCCACGTCGCCTGCGTCCACCCCCTGTTCGCGCGCGACGCCCGGACGAAACTCGAACGCGCCGGCGTCGACGGCATCTACGCCACCGACACCATCGAACGCGACGTGACGGCGACGAGCGTCGCCCCCGCCGTCGCGGCCGTCCTCTGAGATGGACTGACCGAGCGCACTCCGTATGACTCACTCCTCGATGCGGCGCTGTCTGTGCGCCCGCTTCCGGAAGAAGTAGCTCACGCCGGCCGCGAAGAGTCCGAGCACGACGGCGACGCCGGCGAGCACCAGCGACCCGCGACGGAGCGCCGTCCCGAGGACGCCCTCGGCCGCCCGGGACGCGAAGTAGGTCTGTGCACCCGTCGAGATGCCCGCGAGGACGAGGAGGACGGCGGCGACGCCCGTGCCGACGGCACCCGCCTCGCTCGGCAATCGCTGTCGCCCCGCCTGGACGCCCGTCGCGACGCCGACGACGACCATCGCCGAGAGGGACGCGTACAGCGGAAACCCCGCCGGCGTGACGAATATCGTGAGAATCCCCGTCGCCAGCCCCGCGACCGCACCACACGCGCGCATCGTCCAGCGGTCGGCCGCCCGCGTCTCGGTTCGCGCCATATCGACTGCCCTACGGAAATCGACGTAACTGTTGGGGTAGGACCGCGGTGCGGCTTACCTCAAGGCCAACACTAATGAGACATGACAGGGTACGGATACCCGATGCGCCGATGGCTCGCCGATTCGTCGCGTCGACGGTGACCGGCATCTACGACGCACTCGTCCGGCCGACGCGGTTCGTCACCGCCGACCACGAGGCGCTGGAGGGGTCGCTGGTCGGCATCGCCGACCAGCTCGGGAGCCTGGGCGTCGTCTTCCTGACGAACCTCCTCGCGTACGCGATTCCGCTGACGCTCGCCGGCCTGGGGACGGTTCCGACCCTCGGCACACCGACGTGGGTCGCGGCCCTCGCGGCACCGGTGGGGCTCGAAGCCACGGAGGCGTGGCGGTTCGCGCTCCGCCTCGCGCGGAACTGCCTCTACCTGACCGGGGCGATGGCCGCGACGTTCGTCGCGTTCCACGGCAGCGTGCTCCTCACCCGGAGTTCGACGGGCGTGCTTCCGTCGCTACACACCGTCGTCTACAGCACCAGCGCGTATCTCGCCGGCATCTTCAGCTTCGTCATGTATCTCGACACGACGCCGGGCGTGTCGACGGCGGCGGCGCTCGTCCGCTGGATACAACTGCGGTTCGTCTACGGCGTCCTCGACGCCCTGGGGAGCGACTTCGTGCTCGCCGCGTGGTCGCGCCCCGGTGCGACGCCGCCGACGGGGCTGACGCCCGACGGGAAACTCCTCCTCGCAGGCCTCGTCGTCGCGAGCGGCTACTACGTCTACTCCCTGTATCTCGGTTCCCGCGTCAACCACCGGACGGACCGAACGACGGCGGCGACGACGGTCGTCACGGTGCTGTCGACGCCGGTGCTGTTCGTCCTCGGGTCCCTCCTCGCGGTGACGACGCTCTAACGATGACCGACGAAGCAACCGAGCCATCGACCGACGCATCGACCACGAACGCACCGACCGCCGACGCCGCGACCGCCAGCGACGACGCCCCGACAGCCAACGCCGACGCCGCGGCCACCGGCCGCCCGTCGAGCGGCGTCCTCTACGAGACGGGGCCGTCGCTCCGCCCGGCAGTGGTGAAACTGGCCGTCGCCCTCGTCGTCGGCGCGCTCGTCGAGGCGTACGTCCTCACGCATCCCCGACTCCTCGACTCCCGCCAGTACACGGAAGTCGGCGCGTACGTCGTCGGCCTCGTCGTTCTCCTCTTGCTCGTTCGGTACGCCGTGCGCGTCTACCTGCTGAAGCGCTATCGCTACACCATCACCGACGACGCCGTCCGCTGGGAGTACTCGCTGTTCTACAAGACGCGCTCCCGGGAACTGCCGTTCTCGAAGATTCGGGGCCACGAGTTCCGACAGGACCGCATCCAGTCGCTCCTCGGGTTCGGGTCCGTCTCCTTTCTCTCCGGCGGGACGAACGAGAGCCTCGGCTTCCTCACCTTCGAGAACGTCGCCGACCCGGAGACGGTCCGGGCCGTCGTGAGAGACCACCTCGACTCCTGACGCGAGACGCGGCGGAGACGACGGAACCGAAACATCCTCGGTCGACGCCGACCGACGACGGCACATGGCAGGCCGCTACGGAAGCCTCGACTACGCTCGGCTCACGAAACGCGGGATGGCCCTCGACGCGTCGCTGTTCGCCGTCGGCGCGGTCGGCGAACTCGCCGGCCACGCCCTGTTCGGCGACCTGCCGGCGTGGGAACTCACGCTCCTGTTCGACGCTGAAGTCCTCGGGGTCGCCATCCTCCTGTTGACGCCGTTCGTCTTCGGCATCGCCCTCCCCCTGACCGAGTAGGATGGCCCCGCAGTTCCCGGACGCCGACGAGCGACTCGTCCTCGACGCGGACTGTCGGCGCTGTCCCGCGCTCGTCGACGCCCGGGCCCGCATCTCCTGGGGGAACGGCCCCCGCGACGCGGACGTCGTCGTGGTCGGCGAGGCACCCGGCGCGGGCGACGCCGACGCCGACCGGTGGCGGGGCGGCAACCACACCGGCCTCGCCTACACCTCGCGGCACTCCGGGCGGCGCGTCCGCCGGTTGCTGGCCGACGTCGGCGTCGACGACCGGACCTACTACACGAACGCGGTGAAGTGCTTTCCCGCGGACGGCGAGGGGTCGAACCGCGAACCGACCGCCGCGGAACGGCGGCACTGTCGGTCCCACCTCGCGACGGAACTCGACCGAATCGACCCGACTGTCGTCCTCTCCACCGGCAAGCACGCGACGAAATCCGTCCTCGCGTTCGAGGACCGAGACGTCGACGGCTTCCTCGACGCCGTCCTCGACGCCGTCGACTGTCCGACGCTCGGGGCGACCGTCGTCCCCCTCCTCCACCCGTCGTATCGGGACGTGTGGCTCTCCCGACTCGGCTACGACGAGGCCGAATATCGGCGCGAACTCGCAACGCGCCTGCGGGACTGCGGCGTCGACTGCTAGAAGAACGCCCGCGCCTCCTCGGCGTACGTCTCGGGCGCGACGTCGACGACGCCCTCGTCGTGGAGCGACGTGAAGAACGTCGCGTCGCTCCAGTAGTACTCGTCGAACACCGACCGGGCGACGAGGTGGAAGACGGGCGGGGTCGCCGGGTCGTCCCCGGTGAGGTGGAGGGCGAAGTTGAAGCTATTGAGGCCGACGTCGCCGTAGTACGCGAGGGCGTTCTCGATGCCCGCCGCGAGGTCGGCCAGGACGCCGTCGTCGGGCAGGCCCGGGTCGTCGACGACGCCGACGAGGTGGCGGTGGTGTTTCGGCGCGAACGGGGCGACCCACTCGACGTCGCCCGTCGCCCCGACGTAGCGCTCGCCGTCGCGTTCCTCGTCGACGAGCGCCGGCCAGTAGGCCTCGCCGTCCTGTTCGTAGAACGCGCGGGCCGCGCCCGCCTGGAGCCACTGCTCGTTCGTCCCCCGGTCGTCGACCAGCGTCTGGACGTGCGGGTGGACGATGCTGCTGCCGGCCGACCGGAGGAAGTTCATGTTCACCGACGCGAACTCGGCGTCGTCGTCGTGGGCCATCACCCGCCGGACGTACTCCAGGGCGGCGACCAGGCCGTCCTCGAAGACGGCGGCCGTGAACTCGTCGATGGGGACGTAGTGGTCCTCCGTCAGTGCGACGACGTTCGAGTGCTTACCGTAGGGATTGAGGTTCGGGAACGACGTCGCCTCGCCGACGGCCCCGCGGTCCATCCCCACCCAGTCGGGGTACGTCGGCGTCACCTCGTCGACGCTGTCGGGACAGAAAAAGCAGCCCTCGTCGTCGTCGACGACGGCGTCGATGTCGGGGTCCTCGGACATCAGGAAGTTGTCCGGGACGATGCGCGAGTTCCGGTCGGTCAGGGGGTCCCGCCGCACCTCCACCTCGACGGCGACCTCCTCGAACTCCTCGAGCGGGCTATGAAACGACGCCTCCTGGACGCTCCGGTCGAACTCGATGGGCATACGACGGGATAGGGCCGGTCGGCGCAAAAAGCTATAGTCGCGTGGCCGGCGCTCGGGGGCGTAGTCGGGGGCTTTTTTCTCCACGGCGACACTGTACCCGCCCATGTCCGCCGACTGCATCTTCTGTCGCATCGCCGCCGGCGACCTGCCGAGTCGAACCGTCTACGAGGACGACGGCGTCCAGGCGTTCCTCGACGCGAATCCCCTCTCACGGGGACACACGCTCGTGGTACCGACCGACCACTACGAACGCGTCAACGACCTGCCCGAGAGCCTCGCGCGGGACCTGTTCGCGGCCGTCCACGACGTGACCGACCGAGTCGAACGCGCCGTCGACGCCGACGCGACGACCGTCGCCTTCAACAACGGCCCCGCCGCGGGCCAGGAAGTCGACCACGTTCACTGTCACGTCGTCCCGCGGTTCGAGGGCGACGGCGGCCGGCCGATTCACGCCGTCGTCGAGGACCGACCGAACCTGAGCGACGAGGAACTCGACGCGGTGGCCGAGCGCATCGCCGCGGAGTGACCGCCGGGACTTTTTATCCGGGTAGGGGAACAGTCGCAGTATGGCAGGAGCCTCCACCGTAGCGCTCGTCGGTGCGACGGGCGGCGCGGGGACGACCCGGACGTGCGTCGAACTCGCCACGCTTCTCGCCGGCAGCGGGCGAACGGTGGCCGTCCTCGACGCGGCGTTCGCCACGCAGGGCCTCGCCGACTACCTCGACGGTAGACTCGACCCGGACGTGACGTCGCTGTTGACCGACGCCGCCGACGACCCGCTCGAAGCGGGACTCGTCGAACTCGTCGACGACGCACCGGGACGCGTCGCGGTGTGCCCGGCGTCGGCACCGTTCGAGCGACTGGCGCGAGCGAAGACCGCCGGCGCGGCGCGCGCCTTCGAGGAGCGAATCGCCGAAGCAGCCGACGCGTTCGACGTCGTCCTCGTGGACACGCCACCGGTCGCCGCGAATCAGGCAGTCGCCGCGGTGAACGCCTGCGACGGGGCGGCACTGGTGGCGCCCGCGAGTACGCGCGGCCGTGACGCCGTCCAGCGGATGCGCGACCGACTCGCCGACCTGGACGTGGACGTCGACGCCGTCGTCGCCACCCGCGGAACGGACGACGCCGCGGACTGTTCGCTCCCGGAGACGGAGTCGGCAGTCAGTGCGGCCCCGTCGGTGGCGACGGACCGGTCGTACGGGGGCGCAGTCGCTCGGGCGGGCGAGACGCTTCTCGGAGCAGACGTCGAAGCGACCGCGGAAGACGGCGTGCTCGGGTCGGTCAGCGACTTCGTCTCGCGCTAACGCAGGTCTTCGACCGAACTCATCGTTCCGTCGAGGGCGTCCCGTTTGGCGACGCTCGCGTTCGATTCGGGTTCGAGGACACCCTCGACGACGTCGGCAAGTTCCGGAACGGCGTCGTGGGTCTCGACGTAGGCCTGGAGCGCGAACTCCGATTCGTCGGCCGCCGAGAGGGCGAGCGCGTCGGCCCGCGAGATTTCGCCGGCGAGCCAGTCGCGAACCACCTGCCGGGCGGTGGGTGCGAGCGGGGAGACGCCAGCGACCCCACAGCGATGGAGAACTTTCGCGGCAGTCATCGGTGCGATACCGGCCTCGCGGGCGCTGTCGCCGACGCTGGTGCCGGCCGAGTGCGTCTCCAGCACCGTCGCCGCCGCCTCGGGAGTACACGGGAGCGAGTCCGCGTACGCAGCGAGCCGCGAGACGAGGTCCGACTGCGTGGCGTCCACCGTCGGAACGCCCCGCTCGTCCTGGCGTTCCGTGACCTCGATGCCCGCGGCGATGTCCGACAGCCCCATGAAACGGTGTGCTGCCCGATACGTCTAAAAGGTACCGCCCCGGCGGCCGGCGACGCTCGAACGTACCGGTAACCGATAGGTTCTCACGTCGCTCTCACCCCGAAAATACCCGTTTCCACCATCCTTTAAATAATCCATCGGGCCGAAGTACCAGTTGTGATGAGCGAGGCACGTACGACGCACTGTCCGGAATGTGACGGCCGACTGAAAGCGAACGACACCGAAACCGTCTGTGCGCGGTGCGGACTCGTGGTCGCGGAAGACCGCATCGACCACGGGCCGGAGTGGCGGTCCTTCGCCGACGACGACACGAACCCCGAACGGACGGGTGCGCCGTTGACCCGGTCGCGCCACGACCGCGGCCTCTCGACCGAAATCGGCCGTTCGACCCGCGCGAAAGGGCGCAAGCGACGGCAGTGGGCACGGATGCGCCGCCAGCACAGCCGCGCCCAGATTTCGAGCAAGCGCGAGCGCAATCAGGTGTACGCGTTCACCGAAATCCGGCGGCTCGTCAGTTCGCTGTCGCTCCCGCGACACGTCCGCGAGAGCGCGTGTGTGCTGTTCGAGAGCGCCCAGGACGAGGACCTGCTCCGCGGGCGCTCCATCGAGGGGTTCGCGTCGGCCGCCGTCTACGCCACCTGTCGCGTCTCGTCGGTGTCGCGGACCGTCGAGGAGATTACCGACGCGGCGCGGGCGAGCGAAGACGAGCATCGGGCGGCCTACCGCGCGCTGAACCGCGAACTCGACGTTCCGACGGGACCCATCGACCCTGCGGAGTATCTCGCACGGTTCGCGACGAAACTCGACCTCGACTCGGTCGTCGAACGCCGTGCCCGCGAGTACGTCGACGAAGCACGGACCCGTGGGCTCGTCGGCGGCAAGAATCCGAGCGGCGTCGCCGCGGCCTGTCTCTACACCGCCGCGGTCGACGAGAACGCCGACCTGACCCAGCAGCGAGCCGCGGACGTCGCCGACGTGACGCCGGTGACCGTCAGGAACACCTACACCGCCTTGCAGGAGTAAACTACCCCACCCTACTCCCTCGGCGCTACGCGCCTCGGTCCTTGCGGGTGGGGCTTTGATGTGGACTCCCGGCAATCAGTCCCCGGCAATAGGCCGGTGGTTCTTGCCGTTCAACGTCCCACCATTCACACGCAGGTCTACTTCTGCGTCTCCGCGCCTCGACTTGGGCGAGGAACGGAGTCTGTGTACTCGCTTCCGAGCGTACCGCAACCCGATGTTCTTCGCGGCGTTGTAGTCCGCGTTCACCGCGTACCCGCACTTTTGACACGTGAAGTGTTCTCCGTGCCGGTTGTCCTCGTGTGTGAACCCACAGTCCGTCCGAGAACAGCGTTGAGACGTGTGGTTCGGTTCGACTTGTTCCACGGAGACGCCCTGTTCGGGCGCTTTGTAGGAGACGTACTCGTAGAGGCGTCGGAACGCCCATATGTGGTGCCAGTTCGCGTGTGGAAGTCGCTCCCGTATGTCCGTTAAGTCCTCGAACGCGATTACGTCGCAGTCGTGTTCGACGGCTTCTGTAACGAGTTCGTTGGCGACGGTGTGGATGTACTGTTTCCGCCACGCTTCTTCGCACTTGCCGAGTCGAAGCAGGGCGTTGTGCGCGGCCTGCGTGCCGCGCTGTTGCATCTCTTCACGTCGCTTCTCGAACTCGCGGCACCAGTGGTCGTAGTCGTCTCCTTGCCAGAATCGCCCGGTTGAGGCGACTGCAAGGCTGTTGACGCCGAGGTCGAGACCGAGGACCGTTTGGTCGGGGTGCCCGGTATCTTCCCAAACCTCTGCGTCGCTGTCAATCCGCCGCGTCGAGATGTTGAGGTAGAACTCGTCGGTGGCCGCGTCGTACCGAAGCGTACTTTCGCGGAACTCGTAGTTCTCTGAGAGTACGTACCGCTCGTAGGGCGTCGGACTGTCTGCCGGGAGAACAAACAAGGGTTCGACCCGCCCCTCGACAGTTGCCAGAGACACCTTGTTGCGGTAGAAGGTCGCGCTCCGCGTGTCGTAGTCCATCGTTTCGGCGGTGAACGTGGGGCAAGAGACGCGCTGTCCCTTCTTCCACCGTTCGACAACGCCTTTGACGGCTTCGACGGCGCGTTTGATGGCGGCTTGGACGAGTTGTGCCTGTAGATCTGTCTCCGCTCGGAGTTCGGAGTAGAGCGCGTCTCGAACCTGCCGTTTATAGAGATTCGAGGCGAATACACCCGCCTTCCCGTGAGGGACGAGTGTTCCGACCGCAGGTCGGAACCGAGGACTGAACAGGCGGGTGATGAAGCCGACACTCCACCGACCACTCAACCAGCTACACCGCTGCTGGATATTCAATGCCAACCACAACGTTTACGACTTAGTCTGTTATAAGCACTTATAGAGACGTTCCACGATGCTGGAAATCCACCGCACCCATCAAGCGAAAATCTGCAACCACTCACAGGTCGCAGACTCACTCGACAGGCATGGGT
>JBDGTU010000025.1:0-29697 GCA_042216495.1 Haloferacaceae archaeon
TAGAGCCCGACCGAGGGGTGGCCCAGATAGAGGTCCTCGCCGACGCCGTCCCGTCGCTGGCCGGCGATGGCGCGCCAGCCCTCGCGGTCTGTCTCGCGCTCCGTCACGTCCTCGAGGATGTCCTGCCAGTCCCGAATCCGCATACGCGGCCGTTGGACGGCGAGCGAAGTGAGTCTAACGGTGACGGCCACATTCATATTCGCGGGGGAGAATCCACCGTGTAAGAATGCCCGAAATCGAGATTACGGCGGAGCAACGCGACCGACTCCGCGCCCTCCAGGAGGACCTCGCCCGGGACGTCGTCGGCAAGTACGGGCACGTCCGCCCGAAGGACGCCGTCGAGTATCTCCTCGACCGGTACGACGAGGACGACGCGGCGAACGCCGAGGCGCGCGAGGCGGACGCCGCCGCAGCGGACGCGGTGGCGACGGCCGACGTCCCGGACTCGACCGCCGCCGGTGACGACGTCTCCGACGTGCCGGCGAACGTCGACCCGAACGTCGACACCGACGCGGGTGCTGCCGACGACCCGAACGTCGACACCGACGCCGGTGGGTCGAACGGCGGCGAAGCGGTCGCGCGCGTCGTCGGCGACGGGGCGGACGCGGGTAACGCCACGACGCCCGACGCGACCGCGTCCGGCGAGGGCGCGACCGAATCGACGGGCGAAGGGACCGAGACGGCGAGCGAGAGCGCGGCGGGAGACGACTCGATGCTCGACGCGATGTTGAGCCTCCTGGATACCCACGACGACAAGTGGGAGGAGTCGTCGGCCGCGGACGAACGCTACGCGGTCGAACTTCCCGACGGGAGCACCGAACACGTCCGAACGAAAGACGACGTGAAGGCGCTCCTCTTCAAACACTACCGATGACCGGACCGTTCGGGCGCTTTCGCGCGTGGGTCGGGTCGCTGTTCGGGACGAGGGAGGAAACGGCGGACGCCGAGGCCGCGAACGCGGAGACGTCCGACCCGCCGTCCTCGGGGTCCGCGGAGGTGACCGCGGAGTTGCTGGAGCAGGCCATTGCGGAGGCGGAGTCGACGCCGACGACCGAGACGGTAAGACGGGAGCGCGCGGGCGACGCCGCCGACGCCGAGGACTCGCCGTTCGAACTCGAAGGCGGGCCGAAGACGGTTCGAGTGTCGTCGGACGAGGGGGGAGCGGACGAGGAGACGGCGGGTGACGAGGACGCGCCGGAGGGGGCCGAAACGACCGACGCGACGGAGACAGAGGCGGTGGACGGCGACGCCGACGCGACCCCGACCGACTACGCCTACCGGTGTACGGTCTGTGGGACGGGCGTGGAGACGCCGGACGACCCCTGTCCGCTCTGTCACGCCTCGGAAATCGTCCCGACGGACGACGCGGGCGACGTCTACGACGAGGCGGACGATTCGCCGGAGGCGTCCGGCCCCATCGGCGAGACGACGACGTCGATTTCGGACGCCGACGACGCCGTCGAGCGCCTGCGCGACCTCCGGAACGACGGGGGGTGAGCCGACCGACAGCGTTTTTCGCCGTGGCCGACGAGGCGGTAGCGTGAACGTTCGGGGACCGATACTCGACGTCCGCGACCCGAAGACGGTCAGCACGCGCTACGGCGACCGCGACCTCGTCGAGGTCGTGATGCGGCCGGGTCGCGGGGCCGACGACGCGACGACGGTGACGCTCTGGGGGAAGTGGACCCACACCGCCGACCACGCCGAACCGGGGATGGAACTGCTCGTCACCGACGTCGAGGAGACCGAGTTCGGCGGCGAGTCCGGCTACGCGACCGGCGGCGACTCGTACGTCGTCCTCGAACCCGACTTCCTCGTCGACGTGACGGACGTCCGCTCGTGGGTGCAGTGTCCCCGGCTGTACTACCTGAACAAACTCTCGGGCGTCCCGCTGGCCTACCCCGTCGTCAAGGGGACCGTCGTCCACGAGGTGTTCGGCGACCTGCTCCGCGGCCGGGACCTGGAGGCGGCGGTCGAGGACCGCGTCGCGGAGGCGGCGCTCGAACTCGGACTGCTCGGCTACGAGGCCGCGGAAGTCGAAGACGAGGTGCGCCGGAACGCCGCCGCAATCGAGGGGTGGCTCTCACAGGGGACGCTCGCCGACGAGGACACCTGGCGCTCCGAACGGACGCTCATCTCGCCCACGCTCGGCATCAAGGGCCGCGCAGACGCCCTCCGCCGGGGGACGCCGGTCGAACTCAAGACGGGCAAGAACACGAAGCGCGACCCGCGCTTCCAGGACAAGATTCAGGCGGCGGCCTACGCGCTGATGCTGGACGAACGCGGCGTCCCCGCGGACACGGGTACCCTCCTCTACACGAAGAACACGACCCTCGACCGGAGCGAGGAGTCGGGGGACCTCTCGCCGGCGAAGGATTTCTCCGTCGGCGACGGGCTCCTGGAGTTCGTCGTCCGCACGCGCAACGAGATAGCCGCGATGGAGTTCGACGCGTCGGTGCCGACGGGGTACGAGGCCGACGCCAAGTGCGAGTACTGCTTCGAACAGGACACCTGCATGGTCGTCTCCGGCCGCCTGGACCAGGAGTCGAAGGCGGGCCAGGTCGGCACGGCCGTCCCCGAGGCGGAGCGGGAGTACTTCGACCGGACCTACCGGGCCATCGAACGCGAACGCCGCGCGGTCCACGACGAGTACCGCAAACTCTGGGAGCAGTCGGCCGACGAACGCGCCGACGCCGACCGGGCGCTCCTGGATCTGGAACCCCTCGGCCGGCGGGAACTCGACGGCGGGCGCTGGGAACTCCGCGCCCGCAAACCCGGCGACGCCGTCTCGAAACTCCGCGAGGGTGACGTGGCGATGGCGAGCGACGGCGACCCCGTGACGGGCCACGCCGAACTCGCGCGCATCCAGCGGCTTGACGAGGAGGTGGTCGTCACGGCGGACGAACCCGTCTCCCTCCGTCGCCTCGACGTCTACCCCTCCGAACTCTCCGTCGACCGGATGCTCACGGCGCTCCACGACGCCGTCCTGAAGGGCGACCCGGACCGCAAGGACGTCCTGTTCGGCCGCCGCGACCCGGCGTTTCGCGACGCCGACCACCCGACCTACGTCGACAACAACGACGCACAGAACGAGGCGGTCTCCCGTGCGGTCGACGCCGGGGACTTCGCCCTCGTCCACGGCCCGCCGGGGACCGGCAAGACCTACACCATCGCCCGGCTCGTCCGCGCGCTCGTCGCCCGCGGCGACCGGGTCCTCCTGTCGGCCTTTACCAACCGCGCCGTCGACAACGCCCTCGACGCGCTCCGCGACCAGGGGTTCGAGGACGTCGTCCGCGTCGGCACCGTGACGGGCGTCCGGTCGGACATGCAGGACGTCCGCCTCGAACGGCGCGGCGACCCGAACGACCGCGCCGCCGAACTCCGGAACGCGCCGGTCGTCGCGGCGACGACCGCCGCCTGCGGGTCGCGCACCCTCCGCGAGGAAGCTTTCGACGTCGCCGTCGTCGACGAGGCGTCCCAACTCACCGAACCGGGGACGCTCGCGGCCGTCAACCTCGCCGACCGGTTCGTCCTCGTCGGCGACCACCAGCAGCTCCCGCCGGTCGTCCAGTCGGGCGACGAGACGCTCTCGCGGTCCCTGTTCGAACGCCTCCACGACGCCCACCCCGAGGCGTCGGTGATGCTCGACCGACAGTACCGCATGGCTCAGCGGATTCAGGCGTTCTCGTCCGCCGAGTTCTACGACGGCGCGCTCCGCCCGGCGACCGGCGAGGTGGCCGCCCAGCGACTCGACGACCTGCCCGGCGTCGACGCCCGGGAGTTGCCGGCCACCCTCCGCGATTCGGTGAGTTTCGTCGACCCGGACGGCCGCCGCGAGGGGAACACCAACCCCGCCGAGGCCGAACGGGTGGCCGAGATCGTCGACGCGTTCGTCGCGGCGGGCGTCGACCCCGACGACGTCGGCGTCATCGCGCCCTTCCGCGCGCAGGTGGCCGAAATCGCCCGCCGGGTGGACGTGACCGTCGACACGGTCGACCGGTTCCAGGGGTCGAGCGAGGAGGTCGTCGTCGTCTCCTTCGTCGCCACCGACGACCTCGACGGCCCCATCTTCGAGGACACCCGCCGGGTGAACGTCGCCCTCACGCGGGCGAAGAAGGCGCTCGTCCTCGTCGGCGATTCCGACGCGCTTCAGTCGGACCCCTTCTACGCCCGAATGCTCGACTGGGCGCGGCGGTGACCGACAGGTTTGAGGGACCGACACACACAACCGAGGGCATGGACGAAGTGGACCTGCCGCTCGGCACCGGCACCGTCTCGGTGTCGCTCCCCGACTGCGACGTGACGGTGCTCGACCGACCGGGCGGGACGGCCGTCGACCCGCGGACCGCCGCCGTCGAGGCGATGGACGACCCGCACGGCCCCGCCCTCGAATCGCTCGCCGACGCGGACGACGAGGTGACGATAGTCGTCACCGACGTGACGCGGGCGACGCCGGACGACGTCCTCGTCGACGTCCTCGTCGACCACCTGCCGGTCCCTCGCGAGAACGTCACGGTCGTCATCGGCCTCGGCCTCCACCGCCCGATGACGGACGCGGAGATACGCGACGGCCTGGGCGACTACGCCGACCTGGCGGTGAATCACGACCCCGGGGCGGCGGTGAAGATGGGGGAGGTGGACGGCCACGACGTCGACGCTCACCCCGCCGTCGCCGAGGCGGACCTGTTGCTCTCGACGGGAATGGTCGAACCCCACCAGTACGCCGGCTTCTCGGGCGGGGCGAAGACCGTCGTCGTCGGCGCGGGGAGCGAGTCGATGATCCGCTACACGCACGGCCCGGAGATGCTCTCGCGCCCGGGCGTCCGCCTCGGCCGCATCGACGGCAACCCCTTCCGCGAGACGGTCGACCGCGCGGGCGACGTCGTCGGCCTCGATTTCTGTCTCAACGTCACGAAGGGACCAGAGGGGTTCCTCGGCGCGGCCGCCGGCCGCCCGCGCGACGTGGTGGCCGATCTGACCGAGACGGCGAAAACCGCGCTCTCGGCTCCCGTCGACCGGGAGTACGACGCCGTCGTCGCGGGCGTCGGCGCGCCCAAGGACGCCAACCTCTACCAGACGACCCGCGCGGCGACGTATCTCGCCCTCGGCGACCGGAACCCCGTGACGGAGGGCGGCCGCATCGTCCTGCCGGCGACGCTGACCGAAGGCGCGGGCGAAGGGACGGGCGAACGGCGGTTCTACGAGCGACTGCGGACGGCGACGGACGCCGAGACGCTCTACGCGACGATGCGCGAGGGGTACGACCCCGGCGCACAACGGGCGTTCGTCGTCGCGCGCACCCTCCGGATGGCCGACGTCTACGTCACGAACAGCGAGCATCCCGAGGTGGTCGAGGAGTGTCTGATGCACGCTACCCCCACCGTCGCCGACGCCGTCGACCCCGGGAGCGACGTCCTCGTCGTCCCGGACGCGCTGAACACGCTGGTCGTGTCGCCCGAGTAGTCTCAGTTCCTGCCGTCGTCACCGACGCTCTCGGCCTCGTCGTCGGCGTCGGCGTCCTCGTCCCCCTCGTCGCCGAGTCGCGCTTCGACCCGTTCGCGGAGGGAACACAGCAGTTCCCGTTCCGCGTCGGCCAGGGCCGCGTCGCTGTCTGCCAGCGTCGCCAGCCCCCACGCTCGCGGCGACGGCGTCTCGACGGTCCGCGAAGCCACGTCGACGTCCCCCGCCTCGACGGCCGACAGGACGTCCTCGATGCGGTCGACGTGGAGTTTGTCCTCCAGAATCTCGCGGTAGGTCTCCTCGAGGACGGCGAAGTCGTCGAGGTCACGCGCCAGCGAGAGGAGCATCTCGCTTTGGACCTGCTGTTTCGCGGCCGACTTCTCGTGGCCCTTGTAGCGCTTGAGGACCATCAGCGCCCGCGTCGCGTCGATGCGGAAGTAGCGTTCGAGGAGGTCCGTCCCGTCGAGGGCGGCCCGCAGGTCCGCGCGCACGGCGTCCGGGTCCAGTCCCCGGAGGACGCCCGCGAGGTCGACCTTGCGGTTCAGCGGCATCGAGAGGACGAACCCCTCGTCGGCGACGGCGACCTGCACGTCGGCGCTCGCCTGCGCGCCGCAGTGGAACGCGAGGAGTCGGGAGAGGCCGTCGTTGAAGCGGCGGCCGTAGACGGTGTGGACGTAGTACCGGCGGTGGTAGGCGTCCCGGTCGCGTTCGACTTCGACGGCGATTCGGCCGGGCGTGCTGACGCTCTCCGGGCCGGCGAAGGCCACCTGCGAGTCGTAGGTGCGGGCGATGGCGCGGACGGCGTTCTCGTCGACGGGGAACGCCCGAAGCCAGTCGCGGACCGCCGGCCGGCCGCCGGATTCGAGGCGGGCGAGCAGGTCGCGCTGGAAGGCGAGTATCTCGCGACCCAGGTCGTACGAGAGCGGGAGGCGTTCGGAGCGCCACGTCGGCACCGTCGGGCGCGCGTCGGTCCGGTCGGCGTAGACGTTCGACCCGCGGCGGTAGCGGAAGGCGAAGCGGTCGCCGCCGAGGGCGAACACGTCGCCCGGGCCGAGCGTGTCGAGATACGCCTCGTCGAGTTCGCCGACCCACTCGTCCGCCCCGCGGACGAAGACGTCGCAGGTGAAGGAGTCGGGGATGGTGCCGACGTTCGTCATGTAGATGGCGCGAGCGAGGCGGCCGCGCTTGCCGACGAGGGGTTCGCCGGCGTCGAAGTCGGGGTAGTGGTGGTCGCCGCCAGGCGGGTCGTTCTCGTCGCGCCACACCTTCGGGTAGACGTCGTTCGCCTCCAGCCCCTCGTAATCGGCCGTGAGGTAGCGAAACAGCGACTCGAAGTCGGCGTCGGTGAACTCCCGATAGGGGTAGGCCCGGCGGACGACGGCCCGGATTTCGGCCTCGGCGCGCGGCCCCTCGATGGCCATGCCGTAGACGTGCTGGGCGGCGACGTCCATCGCGTTCTCGGGGACGAACACCCGGTCGACGAAGCCGTCTTTCGCCTTCCGGAGCATGACCGCACACTCGACGAGTTCGTCGGCGTCGAGGGCGAACACGCGCCCCTCGACGGTCCGGCCGACGCGGTGGCCCGCCCGCCCCACGCGCTGGAGGAGCGAGGCCACCGACTTCGGCGACCCCACCTGCACGACCAGGTCGACGTGGGGCATGTCGACGCCGAGTTCGAGGCTGGTCGAGGTGGTCACGACGTCGAGCGCTCCCGACTTGAGACGCTCCTCGACGTCCTGCCGCCGCGACGTCGAGAGGCTACCGTGGTGACAGGCCGAGTCGGATTCGTCGTAGTCGAACCGCTCGCGGAGGGCCTGGAGGACGCGTTCCGCGCCCGACCGGGAGTTGGTGAACACGAGCGTGTTCGTGTGCGAACCGACGAGTTCGTCCAGGCGGTCGTAGAAGCGCTCCTGTATCGTCTCGCGCGGCGTCTCCACGAGGTCGGCGGCCGGACACTCCAGTCGCAGGTCGAAGTCGCGGACGGACCGCGCGTCGACGACCTCGCAGTCGCGGGCGTCGCCGCCGGGGGTCGCCCGGCCGACGAGGAAGTCGGCCATCGTCGAGAGGGGTTCGACCGTGGCCGAACAGCCGACGCGCGTGGGCGACCCGTCGGCGAGCGCTTCGAGCCGTTCCAGCGAGACCGAGAGGTGCGTGCCGCGCTTGTCCGTCGCGAGGCCGTGTATCTCGTCGACGACGACGTAGTCGACGGTGCGGAGTTTCTCGCGGAACTTCGGCGAGTCGAGCAGGATGGCCAGCGTCTCGGGCGTCGTGTTGAGGATGTGGGGCGTCTCGCCGAGCATCCGCCGGCGGGCGGCGTCGTCGGTGTCGCCGTGGCGGATGGCGTGACGAATCGTCGTCGATTCGCCGCGGTCGTCGAGGCGGGCGGCGATGCCGTCGAGCGGCGTCTCCAGGTTCCGGTGGACGTCGTTGGCGAGCGACTTCAGCGGCGAGAGGTAGAGGCAGTAGACCGAGTTGTCGAGGCCGGCCGCCCGTTCCCGGCGGAACAGGTCGTCGAGGATGGCGGTGAAGGCGGCGAGCGTCTTGCCGCTCCCAGTCGGCGCACAGACGAGGGCGTTTCGCCCGTCGCGGATGTGCGGGATCGCCTCGCGCTGGGGCGGCGTGAAGAAGCCGCCGTTCTCGGGGACGTACGCGCCGAACTGCTCGATCCACCACTCGCGGACCGCCGGCTGAAGCGAGCCGAGGACGTCGGCGTCGGCGATGGGCACGGTTTCGGGGTCGAACTCCACGCCCGCCCGCCGGAGGGCGTCGACGCCGCGTCCGGTCATGGGGTTGCCGTCGGTGCCGGAGGGGGAAGTGCGTTGCGCCGCAGTCAGGCGAACTCGCGCTCGAAAGCGGCGAGGCTGTCGTCGGTGCCGGCCACGAGCAGTCGGTCGCCGGTCCGGAACTCGAAGTCGGAGGTGAGCCCCGTGACCCACTCGCCGTCGCGTTCGACGGCCACGACGGAACAGCCGGTTCGCGCCCGGACGTCGGCGTCGGCGAGCGTCCGCCCGGCGAGTTCGGGGACGGCCCGCTCGGCGAACGACACCTCGCGTTCGGCCGCGACGACGGCCTCGTCGCCGAGGAGCGTCGACGCGAGCATCCGGCCGCTCACCTGCGCCAGCGCGAGGACGAAGTGGACGCCGGCCTGGTACATCTTCGGGACGTTCTCGGCTTCGCTCGCCCGCGCGACGATTTCGACGTCCGGGTAGCGTTCCCGGACGATGAGCGCGGTGAAGATGGTCGTCGCGTCGTCGCCGAGGGCGAGGACGACGGTCCCTTTCTCCGCGACGGCGACGCGTTCGAGAACCGCGGGGTCGGTGGCGTCGCCGACGACGTCGACGCCCTCCTTGTCCTCGACGTCGAGGACGGTGTAGTCGATGCCGGCCTCCGCGAGGGTGGTGGCGGCGGCGGCCCCCGTCTGTCCGCGGCCGACGACGAGGACGTCACCGCGGCCGTTGCGCTGGAGCGAGAGGCTGACGACCGACCGCAGGCGGTCGACGGCGTCCTCGTCGCCGGCGACGACGAGGACGGCGCTCTCGTCGAGCGTCGTCTCGGGCGAGACGGGGCTGACGAACTCCCCGTCCATCCACGCGCCGACGACGTGGACGCCCGCGGGGAGCGGCGCGGATTCGAGCGTTCGGTCGGCGAGGACGCTCCCCTGCCGAATCGACACCTCGACGATTTCCAGGTCAGAGACGACGCCGTCGACGGTCTCGTCAGCCGGACCGAGCGACGAGGTGACCTTCGCGGCGAGGCGTTCGCCCACCAGTTGGCGCGGCGAGAGCGTCTCCGACGCCCCGGCGTACCGGTGGTACGGTGCGAGTTGCTGGTCTTCGACCAGGCTCACGACCGGCAGGTCGTCGCTCACCTGCCGCGCCGCGAGGACGACGTTCGCGCTCGTCTCGTCGTCGGCGTCGACGACGACGGCCCGGGCCGCCTCGACGCTCGCCGCCCGGAGCGTCGCCGCCGACTTCGGGTCGCCCTCGACGACGTCGACCCCCGCCTCGTGCAGTTCCGTCGCCGGCTCGCGGTCGGAGTCGACGACGACGTACGGGACGTCCCGGGCGTCGAGTTCCGCGGCCAGCGCGTCGGTCCGGGGCGTGTGGCGGCAGACGACGACGTGGTCCGCGGCGTCGGGGGCCGCCGACGGCGGTGACGACGAGAGCGTCCGGCGCAGGAACGGCACCACGAACACGTCCGCGGCGGTCAGGATGAGGCCGACGCCCGCCAGCTGCATCGCCACGACGGTCAGGTGCATCCCCGGCGTCGTCCACGGGGCGTCCTCGCCGTAGCCCGTCGTCGTGAACGTCTGGACGACGACTTCCAGCGAGTGGAGCAGCGTCTGTGGCTCGTCCTCCCACGCCGCCATGCCGTGGTTGTAGAGGAGCGTGAACCCGAGCGTCGTCCCGGTCAACAGGAGGAGATACTGCAGACTCCGCCGCCGTCGCCACATCATGGCCGAGCGTTCGAGGGCCGGATAGGTAGTCGCTTCCCTCGGCGTCGGTCGGTGGCAGGACGGTCGCCGAGGGGCGGAAGGAGGACAGACGTCGATGGGTGGAACGAGGACGAACGTCGAGGGGCGGCCGGGAGCAGGAGGGCCGGACGGTGGCGACCGGGAGCCGCGCGGCCGAGGCGCGGCCGACGTGCGGCCGACCCGAAGCCATTTCCTCGCCGGCGCACGGAGGGTGCGGTATGCGCGTGACCTTTCTGGGGACGGGAAGTGCGATGCCGACGGCAGAACGCGTCCAGTCGGGGATACTGCTCGAAGCCGACGGGCGGACGCTGCTGGTCGACTGCGGCGCGGGCGTCCTGCACCGCCTCTCACAGACCGACCCTGGCTACGAGGCGGTGTCGTCGGTGCTGCTAACCCACCACCATCTGGACCACGTCTCGGACCTCCTCCCCCTCCTGAAAGCCCGGTGGCTGGCGGGCGAGGACCACCTCGAAGTGGTCGGCCCGTCGGGGACGAAGGCTCTCCTCGACGGTCTGCTCAACGTTCACGACTACCTCGACGGCCGGGTCGACCTGCGCGTCCGCGAGGTCGGTGCGCGCGCCTTCGAGGTGGCGGGGTTCGACGTGTCGGCCTACGAGACGCGCCACTCGGTAGACTGCCTGGCCTACCGCTTCGAGTCGGAGTCGGGGGATTTCACGTTCAGCGGCGACAGCGAGGCGTTCGACGGCCTGACGAACTTCGCCGATGGCTCGGCGGTGCTGGCCCACGACTGCTCCTTTCCCGACGAGGTGGACGTCTCCAACCATCCGACGCCGACGCAACTCGGCGCGGCGCTCGCGGGGTGTGACGTCGGCCGGGTCTACCTGACGCATCTCTACCCCCACACCGAGGGGAACCACCGGGAGATGCTCGACGCCATCGAAGGCCAGTTCGACGGCGACGTCCGCATCGCCCGCGACGGCCTCCGGTTCGAAATCGACGGAGACGAGTAGCCCCGGCGAGTAGCGTCGTCGATGACACGCCGCGCGCTCGTCGCCTACGTCACGCTCGCCGCCCTCTGGGGGACGGCCTTCGTCGCCACGAAGGCCGCCCTGTTCTCGTTTACGCCCGTCGTGCTGGCCGCCTTCCGCTTCGACGTCGCGGCCGTCTGCCTGTTCGCCGTCGCCCTCCTCGCGGGACGTGACATCCGCCCGAGAGGATGGGGCGACTGGGCCCCCATCCTCGCCGGCGGCGTCTTCAACATCGGCGCACACCACGCGCTCCTCTTCGCCGGCCAGCAGTACGTCACCGCCGCCGTCGCCGCGACGCTCCTGGGGCTCGTCCCCGTCGTCACGCCGGCGTTCACGCGCGTCTTCCGTCCCGACGACCGGCTCTCGGTCCGGGGGCTCGTGGGCGTCCTCGTCGGCTTCCTCGGCGTCGTCCTCATCGCCAGCCCCGACCGCTCGAACCTGGGCGTCGGTCTCGGCGTCGGCCTCGTCCTCGCGTCGGCCGTCGCGTGGGTGTTCGGGGCCGTCCTCACCCGCGAGGACGACGCCGCCCTCTCGGGGCTCTCGCTGCAGGCGTGGATGCTGCTCGCCGGGGCCGTCTCGCTCCACGTCGCCGTCGTCGTCCTGCCGGGCGAGTCGCTCCGCTCCGTCGCCGGCGTCGGGACGGAGGCGCTCGGCTGGCTCCTCTATCTCGCCGTCGTGCCCGGCGCGCTCGGCTTCCTGCTGTACTTTCGCCTCCTCGACCGGCTCGGCCCCATCCAGATGGGCCTCGTCGAGTACGTCATCCCGCCGTTCGCGGCCCTGTTCGGCTGGGTGGTGCTGGGGGAGACGCTCTCGGAGACGACCGTCTACGGCTTTCTCACCATCCTGCTGGCCTTCCTCCTCGTGAAGGGACCGGCGCTGCGGCGGAGTCTCCGCGCGTGGACGGCGCGGCGGGACCGCGGGGGCGACGTCGACCCCACGGGCGACTGAGTACGGCGGCGCAGGCCGACCGAGTACCGACGGTAGCGAGGCGCGATGCCGGCCGTTCACCCCCCGTCGATGCGGGTGCCCGGCGAGTCGCCTCGGAGGAACGCCGCCAGGCCGTCGGGGCCGAAGACGTGTGCCGGCGTCGAGAGCGCGAGCAGCGTCCGTACCTTGCCGGCCATTCCGCCGGTCACGTCCGTCGCGTCGCTCCCGCCGAGGGCGTCGGCCACGTCCGAGAAGGCCGTGATTTCGGGGACCACGTCCCCCGACTCGTCGAGGACGCCGGGGACGGTCGAGCAGAGGCCGACCCGGTCGGCGTCGAGGCCGGTCGCCAGGCGCGTGACGACCTCGTCGCCGCTGAGGACCGTGACGCCCTCGCTGGCGTGGGCGACGACGTCGCCGTGGAGGACGGGGACGAACCCCTCGTCGAGCATCGTCCGCACCTGTGAGAGCGGCAGGGTCAGGTCGCCGTCGGTGTCTCTCGCGGCCGTCGAGAGCGGGTGGACGGGGAGGGCGGGCACGTCCCGCTCCTGGAGTCGCGAGAGGACGAACCGGTTCAGCGTCGTCATCGCACCGTGGATGTCCATCGCGGCGGCCGCGTCGCGAGTGCCGTCGGTCACCGTCGTCCCGTGTTCGTCGGCGTAGTGGTGGCCGAAACTCCCCGCGCCGTGGACGACGACGAGGCGGTCCACGCGGGCCGCCGCGACGGCGTCGGCCGCCGCGTCCAGGGCCGGGCCGTCAAGCGTCTCCCGTCGCTCCTTGTCGGTGATGACGCTCCCGCCGAGTTTGAGGACGACGGTCATGCGACGCGTCGCACCCCCTCGCCCGCGAGTTCGGCGCGGAAGGCGTCCTCGCAGTCGGGCGTCAGGGAGAGCGCCGTCGCCGTCTCCGGCGTCGGGTCGAGGGCGACGATACAGCCCCCGCCGCCCGCGCCGGTGAGTTTCGCGCCGTGTGCGCCCGCCTCGCGGGCCGTCCACACCATGCTGTCGAGCGACCGCGAGGAGACGCCGAGCGCCTCCAGCAGGCCGTGGTTGAAGTCCATCAGACGGCCGAGTTCCGCGAGGAATTCGTCGTCGGGTGGCGACGCCGGGTCCACGTCGGCCAGCAGGCCTTCGCCCCGGCGGACGATGTCGCCGACGGTCTCGACGGTGTCGGCGGCGAAGTCGTACTCGGATTTGAGCGCGCGCACGCCGGCGACGAGTTCGCCCGTATCGCCCGCACCGCCGTCGAAGCCGACGACGAAGGGAAGGGAGGGCGTCTCGATGGTCCGGCAGTCGTCGCCCTCGACGCGGACGGCCCCGCCCATCGTCGAACAGAAGGTATCGGCGCGGGAGGCTTCGCCGTCCTGGACGTCGGCCTCGGCGCGGTAGGCGCGGTCGGCGAGTTCCTCGGGGGCGAGCGCGACGCCGAGTTCGCGGGTGGCGGCGTCGATGCCGGCGACGGTGACGGCCGCCGAGGACCCCAGGCCGCCCCCGAGGGGGATGTCGCTCTCGACGGTGATGTCGAAGCCGGCGTCGGGCGCGTCAGCGACGTCGCGGGCCTGCGTGACGGCGGCGTCGACGTAGCCCATCGCCGCCTCGACGAGCGGCGTCGGGACGGCGACGTCCGGGCGACCGTCCGTCTTCCCCGTGTACTCGACGGTGAAGCCGTCGAGGCTGAGGTCCTCGGCCGTCACGCGGACGTGGTCGTCGTCGCGGGCCTCGACGGAGACGGTGGCCCGTCGCTCGATGGCACAGGGAACCGCCGGTTCGCCGTAGACGACGGCGTGTTCGCCGAACAGGTAGACCTTGCCCGGTGCGCTCGAAACGGTCATGCGAGAACGTTCTACGGCGGGCGCTTAAGCAGTGCGCTCTGGAAGTGGCGTCGCCGTTCCGGCCGGCGTCACGCCGTCAGGTCGTCGAGGTCGTCCAGTTCGTCCAGCGCGTCGTCACTTCCGAGGAGTTTCCTCGCCGCGACGGCGACGACGAGGGCGACGACGAGGACGGCGAGCAGTTTGCCGGCCCTGCCGCCGGGACAGTCACACCCCTCGGCGTCGGCGGCTTCGTCCGCGTCGGCCGCTTCGTCCGCGTCGCCATCGCCCGTCGGTTCGGCCTCCGTCTTTCGCTTGCCGACGACGTCGCCCACCTCCGACGGCCCGAACTGAATCGACCCCTCGTCCAGATGCAACTCGAAGAGCGTGAACTTCTTGTCAGCCATACGTACGAAATCGGCCAGGAGGGATATAGCCGTTCGGGTTCAGTCCCGCCTCGCCGCGGCACGGCGACACCGCCGCATTGATTGCCACACCGGCACACCCCCGGACATGGACGCAACACGGCGGGAGTTCCTCGACGACCTCCTCTCGACGCCGAGTCCGTCGGGCTACGAGGTGCGCGGACAGCGAGTGTGGGTAGCGTACGTCTCCGAGTTCGCCGACGAGGTGCGGACGGACGCCTACGGCAACGCGGTGGCCGTCTACGACGAGTCGGGCGACGGCCCTAGCCTCGCCTTCGCCGGCCACGCCGACGAAATCGGCCTGGTCGTCCGGCGCATCGAGGACGACGGCTTCCTCCGAGTCGGCCCGATCGGCGGCGCGGACCGGACCGTCTCGAAGGGACAACACGTCACCGTCCACGCCGACGACCCCGTCCAGGGCGTCGTCGGGCAGACGGCCATCCACCTCCGCGAGCGAGGGGAGGAGGAGTACGACGACATCGGCGAGCAGTACGTCGACGTCGGCGCGACGAGCAAGGAGGAGGCCGAGTCGCTGGTCGAGGTTGGCGACCCCGTCACCTACACGTCGACCGTCGAGGACCTCCACGGGACGCGCCTGGCCGCCCGCGGCCTGGACGACCGTATCGGGACGTGGGCCGCCGCGGAGGGACTCCGGCGCGCCGTCGAGGCGGGCGTCGAGGGGCCGATTTACGCCGTCAGCACCGTCCAGGAGGAGGTCGGCCGACGCGGCGCGATGATGGTGGGCTTCGACCTGACGGTGGACGCCTTCGTGACCGTCGACGTGACTCACGCGACGGATACGCCCGGCATCTCGACGGCACAGCGCAGTCCGATAGCACTCGGCGAGGGCCCGGTGGTCTCGCGCGGGAGCGCCAACCACCCCGTGCTCGTCGACCTCGCGCGCGAAGCCGCCGACGCCGGCGACGTCGACGTGCAGTTGCAGGCGACGGGCACCTACACCGGCACCGACGCCGACGCCTTCTACACGAGTCGTGGCGGCGTCCCGACGGTCGACGTGGGGCTCCCGAACCGCTACATGCACACGCCGGTCGAGGTCGTCGACGCCGAGGACCTGACCAGTCTCGCCGCCCTCCTCGGGGAGATGGCGAAGGCGGCGTCGTCGTTCGCACCGTTCGCCGTCGACGTGTAGCGCGTGCAGACGCGACACAGGGGCGTGAGCCGAAAGAAAACCGTTAAAAGTCGCCGCGGGGTGTGATGAAGTATGGCTGGAACCATCGAAGCGCTCGTTCCGGGCGGCCAGGCCACCCCCGGCCCGCCGCTCGGCCCCGAGCTCGGACCGACGCCCGTGGACGTACAGGCAGTGGTCCAGGAAATCAACGACCAGACCGAGGCGTTCGACGGGATGGAGGTCCCGGTCACCATCGACTACGAGGACGACGGCTCCTTTACCATCGAAGTCGGCGTGCCGCCGACGGCCGAACTCGTCAAGGACGAGGCCGGATTCGACACCGGTAGCGGCGAACCCCAGGAGACCTTCGTCGCCGACCTGACCGTCGACCAGGTGAAGAAGATCGCCGAACAGAAGCGGTCCGACCTGCTCTCGTACGACCTGAAGAACGCGGCGAAGGAAGTCGTCGGCACCTGCGTCTCGCTCGGCGTCACCATCGAGGGGAACGACCCCCGCGAGTTCAAAGAGCGCATCGACGCGGGCGAGTACGACGAGAAGTTCGCGGCCGAAGCCAGCGCCTGATACGGACTCTCGTCCCTATCTACCGGTGGTCGCCACCCCCGGGCGGCGACGGCCGGCGGTGACTCACGACGGTCCGAGCCGTCTCTTTCACTCTCCCGCATCGCCGAACGCGTAGCAGCGACCGTCCTCGGTGCCGACGAAGAGCGCGCCGTCGACGGCGGCCGCTGCCGAGAACCACGCGGACCGCTCGAAGAACTGCCAGCGGACTCCCCGCTCCGCCCTTTCCCGTGCCTGGAGCAGGCCGTCCGACTGCGGGACGAAGACGGTGTCGGGCGTCGCGGCCGGCGCGGCGACGGACGCGAAGCCGAGAAACGAACACCACAGCGGGTCGCCCGTCGCCGGGTCGAGGGCGTAGAGGTTGCCGCCGTCGCGTCCCTCCAGCGGCGACGACCCGGCGTAGACGGCGTCGGGCGTCACCGTCGGCGTCGCCATCGACTCGACCTCGCCCTCGAAGCGCCACCGTTCGTCGCCGGTCGCGGCGTCGAACGCCGCGACGACGCCCAGGTCCGGCGACCCGTAGAGGCGGCCGTCGGCGACGGCGACGCTCGGCACGTCGGTGACGCCCGGACTCTCCCAGCGAACCGTTCCATCGCCGGGCGAGACAGCCCGCACCGTGCCGGCGTCGTAGACGAAGACGGCGTCGCCGGTGACGGCGGCCACCTCGTCGCCGGCGACGCGCCAGCGTTCCTCGCCCGACGCGCGGTCGACGGCGTAGACGTTCGTCCCCGTCCCGACGTAGATAGCGTCGCCGGCGGGAACGGGCGTCGACGCCGTCGCCGGCGGTTCGGGCGGCGGCGACGCCGTCTCGTCTTCGGCCGCCGTACGCGGCGGCGGCCGGGTCCGCGCCGTCGTCGCGTCCCCGCCTTCGAGTTCCGGCGGCGTGAACGTCCACGCCACCGTCCGGTCGGCGACCGACACCGCGTGGAGCCCCTCGGCGCTGCCGAGATAGAGCCGGTCGCCGGCGACGGCGACCGGGTTCGGCGTCGGCAGGTCGTCGAGCCGCCACGCCACCTCGCCCGTGCGGGCGTCGACGGCGACGGGGCGGTGGTAGCCGTCGACGACGAAGACGACCCCGTCGGCGACGACGGGGACGACCGGGCCGGCTCCGCGGCGCGGCGGGGCGTCGAGTTCGAGCGACCAGTAGAGCCGCGGTCGCTCGGTCGGCCCGACCGCGTCGGGGTTGAACCGGGTGTTCGCCGGGTCGAATCCGGGCTGTGGCCACGTCGCGTCTGCGGCGATGGCGGGGAGGTTGCCGTCCGCGGGGAGCACGCCCCGGGTCTCCGCCGGCGGCGGGTCGGTGCCACAGCGGTCGTCGGTACCGCCCGTGCTCGAACAGCCGGCGAGCCCCGCGGCCACCAGTGCGGTCGACCGGAGGACGGTACGGCGGGCGGGCATGGGCGGGAGTTCACAGCCGGCGACCATGAGCGTTCGGCCGGCCGAGTGGAAAACACTTAGCACGCCGCCACGCGAGAGAGTCGGTATGCCCGAGTTGCAGTCGTGTTACTTCTGCGGGGCGGTCGGCGACTCCCTGCGCGAGTGCGCGGCGGTCCCCGAACGACTCGCTCCCGTCGAGGAAGAACAGCGGACGGTCGTTCTCTGTACGTCCTGCCGGGAGAAACTCCGGCGCGTCGTCGAACCGCTCGTGACGCGTCTGGACGACGCCGCGGCGACGCCGCGGGACGCTCACGAACCCACCCGCTCGGACGCATCCGACCGACCCCGGGCGGACGCCGCGGCCGGCGGTAGCGCCCGCCAAGAAGTGACGTTCGACGCCGCGGCCGGCGACCCCTCCGCGTCGGCCGCCGACGAAGCGAGCGAGTCGGACGGGGACGACGCGGACGAATCGGCGGCGACGGCGACTGGAGATGCGTCCGACTCGTTGACGGCCGACGCGGACGGAACCGGCGCGACCGGAGACGATTCGAAGGGCGAAGCCGACGGCGACGCGAACGACGCGGCGACGACGGCCGACGTCCCGGACGGCTACTACAAGGTGATGCGACTGCTCCAGAACCGCGAGTTTCCCATCGACCGGGGCGAACTCACGGCGCTCATCACCGGCGCGTACGACGTCTCGGACCGGGAGTGCGACGCCATTCTCGAGACGGCGAAAGGGCGCGGCGTCCTCGCCGAGGAGGACGGGTCGCTCCGGCTCGCCTGACTCCGACAGAAGATACAAGCCACTGTCCCGTCCTCGTTTAGACGATGTCGAACGAATCCCCGACGAGTCGGCGGCGGGCGACGCGGGAGCAGACGTGGCTCGACGCCGTCGACGACGTGCTCGACACGATCATCGACCGGGAGGAGGACCTCGAATGTTCGTTCGAGGAACTGACGGTCGACGTCCCGCTCAGAGTGGGCCCCGAGTCGGAGGTGGCGCGGTGGCGCGTCGATGGGACGCTGCGAGTCCGCATCGACGGCGTGGGCGGTCCGCTCGCGGAGTGGCTCAGATGGTGGTCCCGACAGCTAGCCTGATTCGACTGCCGGACACCGACGGATTCCTCAGTAATTATGGTTAGCTTATATACGTAAGCCATCCGGACGGATTCCCGTATGCCCGAGTGCCAGAACTGTGGGTCGTTCGTCACCCCCGACTATGCGAGAGTGTTCACGCCCGACGAAGTAGCGGAGCCCCGCGTCTGCCCGAGTTGCGAGGACATGGTTCGTGACGGTGCCACCGTCAGGGAAGCGCGCTCACCGCGTCACTCCTGACGGTCGCGTCACCCGCGAGACGGTCGCGGACCGCCGGTCCCTCTTTCGCCTCGCCGGCTAGTCGATAGCGACGAGCGAAACGGACAGACGGTCGCGAGTCAGTAACTGCGCTCTTTCGGCTCGTAGGTCTTGGCCTCGCCTTCGAGGACGACCGGCTTGTACCAGAGTTCGGGCGACCCGTCGTTCCACGAGAGCATCGTGTGTTTGAGCCACACGTCGTCGCGCCGTTCCTGGTTCTCCTTGCGCCAGTGCGCGCCCCGGAACTCGTCGCGGGCGAGCGCACCGACGGTGATGGCCTCCGCGACGTCGAGGAGGTTGCGCGTCTCGATGGTGTGGATGAGGTCCGTGTTGTACGTCCGCGAGGGGTCCTCGACGCAGACGTCGTCGTAGCGGTCGCGGGCCTCGCGGATGTCGCGAAGCGCCTGCTTGAGCGCTCCCGCCTCGCGGAAGACGTTGACGTTCTCGGTCATCGACTGCTGGAGGTCGGCCCGGATGGAGGCGTGCTGGACGCCGTCGTCTTTCTCCAGCAGGCGTTCGATGCGGTCGCGTTCGCGTTCGAGGGTTCGTTCGACGACCTCGTCGGCGGTTTCGGCCGCCGGCCCGCCGTCCGCGACGGCACCCGCGCCGGGTTCGCCGAGTTCGACCGGGGCGTCGACCGTCCCCCGCTCCGAGTCGTCGGTCGTCCCGGTGGTGATTTCGGGGTCGCCCATGTCCTCGCCGGCCGCGTGCCGGCCGGCGCGCTTGCCGAAGACGATGAGTTCGGGCAGGGCGTTGCCGCCGAGGCGGTTCGCGCCGTGGACGCTGGCACAGGCACACTCGCCGATGGCGTAGAGGCCGTCGATGCACGTCTCGCCGAACTCGTTGGTCTCGATGCCGCCCATGGCGTAGTGCTGGCCGGGCTTGACCGGCATCGGCTCTTCGAGGCCGTCGACGCCCTCGAAGTCCTCCGCGAGGTGGAGGATGTTCTCCAGTCGGTCGAGGATGCGCTCCTCGCCGAGGTGACGCATGTCGAGGTGGACGTACTCGTCCTCGATGCCGCGGCCCTCGTTGATTTCGGTCAGTTCGGCCCGCGAGACGACGTCGCGAGAGGCGAGTTCCCCGTCGTTGTTCGCGTAGCCGTACTCGAACATCAGGCGCTCCGAGTTCGCGTTGTAGAGGATGCCACCCTCCCCCCGGACGCCCTCGGAGATGAGGACCCCCGTCGAGGGAAGCGTCGTCGGGTGGAACTGGATCATCTCCATGTCCTCGATGGGGACGCCGGCGCGGTACGCCATGGCGACGCCGTCGCCGGTGTTCGCGACGGCGTTGGTCGTGTGGTCGTACACCTGGCCGAGGCCGCCGGTCGCGAGGACGACGCCGTCGCGGGCGGTGAACGCCTCGACGTTGCCCGTCGCCAGTTCGTAGCCGACGACCCCGTGACAGGTCCGCTCCTCGGGGTCGTCCTCGTCCGTCACGGCGACGTCGAGGACGTGCCACTCGTCGAACACCTCGATGCCCCGTTTGACGACCTGCTCGTAGAGGGTGTGCAGGAGGTGGTGGCCCGTCTCCGCGCCCGCGTACGTCGTCCGCGGGAACGAGAGACCGCCGAAGGGACGCTGGGAGACGCGGCCGTCCTCGTCGCGCGAGAACGCCATCCCCCAGTGTTCGAGTTGGATGACCTCCTCGGGACTCTCCTTACAGAGCGCCTCCACCGCGGGGGCGTCGCCGAGGTAGTCCGACCCCTTCATCGTGTCGTAGGCGTGGTCGGTCCAGTCGTCGGCGTCGCGCAGGGCGGCGTTGATGCCGCCCTCGGCCGCGCCCGTGTGACTGCGGACGGGGTGGAGTTTCGTCACCATCGCCACCTCGGCCCCTGCTTCCTGTGCCGCGATTGCCGCCCGGAGGCCGGCACCGCCGGCACCGACCACGATTACGTCGTATTCGTACATATTACCAGAATTTCAGGTTGCTCTTGACTGCTTCGCGTTTCAGCGCCTGGATGTGCTCGGTCAGCGGGATGTCCTTCGGGCACACTTCGGTACAGGAGAACTGGGTCTGACACCGCCAGACGCCGTGTTCCTGTTCGATTATCTCCAGGCGACGCTGTTTCACGTCCGCGCCCTCGCGTTCGTCCATCGCGAAGCGATAGGCCTTGTTGAGGGCCGCCGGGCCCAGGTACTGGTTGTCGCCGGCGGCGATGTTACACGAGGAGAAACACGCGCCACACCAGATACACCGGGTCGACATCTTCACCTTCTCGCGGTTCTCGCGGGTCTGGTGTTGTTCTTCGAGTTCGCCGTCGGGCAACTCGTTCGTCTGGAAGTACGGCTCGACCGCCTCCATCTGGTCGTAGAAGTGCTCCATGTCCACGACGAGGTCCTTGACGACCTCCTGGTGGGGGAGCGGTTCGACGCGGACGGGGTCGTCGAGGTCGGCGATCTGGGTCTGGCAGCCGAGGCGCTGGGAGCCGTTGATGAACAGGGCGTCGGAGCCACAGATGGCCTGCCGGCAGGAGTGCCGGAACGTCAGGCTCGAATCGTAGTGATCGCGCGCGTACATCAACGCGTCGAGGACGGTCATCCCCTTGTGGAAGGGGACGTAGAAGTCGTCGAAGCGGGGTTCCTGTTTCCCCTCGACCTCGGGGTCGTAGCGGAACACCTTGAGGTGGACGTCGTTCTCCTCGGCGGCGGTGCGTTCGGCCGCTTCGGCCTCGCGCTGTTCCCGTTCGGCCGCGCGCTGGCGCTTTTTCTCTAGGCGTTGCTGCTGTGCGGGCGACGTCGTCTCCAGTTCGCCCGCGCTCTCGTTCTCGCTCTCTTCTTTGGTTTCGGGTTGTTGGGTGCTCATGTTAGATGATGGGGAGGAGGTCGATTCCGGCCCACGCGTTCGCGGTACGGAGTCCCTGCACGACCAGCAGCAGGCTCGCGACGCCGAGCGCCAGCTTCATCGCCCGCTTGCGGGCACCCGTCAGCCCCATGTTGACGAGGGCGTTGTAGACGCCGTTGACGCCGTGGAACGTCGCGGTGACGAGAAAGAGGACCATCAGCGAGTAGTAGGTCCACTGCTGCATCCGGCCGGCGCTCATCTGGAAGGTCACTTCGTTCGCGTGGTTGACGAAGTGCAACAGGAAGAAGTGGAACGCGAGGACGACGACGAGGAAGGCTGCGGTGATACGCTGGAAGAGCCAGCGACGGCCGCCCTTCTCGAACGAGGAGTAGCGTTCGGCCATCAGAACGTCACCCCGGCGAGGAACGTCGGGACGCTCGCGACGACGATGACGCCCGTCAGGACGAGCGACGCGTAGAAGCTCCGGTTCTGTGCCTCAAGCCCGATGCCCAGGTCGACCAGTAGGAGTCGCGTCCCGTTCAGGATGTGGAAGACGGCGACTGCCAGCAGGCCGACTTCGAGAATCCGAACGACCAGCAGGCTCTCCAGCGCCCGAATCGTCTGCGTGTAGACGTCGTTGTGAGCGGCGATGGTGCTCGGGTCGGCGCTCGCCGCGGTGAGCGCGGTACTCAGCACGGCGATGTGGGTGAACAGGTAGCCGACCAGCACCCAGCCGGTGAACTTGTGGAATATCCAGGCCCACATCCCGGCCGAGAACTCCCGCCACCGGCCGAAGTCCTCGATACGGCCTCGATTGTAAGACTGACTCATGCTCAAGAGGGACCTGTGGACCGTGAGGCAATAGAAGTTACGTGTGCGAGTTCGCCGGCCGGGTCGTTCGAACTCGGTTCGACCAGTACGACGCTACGCCGACTGGCTCCGTTCGACGACGCGGCGCGTCTCCTCGCCGAGTTCGACGAGGTGACAGAGCGGGTTCCCGGGATAGACCACCGGATTCTCCAGCACGCCGACGAGCAGGCCCGTAAACGGCGCGCGGACGGGGACGTTGTCGTCTTTGAACGGGTTCGTGATGGTGCAGATGCGCTCGTCCTCGTGGACGAGCGCCCCCCGTTCGTGGTGCATGTCGACGATGCCGCCCGAGTCGGCCCGAATCCAGGTCTTCTCCCTGTCGTCGGTGATGACCGTCCGCCACCCCGGCCAGCGGACCGTGTTTCGGTCCTGGAGTTCGTATTCGGCGAAGACGCTCCTGACGCCGTCGAGGGCGTCGTCGATGAGCGCTCGCTGGAAGCGGTGGGCCTCGCCCATCTCGATGGTGATGGTCGGCGTGTCCGCCGCCGTCGCCTCGCCGCGGAGCGTCCCGGACGGCCCCTCGCTGTCGATGATGACGTTCGTCCCGAACGCGCGTGCGAGGCGGTGACACGCCTCGTCGGCCATGTCGGCGCGGACGTGGAGCATGTTCGTCCGTCCGCGCGTCGACGTGTGGAAGTCGAGGCCGAAATCGCACGGCTCGACGAAGTTCCCGAATATCTCGTGGGCCATCCGTTTCGCGCTGGTCGAGTCGGGCTTGCCCGGGAACGAGCGGTTCAGGTCGCGGTCGTAGATGGGGAGGTAGCGCTCCTGGGCGAGAAAGCCCGGCACGTTCAACACCGGCATACAGACGAGCGTCCCCGCGAGGTCCGACAGGTCCCAGTCGAAGGCGACTTCGCGCACGACTTCGATGCCGTTGAGTTCGTCGCCGTGGGCCGCCGCCGAGAGGAACACCGTCGGCCCCGTCTGCTCGCCGTTGACGATGGTCACGGGGATGCGGACGGGGTCGCCGAGATACGTCTCGCTGATTCCGTACCGGATGTTCTGCGTCTCGCCGGGGCTGACCTTCCCGCCGTTGTACGTGAAGGCCCCGTCTGCGGGCATACGTCCACACCCGTCGTCGGGACGTAAAACGTCTCCCTCTCGGCGACGGCCGTCCGTCTCCCGAACGTCGCCGTCAACTCCGGGGCGCACACGCGAGGGGGCCTCCCGACGGCCGGGATAACGATCACATTTCTAATACGACGGCGACGTCGGTGTAACCACCTGACGCCCGCGTCCGCGAACGCTTAACGGACGGCAGTCGGTACTGGACGGTGTCGCTTCGACCGACAGCTATCCATGTCCCAGCGAAAATCAGACTACGTAGACGACGCCGACATCGACGCATCGCTCGACGAACTCCCTGACGACGAGACCGTCGACGCCGCCGTCGCCAACCTCGAAGCCAGCGGATTCGACGTCGTCGTCGTCGACACCGCCGACGAAGCGCTCGCGGCCCTCAAGTCCCACATCCCCGCGGGCGCGTCCGTGATGAACGGCCACTCGACGACGCTCGAAGAGATCGGGTTCGTCGACTATCTCACCGGGAGCGACCACGAGTGGGAGAGCCTGCCGGACGAAATCTGGAGCATCGACGACGACGAGCGGCGACAGGCGGCGCGCCGCGAGGCACAGACGGCAGACTACTTCCTCGGCGGCGTCAACGCCATCGCGAAGACGGGGGACCTCGTCGCCGCGGACCGCTCGGGGAGCCGTATCGGTGCCTACCCCTTCGCCGCGAGCAACGTCGTCGTCGTCAGCGGCGTGAACAAGATCGTCCCGACGCTGGACGACGCCCTCGACCGACTCGAATCCGTCGCCTACCCGCTGGAGAACGAACGCGCGAAGGAGGCCTACGGCGTCGAGTCCGCCATCGCCAAACAGCTCATCTTCCGGCAGGAACTCGAAGAGGGCCGCACGACGGTCGTGCTCGTTCGCGAGCAGTTGGGTTACTGACGCGGCCCACGCGCCCGACGAACGCGGGCAGTTCGGGCTCCCGTCCCACGAACGAACTCAGGGTTCGAGTACGACCCGGAATCGGGCGTCGTTCGACGCCATCCGGTCGTAGGCGGCCTCGACGTCCGAGAGCGGGAACGTCTCGACCGTCGGCGTCACGTCCCGGAGCGCGCTGAACTCCAGGGTATCCTCCCAGTCTTTGGCGTGGCCGGAGGCCCACCCGGCGACCGCGCCGCGGGTCTGGACGAGGTCCCGGACGCTCACGGGCACCGCCTCGTCCGGAACGCCGACGGCGACGACTGACCCGTCACGGCTGAGACCGCCCACCGCGTCCGCGATGGCGTCCGCGGCGGGGGCGGTCGCTAACACGAGGCGCGCACCGCCCATCGACTTGAGCGCTTCGCTCGCGTCCGTCTCGCTCGCGTCCACGAAGTGGTCGGCGCCGAGGTCCCGCGCCAGGGCCCCCTTGTCGGCCGACCGGGAGAGCGCCACCGTCTCGTACCCCATCTCGTGGGCGTACTGGATGCCGAGGTGGCCGAGGCCGCCGATGCCCTGTACCGCGACGAGAGCACCGGGGTCGGCGTCGGCGTGGCGGAGTGCGTTGAACGTCGTGATGCCCGCACACAGGAGGGGCGCGGCCTCGACCGCGTCCAGTTCGTCGGGGAGCCGACCCACCGCCTCCGCCGGGACGGTCGCGTACTCGGCGTAGCCGCCGTCGAACGTCAGGCCCGTAATCTCGCCGTGTTCACAGCCCTGGAAGTCACCGCGTCGACAGGGGTCACAGGTGAAACAGTGGCCGCCGTGCCAGCCGACGCCGACGCGGTCCCCCTCCGTCCACAGCTCGACCCGGTCGCCGACGGCGTCGACCCGGCCGGCGATTTCGTGGCCCGGAACGCGCGGATAGTCGATGCCCGGATAGGTCCCTTCGCGGACGTACGCGTCGCTGTGACAGATGCCGCAGGCGTCGACGGCGACCCTGACCTCGTCGGGGGCCGGGTCGGGTATCGGTCGCTCGACCGACTCGAACGCCGCACCGGCGGCCGGGACTTGCATCGCTCGCATCAGGTCGTCGTTCGTCATGTTCGGCCCGACGGCCGCCCGCGACATAGTAGCAGGTGGTGGAGTCGTGTCACGCCAGCGTCGCGCCGTGCTAGCGTACTCGCACGCCTCTCATCGACCGGCACGCATTTGAAACCTGACTGAAATAGTGGGTCGTATGTCGAACACCGACCGGGAACCGGTACGGGTCGGGGTGTTGTCACTCCACAACAGCAAGGAGACGAAAGCCATCCTGAACGCGGTCGAGGACCTCGGCCACGAACCGGTGTGGCTCCGCCGGGAGAACACGGCCATCTCCATCGAGGACAGCGATGTGACCCTCGAACCGGACGTCGACGTCATCGCGAACCGGCTGTTGCTCTCGAATACGGAGGAGCCGGCGGAACTGCTCGGACTGGCGACGACGTTCAACCGCATCCGGCCGATGCTGAACGAACCCGAGACGGTGCTCACGGCCATCCACAAGTTCGCGACGGCGACGACGCTCGCCGACTGGAACATCCGCGTCCCCGACGCCCTCCTCGCGCTCTCGAACGACCGACTCAATCAGGGGCGCGAGCGGTTCGGCGAAGTGGGCGTCTACAAGACGGCCATCGGCACCCACGGCGGCGGGACATGGAAGGTCGACCTCACCGACCCCGTCAACCCTCGCGTCGGCAACCGCCAGGCGTTCCTCCAGGACCTCATCGAGCGCGACGAGACGGAACACCGCGACCTTCGCGTCTACATCGTCGGCGGCGAACTCGTCGGCGCGATGCACCGCTACGCGCCGGAGGGCGACTGGCGAACCAACGTCGCCCTCGGCGGCGACGTCGAAGACGCCTCCGACTCGATACCCGACGACGCCGCGGAGACGGCGCTCTACGCCGCCGACGTCATGGACCTCGACTACGCCGGCGTCGACCTCATCGAGGGCGACGAGGGCTGGTTCGTCCTCGAGGTGAACCCCACGGCGGGATTCAAGGGTCTCTACCAGGCGACCGGTCGGAGCCCCGCCCCGCACATCGCCCAGCTCGCCATCGAACGCGCCGGCGGCGACGTCGACGACGCCCGCGTCGAGGAACTCTCGTCGTCGCTCGACGACTCGACGCCCTCCTGCAAGCCCCGCATCGAACGCCCCGAACACGAGGACCTGCCCGTCATCGGCTACATCGAGGAGGTCCACGTCTCGGGCACCAGCGGGTCGACGCAGATATTCGCCAAATCCGACACCGGGGCGACCCGGACGAGCATCGACACCAGCCTCGCGGCCGAAATCGGTGCCGGACCCATCAAGAGCATGACCCGCGTGAAGTCGGGGAGCGTCAAAGGCGGGAAGGCACGCCCCGTCGTCGACCTGGTCATCGGCATCGGCGGCACCCAGCACACCGTCACCGCCAGCGTCGAGGACCGCGGCCACATGGACTATCCCCTGCTCCTCGGCCGGGACATCCTCGAACACTACCGCGTCGACGTCCGCCGCCGCGCCGACGAGGACGTCCGAAGTCCCACCGGCGAGGAGATGCTCGAAGAGGAGTAGCCGCCGAACGGTTCTTCACCACCGGCGCGGTAGGAACCCCCATGTCGTCTCGCACCGTCGACGACCGGACCGACGCCGTCTCCCACCTCGTCACCGACCCGGTGATGGCCGAACTGGTGGACCGCCACGGCGTCTTGGCCGTCGACCCCGCCACGGACACGTTCGAACGACTCGTGGTCGCCATCCTCCGCCAGCAGGTGTCGATGGCCGCCGCGGAGTCGATGCGCGAGAGCCTCTTCGAGGCGTTCGAGATAACGCCCGAGCGCCTCGCCGACGCCGACGAGGACGCACTCCGGGCGGTCGGTCTCTCCCGCCAGAAGGCGCGATACGTCCGCAGCGTCGCCGAAGCGTACGTCGAGAACGACTACGACGCGGCGGCCTTCCGCGACCTGTCGGACGAGGAGGTGACGGCCGAACTCACGACCATCCCGGGCGTCGGCCCGTGGACCGCGAAGATGTTCCTCCAGTTCTGCCTCGGTCGCCCGGACGTCTTCCCCGTCGAGGACCTGGGCATCCGCCGGGCGATGCAGGACCTCTTCGACCCCGACATGACCCGCGGGGCGATGCGCGACCGTGCCGAGGCGTGGCGCCCCTATCGCTCCGTCGCGAGCCTCTACCTCTGGCGGCACACCGAGTGATTCGCTCCCGTCGGACGTCGCGTCGGTCCGCGTGTGGTATATACCCGTCCGAACCAGTCACGGGCGATTGACAACGCTATTATAAACCGATTAAGCCGCGGGACGCGACTCACCCCACAGGTGGCCGGTACGACCGCGACCACCACGCCCTCGTCCCACCATGGCAAGCCAACTATCGACGCCGGACACGGACTCGACCTCGAACCGACACCTCTCGGGAGACGTCTGTCTCGTCACCGGGTCGTCGCGCGGTATCGGCCGCGCCGTCGCGACGACGCTCGGCCGTCACGGTGCCGCTGTTGCCGTCAACTACCGCTCGTCAGCAGACGAGGCGGCTGCCGTCGTCGACGACGTGACGGACGCCGGCGGCGACGCCGTCGCCGTGCAGGCGGACGTCGCGGACCCCGACGCAGTCGAGCGGATGCGCGACCGGATTCACGACGAGTTCGGCCCCGTGGACGTACTGGTGAACAACGCCGGCGTGACCATCGACCGGACGTTCGACGAGATGACCCACGAGGAGTGGCGTCGGGTCGTCGACGTGAACCTGAACGGCGCGTTCAACTGCACGAAGGCGTTCTTCGAGGACGTCCGCGACGCGGAGGCGGGCCGCGTCGTCAACGTCTCCAGCGTCGTCGGCAAGCAGGGCAACTACGGCCAGGCCAACTACGCCGCCGCAAAGAGCGGCCTGTTCGGCTTCACCCGGTCGCTCGCACACGAACTCGCGCCCCACGGCGCGACGGCCAACTGCGTCGCCCCGGGCTACACGCGGACCGACATGGTCGAGGACGTCCGCGAGGACATCCGCGAACGGATGCGTCAAAAGACGCTGCTCGGCCGGTTCGCGTCCGTCGAGGACGTCGCCGCCGTCGTCCGCTTTCTCGCCAGCGACGACTCGGCCTACGTGACCGGCGAAGTCGTCGACGTCAACGGCGGCATCGACCTCTGATAGTGATTACTGTAACTGTTTACCGGTGGTTCGCCGAGACGGTTCAGCGAACCACCGGTAATGACTTACAGTAATCACTATGAGACCGATGTCCTCCCAGCGCCCTCCGTCCGAATCGACGCCGCTCGACCCGCTCCCGGACCGACTCGATTCGGCCCGGACGAAACTCGTCTATCTCTACGTGCGTCGCCGCCCCGGCGCGACCGTCGACGAACTACAGTCCGCGCTCGACATGTCCGCACTGACGGTCTATCCGGTGCTCTCGTCGCTCGAAGCGTCCGACCTCGTCCGCCGGACGGACGACGGCTACCGCCCGGTCCCGACCGACGGCTCCGCCGCCCGGTAGGCCTGCCATCGGCTCCCGTCCCCGGACGCGTTTGGACGGATTTATATCCGAGTAGTCCCTCGCTCGGAATGCGAAGGGTCAGACGACCCGGACCGCTCGGTTGGTGTAGTCCGGCCAATCATGTTGGCCTTTCGAGCCGACGACCAGGGTTCAAATCCCTGACCGAGCATGGTTCTGCGTGCACGCCGCCGTCCGTCGTACGTTTCCGCGCAACGGATTATTTATACCGTGCCTCGCCGTACTAGGTTCCACTTCGCCCACTCGGGGTGGGGGGGGAATCAAGCGAATGTCTGCAAAGAGTGCGTTCGTCGGGGAGGAGGGGGACGACCTGCCGAGAGACGTCATCTTCTCGATGTTGAGCAACCAGCGGCGTCGCTACGTCCTCCGGTATCTGCGCGAAGACCCCGGCCCGGTGCGCATCCGTGACCTCTCCGAGCAGATCGCCGCGTGGGAGAACGACGTCGACGTCGCGGACCTGGACTACAGGCAACGGAAGCGCGTCTACACGTCGCTCCACCAGACGCACCTCCCGAAACTCGACGACGCGGGCATCGTCGAGTACGACCAGGACCGCGGCACCATCGAACTCGCGGACCGGGCGGCGGAACTCGACATCTACCTCGAAGTCGTCGCCGAACACGACATCCCGTGGAGCGACTACTACCTCGGCCTGTCGTTGCTCGTGCTGGCGATGCTCTCGGCCGCCTGGCTCGACGTGTATCCGTTCTCGCTCGTCCCCGACCTGATGCTCGCCGGCGTCATCACGGCCCTGTTCGCGCTCTCGGCGGGGATTCACTCGTACTACACCCACCGGAGTAACGTCGGCGGCGACGTCCCCGTCGCCGACGAGAACTGATGGTGATACCGTAGGTAGTCACTGCGACTCGTCCGGACCGTCGTTACCGGTCACCGGTCGTCGGCGACCCGGAATCGCCGACGACCGGAGGCGAGCGACAGAGTCCACCTCAGAACGGCGAGGGCGGCGACTCAGCGCCCGTCGCGAGTTGGTAGATGGCCGCGACCGCGACGACGGCCAGCGCACAGCCACCGACGACGGCC
>JBDGTU010000062.1:0-28961 GCA_042216495.1 Haloferacaceae archaeon
GACCGCGATAAGGTAGACGACGCGCTGGAAGTCACGGAGTTGTCCGAGAGCGACGTGTACGAGGTCGAACAGTCCGAGTACGTCCGCAAGGCCGAGGTGGACGAGGAGCGCAAGGAGACGCGACTCCAGGGCCTGAAGGACCAGCTGGCGGCCGCCGAGGGTGACGAGGCCGAGGAGTTACGCGAGGAGATCGAGGATCTGGAAGACCGCATCGAAGAACTCACCGAGTTCAAATCCGGAGCGTCGTTTCACACGCGGACTGGCGGTGAGTCATAACCGACCGAGATGAGGAACGCAAGGAGTGAATCGAGATGCGGGTTATCGTTGATGCCTACACCCCCGAAGAGCAAGTCTACGGCTAGCACCTACAGTCAGATTGGTGATGTCCCAACTACTTTCTCAGAGTTAACTAATCCGATTGCTAACAGTACGGTGACTAACAAATCTGCCTTTCATTCCAGAGTGTGATTCGCATTCGAACGAAACCCGTGGCGCGGGCTGGGTTAGCCCTAACCCTGCGTCGAATCTTCTAACCGCAATACTGCGTAGCCGGTAGTCGTCAAAGCGTTTCAAATCGTACGCGGAAAACGCGCCGTTCACCCCTGGAACCCCAAGCATTATGGCGATTCCTCTCGACTCCCAGATAGTCGCGGAGGAGTATGGGACCGCCCGGATTCGAACCGGGGTCACGGGCACCCAAGGCCCGAAGTATACCAGGCTAACCCACGGTCCCGTGCCCGAACTGCGCGGGCCGAGGTGTAAAGGATTTCGTTCCAGACGACCGCCCGCCTCACAGCCCGAAGAAGAAGGCGATGCCGAGCGGCGTCACGAGCGCGAAGACGAACTGGAGTGGTGCGCCGACGCGCAGGTAGTCGGTGAAGCGGTAGCCGCCGGGGCCGTAGACGAACAGGTTGGTCTGGTAGCCCACCGGCGTCATGAAGGCCGTGCTGGCGGCGAAGGTCACGGCCAGAATAAACGAGAACGCGTTAGCGTCGAGTCGCTGGGCCGCCTCGACGGCGACGGGCACCATCAACACGACGCTCGCGTTGTTGCTGATGACGTTCGTCAACAGGGCCGTGACGAGGTAGAAGACGCCGAGGACCGCCAGCATCGGCAGGACCGTCGACGTCTCGACGACGGCGTCCGCGAGAAGACGGGCCGCCCCCGTCTCCTCCATGGCGATGCCGAGGGGGATGACGCCCGCGAGGAGGAAGATGACGTCCCACTGGACGGCGTCGTACACCTCGGTCGGTCGGAGACATCCCGTCGCGACCATTCCGAGCGACCCGGCGAGAGCGGCGACGACGATGGGGACGACGTCGAGGGCGGCGAGGGCGACGACGCCCACGATGATGCCGAGAGCGACCGGAATCTTTCCCTCGCGGAAGTCGTGGCGTTCGACCTCCTGGGCGACGATGAAGTCGCGGTTGGCGTCGAGGCGTTCGATGCTATCGGTCGTCGCCTGGACGAGCAGGGTGTCGCCGACGCGGAGGGAAACGTCGTCGAGGCGCTGGCGCATCACCTCGCCGCCGCGTCGGAGTGCGAGGACGGTGGCGTCGTAGCGCTGGCGGAAACTCGCCGAGGCGAGCGATTCGCCGACGAGCGACGACCCCGGCGAGACGACGACTTCGACGAGGTTCTGTCCCGTCTCGGCGGCTTCGAGTTCGGACTCGTCGACGGTCACCTCGGGGACGAGGTCGAGTCCTTCCACGTCGAGCAGTTCGACGAGCGTGTCGCGGTCGGTTCGGAGCGCGAAGACGTCGCCGGCGTGGATTTCCTTGGGGCCGAGGGGTTCGAGGAACACGTCGCCGTCGCGGACGAGCTGGACGAGGTCGACGTCGAAGTCGGTGTCGACGAGGGCGTCGCGGATCCGGCGGCCGACCAGCGGCGAGTCCTCGCGGACGACGACTTCGGTGAGGTACTCCCCCATCTCGAACTCCTCGGTGAGGTCCTGTTTCGGCTCGATGCGCGCGGGCGTCAGGTGTCGGCCCACCGTGAGCAGGTACGCCGTGCCGACGATTGAGACGACGACGCCGAGCTGGGTGAACTCGAACATCCCGAACGGGTGGCCGATGAGGCGGTCCGAGAGTTCGCTCGCGAGGATGTTCGTCGAGGTGCCGATGAGCGTCAACATCCCGCCGAACATCGAGGCGTACGAGAGCGGCAAGAGGAGCTTCGACGGCGAGGTCCCACCCCGTTCGGCCAGGTCGGTCACCATCGGCAACAGGATGGCCACGGTGGCAGTGTTGTTGATGAACCCCGAGATGGGGCCGACGAGGCCGATGGTCGCGCCGAGTTGGCGCGTCTCGTCGGTGCCGGTGAAGGCGGCGATTTTCGCGCCGAGCAACTGGACGACGCCCGTTCGCTGGACGCCCTCGCTGAGGATGAACATCGCCAGCACGGTGATGGTCGCAGCGCTGGCGAATCCCGAGAGCCCCTGTTCCGGGGTTATCATCGGGACCGGGGCGGGCAGGAGTCCCAGTGCTGCGAGCTGCGTCGTCGCGGGTTCGACGAGCATCAGCGTCACCATCACCGCGATGGCGGTGATGTCCACCGGCACCGGCTCCGTGGCGAACCCCACCAGTGCGAGGAGAATGATGGCCGTGACGACGACGATACCCGGCGTGATGGCGGCCACGCCGGCTCCGACGGATGCAGCGACAAAAAGGATGCAGGGTTCGACCCCTTCTTTTCAGTAGTCCCCGAGGCTAGTCTGTCCGCCGTCCGTCTCCCGGACGCCCGCGACGTCGGCCGCGCGGGCGATGGCGTCGCTGAACGTCTCGCGTTGACTCCGGTCGTAGAGGGTCGCCGCGGGGTGGACCGAGATCAGGACGCGCCACGACGCCTCGCCGATGCGGGCGTCGACGACGTCGCCCGCCTCCGTCGTCACGGCGACGGACCGGTCGAGGAGCCGTTCGCTCGGAACTTTCCCGAGCGTGACGACGAGCGCGGGGTCGACGCGGTCGAGTTCCGCCGCCAGGTAACCCTCGCAGTTGTCGAGTTCGTCGCTCGTCGGGTCGCGGTTCTCGGGCGGGCGACACCGGACGCAGTTGGTGATGCGCACGTCGGCGCGTGCCAGGCCGACGTCGCGGAGGGCGCCGTCGAGCACGTCGCCCGACCGGCCGACGAACGGCTCGCCCCGCTCGTCTTCCCGCGCGCCCGGTGCCTCGCCGACGAACACCAGGTCGGCGTCGTCGGGACCGACGCCGTTGACGATGCGGCTCCGCGAGTCGACTAGCGCGGGACAGCGCTCGCAGTCGGTCACACAGAGGTCCTCCATCTCGGCCATGTCGGATAGGCGTCCGGCGCGGGCTTAACTGTCCGCCATCCACTCGCGTGCGGCGCGGGCGGCGAGCCGTGCTACCCGGAGCGGTTCTGGACGGCCGCCTTCGGGCGTGAACGCGCGGACGACGTCGGTCGCGCGGTCCGGGTCGACTCCGACGGCCCGGACGAACACCGTCTCGTCGTCGACGGCCACTCGCTGCCGTTCCGGTTGTGCCCGGTAGGTTTCGAGTCGCCGCTGCAACGCTGCTCCCGAGAACTGCTCACGCAGGGCGGCTTCGAGTCCCTGACTCGTCTCGAAGGAGACGGAGAGGACGGGCCGGCCGAGCGACTCGTGGAGCGCACGCAAGTCGACGACGTTGAACCACGCGGGCGCGATGCCCGAGACGAGGACGTACTGGACGTCGTCGCGGTTCAGGTCAGCAAAAAGTGACTCGATTGCGTCGGTCGCGTCGGTGCCGCCGACGCGGCAGGCCTCGAACGCGAAGCCGTCGGCGACGCGGTCGGCCCGGACGACGGCTCCTCCGAGGACGCTCCGGCCGCGGTCGTCGTCTCCCCCGTAGGATTCGGCGACGCCGAGCGCCCGAACGCCGGCTTTCACTCGTCCTTTATCTCCTGTAACCGGTTCAGCAGTTCGTCGTTCGACGCGCCGATCTCGAATTCGACGTCCCCGTCGTGTTCGACCTCCGAGGTCGACACGCCGTCACCGTCTTCGAGGTCGGCGTCGATTTCCTGCTTTTCTTGTTCGGACTCGTCGTAGCTCCCAAAACCCATACATTACGGTGTAAGGGCCGCGGCCCCAAAAATGGTTTGCAGGACCGCCCGGGTTTTTGGAGGTCGGCCTAATAAGGCGGACCATGGAGGTCATCGACGTCACCGCCGACGCCGAGGAGTTCACCTGCAACGCCTACCTGGTCACGGGCGACCGACCGACGCTCGTCGACGCCGGCACGATGCCCGGCGTCGAGGACGTCGTTTCCGCCCACACCGACCACCTCGACGCCGTCGTCCTCACGCACCAGCACCACGACCACGTCGGCGAACTCGACGCCGTCCTCGACGCGTTCGACGCCGACTGCTACGCCTACGCCGACCACCCGCGCCGGACGCACGAACTCGACGACGGCGACGCGGTGTCGATGGGCGACGAGACGTTCGACGTCGTCTACACGCCCGGCCACGCCGACGACCACGTCTCGCTGGTGAGCGAGACGACCCTGTTCAGCGGCGACGTCGTCGTTTACAACGACGGCGCGTTCGACGACGGCAGTTTCGGCCGGACCGACATGGCGGGACAGTCGCGCGAGCGACTCGTCGAGAGCATTCGGCGACTCCTCGACCGCCTGCCGGATTCGGTCGAATCGATGTACGCTGGCCACGGTGACCCGTTCCACGGGAACGAGGAATCGGTCCGCGAAGTGATAGAGCGCGCCCGCTCGCGGGCCGAACGCGGCAAACCGAAATACCCGGACGAGTAGGCGGAGTCGGGGCCAGTGCCGGCCGGTCAGGCCGAGCGAGGCTCTTTGGCTTTCGGGCGGAGCTTCTTGTAGCCGCACTTGCGACAGCGCTCCGCACGGGGCGGGTTGCGGGCGTTACAGCGCATACAAATCTGCTTTTCGAGCGTCCGGCTTTCCGCTTCGTCGAACTTGGCCATGAGCGAATCTTTCGGAGGGACGCTCATAACGCTTGCGAGACGCAACCTTCGAGACGCAAGTGTTTAGACTGCCGCCCCAGTATCGTCCCCCATGGCGAACTGTCCACTCGCCGACGACTGCCCGAGCTTCTCCGAGCGTATCTCGGGGATGGGCTGCCAGCACTACGGCGACCGCGGCGGTGCCGAGTGGTGTAACCACTACGACATGCCCATCTCAGACCTGAAACAACAGCCGGTCAAGCCGGGCGAGGAGGTCGTCGTCGAGGTGACCGACATCCACGAGAGCGGTGCGGGCGTCGGCCGCACCGAAGACGGCTTCATCGTGATGATCGACGGCATCCTCCCTCCCGCCCGCGCCCGGGTTCGTATCGACCGCGTGAAGTCGAATCACGCCCGGGCGAAGGAGATCGTCGAACGGCTCCCGATGGACGAAGCGGACGAGGGCGACGGAGACGAGGAAGGCGACGAAACCGAAGCCGAAGCCGATAGCACCTCGGCACCGACGCGCCCCGACCGGCTCGGGAGCCGTGAGAACTTCTGGGGCAACTGACCGCCGCGCCGACGTGGACAGTTCTTCGCGACGCCGATTTTCCGCCGGTTCCGCCTAGTCGAGTACCTGAATAGCGTCGTCGCCGTTCGGCACCACACAGACGAACGCTCCGGCGTCGTCGCCCTCGTTCCGGTACCAGTGGACTGTCCCCGCGGGAATCAGCAGCGAATCACCGGACGTGACGGTGTACTCCTCGTCGTCGATGCCGACGACGTACTCGCCTTCGAGGACGTACTGCTCGTGTTCGACTTCGTTGGTGTGTTTCGGGACCTCCGCGCCCGGTTCCAGCACGAACCGACGGATTGCGAAGTTGGGCGCGCCGTCGGATTCGTCGACGAGGACGCCCTTCCGCATCCCCGTCGCGGCGTCGACTGACTCGTACTCGACGTCGTCCGCGCGGCGTACGACCGGTGTGGGTGACTGCTCGCTCATGGCTCGTCCTACGCCGGCCCGAACCTAAGCGTTGGCGGCGCATTTACGCCCGCTTTTATGAGTGTCCCGATCCTAGGAGGCGTATGCGCGGAATCCGAATCGGGAGTCTGTTCGGGATTCCCATCAAACTCGACCTGACGTTCCTCGTCGTCCTGCCGCTGTTCGCGTGGCTCATCGGGTCCGACGTGGCGAATCTCGTCACCGTCCTCAACGACGCCTTCGACGCGTCGCTCCCCGTCGGGGCGCTCACCGCGGGGTCGACCCCCTGGCTGTTGGGGGCCGTCGCCGCCGTCGGCCTCTTTCTCTGTGTCCTCCTCCACGAGTTCGGCCACTCGCTGATGGCGATGCATTACGGCTACGAGATCGACTCCATCACGCTCTGGCTGTTCGGCGGCGTCGCCCGCTTCACGGAGATGCCGGAAAACTGGCGACACGAACTTCTCATCGCCGTCGTGGGGCCCGTCGTCAGCGTCGTCCTCGGCGTCGTCTCCTACGCCGCCTTCCGTCTCACGCCCGTCGAACTCGCCACCGTCGGCTTCGTCTTCGGCTACCTCGCCATCACCAACGTCGCCCTCGCCGTCTTCAATATGCTCCCCGGCTTCCCGATGGACGGCGGCCGAGTGCTGCGCGCCCTCCTCGCCCGAAGCCGGTCCCACGCGCGGGCGACCCAGATAGCCGCGGAGGTCGGCAAGGGATTTGCCTTCCTGCTGGGCATCTTCGGCCTCTTCGCCAACCTGTTTCTGGTCGCGCTCGCCTTCTTCATCTACATCGGTGCCTCCAGCGAGGCCCAGCAGACCGTGTTGAAAGCCGCCCTCAAGGGGGTCGCCGTACGCGACGTGATGACGCCCGCGGCGGAGCTAAAAACCGTCACCGAGGACACCTCCGTCGCCGAACTCGTCGAACGGATGTTCCGCGAACGCCACACCGGCTATCCCGTGATCCGGAACGGCGACCTCGTGGGCATGGTCACTCTCGACGACGCACGCGAGGTCCGGGAGGTCGAACGCGACGCCTACACCGTCGGCGACGTCATGACTCGGGACGTGACCGGCATCTCCCCCGACGCCGACGCGATGGACGCCATCTCGACGATGCAGGAACACGGCGTCGGTCGGCTTCCGGTCGTCGACGACGACACGCTCGTCGGCCTCATCTCCCGGACCGACGTCGTGACGGCGTTCAACGTCATCCAGTCCCGCGGCGATACCGGCGGATTCGGGACGGCTGCCGACACCTCTCTGTCAGACATCCGGTGACGAGGCGGCGGTAAAGCCCGCTACTCACCTTCTCGACCGCCGTCCGTCTCCGACGGCATCAGGTCCTCGGGGTCGCGGTCGTACTTCGGCTTCTCGAGGAACGTTCGAATCCGGTCGAAGTCCTCCGGCGTGAGTCCACTGCTCCCCATCAGTGCCCCCCACTACGAGACGGACAGTTCGGACAGTCGGTCACTCGCCCCTCGTTGTCCCCGAACACGCGCGAGTACTCGCTCGTTACGAACAGCCCGCAGCTTCCACAGGTCGGCATCTATGGTAATTGGTACCAATGGACACTGGTTGAAGTTATCCCTTCGATGACGAACGCTTTTTTATTCATCGCCGCGCTCTCGCGAGAGAACTTCCGCATTTCGAATCTCAAGGCATATTCCGTCACAATACCGCCGTCTCTGGAGCAATTTCACCTTGGACGGCGTCCAGAGCCCTGTCCCGGGTCGCGGTCTCCAGGTGCGAGCATCGAACCCGGTCTTTTCCCCGACGACCGAAAGGAGGGGCCGGAAGGCGAGAATCGAACCACGGTCGTTCCGCTCGCGTTCGCTCGCATCACTCCTTGTTCGATTCTCTCCCGGGACCTTCCGCTCCTCACGTCCGTTCGTCGCAGGAAAGTCCGGGTGCGAGAATCGAACCCGCGTCTCAGCCTCCACAAGGCTGAAGGATAACCACTACCCTAACCCGGACACGATTTCGGATACTTCGCTGTGACCTAAGTACGTTACGACTCCGCGCAGACCGTGTGGTTTCGCCCCACAGGCCGCGTCCGTGAGCCTTTTTATCGAACGACGCCTACCTCGGCGTAGTGGCCATCACCGACAAGATTTACCTCAAGAACCACCGCCAGATCGTCTCCCAGTTGGACGTGAACATCCCGAAAGGGGCGTTCAAGGGCGCGACGATGGAGGTGCTCTACTCGGGCGAGGGGCTCACGAACGTCGACGACGCGACCCGCGACCGCCTGCTCGATTTCGCACAGGACTTCCTCGACTGCGACGACCCGGACGACATCTACACGGGCTACCCGGAGCGGCAGTTCATCCGGTATCTCCTGGAACTCCGCGCGCAGGGGCTCGGCCCGGACGCCATCGTCGACGTGATGTCCGACGACTACATGGTCTACGCCTACCCGGGCGACGTCCTCTCCTTTCTGGACCAGTCGGTCCGGCGTCTCGAAGCGGTCGAGTCACTCGCCGCGGTCGAAGGCAACGACGAGATGGAACGGCGGGCCCGCGAGGCGCGACAGGCGCTCTCGGGCTAGCCGAGCCGGAAGGACGGTTCGTCCGGCTCGCCCCCGTCGAGGTCCTCGAGCTGGATGACTTCCTCGTCTCCCTCCTCGAGTTTCTCCCGGAGGTGGTTCACGTAGCGCTTGTGCTCGTCGAGTTGTTCCCGGAGGTGTTCCGCCTCCAGTTCGAGGCGTTCGTGTTCGCGGATGAAGCTCTTGGGCACTTCCACCTTCGGAGGGAAACTGCTGTCCTCTCCGCCCACGTTCTCCAGTTCGTGCTCGGGGACGACCCGGACCTGACCGTCGTGGGCAACGAGCATGTCCACGTAGTCGCGAAAGACCGCCGAGAGCGAGATGTCGCGCTCCTCGGCGATCTCCCGCAGGGTCTCGAACGCGTCTTCGTTGACGCGAAACGAGATAGTCTTGTTTTTGTTGCCCATGGTAGACGAAGCTGACGACCCGCTTCCACTTAACGGTTTGTCAGACGTACGCAGGACGCGCCGGGGACGTCCGCCTCGGGCGGGCGGTGATACCTCGACGCGGACTGTCGCCGACCGCGGGTCGGCGACGGCCGAGAGGTACGACAGTTCGTCTCATAGTGATTACTGTAACTGTTTACCGGTGGTTCGCCGAGACGGTTCAGCGAACCACCGGTAATGACTTACAGTAATCACTATCAGGCCTCGGCTTCGAGTTCGTCCGTCTCGTCGAGGCTCTGGAGCGCCGAAACGGCCGCCTCACGGTACGACGCCACGTCGAGGTCGTACTGTTCGTCCGCCATGCGGGCGTACTCGTTGGCCTCGTCGTCGAACGCCTCGATGCGTTCGAGCGTCCGGGTCGCCGTCTCGACGACCCACCGGTCGCGGGTCGCGGCGTCGACGGTGGTGATTGACTCGGGGCGGACGGAGACGTTCACGCCGCCGTCGTCCGTCTCGTAGGTCCGCGGCTTGCCGACGATGGACACGTACGCGGGCGGTTCGAGGTCGCGCAGCGCCGAGGCCGCTTCGGGTTGGTACTGCCCCGCGTAGACGAAGAACGTCCCGGTCGGGTCGACGATGCGACCGCGCCAGTATTCGTTGTCCTCGCCCACGTCCTCCTTCTCGGTGAGCGTACCGACCACGAAGACGCGGTTCGCGCGCTCGCCCGTCGGGAGGAGCAGGTAGACCGGCGCGCGTTCGTCGTCCGATTCCTTGAACGTGTAGCTCGCGTCGTTGAACTCGCGTGCGAACACGCGGCGAGCGACCTCTCTGGAGGGAACTGACTGACTCATTTAAATCGACCTCGCTTTGATGAGGGCGGCCTCGGCATCGACCGGCCCGTCCTGTCGTTCGAACTCGTCGACCAGCACGTAGCGGCCGAGTTGCGGCCCGGACACCCGGTAGTAGCGGCCGAGCGTGCCGGCTTGCATCTCCTCGGCGACGACGGTGGTGTCGAGCGCGTCCATCGCCATGTCCTTGGCGTCCTCCAGGGCCATTCCGGTGAGTTCCTCGGTCGTCTCCCGGTCGAAGATGACCTCGTGAACCGCCGTTCCGTCGTCGAGGACGCCCTTGATGCGCAGGTCGAACTCACCCTCGACCTCGCCGTGCTCCGAACACCGGCCGTTCTGGAGGACGCGCGTACAGTCCTCCTCGGGGCAGCGCTTGATGAGGCCGCTCCCGCTCTGGACGTCCACGAGCGCGCCCTCGACCTCGACGCTGTCGTCGCCGACTTCGACGTCCTCGTCGAGTTCGGTGATGGTCGTCGTCCGGTTGAGTTTCACCGAGAAGCTCCCCTCGTACTCGTCGGTGACGACGTTTTTCAGTTCGTACACCGCACCCTCGTCGAGGTCGGGCAGGTCCGACGTCTCGAAGGCGACGAACTTCGTTCGGCCGGACTCGTCGCCCAGCAACCCGACCTGTGCGATGGCCTCGTTGCGGGGCTCCCAGAGTTCGACGACTTTCGCCGTCACGTCGACCCACTGTTCGTCCTCGTCGATGTCCGCGAGGGAAACGGCCTGGCTCCCGCCGCCGCCGAGTTCCTCGCGCTCCAGGTCCGCCTCGTCGAGGTAGCTGTTGACGACGCTCCGCCGCGCTTCCTCGACGGGCACGCGGTACTCGTTGACGAGGTTGTCGAGTCGGGACTCGACGTCCTCGACGTCGAGGTCGAGATGGTCCGAAAACTGCTCTACGATCTCCGCTGCGTGGGTTCGCAGTTCTGACATTGGTCTCACTCGCCTCCGGCTTGATTTCGTCGGGAGGCGTACGACGGTTGGTTCGCGACGATATAAAAACTTCCGCGAGCGCGGTGAAAGTGGACGGGTCGACGGGAGGGACGCGACGACTGACGCGGCGTTCGACTCGCGGCGACGGGTCTTTGGGCCGGCGGCGAGAAGACCGTGTATGGTCGACTTCGAACGGTTCGTCCAGCGGACCGCCCGGTCCGCCGGCCGGCGGTTCGCCGAGATGCGGCGGGCCTACCGCGAGGGCCGCGAGTCCGCCCCGGCCGTCGCGGACCTGCCGACCGACGACGAGGGCCGCGCCCGCATCGTCTGCCGCCGCGACGCCGAGCGCCGGGCGGTCGCGGTCGACGACGCCGGCCGGCCGTCCTGTTTCGACCCCGACCACCCCGACTGCCGGGGCTGCGTCGAGGACGTCCGCGAGGGCGTCGTCGAGACGTGGTGACTTAACCCCCGCCGGCCGTGTGCGTGGGTATGGACCGACCGCTCGTCGCCGTCGTCCTCGCCGGCGGCGTCGGCTCCCGCCTCTACCCGGCGAGTCGGAGCCACCGCCCCAAGCAGTTTCTCGCCCTCGGCGGCGAGGAGTCGCTCCTCGCCCGGACCGTCTCCCGCGCCGCCCCCCTCGCCGACGACGTCGTCGTCGTCACGCGGCCGGCGTTCGCCGACGACGTCCGCGACCACGCCCCCGAAGCCGACGTCCTCGTCGAACCCGCCGGCAAGGACACCGGGCCGGCACTGACGTACGCGACCCACCACGTCGCCGCCGAGTACGGGAACGTCGCCGACCCCGTCGTCCTCGCTCTCCCGAGCGACCACCACGTCGGCGGCGACTTCGCCGCTGTCGCCCGGCGCGGTGCCCGCGTCGCCGCCGATACGGGCTCGCTCGTCGCGTTCGGAATCACTCCCACGCGTCCGGACCCGGGATACGGCTACGTCGAACCCGGCGCGGACCACGGGGCGTATTGCGACCTCGCGGCGTTCCACGAGAAACCGGACGAGGAGACGGCCGCCCGCTACGTCGACGCCGGCTACCTCTGGAACGCCGGCATCTTCGCGTGGACGCCCGATGCGTTTCTCGCCGCCGCCCGCGATTCGCCGCTCTCGGCGCTCGTTGCCGCCCTCGACGACGGCGACCCGGCGGCCGGCTTCGACGTCGTCGACCCGGTGAGCGTCGACTACGCGGTCATGGAGCGCACCGAGAACGCTGTCGTCGTCCCCGCCGACGTCGAGTGGGACGACCTGGGGTCGTGGGACGCCCTCGCGCGGGTCCTGCCCACGGACGACGACGGCAACGCCGTCCTCGGCGACGCGGAACTCATTGATGCCGAGGACTGCGTCGTCGCCGGCGACACACACGTCTCGCTGGTCGGCGTCTCGGGCCTCGCCGTCGTCGCCTGGGACGACCGGGTGCTCGTCGTGCCGAAGTCGGCGGCCCAGCGCGTTCGCGAACTCGTCGCCGAACTGGAAGACCAGGGGAAGTTCTAGCTCCGTCGGTCGGCCGCGCTGAACGCCCCGCCGTCAGACCTGCGCGGAGCGCCGCACGCGGACCGTCCCGTCGCTGGTCACGCCGACGAGAATCGTCTCCCGGACCTCGCGCCCCTGCACCGCGTCGCCAGCCTCGTCGCTGACGAGTTTCATCAGGTCCGGCGCGGTGTGGTTGACCTTCACGCCCGTCGCGTCGCAGGCGTCGTACACCATCTTCGGCACGTCGTAGAGGTCGGTTTCGGCGTCGACTTCGACGCGAACCGGCGCGGTCAGCGCCTCCGCGAACGCCACCGTCTCGTGGGCCTTCTCGACGTTCGACCGTGCGCTCGCCTCGATGCTGGAGACGTTCGCGCGCGACGTCCCGAGCAGGTCGGCGATGGTCGACTGCCGGACGTCCTGTTCGCGGAGCGCCAGCACCTCCGCCTGTCGGCGCGTGAGGACGCTCTTTTCGGGGTCGAACCCCGCCCGTTCGAGCAGTGCGTCCACGTTCGGGACGTCGTCCATGCACGCTCCTACGGACGACGCCGCAAAAAAGGCTCTACTCCCGACGCCGGGAGACGAATCGCTGAAATACCCCGTCCACGTAGGCGTAGCCGTGTCACAACAGGTCGGACGGGTCGACACCCTGTTCCTCCACGAGACGGACGGCGACTACCTCGCCGTCGTCCAGCGCGACGGCGACCGCGTCTTCCGGGCGAAACTCGAACTGAAGGAGACGGACGCCGGCCCCCGCCCGGCGAAGTTCCGCGTCAAGCGCGGGTCGAGCGAGGAGCCACGCTCGCCCGACCAGTTCGTCGAACTCGCCCGCCGAGCGTCGCGCATCCGCATCTCCCAGCAGACGTCGCCCGCGGGCCGCGAGGAACTGGCGTCGATGCTCGACGCCTACCAGCTAGAGGCCCTGACCGTCCGCACCTGTCGCTACTGCGCCAACGAGGGGCGGTACTCTCCGATCACCGAGGACACCGCCGTCGAGACGTCGAACGAGTCCATCTGTCCCGACTGCGCCAAACGCGAACTCGAACACGAACTCTCCTTCGCCGGCGACCTCACCAGCGCCGCCCAGGACCGCCTGGAGGACCTCCTGCTGGAGGTCCAGGACCTCGACCGCATCGTCAACCTCCTCTCGGGGGGGCTCGACCCCGACCTGACGAAGTTCGACGAGGTGAGCGCCACCGTCGAGGACGTCGACCCCGTCCCAACGGCCGACCTCGACCTGCATCCGGACCTCGAATCGCTCACTGCGGAGCGATTCGAGACGCTCCTGCCGGTCCAGAGCCTCTCGGTCCGCAACGGCCTCCTCGACGGCCGGGACCAGCTCGTCGTCTCCGCGACGGCGACCGGAAAGACGCTCGTGGGCGAACTCGCCGGCATCGACCGGGCGCTGAAGGGGGAGGGGAAACTCCTCTTTCTCGTCCCGCTGGTCGCCCTCGCGAACCAGAAACACGAGGACTTCGAGGAGCGCTACGGCCACCTCGTCGACGTGACCATCCGCGTCGGCGCGAGCCGCATCAGCGACGGCGGGTCCCGATTCGACCCCTCCGCGGACGTCGTCGTCGGCACCTACGAGGGCATCGACCACGCCCTCCGGACCGGCAAGGACCTCGGCGACGTCGGCACCGTCGTCATCGACGAGGTCCACACGCTCAAAGAGGAGGAGCGGGGCCACCGCCTCGACGGGATGATATCCCGGCTCAAACACTACTGCGAGGACCGGTCCGGCCGCGGCGGCTACGAGGGCGCACAGTGGATATACCTCTCGGCCACCGTCGGCAACCCCGAGTGGCTGGCCAAACAGCTTCGCGCGACGCTCATCGAGTTCGAGGAGCGCCCCGTCCCCATCGAGCGACACGTCACCTTCGCCGACGGCCGCGAGAAGATGCGCATCGAGAACCGCCTCGTTCGGCGGGAGTTCGACCGGAAGTCCCCGCAGGGCTACCGGGGCCAGACCATCGTCTTCACCAACTCCCGGCGGCGCTGTCACGAAATCAGCCGGAAACTGGAGTACTCCTCTGCCCCCTACCACGCCGGCCTCGACTACAAGCGCCGCAAGCGGGTCGAACGCCAGTTCGGCAATCAGGACCTCGCCGCCGTCGTCACCACCGCCGCCCTCGCCGCCGGCGTCGACTTCCCCGCCTCGCAGGTCGTCTTCGACTCGCTGGCGATGGGCATCGAGTGGCTCTCGGTCCAGGAGTTCGAGCAGATGCTCGGCCGGGCCGGCCGCCCGGACTACCACGACCGGGGCGTGGTCTACCTCCTCGTCGAACCCGACTGCACCTACCACAACACGATGGAGATGACCGAAGACGAGGTGGCGTTCAAACTCCTCAAGGGGGAGATGGAGGACGTCGCCACGGTCTACGACGAGGCCGCCGCCGTCGAGGAGACGCTGGCGAACGTCACCGTCGCCGGGCGCGGGGCCAAGCGACTCAACGACCGGATGCTCGGCGACGTGCCGACGAAACACGCCGTCGGCAAGCTGCTGGAGTGGGGGTTCATCGACGGCTTCTCGCCGACGCCGCTGGGCCGTGCCGTCACGACCCACTTCCTCTCGCCCGACGACGCGTTCACCATGCTCGACTGCATCCGCAAGGGGATGGACCCCTACGACGTCGTCGCGGAACTCGAACTCGACGAGGACCGATAGGAGGGGAGACGACGTTGCGCGAACGGAAAACCACTTGCGCGCCCCCGTCGTAGCGACCGTATGAGCCTCTCAGAGCCACCGTCCGAGACGCTGGCCGACGTGGTCATCGTCGACTACGGCCTCGGCAACCTCCGGAGCGCCACACGCGGCCTCGAACGCGCGGGCGCGGCCGTCACAATCACCGACGACCCGGACGATTTCGCCGCCGCCGACGGCATCGTCCTGCCGGGCGTCGGTGCGTTCCGCGAAGGCATGGAGAACGCCGGCCCCTACCGCGACGCCCTCGCCGACGCCGTCGCCCGCGACCAGCCCGTCTTCGGCATCTGCCTCGGGATGCAGATGCTGCTCACGACCAGCGAGGAGGCCGACCACGCCGGCGAGGGGGAGGTCGAGGGCCTCGACTTCATCCCCGGCCGCAACGTCCGCTTCGCCGATGGACGGAAGGTGCCACACATGGGCTGGAACGAACTCTCGGTGAAGCGCGACCACCCGCTCGTCGACGGCGTCGACGGGGAGTACGCCTACTTCGTTCACTCCTATTACGCCCGGCCCGACGACGAACGCGCCGTCGTCGCCACCACCGACTACGGCGTCGAGTTCCCCTCCATCGTCGCCAACGAGGCCGGCACCGTCTTCGGCACGCAGTTCCACCCCGAGAAGAGCGGCGAGACGGGGCTTCGCATCCTCCGGAACTTCGTCGAGTTCTGCGCCGACCGGTAGGAGGGACTTCACGCTGATTCGATACGGTACGCGCGGGCGGTGTCCATACCGAACAGCAGCGTCTCGGAGACGACGCCGACGTCGGACCGACCGAGCGGTTGGGTGGACTGGTGGACCGTTCGGCCCCCGCCGCGGTCGTAGGCGGTGAGTCCCGTCTCCCTGTCCGCGACCCACGCGTGCCGCGCACTGAGAGCGATTTGCCACGCCGTCCCGTCGATAGCCGTCTGCCACCGCCGCTCGCCCGTCGCCCGCTCGAAGGCGTGCACGTCCCCCGACTCCGTCCCGACGACGACCAGGGAGTTGTCGACGACGAGAGCCGTAGCGTCGGCCACCTCGGGCGTCGACCACTCCACCCCGCCGTCCGCGAGCGGGTAGGCGTGAACCTTCGAATCCGCCGACGCCGATCCGAACAACGCGTCTCCGTGAATTTCGCTGGGGCTGCTTCGCCACGACCGGTGTCGTTCGGTGGTCTCCCCCGTCGCCGGGTCGACGACCGACACTCCGGTCTGTGCGTTGAGATACGCCCTGCCGTCGTACGCGCCGACGTCGTGGAGGCTCCCCCGGAGTTCCCGTCGCCAGCGCTGGTCTCCCGTTTCCGCGTCGACGCCGTAGACCCGCGAGAACCGCCCCCTGGGCGGGTCGACGCCGACCACGGCCACGTCGTCCAGCAGCGCGACGCCGCGGGGAAGGACGGTGAATCCGTCGGCTTCCGCGGCAGGCACCGTGAACGACCACCGTTTCTCGCCCGTCACGTCCTCGTACGCGACGAAGTGGGCTCCGGGTTTCTCCACCGACCCCCGTTCCGAGAAGAAGCCGTAGAGCGCCGTATCTCCGCGTTTCGCGATGGCGTCGGCACCGAGATTTACCGTCGACCCGTCATACGAGACGTTCTCGCTCCAGAGGATACCGTCCCCGGGGACGGCCTCGGCCGCTCTGTTGAGGCCGTTGAAGAAAAAATGGCCCTCGTCCGTTCGAACGTAGCGAACGCCGAAGTCGGCGGCCCACCGTTCCGACAGCGTGACCCGTTCGGCGTCGTCGCCGGTAGCGTCCGCCGTCGTCGTCCGCGCTCCCGTCGACTCAGGCGTCGACGCTCCGTCCGTGCCGTCACTCGTCGTCGTGCTCGCGGCCGCGTCCTGGAGGCGGAGACACCCCGCCGCCCCGACTACCCCGAGCGACGCCAGCAGTTCGCGTCTCCCTCTCATGTCTCAACTAACTCATTATTTTTCTCTCACATACGTCCATCGGAGACCGTCACCGTCCGTGCCGACCCCGGCGTTCGCTTCTGAACCCTGCGATGTCCGCGTCCGTCCGTAGCTATCGCCCACCCCGGGATGGCGTGGAGTCTCCCCGCGTTCGTCGCGTTCGGCGTCCTCGCGTTCGTGGGGACGCGTGCGGGGGGATTCCGCTCGCCGCGGCCGGCGCGGTGGCCGTGGCTGTCGTCGTCGCCGGGACGGCACTCGTCGAACGGGCCGACGTCGTCCCGGACGGCGGGGAGTCCCGAGGCTGAACGCCGGTCTCGGCGGCGGCAATCCCGAACCGCTTTTCCCCCGGACCGGCGAACGGGGCCGTATGGAGGCTATCACGCTCGGCCCGGCGGGGACGTACTCCCACCGCGCGGCCCGCGCCGTCGCGGACGAGGTGTCCTTTACCGAGTCCGTCACCGCAATCGTCGAAGCCGTCGCGGACGGCGAGTACGCACGCGGCGTCATCCCCATCGAGAACAGCATCGAAGGGAGCGTCACGGAGACGCTTGACGCCCTCGCCGACTTCGACGTGAGCGTCGTCGAGGAAATCGTCACGCCCATCCGCCACGCGCTGCTCGCACAGGACGACGACTTCGATGTCGTCGCCAGCCACTCGCAGGCGCTCGCGCAGTGTCGCACCTACCTCGAAACCGAACATCCGGGCGCGAAACTCGAAGCCGTCGCCAGCACCGCCCGCGGCGTCGAACGCGCCCGCGAGGACTCCGCTGTCGCCGCCATCGGTCACCCCGACAACGCCGACGACACCATCGAGGTCCTCGCCGAGGACATCCAGGACCGCAGTTCGAACGCCACGCGCTTTTTCGTCATCGCCCCCGTGGGCGAACGCTCCGAGGCCGGCGGCAAATCCACCGTCGTCGTCAACCCGAACGCGAATTACCCCGGCCTCCTGCTCGAACTCCTCGAAGCGTTCGCCGACCGGAACATCAACCTCTCGCGGCTCGAATCCCGGCCGACCGGCGACCGCCTCGGCGACTACCTCTTCCACATCGACTTCGAGGCCGGCCTCTACGAGGACCGGACGAAGGAGGCCCTCGACGACGTCGAGGACATCGCGGCCGGCGGCTGGGTCCGCCGACTCGGCTCCTACGACACGCGCCACGTTCTCTACTGACCCGGGAGCCGCGGTGGGCGTTCCGGGCCACTCCCACGTTCGATTGGCCGTCCGGTCCTGCTCTCTCTCGTACTTCCCCGGCGTGTGCCGACGGCGGGCTTTTACTGACGGGGCGAGTTGCGACGGTATGGGACTGCCGCCGGTAACGACGGGAATGCTGGTGGTGTTCGGGCTGATTTTCGTCGCGCTCGTGCTGTTCGTGACGGAACTCATCCCGACCGACATCACGGCAATCGGCATCCTGGTGTCGTTGGCCGTCCTCGAATCGTTCACCGAGGTTCCGGCGCGGGATGCCCTCTCCGGATTCGCGAGCCCGGCTACGATTACCATCGTCGCGATGTACATCCTGAGCGACGGCGTGCAACGGACGGGCATCGTCGAGCGCCTCGGCGTCCATCTGGCGCGACTCACCAGGGGAGACGAAATGCGGCTGCTCGGCGCCACCGTCGGAACGACCGGCGTCGCAGCGGGCATCGTCAACAACACGCCCGTCGTCGCGGTGTTCATCCCGATGATAACGGGGCTGGCCGAACGCGCCCGTATTTCGCCCTCGAAGCTCCTCCTCCCCCTCTCGTATGCGGCGATGCTCGGCGGGACGCTCACGCTCATCGGCACCTCGACGAACATCCTCGCGAGCGACTTCGCCCGCCAGCTTCCGGGACGGGGTCCCATCGGGATGTTCGAGTTCACGCCCCTCGGCATCGTCGTGTTCCTCGTCGGCGCGCTCTACCTCGTGACTATCGGACGGCGGCTCACGCCGGCACGCGTCGACCCGGGCGAGGACCTCACCGAGGAGTTCGCCCTCGACAACCGTCTGGCGCGACTCGTCGTCGCCGACGGCTCGCCGCTCGTCGGTCGCCGAATCGGCGACGTCCTCGCCGAACTCGCGGAAGACATGCACCTCCCGGTCGACCTGCTGCAACTCGACCGGAACGGCGAGTCGTTTCACGCCCGGGCGTCGGACCAGACGCTCGAACCGGGGGACGTGCTCACGGTTCGAGCGACCCTCCAGGTGACCAACCGCCTCACCGAACGGTACGGCCTCCGACAGCTACCCCGCGAGGCGGTGTCGGCAGCCGACCTCGTCACCGATAACAGCACGCTCGTCGAGGGGATTCTCCTCCCCGACTCACGGCTCGTCGGGGAAACCGCGGCGAGTTCCGGGCTCCAAGCCCAGTTCGACTCCGTCGTCCTTGCGGTGCTCCGGGGCGGGGAACTACTCCACGACCACATCGATTCGATAGAGTTCCAGGCGGGCGACACGCTGTTGCTGTACACGACACGCGACGACGTGGCGTATCTCCAGGAGATGGGCGACATCGCGCTCACGCACGTTCCCGACCGGGAGCCGTCGGCTCTCGACCCGAGCGGCGACGACGGCGTCGTCGCACCGCTGAGTCCGAAGACGCCCGTTGCAATCGGCATCATGGTCGCGGTCATCGGCGCGGCCGCGCTCGGGGCCGTCCCCATCGTCATCGCCGCCCTCGGCGGCGTCTTCGCGATGGTCGTCACCGGCTGTCTCACCCCTTCGGACGCCTACGACGCCGTGAGTTGGAACATCGTGTTCCTCCTCGCCGGTGTCCTCCCGCTCGGACTCGCCATGCAGCGGACGGGCGGTGCGGAGTTCGTCGCTGCAATCGTCGTGAGCGCCGCCGACGTGCTTCCAGTCCTCGCGGTCCTCGGGCTCTTCTACGTCCTCACGGGGCTGTTTGCCAACATCATCACGCCGGTCGCGAGCGTCGTCCTCATGATTCCAATCGCCGTCGATACCGCAACTCGCATCGGCGGCGAGCCGTTCTCGTTCCTGCTGGCCGTGATGTTCGCCGCGTCGGCGGCGTTCATGACGCCGATTGGCTACCAGACGAATCTCATGGTGTACGGCCCCGGCGGCTACAAGTTCACGGACTACCTGCGTGTCGGCGCACCGCTCCAGTTCCTGCTGGCAGTCGTGGTCACCCTCGGTATCGCCGTTCTCTACGGCGTCTGACCCGTCTCCGACGACGCCGCGTCCGAACGTCGGTCCGTAGTCACCGCCACGACCGAGCGCGGACGGGTCAGGGCGACTCCACCCATATCGGCCCGACCCACGCCGTCCCCGAGAGGGGCTCCTCGTCCGTCCACTCGCCGGAGACGGTGTCGGTGTCGAGGTCGGCGTCGGGGTCGTCCGCTCCGTCGATGGCTCGCCAGACCTCGTTGTTCTTGACGACGCCGACGTTCGCGACCGGGGCCGTCCCCGCGACGTCGACGGATATCGCTCGGGGCGCGACGCGGACCGGATTCGAGACGAACTGCTGGCCGCGCTCGGTCGTGAGCGTGAGATACTGCACGCCGGGCGTCTCGAACTGGACGTCCTCGGTCCGGACGACGCCGTCGGCAGCGGTACCGAACGACACGGTCCGTGGATACGTCGCGTCCGGGTCCGTCGCATCCGCGGCCACGGTCCCGTCGAAGTCGGCGAGGAGTCGTTCGCACTGGTCCCACGCTTGCACCGTGAGCGAGAGGGGTTCGCCGGGCGTCGCCGTCGACGGCAGGATACCGTGTAACTCGTCGAATCGTCCGGTCCGATTGGCCAACGACTCCCGGGGCGACGGGGCGTTCCGGGCGAACACGGCCACCGTCTCCTTGGCCTTCACCGGCGGACCGATTCATGGAAATCCGGCTCCGGTCCTCGCCCGCCGACCGCTCCCGCGTCGAAGGACGTTCCTCGTCGTGGCGAAAAGCCCGGGAGCGCGCGACGTATGTACCCCGCCGCCGTTCACGGCGACGAACTCAACGGCGTCAAGGTCCTCCAGGAAGTCGCCGACCGCTACCGCCCGGGCGACGTCCACGGGACGCTGGTCCTGCTTCACGTCGTGAACGTCCCCGGGTATCAGGCCCAGCAGCGGTATCTGCCCATCTACGACCAGGACCTCAACCGGTCGTTCCCCGGGAAGGAACGCTCGAACACGGCCGAACGGATGGCCCATCGGGTGTATCAGCGATTCGTGAGCCAGTGTGACCTCGGACTCGATTTCCACACGTCGACCCGGAATCGCACCACGATGTACCACGCCCGCGCCGACGTCGGAGACCCCGAAGTCGAACGGCTCGCCGAGGCGTTCGGGACGAACGTCATCCTCTCGGGCGAGGGCGACGAGGCGTCGCTCCGGGCCGTCGCCTCGCGAAACGGCGTGCCGACCATCACCGTCGAGATGGGCAAGGCCCACCGGTTCCAGCCGGGACTCGTCGCCTCCTGTTCGTCGAGCCACTGGTCGGTGAGGGTGAAGATGGCCGTCTCGCTGCTCGAAAAGAACGCACTTAGCTTGATATAGGCGCTAAGCCCCCACCCTCAACGAGTACCGCAGTCCGCACGAGCGGACAAGGAACGCAGTAGGGTGGGGATACAGCGCCGTCATCATTTACCTTGCACGTTCTGTTGCTGACCCACAGGCCCACGGATTTATACTACTGAACGCCGAACAAAGGGCCAAGATGGGCGCTCCGTCCTGTCGGCTTCGACTCGCTCGTCGTTCCACACGGAACGACTCGCTCCTCACGAAGGTGACAGATACGGACAGCGTTCAAACGCGACAAAAAGCGTGCGCTGTCCCACGGAACTACCCCGTCGAGACACTAGGAGTGGGACACTCCGAAGAAACGTCCCCAGAAATCTTCGATTTCTGGTGTGCGGACGAATCGCGCAGCGATTCGTCAACGCCTGTGGAGACTGCGCTCCCTGTGGGAACCACCTCGGTTCCTGCAAAGCGCGTCGTGGAAGCAGGAAGCCCCACCCTCAGCGAGCGCGTCAGCGCGAGCAGGGTGGGGTAGTTCACTACCACGAGAGCGAGGATAGCGCCGACGCCGAGGAGTGTGACCGCGAGGGTTGCCATGCTCACGCTGTCCACGCCGACGGCAAAAGACCCCCACTCCTCCCCGCTCGACCGCCGGCGTCGGCGCTCCCCGTGCGTTCCCTATAAGGCCGACCCCTCGCCAGTAGCGTGCATGGAACGCGTCCACGAGGTGAGAGCGTGACGCTCCAACTCCCGAGCGAAATCGTGGTCGAGCACTTCCTGCCGACCGCGCGGTCGATGCTCGCTGACGCGCTCGCCGCCCGCGGGTTCGCCCAGCGGGAGATTGCGGCACGCCTCGGCGTCTCGCAGGCGGCGGTGAGTCAGTATCTCAACGAGGAGCGGACCGACGAACTGGCGACCCATCCACGAATGCAGGAAGTCGTCGAGCGACTCGCCGACGGCTTCGCCGACGACAGCCTCGACGACTACGAGGCGCTCGCCGAACTGCTCGCGCTCGTCAGGGAGTTCGAGGACCGCGGCCCCATCTGTGAGATACACGAGCGGGAGATGCCGGCACTCGCCGGGATGGGATGTGACCTCTGTGTCCGCGGACGGGACCGGGCGGTCCAGGCCGAACGGGACGTCCTCGAGAACGTTCGGCGCGCGGTGCGTCGCTTCGCGAACGCGCCGGGCGTGGGCGACTACGTGCCGAACGTCGGCACCAACGTCGCGATGGCGCTGCCGGACGCCGCCGACGAGACCGACGTCGCGGCCGTCCCCGGACGCCTCCACGCGATGCGGGGCAGCGTCAACGTCCCGGCGAACCCCGAGTTCGGCGCGTCCCATCACGTCGCCACGACGCTCCTGGCGGCGATGGCCGTCGATTCAAGGGTCCGGGGGGCGGTCAACCTCGCGACGGCCGCGGACCTGCTCGCGGCCGCCCGCGACCGCGGCTTCGACCCCGTCGCCTTCGACGCGGGCTACGAGGACCGGGCGGCACGGCTCCGGTCGCTCTTTGCGGACCGCGACGCCCCCCGCGTCGTCTATCACGAGGGCGACTTCGGCGTCGAACCGATTACCTACGTGCTCGGCGAGACGGCCGTCGACGCCGTCGAGACGGCCGTCGCCCTCGTCGAGCGAGCGGCGGGGTAGCGGACTCGCCGACCCGACTTCGGACGGGCTGCTCTGGTCGCTTCCCGCGACGACCGACCGGCCGTGGGCGGTCGACGTGGGGCTGACCGAGCGCAATCCGAATCAGTCGCTGGCGTGGGGGGCGTCCGGGGTGAAGGTGACGCCGTCGATCTCGATTTCGTCGGGGACGTCGCCGGCGTCGTGGCTACCGACCGGTGGGAGGTTCACGTCTGCCGCCGGCGACGCGTCGAGGTCCGTGCCGTCCGCGAGGGCGGACATCTCGCCGTCGGCGTCGCGGGCGTCCTGGTCGATGCGCATCGAGCAGAACTCGGCGCCGCACATCGAGCAGAAGCGGGCCTCCTTGTAGTTGTCACCGGGAAGCGTCTGGTCGTGGTAGTCGCGTGCGCGGTCGGGGTCGAGCGCCAGGTCGAACTGCCGTCGCCAGTCGAACTCGTAGCGCGCCTCCGAGAGCGCGTCGTCCCAGTCGCGCGCACCGGGGAGGCCGCGGGCGACGTCGGCCGCGTGGGCCGCGATGCGATACGCCGCCAGACCGTCGCGGACGTCCGGTTCCTCGGGTAGACCAAGGTGCTCTTTCGGCGTCACGTAACACAGCATCGCCGCCCCGGCGCGAGCGGCCTCGGTCGCTCCGATAGCGCTGGTGATGTGGTCGTACCCCGGCGCGACGTCGGTCACGAGCGGGCCGAGGACGTAGAACGGCGCGCCGTCGCAGACCTCCTGCTGGCGCTCGACGTTCGCGGCCACCTCGTCCATCGGGACGTGACCCGGTCCCTCGACCATCACCTGCACACCGTGGCTCCGGGCGGTCCGCGTCAGTTCGCCGAGCGTGTCGAGTTCCGCGAACTGCGCCTCGTCGCCGGCGTCGGCCAGACAGCCGGGACGGAGTCCGTCGCCCAGCGAGACGGTGACGTCGTGTTCGGCGAAGACCGTACACAGGTCGTCGAAGGCGTCGTACAGCGGGTTCTGCGCCCCGTGTTCCTCCATCCAGCGGGCGAGAATCGACCCGCCGCGGGAGACGATGCCCGTCTTCCGGCCGTCGGTCAGCGGGAGGTGTTCCAGCAACACGCCGGCGTGTATCGTCATGTAGTCGACGCCCTGCCGGGCCTGCTTCTCGACGACGTCCAGCAGCAGGTCGGCCGTGAGGTCCGTCGCGCTGCCGGCGCGCTTGACCGCCTCGTAGATGGGAACGGTTCCGACCGGCACGGGCGAGTACGCGAGGTTGGCCTCGCGGATGGCGTCGAGGTCGCTCCCCGTCGAGAGGTCCATCACCGTATCGGCCCCGTAGTGGACCGCCGTGTGGAGTTTCCGGAGTTCGCCCTCGCGGTCGCTCGTCTCGTCGCTGTTGCCGATGTTGGCGTTGACTTTCGTTGCGAACGCCCGACCGATTATCATCGGATCGAGCGACTCGTGGGCGTGGTTGTTCGGAATCACCGCCCGTCCCTCGGCCACCTGCTCGCGAACGAACTCGGGGTCGCGGTTCTCCCGGTCGGCGACTCGCTCCATCGCGGGCGTCGTCTCGCCGGCACGCGCACGCTGTAACTGCGTCCGTGGCATGGATAACTAGGTTATACCACTTCATTATATATCCTGTGGGGTCGCCGGCTTCCGGGACCGACGCGCCCGGAGCCACGGCTATTCGGGTCGAGAGTACGGGCGCTCCGGGGGTCGGGGGTGAGAACGGCCGTCAGGTCGATTCGTCGAGCGCCCGGCGTGGCGCGATGTGCGGGCCTCCGTCTTCCGCGCCGTCGACGTAGGGGTAGAACTCCTCCGGCCGGTCGCCTCGCTCGGGGACGACGGAAGCGAGTTCGGCCTGGAAGTCGTCGTGGAGGCGGTCGAACGCCTCGAATCAACTGTCGTACTCACGCCACGGACGTCGCTGACGGGGCCACGACGTCGTCAGATCGGAGTGGAGTAGCCCGTGACAAAAAGTCGCTGGTCGGAGGGGTTGTCAGACAGTGACGCAGCGACCGACCGTACACAGAACGGACCTGCTCTCCGGGGCATCGGTGTCTGTGTCGGCCATCCGGCAGTTGGCCATCGAGGCGTAAAACGGCTTCTCATCTCGTCGCACGTTTACTTCAGTTCGTTCATTCACCTGACGTTTCCCGCGCCGGTGCGTCCGGTAGTCCTCCGTCCGCTCGTGATGACGACGGCGGTCGGGTCGTCGGTCGAACTCGGCGCTCGTCCCGTCCCCGAAGAGGCGACGGCCGGGTGAGGACCGTATCGGCGGTCACGGCGGAGTGAGGGCGCGAACGCCCGCCTCGCCGTCACTCGACGGGCATCTCGACGCGGTGTTCGAGACCCCGCTGGGCGACGACGACCGTCAACAGTTCCCGACTCACCGTCCACTGCATCCGACCCTCCTCGGTCTCTGTCTCCCACAGTTTACACGACCCGGGTTTCCCGACCGTGTCGTCGTCGAGGCGAACGAGGTCGACGTCGTCGTCGACGTCGCGGCCGTGAAGCAGCTCCCACGCCGCGATTATTTCGGCGTCGCTCGCGTGTGAGACGTTTCCCATCGTCGGCGATTGTCCCGGTCCGATATTAACGATTTCGGGAGCGTCACCGTGACGCCGCCGTCTTCGTCGATGCCCTCCCGCCCGCGGTCGGACCGACCACGCCCCGCTCAACCGAGTTCGACCGGCGGCATGTCGAGAAACGCCGTCTCGTACCCCTCGTGGCGGGCCACCTGTGGCGGGGCGTCGACGGCGAGGCGGACCGAGTCGCCCGACTCGATGCGGGGGACGGACGCGCCGTAGTGGTAGTGGAGTTCGGGGTGGAGCGCCGTCGAGAGCGACCCCTCGAACACCGTCTCGCCGCCGCGTTCGACCGTCGCCGAGAGCGACGTCAGGGGGAGGACGAACCGGTTGTAGGGCGTGCGCGCCGAGACGGCGAGGTAGGACTCCTCCGGTCCCCCGCCGAAGGGCGTCGCGTCCGCCAGCGCCGTCGCGACGAAGACGGCGTCGCCGCTCGTCCCCCGACCGAGGGGTCGCCCCGGGAGCGCGTCCGGTTTCGGCACCTGCGGCGTCGGCACCCTCTCCATCTCCATCGGCGGCACCGCACCGGGCGCCCCCTGCTTCTCCGGATACGTCGTGAACTCGATGTCCCGGACCGTCTCGCGGGCGTAGTCGAACGCGAACTCGAAGGTGGCGGCGTCGGCGGCGAGGGCGTCCGTCGCAGCCGATATCGCGCCCGTCCGGACGGTGACGTCGTAGGTGCCGTCGCCCGGCAGTTCGACGTTGTCGCCGAAGTGATAGCCCATCGGTTGTGAGAGCATCGGCCACGGCGACAGCGACGTGACCGTCTCGCCGCCCTTCGAGATCTCGACCTGCGGGTTCGTCGTCGCCGGCACGACGCCCGTCTCGGCGTGCCAGACGACGGGCATCAGGTGGACGGCGTCGTCCTCGTGAATCGACACCCGCTCGGTCCGGCCGATTGACACCGTCCAGAACCGGTGGGGAAACGAGTAGGTCAGCGCACACCGATAGGCCCCCTTCGTCGCCACGCCGGCCACCTTCATCGCCTCGGTGTGGCTCGGGACGTAGACGGCGTCCGGGCGGTTCTCCACCACCGGCGGGACGTTCGCCGCCCGCGTCTCGACGAGGCCGGCACACCCGGCCACCCCCGCCACGCTCGCCGCGCCGATACCGCGGAGGAACTCACGCCGGCGCATCGGTCCCCTCCGGTGGCGCGTCCGCCGGCGACGCCGTCGGCAACGCCCGCAACCGACGCGGCGGGACGAGGAAGTTGCCCCGCGTCCGGACGTCGAGGTACTGGAGGATGCCGTTGTTGTTGCGCTCGCCGACGGCCGCTCCCGAGAGGTCGGTGCCGTTCATCGCCTCGCGCGTCGCGACGAACTCCTCGACGCGTCGCTGGAGGGCGACGAAGTGGAGTCCCGCGTGGCCGCCGTCCGTCGAATCGAAGTCGCGCCGGAGGATGACTGGCCGGTCGTCCTCGCGCGCGCTCACCATCTTCTGGGAGTGGCCCACCATGCCGTCCTCGCGCGCGGAGTCGTCCGCGGCCGGACAGTCGCTCATGCCGCTGCTGTCGCCCAGATTGTCGCCGACGCCCTCGACGGCCCCCGATTTCGCGTGGGCCGGACAGAACATCTTGCCCACGCGCTGGAAGCGGTCGTCCTGTTCGTACCACTGCGAGAGGTTGAGACGGAGATTCGAGACGTGCTGGGTCGTCCCGCCGGCGAACGGGCCGTCCCGGATGGTCACGCGGTCCTCGGTCGCCTGGTTCTTCGAGAAGCCGGACTTGAACCCCATGTAGAGCGGGGCCTCCTCGGGCACCGGGTCGGAGTCGGGGACGCCGTCGACGTCCTGGTGGGACGCCGGCAGGCCCTCGCCGACGAAGCCGGTGCGTCGGTCGGCAACCTCGAAGACGTCGGCCAGCGCCGCGTCGACGGCGACGCCGTTGAGTTCCTCCCGCTCGCCGCGGAGGGCCTGTTCCGCCCCGAGGACGACGGACGCGTGGTCGGAGGCGAGGTGGACCATCGCGTCGGGCGTGTCGGGGTCGGGGTCCTCGAAGGCGGCGAGCGGTTCCGGCATCGGCAGGTCGACGGCGTCGGGGAGCGCGGCGTCGAAGCGCTCGAAGTAGGCCGGCGAGTAACTAATCGTAAACAGTAGCCCCTCGTGACTCCGCTCGTAGGCGCGTTCGAGGCTCCGGAGCGCGGTTTCGGTCGTCTCCCTGGCGGCGGCCGAGGGGGTGCCGTCGGCAGGGAGATTCAGCGCGAGCAGAACCCGGTGGCGCGGCGGGAGGACGTTGCCGTAGTCGTCGGTGGCCGAGACGGCGTTCCAGGCGTGCTGTCGGTCCGGAAGCGTCGAGAGGTCGTCCGGCCCGGTCGGCACGTCCGCGCGCTCGCGGTCCAGACAGGCCGCGAGCGCCGACGCGCCGCCGATGGCGACGGCGCTCCGGAGGAAGGCCCGTCGAGGGATGCCGCGGTCGCTACGCTGGTCCATGGAACCCCTAGAGGCGGGAAGGAAAAGCGGGTTATGGTCTGACTCTCGAAGGCGCGACGTCGACGGGTCGGCGCGCACCTGCGACACCGACGAGCGCGCGCGAGTGACCGTCGACGGCGACGTCGCGGCGGCGTCCCGACCGCTGGATTTGAACGGCCTCGCCAAGGGGTACGTCGTCGACCGGGCGCTGGTCGCCTCTCCGACGTTGTATCTCGCCGTCCTGACGGGCATCTTCTACGACGCCCCCGAGTTCGGTCGGCTACGCGACGCCGCCCGGCGCGTCCACGTCGAGGTGGCGGCGTTCGCGACGCTCGCGACCCTCGCACACGGCGTGCCCGGCGTCCTCGACACCTGGCTCGTCGTCAGCGGGTCGACCCCCCGGCCGGCGTACACGACGGGCTACCTGCTCGCCGGCGTCGGCGTGGGTACGGGCGCGACGCTGTTGCTGGTCGTGTCGGTCCTCGGATTCGTCGACGCCCGTCGATTCGAACGGCCGTGGGGACCACGCGTCGTCCACGCGTTCGCGTACGGGGGGATTCGCCTTCGCGACGATGCACGCCGCCGCGGTCGGCACCGACGTCGTCGGCCTGATTCGCCCGGTGCTGGCGACGACGAGCATCCGCCGGTCACGCTCCCTGCGCCACGCCAGCAGACTGAGCGTCGCCAGGACGAAGCCGAGGGGGAAGATGCCGAAGCTGACGTACTGTTCGAGTTGCTGGGCTAGAGTTGCCATCTCGGACGTCCGCCGGTGGGTCGAGACGGGAAAAAGCGTTGTCGTCCGGGCGTCGAATCGGGACGCGGGTCGGTGCGTCCGGCGGGACTCCCGCCGAGGGCTCAGCGAAGCGAACGGCGAAGCCGTGAGCGAGTAGGGTGGGGTAGTTTACGGAAAATTCGAGGCGAAAGCCTCGCCCTTCAGGGCGGGGATGAAGCCGACCAACAGTATTCAACCGCCGACGATGGCATAGACGGGGTTCAACGCAATCATTAAGCCGCTCGACCGTGATAGTATGCATAGATGGTGAAGAGTACCCGTCACGCGAAATACGAACTCTACTACCACATAGTGTTCGTGCCGAAATCGGGCGGGACCGAAGGTCCCGCTGACCTCGCGGAACAGGGTTCCGCTCAGTATCGGCGTTCGCACCTGACGGGGAAGACGAAGGAACGTCTCGAAGCCATCTTCGCGGAAATCTGTGAGGACAAAGACCTCGAACTGGCCGAGTCCGAGGT
>JBDGTU010000014.1:0-28334 GCA_042216495.1 Haloferacaceae archaeon
CGGTCACGGCGCAGTTCGACGCCGAGGACGTCCTCCGGGCGGTGCCCGACCTGGCCGGGCGAGCGAACTACCGCGGGCGCGTCGTCGCCAACATCCTCTCGGAGAACATGACGCCCGCGGTGTGGCAGGACCTCGCCGCGGCGGTGTACGAGGAGATCGAGGCCGGCGCGGACGGCGTCGTCGTGATGCACGGCACCGACACGATGCAGTTCACGGCGGCCGCGCTCTCGTTCGTGCTCGACACGCCCGTCCCGGTCGTCCTCACGGGAAGCCAGCGCTCGGCCGACCGGCCGTCCTCTGACAACGTGATGAACGCCGTCTGTGCGGTCGAAGCGGCGAAAAGCGACTGCGCGGAGGTCCTCGTCTGTATGCACGAGTCCGAGAGCGACGACGCCTGTGCGCTCCACCGCGGGACGCGCGTCCGCAAGAACCACACCTCGCGGCGCGACGCCTTCGAGACGGTCGGGGCCGACCCCCTCGGCCGCGTCGACTACGACGCCGAGGCGGTCTCCTTTCGCCGCGACCACGCCGTCCGCGGCGAGACGCGACTCGACGTCGCCGCCGACCTGGAGACCGACGTGGAACTCCTGAAGTTCGTCCCCGGTATGGACCCTGCAGCCCTCGACTACCTGGAGGGGAACGCCGGCGTCGTCGTCGAGGGGACGGGACTGGGCCACGTCGACACCGACCTCATTCCGCGCCTCGAAGCGCTCGTCGAGTCGGGAACCGTCGTCGCCATGACCAGCCAGTGTCTCGAAGGTCGGGTCTGTGACCGGGTGTACGACACCGGCCGCGACCTGCTGGAGGCGGGCGTCGTCGAGGCGGGCGACACCCTCCCCGAGACGGCGATGGTGAAGCTCATGTGGGTGCTCGCGAACGCCGACGACCCCGAGACGGCCATGCGCGAGTCGCTGGCCGGCGAGTTGCAGGCCCGGTCGGTTCCATGGACCTGAGACCCGCACGCGAAGACGACTCCGGCACCGTCGCGGCGTTCACCCGCGACACCTGGCCGGACCGCGCCGTCGACGACTACCTCCCCGACGTGTTCGACCGGTGGGTCCGCGAGGACGGCGACCACCAGCGGACGTTCGTCCTCGACGCCGGCGACGACGTCGCGGGCGTCGTCCAGGGCGTGATGCTCTCCCCGTACGAAGGCTGGGCGCAAGGGCTGCGCATCAACCCCGACTACCGCGGCGAAGGCTGGGGACGAGACCTGACCGAGGCCGTCTTCGACTGGGCGCGCGAGCGCGGGGCGACGGTGGTCCGCAACCTCGTCTTCTCGTGGAACGCGCCGAGCCTCGGCCTCTCGCGACGCGTCGGGTTCGAGCCCTGCACCGAGATTCGGTGGGCGCATCCGCCTCCCGACGCGGACGCCGCCCCGGCGCTCGACGTCGCCACCGACGACGCGAACCCCGACGCAGCGTGGCGCTTCTGGACCGAGAGCGACGCCCGGATGCAGCTCCGGGGGCTGGTCGTCGCGCCCGGCCACTCGTGGGCGCTCGCGGAACTGACTCGCCAGCGACTCCACGACGCGGCCGTCGACGGCCGGCTACTGGTCGTCCGGGACGGCGGGACCCGCGGATTCGCCGTCCGCAACCGGACGGTGACGCGCGACTGGGACGGCGAGGAGCGCTGTGCCGAATACGCCGTCGCGGCGTGGGCGGACCCCGAAGCGGCGTCGGCGCTCCTCGCCGCCGTCGCTCGCGACGCCGCGTCCGTCGACGCCGCCCGGTCGCGCGTGCCCATTCCCGAAACCGTCGGCGCGGTGACCGACGCCGCCGCGGCGCACGGGAACCCCGCCGAGAACCCGGAGTTCGTCCTCTCGGCGGACCTGACGGGCCAGGACCGATAGTGCTTACTGTAAGTCATCACCGGTGATCCGCTGAACCGCTTCGGCGAACCACCGGTAAACCGTTACAGTAATCACTATGAGGTGGACGTGGTCGTCCCAACCTATATCTGGTTGGAAAGTTGATAATTGTGCCATGGATTTCAGCGAGTTCGTCGGACAGGTACAGCATCGACTGGAGCTCTCGGGCGAGGGCGAAGCCGTCCGCGCCGCGCGGGCGACGCTGACGACCCTCGGCGAACGCCTTCAGGCGGGCGAGGCGGACGACCTGGCGAGTTCGCTCCCGATGGAAATCGACCGCTTCCTGCGCGAAGCGGAGTCCGGTCAGCGGTTCGGATACGACGAGTTCATCGACCGGGTGAGCGAACGCGAGGGCGTCGACCGGGCCGACGCAGTGTATCACGCCAAAGTCGTCGTCGGACTGGTGGGTGAGGTGACGCAGGTGACGGAGATGCGGCAGGTCGAGAACCAGCTCCCCGCCGATTTCGGAGACCTGTTCGAACTGGTCGAGGCCGACTGAGACGGGCTGTCGGGCGTCGGTTCCGACAGTCGCCGTCCCCATGGTCGGCGACTGCGGATACACGGTTACGACAATCCGCCTGACTCGCCGACGTCGGAGCCATCCACAAGCCACTTACTCCCCGCCGACCGACCGAGGTACATGATTCACGTCGTCGGCGGCGGCGTCGCCGGGCTGGCGGCCGCCTACCGCCTGCAGGAGCGGGGCCACGAGGTGCAGGTGCTGGAGGCCACGGAGGACGTCGGCGGACTGGCGGCGACGTACGAGACGGCCGGCGACGACGTCGAGAAGTTCTACCACCACCTCTCGAAGTCCGAGGAGACCATCGTCGAACTGGCCGCGGACCTCGGCCTCGGCGACCGCCTGGAGTGGCGAATCGGCAAGAACGCCTACTACGTCGACGGCGTCGTCCATCCCCTCGACACCCTGCCCCAGATCGCCGCCTACCCGCACATGAGTCTCTACGACAAGTTCCGACTCGGGATGCTGACGCTCGAAGTCGACGTGCGGGGCGGGATTCCGTCGTTCGACACCTACGACGACCTGGCGGACTTCGAGGACGTGCCCGTCGAGCAGTTCCTGCTGGACCACACCTCCCGCGGCGTCTACGAGAACTTCTTCGAACCCCTGCTGGACGCCAAGTTCGGCGACCGGAAGGCGGACGTCAGCGCGGCGTGGCTGCTCGGACGCATCAAGTTCCGCGGCGAGCGCGACCTCCTGCGCGGGGAGATTCTGGGCTACTTCGAGGGTGGGTTCGCGCCCTTCGTCGACCGACTGGTCGAGGCGGTGGGCCGGGAGCACGTCACGACTGGGGCGCGCGCGACCGACGTGGCCGTCGCCGACGGAGCGGTGTCGTCGATAACGTACGAGACGGCCGACGGCGAGCGTACCGAGGAAACCGAGGCCGTCGTCGTCGCCGCGATGCCGAACGTCCTCGAAGACCTGACGGGCTACGGTTGCGAGGTGGAGTTTCAGGGGGCGGTCTGTGCCGTCGTGACGATGACGGAGCCCCTGACCGACACGTACTGGCTGAACGTCGCCCACGACGCGCCCTTCGGCGCGCTCATCGAGCATACGAACTTCGTGCCGCCCGAACGATACGGCGGCCAGCACCTCCTCTACGTCGCCAGCTACGTCCAGGACGCCGAGGAGGACCTCTGGCGGATGAGCGACGCGGAAATCGAGGAGACGTGGCTCTCACACGTCGCGGAGATGTTCCCGTCGTTCGACCGGTCGCAGGTGATTGAGTTCCGCCTCGCGCGCAATCCCCGTGCCGCCCCCGTCTACGAACGGGGCTACCTCGATTTGGTCGTCCCCTACGACCTGAGCGAGGCCGTGGCCGACGGCGTCTACTACGCCGGGATGGCGAGCGAGGCGCAGTACCCCGAGCGGAGCCTCGACGGCGGCATCGTCGCGGGGTTCGAGTGTGCTGACCGCATCGCCGATGGAGCGAGGGTTGAGTAGGACGGTCCGCGGAGTCGGCCGTCGCCGTCGACGGACGTCCTCGCGTCCATTCATCCGCTCGCGACGGGCAGCGTCACGCGCGTTATCGTCCTTCTCGGTTCGTTGTCGTCGATATCCAGCGTGCAGCCGTAGGCGTCGACGGCCTCCGTGACCTGGTGGAGGCCGAAGCCGTCTCCCGGTCTCTCGGCGACCTGCGCGCCCCGGTCGCGGATGGCCTCTTTGTGTTCGTCGGGGATGCCCGGCCCGTCGTCGGCGATTTCGACGGTCACGTCGGCTGTTGCATGACCCGGAGCTGCACGTAGACCACCCATCCGAAGAGCACCGTGGCGGTGACCCACCCGGCCGCGGTCGACTTGGCGACCTTGGTGACGTGACGCGTGTCCCAGTCGTCCCGGATGTCGTAAAGGGGGATGCCGAGCAGGAGGATTCCGATGATGGCGATGGTTCCTCCCGACGCGGCCCGGCGGCCAATCGGGAAGCGGACCGCAGGGAGCGGCCTCATCTCCGGACGTATCGCCGCGGAGAGACAAAAGCGTGGAGACGGACGGGACGCCCGTCGACGCCGGGCGCGACGCCGACGTCGTCGGGGTCGTCCTGCCCGCCGACGCGGCGTTCACTAATCACTCCCTCCGCGGACGAGTGAGGGATACCTAGCTGAGACGTTTTGTCTCGCGGAATATCGGGCGTAGCGCGGTCCCGTCTCTTTTTGGGCCTCGCGGTCTTACCACAGGATATGAAAATCAATCAGAACGTGCGGCATTTCGCGTCCCGAAAGGCACTCGAAACGCCGGGGGTTCGGTCGGTGACCAAGAGTGCGCTGGTGAGTCTGCATACGCGGGTGTTCTTGAAGGAGGCCGACGAGGACCGCCGCGACGAGCGCCGCGAGCATCTGGACGATTTCTTCGCGGCGACCATGGATACGTATCTCGCCGCGCTTCAGGAGGGGTATTCGGAGGCGAAAGCGCGAGAGATTACGCACATTCAAGCGAACTTCGACTTCGCTACGAGGGGGTGGTTGGAAATGATGGAGTTTCCCGCCGACGAGGTCGACGAACACTTCGACCGCTATTCGGAGTTCTTCGAGCGACACGGGATTTCGATAGACGACCCGCTCGGTGAGTTTCGACCGAAGGGAGGGATTGCTGACGCGCCCGCGACGCCCGAGAAGTTCGACCGAGAGCAACCGAACGCGGTCGGGGGGTACGCCGACGACGTGTACGTCGATACGGGCGACGAGGTAGTCGCTGGTGGCCGGGAGGAACCGGAGGAGGTAGACGTTTCCGAGGCTGTCGGGGTTGGTTCGGAAGACGCGGATTCTCGATGAGTGCGAAGCGTCGGACGTTCTGACGAATGTCATGGTGAGGATTTGGCCCTTCGCGTCTCGAAACCGCCGGAGACGGACGAATTCACCCGATGCGACAGATAGCAACCCACATTAACCCCGACTACGAAACTCCGGGATATGACCCAGTCGTATGTGATTATCGGCGACGGGATCGCGGGGAGTTCGGCGGCAGAGACCCTCCGCGAGGAGGACCCGGACGCCGACGTCACCGTCATCACAGACGAGGGCGAAGCCCTGTACAATCGGATTCTCATCAAAGAGTTCGCCAAAGGAAAGCTCCCGGAGGCACCCATCTCGATTCACGACGAATCGTGGTACGAAGAGCGGGACGTCGACCTCCGACTCAACACCCACGTCACGAACATCGACCCCGATGCTCACGTCGTCCACACCCACGAGGACGAGGACCTGGAGTACGACAAACTCCTCGTGGCCACGGGCGGGACCCCGACGCAGCTTCCCGTCGAGAACAGCGACGCCGAGGGCGTCCATCACTTCTGGACCTTCCAGGACGCCCGAAAGATAAAGGAGGACGCCGAAGCGGCCGACACCGGCATCATCGTCGGCGCGGGCCTGCTGGGCATCGACCTCGCGGCCATCTGCGGCGCACAGGACATCGAGGCGCACTACCTCATGCGCGGCGACTGCTGGTGGCGCTACGCGCTCTCGGAGGAGGGGGCCGAAATCATGCACGAGGCGATGCGCGAACGCGGCGTCACGCCCGTCTTCGGGAGCGGCGTCGACCACTTCGAGGTGGACGACGACGGCCGCGTCACGGGTGCCGTCGACCCCAACGGCGACTACTACGAGGGCGACTTCGCCGGCGTCGCCATCGGACTCGACTTCAACACGGAACTGCTGCAGGGGACGGGCATCGAACGGGACGACGGGGTCGTCGTCGACGAGTACATGCAGACGAGCGTCGACGACATCTACGCCGCCGGCGACCTGACCCGGTTCTACGACACCATCCTCGGCGAACACGGACAGAACGGGTCGTGGGGGAGCGCCAAGGAACAGGGGTCCGTCGCCGCGAAGAACATGATCGAACCGGAGTCGGAGGCGTTCCGGTGGGTCTCCTCGTACTCCATCACGCACTTCGACTTCCCGTTTCTCTCCTTCGGCCACCCGACCATCGGCGACGACTACGCCGAACGGAAGTACTCCGACACCGAGTGGCGGCGACTCGCGTTCAAGGACGGCAAAATCGTCGGTGGCGTCCTCATCGGTGACCTCTCGCCACAGAGCGGCTACAAGCGCCTGATGCGCGACGAACGCGTCGTCGCCGACCAGAAGGACGTGCTGATGGACAAGCAGTTCGACGCCGACGAACTCGCACCGCCACAGGAGCAGTAACTCCGTTTTCGGGTCGCTCCCGACGTCCGCGTCTCCCGTCGCTCCCCCGTCCTGGAGGAACCTTTATTATCTTCTGTGGTGTTTGTGAACACATGGCACAGACCAGGGAACTACGGGTGAGTCGAACCACCGACGTCTCGACCGACGCACGGGTTCGTCACTTCGACGAACTCGACGACGACAGCCAGCAGTATCTGGCGGCGGTGGAGAACGGGGAGACGCCGACGGTAGTCCCGGCCGGGCTTACCTCGGGGGACGTCGTCGTTTTCACCGACTACTACCGGGTTCACTGACCCTTCTCGGACCGAAGCCGTTTTCCACGGGCCAGCGATAGACGGGGTATGGAAAGCGGCGGCCAGATGACGCTGGCGTTCGACCTCGACGCGTTGAAAGGACTCGCCGACCCGAACGCGGTGTTCAACGACGCCCGGCAGTGGACGGAGTACGTCGGCGTCGTCAGCGACAAACCGACCTACGTCGTCACGAACTTCACGCGCAAGGAACGCATCCGCCAGGACTTCTTCTCCGGCCCCCGCGGCGTCGAGGAGAGCCTCGAAAACGTTCAGCAGCAGTTCGACACCGACCGGCACGTCTTCGTCGGCACGAGCGACGAGGACCGGGCCATCGCCGAGGCGGCGGGCTGGGAGTACCTCCCGGTCGAGGAGGCCGCCGAGGCGGCGGGCTGGGACCTCGGGTCCGCGGACGACGAGGCCGACCCCTTCGAGGCGGACGTCCGCGACGACTGGCCCTAGCGGTATCGAAAGTCCTAATCGCCGAGCGACCCTCCCAATAGTCGATGAGCCACCAGTTGCCTGACGTTCAGGCGAGCCAACCAGACGTGACCGTCGGGCTCAGTCAGGTCGGGGTCACGGGCGTCGAGAAACTCGTCAAACTCGAACGCAACGGTCGGCGTCCAATCGTGTTGATGGCCGACTTCGAGGTGTTCGTCGACCTGCCCAGCGGACGGAAGGGCGTCGACATGAGCCGGAACATGCAGGTAATCGACGAGACGCTCGAAGCCGCCGTGAGCGAACCGACCTACCGCGTCGAGGACGTCTGTGGCGACGCGGCCGAACGACTCCTCGACAAACACGAGTACACGTCGACCGCGGAGGTCCGGATGGAGGCGGAGTACGTCGTCCGCGAGGAGACGCCGGCGAGCGGCCTCGACACCCAGAGTACGGCGACTATCCTCGCCGGAGCCGTCGCGACGGACGAGGGGACTCGCGAGGAAATCGGTGCCGAAGTGACCGGCATGACGGTCTGTCCCTGTTCCCAGGGGATGTCCGCCTCTCGCGCCCGCGACGAACTCCTCGCGCTCGGCGTCGAGGACGACGTCGTCGAGGAGTTCCTCGACACCGTTCCGCAACCGGGCCACTCACAGCGCGGTCACGCGACGCTCACCGTGACGAGCGAAGGCTCGCCCGACGTCGACCTCCACGACCTCATCGACGTCGCGCGCGACTCGATGAGCGCGCGCATCTACAACCTCGCGAAGCGCCCGGACGAGGACCACATGACCTTCGAGGCCCACGCGAACGCCAAGTTCGTCGAGGACTGCGTCCGGTCGATGGCCGACGACGTCGTCGAGCAGTTCGACCACCTGCCCGACGACGCCGTCGTCCACATGAAGCAGTCGAACGACGAGTCCATCCACCAGCACAACGCCCACGCCGAGCGCGAAGTGACGATGGACCGACTCCGGTCCGAACTCCGCTAGAGCGACAGCGGCGTCGCCTGCTCCCACCGCTCGTCGAACGTCTCGCGGACGTCCGACGCGAAGGCGACGTCCTTGAAGTCGATGAGGGCGAACCCCTTCGCGGGGTCGAGGGGGTTCGGCACCTCGATACACACCTCGGTGCTGTCGATGAGATTGAACGCGCCGTCGATTCGTTCGTGCGTCCGCACCGCAAACGAGGGATGCTCCGCGAGGGTCTCCGTCCGTGCCCTGACGGTCGGCGGCAGCGTCTCGGCCAACTCCGGCGTCAGGAGCGAGGTCACCGTCACTCCCCGGTCGAGGACGTCCTCCAGCACGGTCACGATTCGCTCGCTCACCTCCCCGATGTCCAGTTGCGGCGACGGCATCCCCGCGGCCATCCGGAGGCGCTCGTCGGCCGCCGAGAGGCGTTCGACGTGGAGTTCCACCGTCTCCTCGGGACCGATTGCGACGGTCCAGAACCGGTCGCCGACCGATTCCGTCACGTCGAGTTCGTCCTGTAGCTCGCTGACCGTCTGCTCGTACTGTTCGGCCTGCCTGTTCAGTTCTCGCTTTCGCTCGTCCAACAGTCTGTCCAGGGCCGTGTCTGGTTCGACCGCGACGTACTTCTTCGGCCGACTCGCCGCCTGACACCGCACGAGATTGTGGCCCTCCAGGCTGTCGAGGACGTCGTAGACGCGCCCCATCGGCACGTCGCTTACGTTCGACAACTCCTTTGCCGTTGTCGACCCGCTCCGCAACAGCGTTCGATACGCACGAGATTCGTACTCGGACAGCCCGAGTTCCCGTAGATTCGCCATGCTATCGAACGGGTTCCCACGAATAAAAATCGCACGTCCGTAACAACCGACCGCTAGTTTACTCGGTCGGCGTCGCCAGGTCCGCTACCGCCGACAGCAGGCCGTCGGGCGTCGCCACCGACCGCGACCGGTCGCCGATGGCGACGACGGCCGTGTCCGCCTCCACGTCGGCGTCCGGATGGACGACCTTCTCGTGGTCCGCGACGCGGAGGGCGGCGCGGTGGAGGTCGGACCCCGGGTCGGTGCCGACGTCGACCGTGAGCGTCCCCCGCCGGAGGCGGCCCGCGACGGAGCCGTATCCCGCGACCTGCACGCCGATGCGGTCCCACGCGCCCGCGAACGCGGCGACGGCGTCGTGGGCCACCTCGCGATAGCGGTCGTCGCCCGTCAACGCGGCCAGGTCGAGGAGCGCGTCGGCCATCTCGACGTTGCCGTCGAGCGGGCGGAGCGGGCGGTCCAGCAATCCGACGCCCGCCGCCGGCCCGTCGCGGAACGACCCGTCGTCGAACAGGGCGTCGACGGTCCGGTCAGCGACATCTCGTGCCGCGTCGAGGTAGGTCGGTCCGATTACCTGGGCCGCACGGGTGAGTGAACAGAGGACGCGGGCCTGGTCGTCGAGCAGCAACGCCTCGTCGCCGCCCTCGACGTGCGTGACCACGCCGTCGTCGACGAACGAGTCAAGGAGCGACGACAGCGCCCGCGTCGCGTACGTCCGGGGCCGGTCGGCGTCCGTGTACGCGTGGAGGGCGAGCAGGGCGTCCACGGCGACCCCGTTGCTCCCGGCGTAGGCGGTGAGGTCGGTTCGGGGCCCCGTCTCCTCGGCGCGCTCCTCGGCGTCGAGGAGGAAGTACTCGCGGCCGCTCGCGGGGCCTTGACCGTTGCCGAACGACGCGCCGTTCCAGAGCGCGTCGACCAGGTACGCGACCGTCCGCTCGGCGGCGCGACGATACGCGTCCTCGCCCGTGTAGAGGTAGGCGTTGGCGAACGTGCGGACCAGTGCCGCGTTGGTGTCGAGAAGCTTCGCGTGGTGGGGCGACCCCCAGTTGCGGTTGCGCGCGTAGCGATAGAAGCCCCCGACCTCGTCGTCGTAGAGGTTGTTCAGGACGGCTTCGAGCGTCCGCACCGCTCGGTCTCGGTCACGCTTGAGAGCGAACTCGATTGTCCGCGGGAGCGGGAACTTCGCGCCGTCGCCCCACCCGGCGTGTTCCTCGTCGAACTGCGATTCGAGCTGGCCGGCCAGGTGCTCCTCGATGGCGTCCGTCACCTCGCCCGCCGGCGTCGGCTCGCCGGCGAGCGCGCGCGGGACGCGCCCCGCTTCGGTCCCCTTCTCGTCCCACATCTCCCGGACGCTGTCGATGACCTGCCGCATCCCGTCGGGGCCGAGGTAGCCCGCGCCGGTGAGAAGTTCGCCGTCGGGCGTCAGAAACACCGTCGACGGGAACCCGCCCATGTTGTACCGTTCGCGGACGCGCGGACGACGGTCGACGTCGACTCTGACCGGGACGAAGCCGTCGTTGAGGTTCGCAGCGATGCGCGGTTCGGCGTACGTCTCGACGTCCATCTCGTGGCAGTCGGCACACCAGGTCGCAGTCAGCGCGAGCAACACCGGCTTGCCCGCCTCGCGGGCCTCCGCGAACGCGGATTCGCTCCAGTCGCGCCACTCGACGCGCGTCCCGTCGGTCATGGTTCCCCTCGGGGGCGGCGGCGGGTAAGCGCTTCGAGTGATGGCGATTCGCCGGGGTTCGCCACGGCGCCGACCGCGCGGGGCGACGTAGTGACACAAGGGCTATGAGCGCCGGTCCAGTACGTCCGATATGCGACTGCGCTGGCTGTTCGTGCTCCTGTTGCTGATCCCCCTCTCCGACGCGCTGTTGCTCGTCCTCGTCGCGGACGCCGTCGGCTGGCAGGTGACCGTCGCGCTGGTGGTGCTCACCGGCCTTCTCGGGATGCTCCTCGTCCGCGCCGAGGGCCGATATACGCTCCGGCGCTTGCAGGAGAAACTGGGCCGCGGCGACGTGCCGACCACCGAACTCATGGACGGCGGCCTGCTCATCGCCGCCGGCGCGTTCCTCCTCACGCCCGGCCTCGTCACCGACGCGCTCGGCTTCCTGCTCGCGGTACCGGTCTCACGCGCGCCCATCCGGGCCGTCCTCCGACGATTCGTCGTCCAGCCCTACCTGGACCGTCGCTCCGGCGGCTTCGTCACTGGGCAGGTCTGGACCGCGGGCTTTCCGGACGACGCACACGACGACGGCTACGACGTCGGCGGAACGACCGACGACGACGTCTACGACGTCGACGGCGGGTCCTACTCCGTCGACGACGACGGCAAGTGACAGGACGGCACGGACGAACGCCGAAAGGAAACGCTTAAACGACAAACCGCGCAACGATATGATGCGCTCACCTGGGCCAATAGCTCAGTCAGGTTGAGCGCTCGGCTGATAACCGGGAGGTCCACGGTTCAAATCCGTGTTGGCCCACTCGGCTTCCACTCGGTTCCGATCCGGGCCGGAATCCGCGCGCAACCCTCCCCAGCCACCTCATCTCGGCACTTTCATACTCGCGAGGGTGGGGTATATCTCGGTGAGTTCACCTGCTTCGCAGGCGCGCCTCCGCGTAGTCGTGCGATTGGATTCGCCGAGTACCTTCGTCATCTCACCGAAACTGTCGTCGGTTTGGGACGATGCCGAAAGAAGTCGTTCGGAGCACAAACGACGCTCTCCGGGAGGCCGGGTCAGCGACGTTCGTCGGTCCAGCGACGCCACGCGTCGAAGTCGTTCGCGCCGCACTGCTCGGCGATGGGCTGGAGCGTTCCGATTCCCACCCGGCGAACTCACGCGGCGGGCCACTCGTCCCCCGAACCACGGGACGTCGGGTTCCAGCGCGCCGGTATCTGCTTCGCTGGCTTCTTTCGTTAGCTCGACGGCCTCGTCGAGGTTGGGAAGCGCCTCCTCCCGTCTCGCCCTCACTTCGGCTGAATCCCCGTCCGGTCGACGAGCGACATCAGACGAGGGGTACGAGCGACCGTTCGTTCGTCGACGTCGTATTCGACCACGCCCGTCTCCGCCAACTTCGGGAGGTCGACGTGGTGGAGCGTACAGAGCAGGTCCCGGGCGTCGTCGGGCCAGCCTCGACGGGACGCCAGTCCGCGCGCTCGAAGTTCCACCCCGAGTGCCTCCAGCGTGATGTGCGACTGCTGGTCGGCGACGACCGACACCAGGTCCGTTCGCCGAGGGCGAGCCAGCAGGACGCTAACTGCGTCCCAGGACGGATGCTCGGGGTCGTGGAGTGCGGGCAGCGACAGGGATTTCACGTCGAGGACGTCCGGCTCTTCGGCGACGATGCCGTCCGGTTGGCGTTCGACCCACCCCACCGCTTCCAGTTGCGGGAGACACCGGTGACGGAGGTCCACCAGAACCCTTCGACGCTCCGCCGCGGTTACGTCCGTCGGCCTGGAACCGGCCTCCCGTGTGGCGACCTGGTCGCTGAGCTCGCGGACCGTCGTCGGTCGTGAGCGGTCCAGCAGCATCGCGAGAATCCGTCGCTGACGTGAATCACCCAGTATCGCCGCTTTCTCGAAGTGGTTCCCTCCCTCATCCGTTCCCAGTTCGCGACCCATGGACGTAACCATCTCCTTACAGGCGGATAATCTGGACGGCCAAAATTTGTGGTCGGCTATCGCGGTCGACCGGATATCGGCGACCGACGTCCGTCTCTCGGACGGGCGGGTCGACGTTCAGCGAACGTTCTCACTCAGTAGGAACGGGACCAACGACTAAGTGACCACTCCAGTATCGCCACGTCATGACAGAACAGTTGGCGGTCTCCGTCGAATGTACGTCCGTCCGTGAGGTTTCTGCGCACGCCCGTGACGGCTCTCCCGTCGTAACGGTAGTAGAGGTGGTCGCTGATGTTGCAGGCGTCGACCCCACGGCACTGCCGCCCCTCCAGCACCGGATCGACCCGGACGTGATAAACAAGTTCGTGGCATCGGCGGCATCCGACACGAACGGGACGGCGAATCTCTGTTTCACCTATGCCGGCTGGAACGTTTTCGTGCGCGCGGACGGCACGATTGTCGTCGGCGACCCCACGGAAAAGTCGGCCCCGACGCCGCTGTTTTGAGCGACACGCGCGCTCGCAGTCTCCGAACGTCCGAGACGGCACATCGAGGCGACCGCTTCCGGAATCCGTCTCTCGCTAGAGTTCGGTGAACACGACGTCGAGCAGTTTCTTTTCGGCCTTTCGAACGTGCTGGTGGTACGTGGACGCGCCGATGCCGAGCGAGTCGGCGATCTCTTCGCCCGACCGGTGGCGTGGCCAGTCGAAAAAGCCCCCGAAGTACCCCGCTTCGAGCGCCACTCGCTGGCGCTCGGTCAGGTCTTCGGCGAGGACGCTCAACGACTGTCGCGACAACGGGTCACCCCGGGCCACCTGTTGCTGACGGATGATTCCAGCGTTCGGATACGTCCCTCGAATCGTCTCGATGACTCGCCGAACGTCCATCCCCGGTGGAATCTGGATGGTCGCGCTGTATCCCCCCTCCTCTATCCGTCCGTGTTTGAAGTCGCCGCCGTGGTCCGCGACGACCGAGGTAATCGGTGCGTTCGAGACGCGCGCCTCGAATCGAACCCGGCTCCCAGTCTCGTCGAACGTGCGCACCTCTTTCCAGCTCGGGAGCCGCTCGCATAGCGCGTCTAACGCCTCTGTGTCGTCTGCCGTCGCCGTACCGTACATCAGATGCTCGCCGTCCCCCAGGGGAGTCACTCGCTCAATCGTAACCGCCCCGTCGACCGTAACCGAGACGTCCCTCGACTCCAGCAGCGTCGGGACCTGTATCTCGAGTTCGACGACTTCGTTGCTCATGAGCGCCCGTTTGCGGTCGACCGCGGCGATTGCGTGGCCGACTACGTCGCTCAACTGTCCGATGACTTCCCGTTCCTCCTCGGCAAACGCGTTTGGCCGCTCCGAACAGACGCCGAGGACGCCATAGAGCACGCCCTGGTGGACGATTGGAATCACCGCCGCCGACTGATACTGGTGCTCGCTCGCGTGTTCGCGCAGTTCCGGGTCGTCGAGCGCGTTCCGGGTGATCTGCATCTCCTGTGTGTGGACGGCGTTCTGGATTCGACCTCGGCCGGGTGACTCTCCCGGGGCCGATGACAGCGCGACGTCGTCGAGATAGCCGTCGACGCCCACCTCTACCCGCGGTTCCACCCGGTGGTTCGCATCGACCGTCCCGACCCAGGCAAATCGGTACGAATCGGATGCCGCCAGGCGGTCACACACCACCTGCTCGATCTCCTCTCGCGTCGATTGTTCGATGACCGCTTCCGTGATTCCGCGAACGACGTCGTTGAGTTCGTCGAGGGCCGCTAGCTGTTCGCGCTGGCGTTCGAGTTCCCGCTCGTACTGTCGTCGTTCAGAGATGTCGGTGGCCATCAGGATTGCGCCGTCGAAATCACCGTCCCGATACACCGGCACGGCGCGTCCGGTGAAGTACGCCTCCTTGCCGTAGATCGATTCGAAGGGGAACGCGAATTCGATTGTTTCGCCGTCCTGGAGGCTGGTAAAGAGGTCCGCCTGCCCCGTCTCGACGATGGGCGGGAGCGTACTGATGTCCACGCCGATTGCGTCCGAGGTCTCCTCGTCGTCGGGCAGGCCGATTATCTCCTCTGCGCGGGGGTTTTCGTAGGTAATCCGGAGTTCCTCGTCGAGACGGAACATCCCGAACGGGGCGTTCTCGACCAGTTCTTCGTTGAACTGGCGGGCATCGCGGAGTCGTCGTTCGCGCTCCTTGCGGTCGGTGATGTCGCGCACGACACAGACGAACCATCCGTCGTCGGCGACCGTCAGCGACAGTTCTTGCGGAAAGGTCGTGCCGTCCTGCCGTTTGCCGACGGTTTCGCCCCGCCACGCTCCCTCCTCGGACAGGGTCGGCATGATTTCGTCCTCGAATCGGTCGAGTTCCTCCTCCCGGTAGCACATCTCCCAGTGTTCGCCGAGAAACGCCTCGGGGTCGTCGTAGCCGTACACCTCCACGTGGGGTTCGTTCACGTAGTGGTACTCGCCGTCTTCGTCGAGGATGGCTACCCCCTCGATTACGGACTCCATCACCCGTGAGCGCCGCGCTATCTCTCGCTCCTCGTGGGCAGGCGACCGCGTGGGCTCCCGTTCCGCCTCCGTGCCTGCCCGGGACGTCCGCCCGCCTGTGGACCCGTCCTCGGGACGGGATGTCGATTCGCCGTCGACACCGGCCTGCGTCGTGGCTGATTCGGCCGGCGGCCGCCACCAGACCCGGGAGTTGGAGCCGGTCTCCTTCGTTTCGAGTTCGCCCCGGTCGACGAGCTTTCGCAGCCGTTTGTACACGGTCCGGCGGTTCGCGTCGAGCGCTGCCGCGACTTCCGGGGTCGTGAGCGGTTCGTGGCGATACTCGCTTCCCTCGAAGACGGCCAGGGTTTCCGCGTAGATGTCCTGTGAACTTGCCGTCATGTTCGTGGCTCCGTGCCACGGCACATAGTTCCATCGACGGAACCATGGTAGCGTTCGAAAGTCGTCGTACATCCGACCGCAAGATCGCGTTCGGTCGAATGTGCAGATAGTTTCAAACGCTACTATAGCCACGGGGTCGCCCGCGACGGAGACGTCCCGTCCTCACTCGCTCCCCTTCGGCTGCAGTGCCAGCAGGCTGTCGGGGCTCGCGACGAAGACGTGACCGGCCGCAATCACCGGCGACGCGTACGCGGTCGCGTGGACGGCCGAGGTCTGCCACCGCTTTCGCTCCGCGGTGGGAACACCGCTCGCGTTCCGGTCGAACGCGCGGACGTCGCCCGCCACGGCGAGGACGGCGTCGTCGGCCACGACGGGCGCGGCCGTGCCTTCGCTCGGTAAGTGGGCTCGCCAGTTCGTCTCGCCCGAGTCGGCGGCGAGTTCGTGCAGGTCGCCGGCGACGACGTAGACGTCGCCGTCGCTGGCCGCGGCGGCGGCACGGCTGTGGAGGTTCCGCCGCCAGCGGACCTCCCCCGAGTCGTCGACTGCGACGGTCCCCTGCCAGCCGGTCTGGACGACGCCACCGTCGACCGCCGTCGGGGCGGCGTACGGCGTGTCGACGTCGACGCGCCAGCGCTCCTCGCCCGTTCCGCGGTCGAGTTTCACCAGCGCGTCCCGGTCGGGGACGTAGACGCCGTCGTCGGTGACGGCGGGGGCGATTTGCGTCGCCGTGGAGTCGCCGAGGTTGTACTCGTCGTAGACGAGCGGTTCGAGCGGACGGCGCCAGCGTTCGGTGCCGTCGGGAGCGAGCCTGACGCACGCCGACGCACACCGGGCGTAGACGTCCCCGTCGACGACGCTCACGCCGTACGGTTGCTCTTTGCCCACCCGGTGCGCGTCGAGTACGTCGCCGCCGGCGAGCGAGATGACGGTCACGGACGCCGGCGTCGACTCCGGTTCGTTGGACTCCGGGCCGTTGCCTCCGCTCCGCGTCGGGACGTAGATCCGCCCGCGGTCGGGGTCGAGCGCCGGCGCGCCGGAGACTTCGGCGTCGAGACGCCGCGACCACCGCTCGCCGTCGGCGGGGTCGACTGCGACGACCCGGCGCTCGGCGGCGACGTACGCGACCCCGTCGTGGACGACGGGCGGCGTGTACGGCCAGTCCGCCGCGGTCAGGCTCTCGTGGCCGTCGGGTTCGGGGAGGCCGCCGGCGACGTGGTTCGCGTTCGTCGGACCGTTGCCGAACGAGTGCCAGTCGCCGTCGTGGACCCGCGCGCGGTCGTCGTCGGTCAGGGCGCTACAGCCGGCGAGGGCGGTCGCCGTTACGGTCGCCGCGCTCGCGATGAATGCACGACGGGACGAGCGCGACGGCGTCTCGGACGTCGTGACGGGAGGGTCGACGGGGGACACGGGTGGCGTATTTCACCGGCGGTCGGATGTACGTTCCCCTCTCGCCGCGCCGACTACAACTGGTCCAGCTGCGCCCGGTTCATCGCGAACTTGCCGTTGTCGCCGCCCGACGGGACCATCGGGTAGACGTCGGCCTCGGGGGCGACGTGGGCGTCGACGACGGACGGGCCGTCGTACGCGACGGCCGCTTCGAGCGTCGCCTCGACGTCGGCCTGGTCGTCGATGCGGAAGCCGCGTGCGCCGAACGCTTCGGCGAGCGTGTCGAACTCGGGGACCCACGAGTAGTCCGAGGCGGCGTGACGGCCCTCGAAGAAGGCGTCCTGCCACTGGCGGACCATCCCGATGTACTCGTTGTTCAGGACGACGACGGTGACGTCGAGGTGTTCCCGGACGGCGGGAGCGAGTTCCTGAACCGTCATCAGGAAGGAGCCGTCGCCGTCGAAGCAGACGACCGACTGGTCGTCGTCCGCGGCGTAGCGCGCGCCGACGGCGGCCGGCAGGCCGTAGCCCATCGTCCCCAGGCCGTGCGAGGAGACCCACGTCCGCGGTTCGGTGAACGTCCAGTACTGCATCGCCCACATCTGGTGCTGGCCGACGCCCGTCGTGACGACGGTGTCGTCGGGGAGGAGCGCGTCGAGCGCTTCGACCACGAACTGCGGGGCGAGAGCGCCGTCCGGCAGGTCGTAGGTCATCGGATACTCGGACTTCCACCGACGGCACCGCTCGCGCCAGGCGTCGGCGGCCGGCGTCGCGGGGAGGGCGTCGTACAACTGCGTCAGCACCGTCGCCGCGTCGCCGACGAGCGGGCGGTCCGCGTGGACGTTCTTGGAGATCTCCGCGGGGTCGATGTCGACGTGGACGACGGTCGCCTCGGGCGCGAACGAGTCGACGCCGCCGGTGAGTCGGTCGTCGAAGCGGGTGCCGACGGCGAGCATGACGTCGCACCCCTGGAGGGCGAGGTTGGCGTAGCCCGTGCCGTGCATCCCGGCGACTTCCATCGCCAGGTCGTGGTCCTCGGGGAACGACCCGATGCCGGGCATCGTCGTGACGACGGGTATCTCGTGCTCCGTCGCGAACTGCCGGAGTTCGGGGCTCGCTTCGCCCTTGACGACGCCGCCGCCGGCGAGAATCACCGGCCGGTCCGCGTCGGCGAGGACGTCGGCGGCCGCCCGGACCGCCGTCGCGTCCGCGCTGTCGGGCGCTGTCGACGGAGACGGGTCGGCGGGCGCGCGGTCCGCCTCGCCGAGGGTGGCGTCTTTCGGCAGGTCGACGAGCGTCGGGCCGGGACGGCCGTCGCCAGCCAGCGATACGGCCTCGCGGACGGCGTCGCCGACCCGGTTCGGCGTCGACGCGACGTAGTTCTCCTTGGTCACGGGTCGGGTGATGCCGACGGTGTCCACCTCCTGGAACGCGTCCTTGCCCATGAGGTCCGTCGGCACCTGGCCGGTGAGCGCGACGAGGGGGTCCGAATCCAGGTCGGCGTCGGCGAGCCCGGTCACGAGGTTCGTCGCGCCGGGACCGGAGGTGGCGAGACAGACGCCGGGGGTCCCCGCGACGACGCCGTAGGCGTCGGCGGCGTGGACCGCCCCCTGCTCGTGGGCCATCGTCACGTGGGTCGCGTCGGCGTCGTAGAGGGCGTCGTAGACGGGCATGATGGCTCCGCCCTGGACGCCGAACAGGCACTCGACGCCGGCCGCGTCGAGGGCGGCGACGGCGGCCTCCGCGCCGTTCGTGACCGGGTCGTTCGGTTGCTGACTCGATTCCGTCTCCGATACCGGGGGTCGCTGGGACATTGCTTGGTGGTGGGGCGCACGTCGTCGACGGCGACGACGGTACTGTGGTTCGATGAGCGGTGCGGACGAGCCGAGAAGTGAGGTGAAGTGGGGTTCTAGGCGCGAACCCCAATAATGGCGAGGATGGCGACGACGGCCGTGGGACCCGCTCCACTCGACGCTGACGAACGGCGCGGCGACGGCCACGCGGACGCGTCCGGGACGAGAGACCGTGACATCTATCTCGCGTACTCCGGTTGCGTATTTATACCTTGCTTTCCGCGAACCGTCGAAAGAAGGGACGCGACCGGGCCCGAGGCACCCCAATCGAGCCCGACTGCTCGCGTCGCCTCACGGGGTATCCCGTGAAGCGCCCGCCCGTTCGGACTGGACACGGTTAACTAGCGGTCGATTAAGCGGTTCGGGAGGGACGGTCCGGCCGAATCATCGAATTACTCGAACGTGCTACTTTTTCTCGTGGTGCGAGCCATCGTCCATAATATATACACGAAGTTCCGGATATACTGAACGATAATGTAAAAATATCCGACAAAGATTAACGCCTCCGGATACAAGCGCTCACAGTGAGTACGTCAGTGTCCCTCCTCGATTCGCTCCACCTGTCCGGAACCGACGTCCTGCATCTCCTCTCGCCAGTCGGCTGTCTCGCCGAGGCGCTCTCCATTGGCCTCCTCTTTACCGCCATCGCCGGCTGTTTCGTCGCCGCAGTCGTCTGAGGGGGATGCCCGTCGTTCGAGAATCCGCTCGCGGGGAAACCCTCTTGTCGACTGCTCGGAATATGGTACCACCTGTCGGGACCTGCCCGTCAGGTGGAGACGACCATGAGTTCCACCCAAGACGTACTCGACCACCACCTCGACGCGTTCGTCGAACAGGACCTGGACGCCACGCTGGCGGATTACACCGAGGACTCGTTCGTCGTGACGCCGATGGGGACGTTCCGCGGGCTCGGCGAAATCGAGGAACTGTTCGCGGGCCTGTACGAGGAGTTCTCGCAGGCCGGCACCGACATCACTCTCGACCAGCAGACGGTCGAAGACGACTGGGCCTACATCGTCTGGCACGCGGAGACCCCGGACAACGTCTACGAGTACTGCACCGACACCTTCGAAATTCGCGACGGCGAGATTCGCAAGCAGACGTTCGCCGGCAAGATTACGCCCACGGAGTGACACGTAGCGAGCGGAAGCCCACCCTTCGGGGGTGGGAGGATGTCAAGCGGCCGGGACCGAGATACCGTTCGGACGGTTGCAGTCTCGCGGCCGTGGGCGACTCGGTTTCACCGACGTACGACGGTGGAATTATTGTGAGGACTCTCCACTCGCCGGTATGCAGACGTTCATCTCCCCGCTCGGGTACGACAGCACGCGAGTGACGCGACCGGTCCTCCGCCACGGCGTCGAATCGGGCGACCAGATCGTGATGTTACGGCCGACGTCGGAGGAAGAGAACGACCAGAACCGGGCCGAGGAAGCGGTGACGGACGTCAAACAGATGCTCTCGCAGGTCGACCCCTCGGTCACCGTCACCGTCGAACCGATAACCCACGACGACTTCGAGCGCGGGGTGCGGGAGTGTCTGGACGTGCTGGAGGCGGGCCGGGGCGACGTCGTCGTCACTTTCGGCGGCGGCCCGCGGGAACTCTTCCTCTGTTTCACGCTCGCGACGCTGACTGCCACCGACCGGATTTCGACGGCCTACCAGTTCTGCGACATGACCGGGTCGGTGCGCGAACTGACGATTCCGCCGCTCCTCACGCCCGTTCCGGAACCGGCGTGGGCGACGCTCTCGCTCGTCGCCGACGCCGACGAGGCGACGACGATTCCCGCCGTCACCGGTCTGAGCGACCGGTCGAAAAGCACCGTCACGCGCCACGTCAATCAACTGGCCGACCGGGGACTCGTCGAGACGTGGATGGAGGGGAAGGTAAAGCGCGTGCGACTCACGCTCGCCGGCGAACTCCGTCTCCGCGCGAACTGAGCGGGCGCAATCGACGCCGCCGGATTCGACACTGCTGCAACGATTTCGCGAGATGTACAGGTATATCCCTGTGGAACAGCCCACTCCCCGACGGGGCGAGACGGCGATACTGGGGTGCCTCCTGTCGACTCGCTCCCCGCTCCTCGACCCGTAATCGCGACGCTACGCCTCGAAATAAAATGGGTTCGTACTCCGGCGACGACGTCGTCGAGTACCCCTACCCGCGTCGCCCGCCGGGGGACGATTCGTTCGTAGAGGAGTCCTCCAGTGGGATATACATTGCGTCAGACGTTCGGCGGACGCGGTCGTTTCGACCGGACGAACCGCCGTTCCGTCGCGTCGAGTTCCAGGCCGAACAGGTCGTTCGCGTGGCGCGTACACAACCGCGGCGTCTCGTCGGTGAGCGCGTACCCCTCCTCGACGCCCTCCTGGCCGTCGACGAGATTGATCTCCAGTTTGTACCTGGGCAGCGCTATCGACCCGTCCGCGGAACAGAAGAGACACCGCTTCGTGGACGTTCCCAGGCCCTCTTCCAGGCAGATTCCGAACGTCTCCCGCTCACAGCCGTGGCACAGACCGCCGAGTTCCGCTCCGGTCTCCGTATCGACGACGGCCCGGTCGTCCGTGACGTCTCGGTCACAATGGACGCACGACAACGGTTGGATTCGCGTCACTTGATATCAGTAGTAATAATTACAGAGATAGTATTTATCTATTTCGGGTGAAATCGCGCGATATTGTCCGTATCGTTCGAGAACGTGATTCGGACAGCTAATTTTCAATTTAGAAAATTGAAGGGGTCGAGGCGACACTTCGTCGGACTAGCGGTCGATACGGATCGCCCCGCAGCGGGTCGTCGACGCCGCAGTCGACGCAGACGTCGGCGTCGGCGGCGAACCGCCGACCGGCTACTCCAGGACGTGCCGGTCGGGTACGGCGCAGTCGAACGTCCCCTCCATGACCGTCCGCTCGTCGACGGTAACGGCGCAGGCGACGTCGGCCCGGGACCCGTCGCGATTCGTCACCTCTGCACGGGCGCGGAGTTCGTCGCCCGTCCGCGCCGGGGCGGTGAACGCCACGTCGGCCCCCGCGAGGACGACGGTGGGTTCGTTCACCGCGAGCATCGCGGCGTAGTCCGCCGCGCCGAAGACGAATCCGCCGTGGACGAGCCCCGTCCCGTCCGCTCGCATCTCCGCCGTCGCCGTCAGCGTGACGACGGCGAGGCCGTCCTCGACCCGTTCGGGCGTGCCGACGTAGCGGTCCGAAACCTCTCCGTGCGTGCGAACGTCCATGCGCCCGGCGACGGACGCCGGGCGTATAATACTCCGGCGGCCCTCTGCTCTCCCATGGACACGCTCGAATCCGCGTTCGACGCGACCCGTGCGCTCGTCTTCGGCGGCGGTGGCGGCGGCGACGTGGTCGGTGCCGTCCCGACGGCTCGCCTGCTGGAACGCCACGGCGTGGACGTGCTTCTCGGCGGCGTCCCGTGGGAGCGATTCGTCGTCGACCCGACGGTCGGCCCCCGGTCGTTCGACGAGGTGACGAGCCTCGACCGAATCAACGACACCGTCGCCCTGGCCACCGGCGAGACGCGGACCCGCGACGGGGTCGAGTTCGCCGAGACGCGGGTCGCCCGCCACTACGACGAGGACGTCGCGCTCGTGGACGTGAGCGGCGGGGCGGCGGGCCTCGCCGCGGGCCTCTCCGACGCCTGTCGTCGCCTCGACGTCGACCTGGTCGTCGCCACCGACTCCGGCGGCGACGTGCTCGCGGCGGGTGACGAGGACGGCCTCCGGAGCCCCCTCGTCGACGCGGTCGTCCTCGCGGCGTTGACGGACCTCGACGCCGACGCCTGCCTCGGCGTCTTCGGCCACGGGAGCGACGGCGAACTGACGCCCGCCGAAGTCGACGACGGCGTCGCCCGCGCCGCCCGCCGCGACGGGTTCCTCGGCGCGTGGGGGTTGACGCCGACCGTCGTCGCCGAACTCGACGACCTGCTGGCCGAGGTGACGACGGAGGCGAGTCGCCTCCCCGTCGAGGCGGCCCGGGGCGCACGCGGCGAGACGGCGATTCGCGACGGCGAGCGGACGGTATCGCTCTCGCCGTCCAGCGCCGTCACCTTCTATCTCGACCCCGCGGCCGTCGCTGCGACGTCCGGCATCGCCAGTCACGTCCAGGGGACCGAGAGCCTCGACGCGGCACACGAGGCGCTGAGTCGCGCCGGCTACGAGACGGAACTCGACTACGAGCGCCGTCGGCGTCGCGAGTCGTGAAGCGGACGGGCCGTCGAGGTGCACCCGGAACCGCGGTCGACGACCCGGCGAAACCCGGGTGTGGAACCCCACACGCTTCCCCGTACGGCCTCGTACGTTCCTCCGTGATGACCTCGCACGCCCCACGTGATGACCTCACACGCTCCGCTGGCGACGAGAAGAACTAACTTTCACGCTCGCCGAGAGTGACGTATCGACATGAATATCGCCGATATTGCGACGTCTGAATACACCGAAATCGATGCACAGGAGCGGCTCGGAAAGGTCAAATCCATCTTCGAGCGCGAGAACCCGAAGGGACTCGTCGTCACTCGCGACGGCGAGTACATCGGCGTCATCAGCGAACGCGACCTGGTCCGTTCCCGGGTCGCCGACGACACCAAGGCCGAGGTGCTCGTCCGGTCGGCCCCTCGCGTGGACCGCACGGAGGACGTCCGCGAAGTCGCGCGCGTCCTCGTCGAGGGCGGGACGCAGATTGCGCCCGTCTACGAAGGCGAGAAGCGCTGGGGCATCGTCAGCGTCGACGGCATTCTGGAGGCCGTCCTCGACAACCTCGACGCCCTCGACGTCGCCCAGATACAGACCGACGACGTCGTCACCATCGGCGAGAAGGAACACGTCGGCAAGGCCATCAACCAACTGCGCGAACACGGCGTCTCGCGGCTGCCCGTCGTCGACGACGGCCGCCTCGTCGGCATCCTGACGACGCACGACATCGTCGAGTTCGCCGTCCGCGACACGGAGCGACAGGGCCGCGGCGACCGCCGGGGCGACCTCGAACGGATGCTCGACTTGCCCGTCTACGACCTGATGACGACGCCCGTTCTCACGGCGACGCCCGACGAGTCCGTCCGCGACGCCGTCGACCGGATGCTCGACAACGACGTCGCCGGTCTCGTCGTCACGCCGGCGGACGACGACGGGGAGATCGCCGGCGTCCTCACCAAGACGGACGTGTTGCGCGCGCTCACCTACACCGAACAGCAGCAGATGGACGTCCAGATTACCAACGTCGCCCTGCTGGACGACATCACTCGCGAGGCCGTCGTCGAGAACGTCACCGAGGTGGCCGACAAGTACCAGGACATGCAGGTCCACCACGCCCACGTCCGGTTCCACGAACACAAGGAGCGCCTCCGCGGGACGCCGCTCATCCAGTGTCAGATTCGCCTCCGGACGAACCGCGGCCAGGTCGCGGGCTCGGGCGAGGGCTACGGCGCGGAACACGGCTTCCACGTCGCCCTCGACAAGCTCGAGCGCAACGTCCTCGAACTCAAAGGTATCATCGCGGACGAGGAGTACGAGGCCCAACTCCTCCAGAAACTCGGCGAACTCTAGGGCTCGGCCCCTTCGAGCCCCGTCTCGGTGATGCGGAAGGTGGCCGACTCGCCCGCGGGCTTCGACCGGTGTTTCTCCAGCGTCGCGCGGCGGTTCCCGCCCCGGAAACGGTCGAGTCTGACGACCGCTCCGGTCCAGTGTTCGAGCGTGTGCCCGCCCAGCGGCCGCGCCCGGTCGCTCTCGGGGTCGGTGTACACCTGGTTCGTGACCACCACGGCCAGGTCGTGTTTGCGCGCCAGCGAGAGCAGGTGGGTGACCTGCCGGGCCACCCGCCGGAGCGACTCGCCCTCGTCGCCGTCGCCGACGCGTTCGAGCCGGTAGAACCCGGTCGCGCTGTCGAGGACCACGAGGTCCGCGCGCTCGGCGAACTCGCTCGCGTCGCGGACCGCCTCGGCCTGCTCCTCGAAGTCGTGGGCGTCGCTGATTATCAGCCGCGAGGTGACGTCCTCGACGTCGTCGTCGGCGTTCGCCTCGGCGAGCTGACGGAACCGGTCGACGGAGAGGCCCTCGGTGTCGACGTAGACGGCGACGCCACCGGCCGCGGCGACGCCGACGGCCGCCGAGAGCGCGAGGTTGGTCTTGCCTGCGGCCGGCGGGCCGTACACCTGCGTGACGGTGCCGCGTTCGAAGCCGCCCCCGAGCAGTTCGTCGAGGGAGTCACAGCCGGTGGAAACGTGCTCTGCCACGCCCGTCCTTGCGTCGGTGTGTGCAAAAAAACCCCGATGTGGCCCTCCGTCTCCCGGTCCTCGGCACGACTCGTCCCTCGATACGTTTTACCGAAGTGCAAGGAGAAAGCCCCGTGCGTTAGCGCGGGGATGAATCCGACAAACCATTACACAGCCCACCGACGATAACCGTTCGAGTTTGGTTCCATACATTTTTCTGGGGTTCCACCGTATTGTATCGTGATGGTCTTCCTCACCCACGGTACGACGGGTTCACCGTCAACTGGTCTTCGACCAGCGACCGTGGTGGGTAATAAAACCGGACCCAGTCCACCACGTCCTCGTAATGGAGACGCGAATGGTGGTACCCAACAGGCTGAATACCCTGTCGTGGAGGGAAGCGGTATTCCCGTCGAAGCGTCCAGCGCGTCTGGATGGGAAGGCTCCGTTGACAGGGCTGTACCCGTTGCAATGCACATCCCCGGTAACAATTGGGTGGCTACCGTCGAAGGGTCACGCGAAAGCGTCTTTGAACCCGAGGAAACACGGAACCTCAAACTCCCCTTCGGGGAATCCTCGCCCTTTAGCGCGGGGAGGATGTCAACCGCCGCGCTTCCAACCTTCGACCAGTGATCGTCGTCGCTACCGAGGACTTCGAACTGTACCACGAGGTCGTGGGCCGACTCCGGGACCGTGGCGTCGAGTTCACGACGGTCGAACCCGGCGACGGCCTGCCCGACCATGCCGCCGTCGTCGTCACTGCTCCGGACGACGACGTGGAGACGGGGGACGTCCCGCACGTCGTCGCCTCGGCCACCGAATCCCGGCGGGCGGTCGACGAAGCGCTCGCCGTCCTCAGGGGCGGGAGCGGTCGGACCGTCGTCGGCGTCGACCCCGGGGTCCGCCCGGGCATCGCCGTCCTCTCCGGCGAGATGGTCGTCGCAGCGTTCCACGTTCCGCTCGCTGACGCCGTCGAGACGATTCGACGCGAGGTCGCGGACGCCGTCGACCCGGTCGTCCGCGTCGGTGACGGCGCGCGCCTGCAGGGCGCACAGCTCGTCAACGCACTCGACGACGTGCCGGTCGAACTCGTCGACGAGACGGGGACGACGCCCTACCTCGGTACCGGCGCGCGCGGCATGGGTGACGTCCTCGCGGCGGTCAACATCGCGCGCCTCGGCGGCGAACGCGTCGAATCACGCGAGGTCGAGCCGACCGAGGGCGAACTCCAGGTCATCAAGGACCGCTCCCGTGAGCAGTCCAGCGAGAACCGCGCCATCGACGAACGCCTCGCTCGCCGCGTCGCCAGCGGCGAACTGACCATCGAGGAGGCGCTGGCCGAACACCGCGACTAGACGACGGCCTCCGCCTCGATTTCGACGACCATCTCGGGGTCGACGAGGCGGTCGACCTGAACCATGCTCGTCGCCGGCCGCACGTCGCCGAAGAACTCCGAGTGGGCGCGGCCGATGGCCTCCCACTCGTCGACGTCGGTGACGAACAGCCGCGTCCGCACCACGTCCTCGACGCTCGCGTCGGCCGCCGCGAGCGCATCCACGACGTTGTCGAGCGCTCTGGCGGCCTGTTCGTAGGGCCCGCCCGACACGACGTCGCCCGTCTCGTCGGTGGCGGTGGTACCGGAGACGAGGACGCGGTCGCCGACGCGGACGGCCCGGGAGTAGCCGACGCGCGATTCCCACTCGGTGCCCGAACTCACGTTGGTTCGTTCCATACCGCCCGCTCTCTCGCGGGCGTCGAAACGGTTTCGGCGGCGCTCGCCGGTAGCGACGGCCGAAAAACCCGCGCCGATGTTCCGACTGCTCCGACGCACGGTGGGCGTTCCCATCCCCAGCGCACCCGGCGACGGCACGGGAAGTCGGGGCGGGGGTGCATAAACCCGGAGCCAAACCTCCCCGGCGCTACCGGACCGCGGATTCGGCCCGCCGCGCCACCTCGCGGACGGGGAGCCCCGTCTCGCGGGCGACGGCGAGGGCGTCGTCGTACTCCGCGCTGACGTCGTACACCTCGCCGGCGGCGTCACAGCCGAGTTTCACCGTCACCTCGTAGCTGTCCCCCCCGACGTCGAGTTCGGCCGTCTCGAAGCGTCGGTCGGCGACCCAGCGGTGGCCCGCGCCGTGTTCGCGGACGCCCAGCGTCCCCGTCTCCGCGGCGAGGCGACGGGCCACGCGTTCGGCGTCCTCAGGGCGGACGATGACCTTGACGAGGTGGCCCGGCCGCGACTTCTTCATCGTCGTCGGCACCACCGTCACGTCGCGCGCGCCGGCGTCGGCGAGCGTCTCCTGCAGGCCGCCGAGGGCCTCCGGCGTGGCGTCGTCGAGGTTCGTCTCCAGGACGGTAATCTCGTCGCGGCGAAGCCTCCCGCCGCCCTCGCCGACGAGGGCACGGACCACGTTCGGGCGGTCCGAGAAGTCCCTGTCGCCCGCGCCGTATCCCGTCGCGTCGACGGCGAGCGACGGGAGGCGGTCGACGCCCGTAGCGAAGTGCGCGAGCAACGCCGCCCCCGTCGGCGTGAGCAGTTCGGCGTCGACGGGGCCGCCACGGAGCGCCCAGTCCGCGCGCTCGGCGAGTTCGACGACGGCCGGCGTCGGCACCGGATACCGCCCGTGACTCATCGCCACGTCGCCGCCGCCGGTCGAGACGGGTGCCGTCACCACCCGCTCGACGTCGAGATCGTCGAGGAGCAGACAGACGCCGACGACGTCCGCGATGGCGTCGTCGGCACCCACTTCGTGGAAGTGCGTCTCCGAGAGGTCGGTACCGTGGACCGACGCCTCCGCCTCGCCGAGCAGTTCGAACGTCGACAGCGCGTCGCCCTCGACGCCCGACGGCAGCGCCATCGACTCGACGAGGTCGACCACCTCCGGATACGTGCGGTGTGGGCCGGAGCCTTCCGCGTGGTCGTGGTCGTGGTCGTGGTCGTCGTGGTCGTCGTGAGCGTTCGGGTCGCTCTGGTCGTCGCGGAGCACGTCGACGGACGTGGCGCGGATGCCGTTCTTGCGCGTCTCGCCCACGTCGTAGCGGACGCCGATTGCTTCTTCGACGGGCGCGAGGACCGCGGGGTCGGCACCGACGGCGACCAGTGCGCCGAGGAGCATGTCGCCGCTGGCACCCATCCGGCCGTCGAACGCGAGCGTTCGCATGCGTCGATTCTCGCTCCCGACGCAAGTTAGACTGTCGGAACCGAGTCGGGGACCGGCGGCCGGAAATCGAGGACGCCCCGAGTTGCCGGTAGGAATTTATATCTGCCAGACCTATGTTAGCATATGAAACTAAACGCGACGTCGGCGGCGGAATCGACCCCCGGTAGCAAA
>JBDGTU010000068.1:0-27768 GCA_042216495.1 Haloferacaceae archaeon
CGGACGGCTATCGCTACCTCGTCCACCCCGTGAGCAACGGCCTCCCGACGCTCGAACCCCGACTCATCCGGGAAGTCGTCAACGGCCTCGTCCAGACGACGGCGCTGGAATCGGTAGACAAGATCGTCTCGCCCGTCACGATGGGCATCCACGTCGCCGCCGCCCTCTCGCTCGTCACCGACATCCCCCTCGTCGTCGTCCGCAACCGCGAGTACGGCCTCCCGGGCGAGGTCGCGTTCGAGGCCAACGGCCGCACGCTGTATCTCAACGACGTCGACGCGGGCGACCGCGTCCTCGTCCTCGACGACCTGCTGAGCACGGGGCGCTCGCTGGCCGCCGTCGCCGACGCCGTCGAGGGGGTCGGGGCCGAACTGGTCGACCTGGCCGTGGTTATCCGGCGCGTCGACACCGAGAACGCCCTCCCCGAGACGCACGATGTCCGGAGCCTCGTCGACGTCCGCGTCGGCGACGACGAGGTGTCCGTCGTCGACCACCGCGGCTGGTAGCGGGCGACGCCGGCGGGGGCGAGTCGCCACGAGCGGCGACGCACGGACGCCCCCGGCACTCGACGTCGCGCTCCGGGGTTCCGACGGCGACACTCAAGTGACTCCCGGACGTACGTGTCCCATGACCGAACTCGCTGACGGTCACGGCGTTCACGCGCAGCAGGGAGGCGACCGGCCGTGACCGGTCCCCACCAGAACCAACCGCTCGTCACCGCCGGGACGGCGCTCGACGACGCCGAGGCCGCCGTCGTCCTCGTCCACGGCCGGGGCGCGACGGCCCGGAGCATCGTCGAGATGGCCCGGGAGTTCCACCACGACGACGTGGCGTACCTCGCGCCGCAGGCCTCGAACAACACCTGGTACCCGAACTCGTTTCTCGCGCCGACGGAGTCGAACCAGCCCGGACTCGACTCCGGCCTGCAGGCCGTCGGCGACGCCGTCGCCGAGGCGAACGACGCCGGCGCCCCGACCGACCGAGTCGCCCTCCTGGGCTTCTCGCAGGGAGCGTGTCTGGCCAGCGAGTACGCCGTCCGGAACGCGACGGCGTACGGCGGCGTGGTCGCCCTGAGCGGCGGCGTCATCGGCCCCGAGGGGACGCCCCGCGACTACGACGGGTCGTTCGAGGGGACGCCCGTCTTCCTCGGCTGTAGCGACGTCGACCCGCACATCCCCCTCGAACGCGTCCACGAGACGGCCGACGTCTTCGAACGCATGGACGCCGACGTGACCGAGAACATCTACGAGGGGATGGGTCACGGCGTCAACGAGGACGAGATGGAACACGTCGCCGCGATGGTCGGTCGTCTCGCCGACTGATAGTGATTACTGTAAGTCATTACCGGTGGTTCGCTGAACCGTCTCGGCGAACCACCGGTAAACAGTTACAGTAATCACTATGAAACGCGCGGACGCGCACCGTCTCCGTCGCGATTCCGACGGGGGAGAGACGCGACTCTTCTAGCGGACGTACAGTTCGCCGCCGTCGCGTTCGACCTCGTAGGTCGGGAGGCGGTAGGCGGGGTCGGCGAGATGCTCGCCGGTCGTGACGTCGAACTCCCAGCCGTGCCACGGACAGGAGACGACTTCGCCCTCGCGGTCGTAGACGAGGTCGCCGTCCTCGACGGCGAGGGTGCCCGTTATCGCGCCCTCGCAGGCCGGGCCGCCCTGGTGGACGCAGTAGTTCGACAGAGCGTAGAAGCCGTCGTCGGTGCGGAAGACGGCGATTTCGCGTCCCTCGACGTCGACGACGACGCGCGAGGCGTCCTCGAAGTCGTCGACGGAGGCGACGCGGACGCGGTCGTCGCTCAAAAGTCGAACACCTCCAGGGCCGTCTCGCCGTACACCTTCCGGACCGTCTCGACGTCGAACTGGCTCTTGAGGATGCGAAACAGGTCCGCGGAGTGGTCGAAGTCGAGGTGGGGGTAGTCCGAGGAGAACAGCAGCGAGTCCTCGCCGCCGAAGTGGCGGATGGTGTCGGCGACGTACTGGGGGTCGTCGGCCCCCTCGACGGGCTGGCTCGTGAAGTAGAACTGGTCGCGGACGTACTCGCTCGGCAACTGCTCCAGCAGGGGCGCGTCCTCGCGTTTCGCGCGGTACTCGTGGTCGAACCGCCGCACGAAGTAGGGTATCCAGCCGATGCCGGCCTCCTGGACGACGAAGTCGACGTCGAACAGTTCGGGGACGCCCTTCGTGAGCAGACTGGAGAGGTGGACCATGTGCTGCATCGCGTGGGCCGGGACGTGACTCGACAGGTAGCGGTCGAAGCCCTGGAACTGGTGGGAAAAGGAGAGCATCATCGTCCCGGCGGCGTTGTGCATCATCACGGGGAGGCCGTTGTCCTCGGCCGCCTCGTAGATGGGATGGTACTGCTCCTTGCCGAGCGGCGGGTCGACGCCGCCGCTGGGGAGGAAGACGGCACAGACGGCGTCCTCGTCGGCGCGCTCGTCGATCTCCTCGGCGGCGTCGTGCGGTCGCTGGGGGGCGACCAGACACGCCCCCGAGAGGCCGTCGTCGGGCGCGGCTATCGTGTCGAGGAACCACTCGTTGTAGGCCGTCGCGAGCGCCGCCGCGAGTTCGGGGTGCTGGACGCAGCCGAGATAGAGGTTCTGCGTCGGCGTCAACACCGTTCGCGTCGTGTCCAGCATCGCCATTCCCTCCCGGACCGCCTCGCGCGACTTCACCGCCTCGGACTCGATTTTCCCCATGTTGACCGGGGTGAGAAAGCCGGCGGAGGGGTAGAAACTCCCGATGTAGCCGTAGTCGTCCGAGTCGAGGCCGCCGCCGACCATCTCCGCGAACGGCGAGGGGAGGTAGGGCAGGATGTCCTCCTGGTGTTCCGTCAGGTGGGCGTCGCAGTCGACGACGACGTCGAGGTCCGCGACTCCCGTGACAGCGTCGTGTTCGCTCATGGTGGGGGTTCTCACGGGACGGGCCCAAATAGCTGCGGGTCGCGGCGGCCTAGCGCACTGCGTCCAGTCGCTCGCCGAGCACTGACTGGGCCGACGAGAGGTCGCCGCCGATACGGAGCAACTGGTAGCCCCGCTCTTCCGCGTCGCGGATGGCCTCGGGCGAGTTGGCGATGCCGGCGAGGGGGACGTCCGCGTCCAGTGCCGCCCGTTCGATGCGTTCGACGTGGCCCCGCACGTCCGGGTGGTCTTTCTCCAGGGGCCGGCCGAGCGAAACCGAGAGGTCCGAGGGGCCGACGAAGACGAAGCCGAGGTCCGGAACGCCGAGGATGTCGTCGAGGTTCTCGACGGCCGTCGCGTTCTCTATCATCACCCCGAGGGTGACGTTCTCGTCTTCCTCCTCGACGTAGCCGTCGGTGTCCTGGCCCCACTGCGTGACCCGACCCTGGGCGACGCCGCGCTCGCCCGGGCCGCCGTCGTAGCGAAAGCGAGTGGCTGCGACGGCCTCGCGGACCTCCGCGGCCGTCTCGACGCGGGGGGCCAGGAGGGTCCGGACGCCGGCGTCCAGGACCTTCCGAATCAGGTGGGGGTCCTCGCCGGGGAGGCGGACCACGAGTTCGACGCCGGCCACGTCGGCGGCGCGGGTGAGGTCCGCGAGCAGGTGGCTGTCCCAGGGCGAGGGACCGGCGTGTTCCATGTCGAGCCACACCCAGTCGAGGCCGAGGCTCCCGTACACTTCGACGACGGCGGGCGAGAAGGTGGCGGCGCGCGCACCGTAGGCCGACCGTCCGGCTTCGAGCGTCCGACGCAGGTGGTTCGTGCGGTCCATGGACCGCCCACGGACGGCGGGTACCTGAACGTTACCCCGGTTAGCTCACCGCGTCGGGGTTGACCGTCGACTCCGGGACGCCGCCCTCGTAGACGGTGCGGACGTTCTCGCACGCGCGGACGCTCGCCGCGCGGAGGGCGTCCGTCGTCATCGCCCCGACGTGGGGCGTACAGACGACGTTCTCGAAGTCGAACGGGGCGTAGTCCTCGCCCGGTGGTTCCTCGTCGTAGACGTCGACGCCGGCACCTGTCACCGTCCCCGCATCGAGGGCGTCGACGAGCGCCGCCTCGTCGACGACGCCGCCGCGCGCGACGTTTATCAGTTCGCCGTCGAGCAGTGCGAGTTCGTCGTCCCCGACCAGCCCCCGCGTCTCCTCGTTCAGCGGGACGTGGAGCGAGACGGCGTCGGCCGCCTCGAACAGGTCCGTCCGGGAGTCGACGGGCGCGACTTCGTCGGGGAAGACGTCGAGATACGGGTCGTAGGTGCGGACGTCCATCCCCACGGCGTCGGCGAGCGCGGCGACTTCGCTCCCGATGTCGCCACAGCCGAGGACGCCCAGCGTGTCGCCACGGAGTTCGCCGGCAACGTAGCGCCCTCGGTCGAACTCGCCGTTCCGGACGTCCCGGTCCGCCTCCCGGAGCTGTCGGCGCACCGCGAACAGGAGCGCCATCGTGTGTTCGGCGACGGCGTGGGCGTTCGCACCCGGCGTGTTGCAGACGACGACGCCGCGTTCGGTGGCCGCCTCGACGTCGACGCCGTCGAGGCCGACGCCGTGTTTCGCGAGGACCTGCAGGTTCGTCGCCGCCTCGACGAACTCCTGGTCCGGGTCGAGCATCCGGAAGACGACGGCGTCGAACCGGTCGGCGTCGGCGAGAAGCGCCGCCCGGTCCGCGTAGTCGTCGAGCGAAGCGTAGGTCGCCACGTCGGCGAGCGAATCGGGGCCCGCGGAGTGGATGTGTCGGGGCAGGAGGACGTGCCAGCGGTCGTCGTCTACCATGCACGTCCGGGACCGGCCGGAGGCAAAAAAGATGCGGGGTCGGTGGGGACGGCGATGGAGAGTGCTGGCGACGCCGAGCACCGGGCGGTATCGGCGACGACGATGGAGTCCGATTCGGCAGTGAGCGGCTAACTGAGCGCCACGAGCGTCGTCTCCGCGACGTCGCCGTCGTCTCGGCGTTCGGTGCAGGCGACGACGTAGAGGCGCTGCACGGCGAGCGCCGCGCCGGCTAGCCCCTTCCCGTACCCGAGTCGCCAGCGAACGTCGCCGGAGTCCAGGTCGAGTGCGAGGAGGGCGGACGACCGCTCGGGAGTCTCGACGCCGACCACCGCGCGCGGCCCGCCGGCGAGCAGGAACTGCGGAACGCCGCCGACCGGCGTCCCCCACTGTGCGTCGCCGTCGTGACCGAAGCAGTACACCGTCCCGTCGTCAGCGCCGACGAGGACGGCGTCGTCGGTGACGACGGGCGGGGTGAGCCGCCAGTCGGTCCACTCCGGCGGGGTTCGCTCGCCGATGCGACGGACCCAGCGCTCGCCTCCGTCGCGCCGGTCGATGGCCCGGAGTTCGGGAGTCGACGCCTCGCCCCAGAACGGAACGAACGCGAGTTCGTCGGACAGGGCGGGACTGTACCACGCGCGCCGGTCCGGAAGCGTCCCCTCGGGCGGGCCGTGTCGCCACTGCACGGCCTGGTCGACGGGCGTCGAGACGGGCGAGTCGTCGTCGGGGTCCTCCCAGGGCCACTCCAGCGAGAGCGTCGTCGCGTCGAGGGCGACGACCTGCGGGAAGCCGGAGACGTAGACGGTGCCGTCGGCCACGGCCGGGTGCGGTCGCGCGTCGGTGTACTAGGTGTGCCAGGTGACGCGCCCGCGTCCGTCGAGGGCCGAGACGCCGAAGTAGGGGAGATAGAGGCGGCCGTCGGCGAGCGTCGGACCGCCGGTGTTCGCGTACTGCTGACGGCGGGCGCGCCACGTCACCGTGCCGTCGTCCGCGGCGTAGCCGGCGAACCGGTCGTGCGAGAGGTAGTAGACGGTGCCCGCGCCGTCGACGACGGGAGCGTCGGACGTCAGCGCGGCGTCCACGCGCCAGGCCTGGCTCCCCTCAGTGACGTCGAAGGCGCGGAGGCCGCCGCTCGTCGGGACGACGACGCGCGACCCGACGACCGGCCGGCCGCCGGCCTCGAACGACGTCGACCAGTCCACCGTCGGCCGTCGGGCGGGGGGCGTCGCGCGCGGACAGTACCCCGTGTTGCGGGCGTCACACCGTGGCTGGGGCCACGCCGAATCGCCGTCGGGGGCGGGAATCGGCTCCGGGTCCAGCGGCGGGTGGTCGGTGCCGAGGGCGAGGCCGGCCGCGCCGAGGCCGCCGAGTCCGAGCGCGAGGAATCCGCGTCGGTCCATGGCCGCCGTACGGGACGGGGTGTGAAATGGCCGCGGATGACGAAAACGGCTGATTGACTCATAGTGATTACTGTAACTGTTTACCGGTGGTTCGCCGAGACGGTTCAGCGAACCACCGGTAATGACTTACAGTAATCACTATCACGGGGGCGCGTTGGGTTCCCCGGCGCGCCGACGCCTCACCACACCAGCGAGTCGAAGGCGTCGCCGGCGGTGCCGGGGCCGTCCGGAACGGCGACCGCGCCGTCGACGACGGGGACCGGGTCGGAGACGACGTCCCCGGCCAGTAGCGCCCCCGTTCCGAGACCGCAGGGGCGCACGTCCGGAATCGTCGCGGCGACGTGGACGGCCGCCGCCCGGGCCGGCGCGGCGTCGACGGTCGTCGTCACCACGGGGTCGACGCCCGCCGACCGCGCTCGCTCGGCCGTCTCGGCCGCACGAACGGGGCCACCGAGCACCATCGGCTTTAGCACCACGACGTCGGCGGCGTCGCTGGCGAGGACGGCCTCCAGCGAGCGGGTCGCGAGCGATTCGTCGAGGGCGATGCCGACTCCTCGGCCCCGGAGTGCGGCGTGGCCGTCGACGTCGTCCGCGGGGAGGGGCTGTTCGACGTACGCGACGTCGAGGTCGGCGAGCGCCTCGACCGCACGCGCGGCCGTCTCGCGGTCCCACGCGCCGTTGGCGTCCAGGCGGAGCGTCACGTCCGGGTGCGCGTCCCGAACGGCGCGGACGCGGGCCACGTCGGCGTCGAGGGCGTCGACGCCCGCCTTGAGCTTCAGGCAGGCAAAGCCCTCGTCGACGGCCTGCTCCGCGGCGGCGACGGTCCGGTCTACCCCTCCGCTGCCGATGGTCGCGTTGACGGGTACCGACGCGGCCGGCGATTCACGGAGCGACGCCGCGAGCGAGACGCCGTCGGCACGCGCCCGGGCGTCGGCGAGGGCGTGTTCGACGCCGTGGCGCGCCGCCGGGGCGTCGGTGAGAGAATCGAGCGCAGCGACCGGGTCGGCCACGCCGTCCAGCGCCCGTTCGCAGGCCCCGTGTGACTCGGTCCAGCCGGGGAGCGGGGTGGCCTCGCCGACGCCGCGGGTCGGGGCGTCGCCGTCGACCGCTCGCTCGACGCCGACGAGGAAGCCGCGACGCGTCCCTATCGGTCCGCGCGCGGTCGAGAGCGGGTCGGCGAGGTCGACGTCGAACGGCCGGACGCGAATCATAGCGCGAAGCCGACGGCGAAGAGGAGGGCGTAGGCGGCGAGCAGTTGCCCGGTCCGTTCGAGCGCCGGGTTGAGCGCCTCGCCCGACGTCTCCGTGAGGACGGTGCGTGCGACCTGCATCGCCAGCGGTAGCGTCAGGAGCGGGAGGCAGACGGCCGGCGAGAAGCCGAAGCCCGCCCAGAGCGCGACGGGGACGAGATACGCCAGCGCGAGCATGGCGAGATACTCGACGCGACTCCAGAAGTAGCCAAGGCGGACGGCGAGCGTCCGTTTCCCCGTCGCGGCGTCGGTCTCCCTGTCGCGGACGTTGTTGACGACGAGGATGTCCGTCGAGAGCGCGGCGACGGGGAGGCTGGCGACGACGGCGACGAGCGGGAGCGCTTCGGGGCGGAGCGTCGTCGAGAGCGGGTCGGCGAGGTAGGTGACCGCCTGGACGTAGTACGTCCCCGTGACGGCGACGAGGCCGAAGAAGACGAAGACGAACAGGTCGCCCAGGCCGTGGTAGCCGAGAGGGTACGGCCCGCCGGTGTAGGCGATGCCGGAGGCGACCGACAGGAGGCCGACGACGAGGATGGGGACGCCGCCGACGTAGACGAGGTAGACGCCGACGACGATGGCCGCCAGAAAGGTCAGGTACATCGCGCGCTTGACGGCCGCGGGCCGAATGAGGCCCGACTGCGTGACGCGGGTGAACCCCTCGCGGTCCTCGGTGTCGGCCCCCTTGACGGCGTCGTAGTAGTCGTTGGCGAAGTTGGTGCCGACCTGGATGAGCGCCGCGCCGACGAGCGCCGCGAGCGCCGGTAGCGGCGCGAAGACGCCCTCGTGGACGGCGAGGCCGGTGCCGACGACGACGGGGGCGGCCGCCGCCGGTAGCGTCTGGGGGCGAGCGGCCATCAGCCACGCCTTCGTCGTCGAGACGGACGCGTCGGCCATCAGCGCCCCCCCATCAGTAGTGCCACGGGAACTCGGCGAAGTCCGGTTCGCGGTCCTCGAGGAAGGCGTCGCGACCCTCCGCGGCCTCGTCCGTCATGTACCCCAGTCTCGTCGCCTCGCCCGCGAACACCTGCTGGCCGACGAGGCCGTCGTCGGCGAGGTTGAAGCCGTACTTGAGCATCCGCATCGCCGTCGGACTCTTGCTCGTCATCTCGTCGGCCCACTCCAGGGCCACGTCCTCTAACTCCTCGTGGGGGACGGCCTCGTTCACCATCCCCATGTCGGCCGCCTCCGCGGCGTCGTAGGTCTTGCCGAGGAAGAAGATTTCGCGGGCCTTCTTCTGGCCGACCTGCTTGGCGAGGTAGGCCGACCCGAACCCGGCGTCGAAGGAGGCAACGTCGGGGTCGGTCTGGAGGAACTTCGCGTGGTCCGCGCTCGCGAGCGTGAGGTCACAGATGACGTGCAGGGAGTGACCGCCGCCGACGGCCCACCCCGGGACGACGGCGACGACGGGTTTCGGCATGAAGCGGATGAGCCGTTGCACCTCAAGGATGTGCAGGCGGCCGACGCCCGGAGTGGCGTCGGCACCGTCGTCGGTCGCGTCGGCGGCGTGGTACTCGTACCCCGACTCGCCGCGGATGGACTGGTCGCCGCCGGAACAGAACGCCCACCCGCCGTCTTTCGGCGACGGACCGTTCCCCGTCAGGAGGACGCAGCCGATGTCGGACTGCGTGCGGGCGTGGTCGAGGGCGGTGTAGAGTTCGTCCACCGTCTCCGGCCGGAAGGCGTTGCGCACCGACGGCCGGTCGAGGGCGACGCGGACCGCCGGCACGTCCACCCCGCGGTGGTACGTCACGTCCGAGAAGTCGAACCGCTCGACGGCCTCCCAGCGGTCGGGGTCCATAATCTCCGAAACCATACTCCACACTCCGGGCGGAGCGACAAAAACCCCGCCGACCCGCCAGCGCCGACCGTCGCGGTACGGTCGGCCGACTCACCGACGGCGAGTCACCGCCCGGCCAGCCACCGGGCGACGGGCCCGTCGGGAATCGTTGCCCACGAGACGAACGCGACGGTCAGAGAGACGACGACGCCGAGGAGCAGGTTCGCCGTGACGAGCACCGCGTAGCCGAGGACGAGAACGACCAGCAGCCCCGTCGCGAGCGCTCGGCGCTGGCTGAACGCCGAACCGACGGCGTTCGGGAGTCGGGAGACGACCCAGCCGACGAGGTAGACGAACGCGGCGAGCAAGACGCCGAGGAGGACGTTCCCGGCGACGACGACGGCGTACGCGAGGAGGGCGACGGCGACGAGTATCGACGCCGCGAGGACGGATCGATTGCTGGAGGGCATCGACGGTCCGTGGCCCCGGACGCTAATAAATCCGGGCGACTCGGTCGGCGAGCGAACGACTCCGGCGACTCGGTCGGCGAGCGAAGGCCCCCGGGCGCTTCACTCGACGAGCGATTCGACGACGCGCTCCCGGAGTCGCTCCCGGACCCGGTGGCTGGCCTCGGCGTCGGTGCGGACTTCGAGCACCTGCGTTCCGCTCCCCTCGACGGCGTCGGCGTAGGCCTCGCGGAACTCGTCGCCGTCGACGCGCTCGAAGTCGAGGTCGTACAGGTCCTCCGTCGGGGAGAAGTCGAGGCCGTGTGGCGTCTTGAACTGCCCGGTGAAGGGCGGGTCGAACTCCTCGATGGGGAGCATGTGGAAGATGCCGCCGCCGTCGTTGTTCACCAACACCACCGTCGCGTCCACGTCACACCGCGCGAGCGCGAGCAGGCCGTTCATGTCGTGGTAGTACGCCAGGTCGCCGACGACGAGCGTCAGGTGGTCGGCGGTGGCGCTGCCGGCCCCGAGCGCGGCGGAGACGACGCCGTCGATGCCGGACGTGCCCCGGTTGCCGAGGAACGTGTAACTGGCCGCTCGCGGCCGGGCGAATCGGTCGGCGTCGCGGACGGGCATGCTGTTCGAGACGAACACCGTCCCCGGTTCCGGCGTGCGTTCGGCCACGTCGGCGAGGAGGCGACCCTCGAAGCGGTCGTCCGCCCCGTCGACTGCCTCCCAGTGGGTTCGTTCGGCGCGTTCCCAGCGCTCGCGCCAGGCGGTGCTGTCGGGACCGCCGACGGCCCGGGAGAGGCGGCCGGCGAGTCGGGAGGGGTCGGCGGCGACGAGGTCCGTCGCGGTGAACTCGGCTTCGCGCCACCCGCCGGCCGGGTCGACGACGAACTGGCGGGCGTCGGTCCGGGCGAGGAACTGCCGCAGGGGTTTCGACGTCGGCGACGCGCCGAACCTGAACACCACCTCGGGGGCGAACGCGTCGTCGAGGCGCGGGTCGAGGTAGCCGTCGTAGCCGCCGACGGTGGTCGTCACGCGGGTGTGGCCGCCGAAGCGGAGCCCCGAGAGCGGGTCGGCGAGGATGGGGAAGCCGGTCGTGTGGGCGAGCGCCGTCACCGCCTCGGGGTCGGGGCCGGGCGGGTCGGCCGGCCCGGCGACCAGCAGGCCCCGCTCGGCTTCGAGGGCGTCGGCGACGGCGGCGAGGGCCTGCCGGTCGAGTTCCGGCGCGCCGGCCGCCGTCTCGACGAACGCCCCGTCGCGGCCGCGAGCGGCGAGCGAATCGAGGTCGGGGGGGACGTCGCCGTCCACCTCGACCGGTTCGAGCGGCTTGCGGAAGGGGAAGTTGAGGTGGACTGGACCGGCGGGCGTCCCCGTCGCCTCGGACACCGCGCGGGCCGCCGTCGTCCGGAGTGACCGGAGTTTCCGGGGCGTCGCCTCCGGTTCGGCCACGTCGCGGTACCACCGGACCGCGTCGCCGTAGAGCTTCTCCTGGTCGACGGTCTGGTTCGCGCCGGAGTCCCGGAGCGCCGGCGGGCGGTCGGCCGTCAGCAGGAGGAGCGGGACCCGGCCGCGGTCGGCCTCCAGCACGGCGGGGTGGAAGTTCGCCGCGGCCGTGCCGGACGTACAGACCAGGGGCGTCACCTCGCCCGTCCGCCGGGCGCGCCCCAGCGCGAAGTACGCCGAGGAGCGCTCGTCGAGGTGCGAGAGGACGCGGACGTCGTCGTGGCGGGCGAAGGCGACCGTCAGCGGCGTCGAGCGACTGCCGGGCGTGATGCAGACGGCGTCGACGCCGGCGGCCGCGAGTTCGTCGACGACGGCCCGGGCCCAGAGGGCGTTGCGGTTGGGTGCGCTCATCGGCGCTCCAGTTCGTCGAGAATCGGTCGGTACTTCAGCTGGACCTCGTCCCACTCGCGGTCGGGGTCGCTGTCGGCGACGATGCCGACGCCGGCGAAGAGCGTCGCGCGCCGGCCCTCGCCGACGGCCGAGCGGATGGCGACCGAGAACGTGCCGTCGCCGGCGGCGTCGACCCAGCCGACGGGGGCGGCGTACCAGCCGCGGTCGAACGGCTCCGTCTCGCGGATGGTCGAGAGCGCCGCGGCCGGCGGGAGGCCGCCCACGGCCGGCGTCGGGTGGAGCGCTTCGACCAGGTCGAGGACGTGGACGTCCTCGGAGAGCGTGGCGTCGATGGGCGTCCAGAGGTGCTGGACCGTGGCCAGACGTCGAACGTTCCGTTCGCCCGTCCGAACCGAGTCGGCGAAGGGAGCGAGTTGCTCGCGGATGGCCTCCGCGACCAGTTCGTGTTCGTGGGCGTTCTTCTCGTCGGCCATGAGTTCCTCGGCCAGCCAGTCGTCCTCCTCGGGAGTGTCGCCGCGGCCGGTCGTGCCGGCCAGCGCGCCCGTGTGGACGGTCCGGCCGCGGCGCGTCACGAGTCGCTCCGGCGTCGCGCCGAAGAAGCTCGGGGCGTCGTCTCCGGGTTCGACCAGGAAGCGATAGCAATCGGGGTAGCGCGTCGCGAGGCTAGCGAGCACGTCCGGCACCGACAGTGGGCGGTCGAGCGTCACCGCCAGCGCCTGGGCGAGGACGACTTTCTGCAGGTCGCCGGCGCGGATGCGCTCGACGGCCTGTTCGACGGAGGTCCGCCACTCGTCCCGGGCGGTCGTTCGCTCGCGGGCGACGATGCCGGGCGGGTCGGCCGGCGGGTCCTCGGTGAGCGACTCGATGCGGTCGCGCTCCGTATCGAGTCGGGATTCGACGGCGTCGGGCGTGGCGTCGGGGCCGGCGGCGTTGACCGTGAGCCACGCCCCGTCGTCGGCGTACGTCACTTGCACGCGCGGGAGGACGAACCGCGCGCCGGGAAAGGCGGTCCACGGCGGGCGCTCGGTCCCCTCGTCGTGGAAGGCGAAGCCGCCGAACAGGCGCGGCCGGGCCGCCTCCGTTCCGGCGTGGACGTCGCCGGCCGACAGGAGAGATTCGACCCCCTCGCGGACGGCGGCGAACCGGTCCGGGCCGTCGGCTGTGAGCGTCGCCGCGGCCCCGCCGGCGACGACAGTCGCCTCCTCCGGGGCGGCCCAGAGCGTTCGCGGCGTCGTCGCCGTCCGGAGGGCGGTCCGCGGTGAGGGGGCGTCGACCCGAACGGCCCGGCTGACGAGGCGCGCCCCCGCCTCGCCGGTTCGGGGAAGTTCCATTACGTCTCCTTCCGGCCGCCGGACTCTTTTACCTAACTATACCGTCGGCGCGACGCCGGAGCGGTCGAACGCGGCGAGCGTCGACGGCTCCTCCGAAATCGTCGGCGGCGCGGGACACCGCAGGTACGGGAAATGAGAAATGCAGTTCCGAAACGGGAAACGCACCTTTTAGACTCCGAACTCGAAGTTCGGTAAGTCCGAACATCCTCCCCCGTCAGAGTTAAATACCGGCTGTTCAAAGCGTGGGACGTCAGATGCCCAAAGTCGAAATAACCGTGCCGGAACACCTCGAGATGCAGATCGCCCAGCTCGTCGAACAGGGCGAGTTCGTCAACCGCGAGGAAGCCATCGAAGAACTGCTCTCGACGGGTCTGCGCGCGTACAAGACCAGCGGACCGATGGACGAGGAAGAGCCCGGATTCGAGGAGGAAGGGATGATGGGCCACGACGACGAGTACGTGTTCTAACCCGCGATTTGCTAGGGATGCGCAATAACGCTTAAACTACCCTCGGACCTATCCACGAGCATGCACAAAGAGGAGTTGCTCGAACTGCACGAGCAGATGGTGGCGATTATGGACTACTTCCGGTCGCGGGAGAACGTCGACAGCGACATCTTCGAGCCGTACGAACAGTTGAGCGTCGACCCGTCGCACGTCCACAAGTCCAAAAGCGAGCACAAACACGCCGTCTTCGTCCTCGGGAACGCCCTCGCCTCCGCGATGAGCGAAGACGAGTTCTCCGACGCCGGTCGCGTCGGCAAGCGGATGGCCGAACTCGCCGAGGACGCCGAGGAGAAAATCTGAACGGCCTTTCTAGCGCGCAGTAGCGACGTGACGGAGCGATAGCCGGACGGCGCGGGATTCATTACCCGCGCGGTGAGAGTCGAAGGTATGGCCCCGGTTCCGCACTGGACGCTGGTCCAGCGACTGGCGGTCGTCGTGGCCCTCGTTCTCGCCGCCGTCGTCGTCGCCCGCCTCGACCGTTCGACGCGCTCCCGCGTCGGTCGACTGCGCACCCGACTCCTCCTCGGCGTCCCCTGGGGGACGCTCACCGCCGTCACGTTCGTCCTCTCGACGTACCTGTTCCTGCAGGGCGGCTGGTCACACTGGTACGCGCCGGTCGTCGTCCCGTTTCGTGCCTGGTCGTACTTCTATCCGCTGGGCGTCCTGAGCGCGGCGTTCGCCCACGTCGGGCCGGGCCACCTCGTCTCCAACCTCGTCGGCACGCTCGTGTTCGCCCCGCTCGCAGAGTACGCGTGGGGGCACTTCCCGCGTGAACGCGGGGCGTCGACGTTCGATTCCTGGCGGACGAACCCCTACGTCCGGGCGTTCGTCGTCGTCCCCGGCGTCGCCGTCGCCGTCGGCCTCGTGACGGCCGCTTTCTCCATCGGGCCGATAATCGGCTTCTCGGGCGTCGTGTTCGCCTTCGCCGGCTTCGCGCTGGTCTACTACCCGCTCGGCACCGTCGTCGCGCTCTCGGCCGGGGGCGTCGTCCGGACGGTCCATCGCGCCCTGCGCTCGCCGACGGTTGTCGGGAAGGCCGAACCCGTCTACTCCTCGCCGTGGTGGGCCGACATCGCCATCCAGGGCCACGCGCTCGGCCTGTTCGTGGGCGTCCTCCTCGGCCTCTGGGTCGCCCGCCGACGCGGCGACGATGTCCCGTCGGCGCTCCGTCTGTGGGTCGGCGTCGTCCTCTTCGCCGTCGGACAGTCGCTGTGGGCCGTCTACTGGTACCGCGGCGGCGAGGCGTACGTCCTCTATCGCGCCGTCGGCGTCGTCGCCGTCGCCCTCCTCGCGACGCTCGTCACGCTGGCCGTCACTGCGTCGGACCGGCCCCTGGTCGACGCGCCGGCCGACGCCCTCCGGGCGCTGCCCCGGTGGCAGGCCGCCGCCGTCGCCGTCGTCCTCGTGACGGCGGCCATCAGCGGGCCGGCCGTCCCGGTCAACCTCACGCGCCCGGCGGACGGTTCCGTGACTGCGACGACGACGGTCCGTGACTACGAGGTGACCTACGCCGAGAACGTCACCAACGAGATGGTGTCGGCCGTCGACGTCTCCGCGTTCGGCGAGACGACGAACGTCACCACGTCCGGCGTCGTCGTCGAGAGTAACCGGCGGGGCATCTGGACGACGGCCGTGACGAAGGGGCGACTCGACTTCGCGGGCGACGCGCGGGTGCGACTCGGCGGGGTCGGCTGGCGCGAAACCGTCCGCGTCCACCGCGACGGCTGGGACGTCGTCGGCAACGGGACGGTCTATCGCGTCTCGCTCTCACGTGCCGGCCGAAACGTGACGGCGTACACGTCGCCGCCGAAGCGCGCCGACCCGGTCGTCGGCGGCCGAAACGTCACGATAGTCGCCCGCGCCGACCGGTTCCTGGTGACCGTCACGCGCGCGAACGCGTCGGCGTCGGCACCGATGCCCGCGACCGACAGTTCGGTGACGCTCCTGGGGGTGACGCTGACCCACGACGGGACGAAACTGGTCGCGACGTACGACGAGACGCGCGTCCGCGTCGCGAGCGAGGAGACGTACCCGGCGAACCGGGCGACCTAGTCCGTCCAGACGATGCGGTAGACTTCCGTCTCCAGTTCCTTGCGGTCCTCGTCGTGGAAGTCGAACTGCCGGTCGAGTTCGAACGTCGCGCGGAAGGCGTGGGTCACCTCGCCGCCGTTGTCGGCGGCGAACGCCTCGACGAACTCCCGGCTGCCGGCGTTGTGGACCGAATAGGAGACGTCGGCGACGTCGGCCGCGGTTTCGAGGAACGCCCGGTCGGCGTGTTCGTGGCCCTGCTGTGCGCCGAACGGCGGGTTCATCACGACCGTCGTGGAGCCGTCGGGACACAGGGGGGCGCGGGTCGCGTCCGCCTGAACCCAGTGGATGTCGGTTCGCGTCCCGACGCGCGGACGGTTCTCGCGGGCGGTTTCGAGGGCGTCGCGGTCGAGTTCGACGCCGACGACGCGTTTCGGCCCGCGGAGGGCCGCCCCGAGGGCGAGCATCCCGGTGCCGGTGCCGAGGTCGACGACGGTCTTGCCCTCGATGTCCCCGTTCAGGTCCGCGACGTGGACGACGTGGGCCGCGAGTTCCGGCGGCGTCGGATACTGTTCGAGGCCGACCTGTGGATTCTCGAACCCCGCAACGACCGTGAGCTGGCCTTCGAGTTCGGCTTTCGTCGCCATGTTCACGCCTCCACCCGACGGACGGCTGCCACACTCTCGACGATTGTCGCGTCGCGCGTCCCCGCGGGCGAGCGCGTCGTACTCATGCGTGGCAATATTCCCTGGTTATACTAAAGGTTTTGTAAATGCACAATGGTAATTACCCGACGCGTGAAACTGATATGGCAGGCGTCCCCTAGTGCTTCTGGGGGTCACACGCTCCAACGCCCCCATTCCCCCGATATCCGGGAGCGAGAGCCGCTTTTCGTACATCTCCTTCGAGGGGCCGACGACGACGCCGGCGGTCGTATAATAGCGTATCGGTGCCGTGAACGTCGCTTACGCGGGGTAAGCCGATATCGAACGGGGAATTCAGACGATGGAAGCCCCGTGGAGTGCGACTACGGGCCGAACTCGGTGGGAGTGCATTTCGCCCCGTCACAAACATTTAAATGTCCCGTTCTCCACAACACTTATAATGGAACGTCCGAGCCGCCAGCGTCAACGAGCCCAGGAGACGGAACAGGAAGCGGACGAGTCCTTGAACTGCCCGGAGTGCGGGTCGGAGAACGTCGTCACGGACGCGGACCAGGGAGAACTCGTCTGTGACGACTGCGGACTGGTACTGGACGACCAGCAGATAGACCGCGGGCCGGAGTGGCGGGCGTTCAACCACTCGGAGCGACAGAGCAAGTCCCGGGTCGGCGCGCCCATCACCGAGACGATGCACGACCGGGGCCTGACGACGACCATCGACTGGAAGGACAAGGACGCCTACGGCCGGTCGCTCTCCTCGGAGAAGCGCAGTCAGATGCACCGCCTGCGCAAGTGGCAAGAGCGCATCCGAACCAAGGACGCCGGCGAGCGCAACCTCCAGTTCGCGCTCAGCGAAATCGACCGCATGGCCTCGGCCCTGGGCGTCCCCCGGTCCGTGCGCGAAGTCGCGTCGGTCATCTACCGCCGCGCTCTCAACGAGGACCTCATCCGCGGCCGCTCCATCGAGGGCGTCGCCACCTCCGCCCTGTACGCCGCCTGCCGGCAGGAGGGCATCCCTCGCTCGCTGGACGAAGTCGCCGAAGTGTCCCGCGTCCCACAGAAGGAAATCGGTCGGACCTATCGCTACATCTCCCAGGAACTCGGCCTCGAACTCAAGCCGGTGGACCCGAAGCAGTTCGTCCCGCGCTTTGCCTCCGCGCTCGACTTGAGCGAGGAGGTGCAGGCGAAAGCGACCGAGATAATCGACGTCTCCGCCGAGCAGGGCCTGCTCTCGGGGAAGTCGCCGACGGGGTTCGCCGCCGCCGCCATCTACGCCGCCTCGCTGCTCTGTAACGAGAAGAAGACCCAGCGCGAGGTCGCCGACGTCGCCCAGGTGACCGAAGTCACCATCCGCAACCGCTACCAGGAACAGATCGAGGCGATGGGGTTCCGTTAGCGCCGGAGATAGACGTCGACTTCTCGATTCCAGAGCGCGAGTCGGTAGGTTCGCCGCTCGTATCCCGCTAACCGCGAGTCGAGCGTCGAGCGGGCGCTCGGGTCCGCGACGACCACCGGCGGCAGCGACGCGCGCTCCTCGAACGCGGCCGGGCCGTGGACGCCGTCGGTCTCGGCTCCGATGCGCTCGAAGTACCACGGGAGGGGGAGACGGTTCCCCCACTCGTCGCTCGCGGGCGGGCGGCCGTCGTTCGTCCGGTAGGGGACGACGAACCGCTCGCCGTAGAACAACACGTCGGTGCCGTCGTTGCCGGCGATTGCGGTCGAGACGTTCGCGACGAGGGGGTCGAGGTCGTCCGCCGGTTGGGCGTAGTGGGCCATCGGGTTCTCCGGCGACGGCGACGCGTAGACGTTCGTCGCCGTCACCGCGCCGACGTGGCCGGTGAGCGCGAGCGCGAGGACGACGACGGCGGCGACGCTGGCGGCGTCGTCGCGCGCGGCGGCACGCCGTCCGCGGCGGACCAGCGCGCCGGCACCGGCGGCCGCGGGCACGGCGAGGGCGACGAGCGTGTGAAGCGCGACCCACGGCGCACTCACTTCGGTGACGACGGGAAAGACGAACAGCGACGCGCCGGCCCAGTAGGCGTGGAAGGCGACGACGGACCGCGACTCGCCGCTACCGTATCGGTCGCGGAGGAACCCGAAGACGGCGAGGGCGACGACGACGAGCGAGGCGGCCGCCAGCACCTCGGCGTAGTCCCGCACGAAGGGCAAAATCGGGTGGGTACCGTCGTGTCGCCGGCCGACGACGCGCACGCCGACGAACTTGGATACGGTGCCCGCGAACGCGGCCTCGACGACCCGTGGAAACGTCGTCGGCTTCCAGAGGCCGGGTCCCTCGCCGCCGGCCCGCGGCGCGTAGAAAAAGAGGACGACGGCAAGCGCGAGGCCCACGGCGGACGCGACGTCGCGGCCGCGGGCCCGGAGTGCGCGCTCGGCGGCCGCGAACCGCTCGCGGGCCGTCTCCCCCTCGCCGAGCAGGCGGTAGTGGTCGAAGGTCAGCGCGGCCGCGACGCCCCAGCAGACGACGTAGCCGACGAAGAACGCGGACGTCGTCGCGGCCAGGCCGACGGCGAGGCCGGCGGCGGAGAGCGCGCGCGTGCTCCCGGTGTCGATGGCCCGGTAGCAACAGGCGACGGCGAGTAGCGCGAAGACGGCGAGTGGAACGTCGGCGCGGAGGAACCGGGAGTAGTAGACGAACAGCGGACTGGCACCGAGGACGACGGCGAGCAACACCGTCTCGGCGTCGCGGAGTCGCCCCCGAAAGCCGAGGGCGACGAGCGGCGCGAGACCGCCGATAGCGGCGACGGCGAGGCGAGCGGTAGCGTCGCTCGCGCCGACGGCGGCGAAGACGGCGCGGTCGACGACGTAGAGGAACGGCCCGCCGGCGACGGGGCGGTACTCGAAGGCACCGGTGGCGAGAAAGCGGAGCGACCAGTAGCCGACGCGACCCTCGTCCCAGTGGAAGGTGCGTTCGCCGAGGGCGACGACGCGGACGAGGAGGGCGAGGGCGGCGACGAGGAGGACGGCGACCGTCACCCGGTCGGGGCGGGTGGGCGAGTCGTCGGCCGATGGCATACCGGTCCATCCACCGGCCCCGGTAGAAGCCTTTCGCTTCGTCGGACCGCCGTGGGTCGGTCCGGTTCGACCATAGTTTCTAACCACTCCCCGGCGTAGGAGACCGTATGTACGACGACATCCTCGTGCCGACGGACGGAAGCGACGCCTCCGAGGAGGCAATCACCCACGCCGTCGACGTCGCCTCGAAGTACGACGCGCGCCTGCACGCCCTCTACGTCGTCGACGCGGGGTCGTACGCGACGCTGGAAGCGGGCACCGAGATGGTCCTGAACGCGCTCCAGGAGGAGGGCGAACAGGCAGTCCGACGGGTCGAAGCGGCCGCCGACGAGGCGGGCGTCGAGGTACGGACGACCGTCGTGACGGGGACCGCCTTCCGGGAAATTCTGGACTACGTCGACGAGAACGGCGTCGACCTGGTGGTCATGGGCACCCACGGCCGGAAGGGACTCGACCGGTATCTCCTCGGGAGCGTCACCGAACGCGTGGTTCGCTCGGCGGACGTGCCCGTCCTGACCGTCCGACACCAGCGACCGGAATCCTGATTGCAGGGAGGCGGCGGACCGCGGCGTCGGTGGATAAAGAGTTTTGCCGGGTTCCCGCATATCGCGACGTATGACCGACTACACCGTCGAGTTCGTCGGGACGGGCGAGACCATCGAAGTGTCCGACAAGGAGACGGTTCTCAAGGCCTGTCTCCGCGAAGGCGTCGCACAGGAGTACTCCTGTCGCGTCGGGATGTGTCTGGCCTGCTCGGCGAAAATCGTCGAGGGTGAGGTCACCCAACCGGCCGCCCGGGCGCTCACCGAGGAAGAGGCCGAGGAGTACGCGCTCACCTGCATGGCGCGCCCGCAGAGCGACCTGGTTCTGGACCGCGGGGAGTACCCGCCGAGCATCGAGGGAGACGCCGCGTCGATGGATGCGGCCGCCGCAGACGACTAGACGAAGGCGTTGCCTCGTCGCCTGAACTCGCGGCGGTCTGCCGGCGTCGGCATTCCGTGGTAATCGGTCGCGTCCGTCGTCATCGGGCGCGTCGAGACGGTCCCCGCCGCCAGCGAGTCGAGGAGGTCGGCCTCGACGACGAACCGCTCTGGACGTTCGACGTGATGCTCCCCGGGGTTGCCCGCACACGTTCTGTCGCTTCTGCGACCCGCGGGGGCTGACCGACGCCGACGAGTCGTGGGTACAGGCGGGGCGCATCGTCCGCGTCAGGGAGTGACCGCTGGCGGTGACGCTGCGGGTGAAGTGCACTGACGGCGACCGGACGTCGGCGACGAGTAACCTTGAAACGGTCGTCGTCCGACCGACCGATATGGACGGACCGACGTTCCGTGACGCACTCGTCGAGGCGAAAGCCGAGGAACTCGCGCGCCTGGAGTCGCCGGACCTCGTCGACGCGCTGACCGACGGGGAACGGGACGCGCCGTCGGTGTTGCGGGCGGCGGCCCACAGCGAGCGCGCCGCCCGCGAGACGTTTCGCGCGTGGGCGGACGACGAGACGGACACCGATGCCCGCGACGCGTTCGTCGCCGTCGCCGAACAGGAGGCCGACCACTTCCGCCGCGTCCGTGCGGCGTTCGACGGCGCGTTCGACCCCGCGGACGCCGGCCCGATGCATACCTACCTCCGTGGACGCGAGGACACCGTCGAACGCGTGGCCGGCGGCATGGTCGCTCGCCCGGCGGTGAGCCTCCGGACTCACGCCCGGCTCATCGCGTTCTTCGAGGGCCGCGACGAGACGGCGCGGGCCGGCCTGTTTCGCGACCTGCGCGCGGAGACCGCGGCCGTCGTCGACGACGGCCTGACCCTGCTCGACGAACGCTGTACCGACGCGGACTGGGAGCGCGCGCGGATGGTCGGCGAGTACGTCGTTCAGGTCGCCTACGACGACTTCGCGGACGCACTCGCCGCTCAGTGACGGCGTGCGCGATGCGCGCACGGCCGCTTCAACCTTTTTCGCGGCGGACGCGCAGGTGGAGTATGCGAAATCTTCACACTCGGCGCGCCGTCGTCGCCGGTCTCGCCGCTCTGGCGGGCTGTGCCGGCGGCGCGTCGTCGGTTCGCCGACACGACGCATCGAACGGCGCGTCGACGGCGGCGCCGACCGCATCAGCGGACGCGCCGACGGGGACCACCGCAGACGGCGGCGCTCCGCCGCCGGTCGCAGCCCATGCGCTTCCGATTCCCGAGTCGTCCGCGTCGCTCCGACACCAGGTCGTCGACGGCGGTCCGCCCAAGGACGGCATCCCGTCCGTCGACGACCCGACGTTCGTGCCGGCGGCCGACGCGGCGTTCCTCGCGGCCGACGACGTCGTCTTCGGCGTCGCCCGCGGTGACGACGTGAAGGCGTACCCCCAGCGCGTCCTCGTCCACCACGAAATCTGCAACGACGTCCTCGACGGCACGCCCGTGAGCGTCACCTACTGTCCGCTCACGGGGACGGCGATGGGGTTCGAACGCGGCGACACCACCTTCGGCGTCTCGGGGAAACTCCTCAACAGCAACCTCGTCATGTACGACCGGGCGACGGACAGCCGGTGGCCACAGATGCTGGCGCGGGCCATCGACGGCCCCCTCGCCGGCGAGACGCTCCGGGAGTTTCGCCTCGTCTGGACGACGTGGGCCCAGTGGCGAGAGCGCCACCCCGAGACGGTCGTCCTCTCGACGGACACCGGCTACGTCCGCAACTACGCCGACGACCCGTACGGGTCCTACACGCCGCGTCGGGGGTACTACGCGCGAGACGGCACTCTCTTCCCGCCGCTCGCCGGCGACGACCGACGCCCCTCGAAGGCCGTCGTCCTCGGCGGGCGAACGCCGGACGGAGCCGTCGCGTTCGACGTCGACGCCCTCGGCGAACGGGGCGTGGTGACGGGCGAACTCGGCTCCGATTCCGTGGTCGCCGTCCACGACGACGTCCTCGACACGGGCTACGTCTACTGGCGCGGCGACGCGACCGTCGCGGCGACGGCCGACGGCGTTCGCGTCGACGGTCAGTCGTATCGGCCGGCCGAACTTCCCCTCGACCCGCTGTACGCGTTCGACGCGATGTGGTTCGCGTGGGCGGGATTCTATCCGGAGACGGCGCTCTATGCGTGAGTCGCTCCGGCGGACCGCGGACGCGCTCCGACGCGCGCTCGGCCGTCGCGACGGCCGGTGGGCGTTCGCCCTCGCCGCCGTCGGCTATCCGCTCGTCTACCTGTTCGCCGTCGGCAACCTCGCCGTCGGTGGGGACGGCGTCGGTGCGGCGGTCGTCGCCGACCCCGTGGGCCGTGCCGCCGAACCCGTTCGACCGTTCGTCTACGAGCCGGTCGCACGCGTCTCCCTCGTCGTCGCGACGTTACTGTTCTCGCCGCTGAACGTCGTCGTCGGGGGCGTCCTGGGCGTCCTCGTCGGGGCGAACGCCGCGCTCAGCGCCGTCGCGGTGCGCGCGCCGAGTTCCTGTGGCATCGAATCGTCAGTCGGCGTCGCGACCGGCGGGTTCGCGTTGCTCTCCGGGGCGACGTGCTGTGGGCCGGCACTACTGCTCGTCGTGGGCGTGCAGGCGACGGCCGGCCTGGTCGCGGCGTTCAGTGCCGCAATCCCGCTCGCTACCGGCCTCCTCTGTGTGAGCCTGGTCGCGGCGGGGCGGACGGGATGACCCGTCGCGAGCCCGTCCGGTCGAGCGTGGGCGGCCGCGAACGGCGTCGCCCGGGCCGGGATACGCCAGTTCCCACTGCCGCCGACCCGGAGCCGGCGGGTACTGGGACACGGGTCGACAGTCCGTATCAGTGGCCGTCGGAGCGCGCTCCGGTCAACCGCTCGTCGTAGGTATGGGCGACCGCGAGCGCCCCGAGCGCGACCACCGAGAGCGCGAACCAGCCGAGCGGCGTGAACGGTGCAATCCCGGCCGCACACGCTGTCACGACGCCACCGGCGGCGAGTGCGAGTCTCAGATAGTACCGGTCCCACTGCCGGGTTCCGGCGTTGCCAGCGAGATAGCGGTCGACTGCACCGAGATGTTCCGTCGGCACGACGCGGGCGGTCTCCTGGTCGAACTTCACCACGCCGGCACGCTCCATCTTCGGGAGGTGGGACTGCTGGAGCGCCGTGTAGACGCGCTTGCGTTCGTCCGTCGACACCCGGTCGACCGTCGTGTCGTTCTCTTCGGCCGCGACCCGTTCAGCGAGGGTCCCCAGCGAGAGGCTGGAGTCCGACTCGGTGAGGGCTTCGAGTGCGAATCGTCGCCGTCGGTTGGCGAGTATCTCGAATATCTCGTGTTCCGTCGGTTCGTCGAGCGTCTGCTCCGACTCGTCGTCGGCGTCGCTCTCGTCCGCGTGTCGTACGTCGTCGTCAGTGGCACCCCTGTATGCCCCTTTCCCTAGCATCTGTCCACCGCGCTAACACGTGGCTGCTAATGGGTGATTAATGTTCGCCACACGCCACGTTCCGGCCGTTTTGCCTGCGTGCTATCGTCACCGGTACCTCCCGTTACGATGGGACGGTCGACGGAACGCGGGCGTCACGGCGACCACCGCCGAACCACAAGACACGAAACCCCACGCGACCTGCGTACCCGTATGAGCAACTATCTCGTCGCCATGGAGGCGGCCTGGCTGGTCCGCGACGTAGAAGACATCGACGACGCCATCGGCGTCGCCGTCAGCGAGGCGGGTCGCCGTCTCAACGAACAGGACAAGGAGTACGTCGAGGTCGAGGTCGGCGCGACCACCTGTCCCGCCTGCGGCGAGCCCTTCGACTCCGCGTTCATCGCCGCGAACACGGCGCTCGTCGGTCTCCTGCTCGAAATCGACGTGTTCAACGCCGACGGAGAGAAACACGCCACCCGCATCGCAAAGAGCGAAGTCGGCGGCGCACTCCGCGACGTCCCCCTGGACGTCATCGACGTCGTCGAACTCGAAGAGGACGACCGGGACTGACCGCCGTCGCCCGAGGGCCGGCGACGGTCGGAACCGACGCACTCCAGTCCATGGGCTCCCGAAACCTTTTCTAATAACCCAGGGTTATTCCGGATATGGAGCTCCCGACGCCACAGGACCTGAAAGAACGGCGGACGTCGTTCGACCTCACGCAGAGCGAACTCGCCGAGATGGCCGGGGTGTCCCAGCCACTCATCGCACGCATCGAGGGCGGCGACGTGGACCCGCGGCTCTCGACGCTCCGTCGCATCGTGAACGCACTGGAGGAAGCCGAGGGGAGCGTCCTCCGGGCGGAAGACCTGATGCACGAGGACATCGTCAGCGTCGCGCCCGACTCCTCGGTCGCCGAGGCCGAGCAACTGATGGACGAGGAAGCGTTCTCGCAGTTGCCGGTGTTGCAAGCGGGCATCCCCGTCGGCTCCATCAGCCACAGCGACGTGATTCACGCCGGCGAGAACGTCGGCGAGTTGCCGGTGCGAGAGGTGATGAGCGAGTCGTTCCCGACGGTGGCCCGGGACGCGACGGTCGACGAACTCCGGAACCTCCTCGACTACTACAAGGCCGTCATCGTCACCGAGGGCGGCGAAGCGGTCGGCATCGTCACCGAAGCCGACATCGCCCGCCGGCTCTCCTAGTCGAGTTCCAGGCCGCGAATCGACACCGACGACGCCTCGCCGTCCGCCGCGTCGACGTGGCCGACGATTCGCCCGTCCGCCGCCTCCGCCAGCGCCGCGGCGTTCTCGGGGGGAAGCGCGGCGACGAATCCCGTCCCCATGTTGAACGTCCGGTGCATCTCCTCGTCCGTGACGTCGCCTTCCGACTGGACGAACTCGAAGACCGGTTGGGCGTCGAACGGGTCGTCGACGACGTAGCGGTGGTCGCCGAGGCGTTCGAGGTTGGTCCACCCGCCGCCGGTGACGTGGGCGGCGGCCCGTGTGCCGTGGTCCCGCATCGGGTCGAGCAGGCCGGTGTAGATGCGCGTCGGTTCCAGGAGCGCCTCGCCGAGCGTGTCGTAGTCGCCGAACGGACAGGAGTCGGTGTAGTCGTGATGCCGCGTGACCGCCGTGCGCGCGAGCGTCAGGCCGTTCGAGTGGATGCCCGAGGAGCGAAAGCCCACGAGGGCGTCGCCGGGTTCGGCCTCGCCCGCGAAGACGGCGTCTTTCGCCGCCAGCCCGGCACAGGTGCCCGCCAGGTCGAGGCTTCGCACGACTTCCGGCATGACCGCCGTCTCGCCGCCGACGAGTTCGATGCCCGCCCGCTCGGCACCCGCCGCGAGGCCGTCGCCGACCTGTTCGGCGAACGCCTCGTCGGGTTCGTCGACGGCGAGGTAGTCGACGAACGCCACCGGGCGGACGCCCGCCGCGACGAGGTCGTTCGCGTTCATGGCGATGCAGTCGATGCCGACCGTGGAGTAGTCGCCCAGGGCCTCGGCGACGAGGAGTTTCGTCCCGACGCCGTCGGTGGCGAGGGCGAGATACCGGTCGCCGATGTCGAGAAGCCCGGCGTAGTCCCCCTCGCTCTCGCCGACGGCCCCGACCAGGGCGGCCGTCGCCGCCTCGCTCGCCTCGATGTCGACGCCCGCCTCCGCGTAGGTGAGTCCCTCCGCCGGGTCCGTTCGGTCGTTCGCGTCCGCGTCGTCGCTCATGCACCAGTCGGTGCGCGCGCGGCGCAAAAACGCTCCGTTTGTCCGGTCGAGTGCGACGGGAGCGCGTTCGGGAACCCACGCTCGCGCGGCGACGTCACGACGCGTCACGAACGCGACGATATTTGTACGTCCCCGCCGTGGACTGTCGCATGGACCGGACGTTCGGCGTCGGCGTCGGCCTGTCCGTCGTCGGCCTCGCGGGCTACGTGGTCGGCGTGCTGGTCGCCTATCCGGCGCGAGCCTTCGCCATCACGGCGTTCATGGTCGGCATCACGCTCGTCGCGATTGGCGGGGAGGGTGACGCGTCGTGATTCGGGTGCAGGTCTACCGCGACGGCACGGTCGAAGCCCGCGAGGTGACGACGCGGGCGGAACTGGAGGCGGCCCGGTCGGCAACGGGGACGACGTGGGTGCGAGTCACCGACGCCGACGCGGCCGAACTCGACCTCGTGACGGACGCGTTCGACCTCCATCCCCTAGAAATCGAGGACGTCCAGAGCGACGTCCGTCCGAAGGTCGAACAGTTCGAGGCCCACACGTTCGTCCTCGTGAAGACGGCCCGCCTACGCCGGGGGGAGACGACGTTCGAAGAGGAGATACGCGACGACCCGGTCGGCCTGTTCGTCGGCGACGACTGGCTCGTCTCGCTCACGGCGGACGAGACCCCCGCCGTCGAAACCGTCTGGGGGAACGTCAGTCGCGAGGACCCGCGACTGCTCGGGCGGGGGCCCGACTTCTCCGCCTACCGCGTCGTCGACAGCGTCGTCGACGAGTACTTCGAGATTCTCGACGAAATCGAAGACGACATCGAGGCGGTCGAAGACGACATCGTGGACGACCCCGACACGGAGACGCTCGAAATCCTCACCAGCATCCGCCGGGAGTTACTGTCGGTACGGCGCATCCTCTGGCCGATGCGCGACGCGGTGGGCGTCCTCTCGCGGGGGGACAGCGAACAGGTCGACGAGGCGTCCGAGAAGTACTACCGCGACGTCTACGACCACCTCGTGCAACTGGTCGAACTCGTCGAGACGTACCGCGACCTGGCCATCGGCGCGCGCGATATCTACCTGAACACGCTCTCGCAGTCGACGAACGAGGTGATGAAACGGCTCACCGTCGTCGCCACCATCATCCTGCCGCTGACGTTCGTCGTCGGCGTCTACGGCATGAACTTCGACGGGAGCCCCTACAACATGCCCGAACTCGGGTGGACGTACGGCTATCCGGCAGTCATGGTCGGGATGTTCCTCGTCGCCCTCGTGATGCTCACGCACTTCCGCAACGAGGAGTGGCTGTGATAGAGAGACGAGCGCATACCCCCGCCTTTCCGTGAGTGACGAGTGTTCCGACGCCAGTCGGAACCGAGGAGCGAACAGGCGGGGGTCGAGCGGACACTCCGGCGAAGAAAACCACCGGACTGTGGCCGGACTGGATGGCCGACCGAAGGTTTTTGTCGTGGCCCGACGTACGAAAGATTGCTACGGAATCGGTGAGATGCCGGCCCCCAACAGACAAGGGGCGGTGACGAACACGGTCTGTTCGTCACACGGCAATGACACGGATTCCGATGGGGCCTGCGTGACCGGGCCACAGCCCTACAGCGAGGGAGAAAACGAGAGTTTCGCCGGTATGCTGCCGGTTCCCTCTGAGTGCGGGTTGGAACCGAAACGTCCTGCTTCGGCAGGCCGGTCATCCGGTGGCCGGATGCCACGGCCTTTAGGCCGTGGAGGAGGTCACTACATGTACATCCGGTCTTCGGGGACCTGTCGGTCCTCGACGGCGTCGAGGCGAGCGGAGAGGTCCCGGTAGTACTGTTCGACCTCGCGGGCGAACGCCTCCAGCGGCCCCGAATCGACGTCGAGGCCGTACACCCGCTCGAAGGCGTCGACGAGCCGTATCGCCGCCTCGACGTCGGGGATCTGGGCGTGGACCGGCGTGACGAACAGGCCGGTCCTGAGCGACGACTCCATTCCCTCGGACATCAGGCTGGCGTTGACGCCGTCGAGAAACCCCCGCCCCATCGGGTCGATGTCGACGCCGTCGAGGCGGCGGGCCCGGTAGTCCTCCGTCGCGACGTAAAAGGCGGCGTGTTCCTCGGGGCCGTGGGCGAACGGGATGCCCGAGAGAATCGTAATCTCCTCGACTGCGTTCGTCTCCGTCCAGTCGAGGAGGG
>JBDGTU010000009.1:0-26542 GCA_042216495.1 Haloferacaceae archaeon
GCGAACCACCGGTAAACAGTTACAGTACTCACTATGAGCGTTCGCCCCCGGGACGGCGTCCCGCCGAACGGGACCGCTCTGACAACGCCTTTACTCGCGGGCCGTGAACGACGCCTATGGCCGACGACCTTCGCTCGACGCTCGAACGCGTCGGGGACCGGTTCGACCTCGGCGAGTACGAAATCGACGCCTATCTCGCGGTCCTGCAACACGGCGAACTGTCCGCGAGCGAAATCGCCGACCGGACCGACGTTCCCCAGCCACGGGTGTACGACACCGTCCGGAGCCTCTCCGACCGCGGACTGGTCGAACTCCGCGAATCGCGTCCGATGAAAATCGTCGCCATCGACCCGGAGGAAGCGTTCGAAGACGTCCAGTCGTCGCTCGCCACCCTCGTCGACGAACTCGAACGCCGGTACACCACGCCCGCGCGGGAGGCCGAGGCGGCGGCCCTCGTGAAGTCGCGCGCGACCATCCTCCGCTACCTGGAGGACGTCGTCGAGGCGGCCGACTACGAACTCGCCCTCTCGCTGACGCCCGACCTGTTGCGTCGCTTTCGTGCGCCCCTCGCCGACGCCGTCGACGCGGGCGTGAGCGTCGAACTGCTGGTGACGCCCGCGCGCCGCGCGCCCGACCCCGACGAGTTCGACTACCTCGACGTGGCGACGACCGTCCGCGCACGCCGGGGCATCACCACGCCCGTTCTCGCCGTCGCCGACGGTCAGTACTCCCTCTACGCGACGCAGGACGCCCTCCGCGAGGACGTCGAACGCTACGGCGTCATCTTCAACCGCTCCGCGCTCGGCTTTCTGGTGTCGGGCTTTTTCGGCACCGTCCTCTGGACGACGGCAGAGCCCCTCGTCTCGGCGACGCCGGAGCCGTCGTTCCCGCGGCGGTACGCTTCCATCCGCCGCGCCGTCAAGGACCTCCACGAACTCGACGGCGACTTCTACGCGAGCGTCGTCGGTCGCGACGTCGAGACGGGTGCCGACGTCGTCGTCGAGGGACGGATCGGTGACGTGAACTACGACGCCTCCGAGCAGGTGGCGACCATGACTGTCGATACCGACGACGGTCCGGTCGACGTCGGCGGGCGCGTCGCCGCCCTCGAAGACGTCGAGGGGCGGGAGTTCCTCGTCGGACGGGGGCGGGTTCCGCCCCGCGAGTGAGGCTTTCGCCGGCGATGGCAATGCCTATACGCGCGTCTCGACAATCGCCGGGACACGATGGACCGACGCACCCGCGAGTATCTTCGTGGGCGGTTCGGGGACTACTACCGGAGCGCCGACCTCCCGCTGCCGCCGGCCGCCGAGGCGCGCGAGTGGGGCCACGTTCCCTGGACCGCCGGCGAGGGGACGACGATGGTCCGCCATCAGTCCCTCCTGTCTCTGGGTGACCTCGGCACCTTCCTCGCCGAGGAGTCCCCCCGGCACGTCTACTTCTCCGCCGCCCGCTACGACGACCCCGGCGAGTCGCGAATGGAGCGCAAGGGGTGGCAGGGTGCCGACCTCGTCTTCGACCTGGACGCCGACCACCTGCCGGGCGTCGACCCCGACGCCACGTCCTATCCCGACATGCTCGCGGCCTGCAAGGACGCCCTCCTGCGACTGCTCGACCTGCTGGAAGACGACTTCGACTTCGAGACGTCGGTCGTCTTCTCCGGCGGCCGGGGGTATCACGTCCACGTCCGCGACGAGTCGGTCCGCGACCTGGACAGCGAGGCGCGACGCGAAATCGTCGACTACGTCCGCGCCATCGACCTGGACGTCGAGGGACTCGTCACGACCCGGTCGGTCGACGGCACGACCCGGCGCGTCCTCCGGACCGGGGGTGGGTGGGGCCGTCGCGTCCACCGACGCCTCCTCGAATTCGTCGACGACCTGCGCGAGATGGAGACGGCGGCCGCCCGCGAGCGCCTCCAGGAACTCGACGGCGTCGGCGAGGGTCGCTCGGAGACGATTCTCGGCGTACTTCGTGAGAACCCCGACGCCGTGGCAGCGGGAAACGTCGAGGCCGGCGGTCCGGGCCTCCGGACGCTGGTCGACGCCCTCGTCAGCGAGACGGTCGCCGAGGAGACGGCACCCATCGACGAACCGGTGACGACCGACACGCACCGCCTCATCCGCCTGCCGGGGAGCCTCCACGGCGGGAGCGGACTGGTGGTCCGCCGACTCGACGGCGACGAGGTGGCCGACTTCGACCCCCTCGTCGACGCCGTCCCGGAGCGCTTCACGCGGCGGGAGATTCGCGTCGAGGTGACCGGCCCCGGAGCGGTCAGCCTCGACGGCGATAGCTTTACACTCGATGCAGGCGAGTACTCCGTACCGGAGAGCGTCGGCGTGTTCCTCATGGCACGCGGGCGAGCGCGGAAGGTCAAAGAATGAATCTCGACGAACTGCGGAGCGTCCAACGGACCGAACGCCAGAAGGACAGCCTCCAGCACCTGCGGGATTCGTTCTACCGCGACGTCGCGGACTACGTCGCGGAGTTGAAAGCCGAACGCGAACGCGCCGCCGCCGAGGCCGACGACCCCTTCTCCTCGCCCGAGGTCGGCCGCCTCACCGACGAAATCGAGACGGCCGAGGAGGTGGTCGAGTCCCTCTACGAACGCCGCGTCGGCAAGGTGGTCAAGCGCGCGACCTTCGCCGCCGCCGACATGGCCGCAGAGGAGGAGGGTCTCACCAGCGAGGAACGCGAACTGTTCGACGACCTCGTGGCCCGCATCAAGGAGAATCGGGAGTCCGTCCTCGATACGCTGGCCGGAACCTACGACGACGGGGACGCCTCGGCTACCGACGCCGAGGGAGCGTCCGCGGATGCGACACCGGCCGTCATCGACGACGCCCCGTCGACGCCGCCGACCGAGTCGGGGGCATCCCCGACCTCGGACACGCCGACCGAGTCGGGAGCGTCCCCGACGTCGGACACGCCGACCGAAGGACACGCCGACGACGGCTTGCTGGCCGACGCGATGGGTGGCAACGCGGAATCGGCCGCCGCGAACGCGGACGGCGCCCCGGAATCGACAGACGCCCGTAGCGACGGGAGCGACGACGCCGACGCGACCCTGGACGTGGATGCGACCACCGACGGTGGGACGGCCGCCGATTTCGTTCCGACCGACGACGCAGCGTCTGCGTCCGCGACCGACGCCACGTCAGAGTCTACCTCGGACGCCGGCCCAGCGGCCGAACACGCATCTGAATCCGACGCCGCGTCCGCCGCCGACCGAACGACCGTTCGCATCACGCGGGACGTCGGCGAGATCTTCGGCGTCGACGAACGGGAGTACGACCTCGCGCGCGAAGACGTGGTGACGCTGCCGACGACGAACGCGGAACCTCTCATCGACCGCGAGGCGGCCGAACCGCTGGAGTGAAGCCCCGAACACGCCCGTAGCGCGCCTCGCCCGAACGGTACTCGACGCCGGCACCGACTAGTCGAGGCGAGAGCCGTCCGTTCGAAAATACGTTCGACGGCGTCGCCCGAAGCGTCTCCGACGCCGGTCCGGACGAAGCAGCCGAACGCGGCGCCGGCCGCGTTTCGCCCGGCGACCACGCCGGACGGTTACTCGACGTCGTTAGTCGAGAGGCCGGCGGTCGATGGCGAACTCGCCACACGCCGGGCAGAGGTAGTGTTCTTCCTCGTACGTTTCCCCGCACGCCTCACAGGCGTACGCCGGTTCGCCGCTCGGTCCGAGCTGTAACAGGTCGTCGTCCCCTGGTGTCATCGTGTCAGGCCCCGTACGGTCGGCCGCCGGTCGGATGAGTGTGTTCTCATCTGCATATCCGAGTACGTATCCCTCAATACCGCCCAATAGTATCAAAAGCTTCCGGTCGGGGAAAGCGCGGGGTCGGCGTCGGGCTACTGGAACGTCCGACTGACCGTGGGTTCGGACTCGCGTTCGACCTCGCTCTGCTGGAAGCGCCGTTCGATCTGCTCGTAACGTTCCCGCGTCTCCTCGGTGACGCTCGGGTTGACCTGGTCCAGCGCCTCCTCGAAGTGGTCCATCGTGATGCGGACGTTCCCGAGCGACTCGCCCATCTCCTCGGGGCTGACGCTCCGGATGAACTCCCGGCTCGCGGCCATCGACGCCTCGCGACAGACCGCCTCGACGTCGGCACCGACGTAGCCCTCGGTCTTGCGGGCGAGTTCGTCCAGGTCGACGCCGTCGGCGAGCGGTTTGTTCTGCGTGTGGACCTCGAAGATGGCGCGGCGGGCCGCCTCGTCGGGGACGGGCACGTGGACGTGCCGGTCGAGCCGTCCCGGACGGAGGAGCGCCGGGTCGATGAGGTCCGGCCGGTTCGTCGTCGCGACGACGACGACGTCCTCCAGCGATTCGAGCCCGTCGAGTTCCGTCAGGAGTTGCGAGACGACGCGTTCGGTGACGCCCGAGTCGCCGGTGTTGCTGCCGCGCTCCGTCGCGATGGCGTCGATTTCGTCGAAGAACACCACCGTCGGAGCGTTCTCGCGGGCCTTGCTGAATATCTCGCGGACGCCCTTCTCGCTCTCGCCGACGTACTTGTCGAGGAGTTCGGGCCCTTTCACCGAGATGAAGTTACTCTCGGACTCGTTGGCGACGGCCTTCGCGAGGAGGGTCTTCCCCGTCCCCGGCGGGCCGTACATGAGGACGCCCTTCGCGGCGTCCATGTCCATCGCCTCGAACACCTCGGGGTAGTCGAGCGGCCACTGGATCGTCTCCCGGAGGCGTTCCTTGGTGTCTTCGAGGCCGCCGACGTCGTCCCACGTGACGTCGGGCACCTCGACGAACACCTCGCGGAGCGCCGAGGGGTCGATGCCCTTCATCGCCTCCTTGAAGTCCTTCTCGGTGACTTCCAGGGATTCGAGGACTTCGGCGTCGATTTCGTCCGCTTCGAGGTCGATCCGCGGTCGGATTCGCCGCAGGGCGTTCATCGCGGCCTCCTTCGTCAGCGACTCGATGTCGGCCCCGACGAAGCCGTGGGTGTTCTCGGCGAACTCCTCCAGGTCTATCTCCTCGGTGAGAGGCATGTTCCGCGTGTGGACCTGCAGAATCTCCTTGCGGCCGTTCTGGTCGGGGACGCCGATCTCGATCTCGCGGTCGAAGCGCCCGCCACGGCGGAGGGCCGGGTCGATGGCGTCCACGCGGTTGGTCGCACCGATGACGACGACCTCACCCCGTTCTTCGAGGCCGTCCATCAGCGAGAGCAACTGGGCGACGACGCGGCGCTCGACGTCGCCGCCGGCCTCGCCGCGCTTGGGCGCGATGGAGTCGATCTCGTCGATGAAGACGATGGAGGGTGCCTCCTCTTCGGCTTCCTCGAAGACGTCGCGGAGTTGCTCCTCGCTCTCGCCGTAGTACTTCGACATGATTTCCGGCCCACTGATGGTGTGGAAGTGGGCGTCGATCTCGTTGGCGACGGCCTTGGCGATGAGCGTCTTCCCCGTCCCCGGCGGGCCGTGGAGCAGGACGCCCTTCGGCGGTTCGATGCCGAGGCGCTTGAACAGTTCCGGGTGGCGCATCGGCAGTTCGATCATCTCCCGGACCTGTTCGAGTTCGCGGTCGAGGCCGCCGATGTCCTCGTAGGTGACGTCGGGTGCGCCCTCGTGGCCACCTTCACCTTCGGTCTCTCGGATCTGCTCGGCCGGCTTCTCGCTGATCTGCACCTCGGTCGAGTCCGTGACGACGACCGTTCCCGAGGGCTCGGTAGCGGCGATTTTCAGCGGAATCGCCTGCCCCTGGCTCCCCATCATGCCGAATCCGAGGGGCAGCCTGACGGACTGGCCGGTCGTGACCGGTTTCCCGCTCAGTTCGCGGCGGATGAGGGCGTCGATGTTCCCCCGGATGCCGAGCCGCTGGGGGAGCGCGATGGTGATGCGCGAGGCGGGTTCGACGTCCGCCTTCTCGACCTCGACCCGGTCGTCGATGCCGACGTTGGCCTGCTGACGAAGCTGGCCGTCGATGCGGATGATGCCGGTGCCCCGGTCCTCGGGGTAGCCCGGCCAGACGCGAGCGATGGTCGTTCCGTCGCTTCCTTCGATGCGGATGTAATCCCCGCCTTCCAGGCCCAGTTCCTCCGCGGCCTGCTTGTCGATGGCCGCGAGTCCGCGCCCGGCGTCCTTCTGCTTGAGGGGTTTGACGATGAGTTTCATTGGTCTCCCGTGATCACGAGTACGCCGTTGTTCGTGTCAACGTTTTCGGCGGTGCCGGGGAGCCCGAACTCGTGTTCCGCTTCCCCGTCACCCGCGTCGACGACGACGATGGCAGTCGTCCCGACGACGTCCACGTCGACGCGGTCGTCCGGGACGCCGAGCTCCGCGGCGACGACCCACCCGTCGTCGTAGTCGTACCGACGAACGAACTGCTCGTCTCTTCCGGTTGATTGCTGGCGTTCCATGGTATCTCCTAACTCCAAGTTAGGGACGCTAATATATAAATCCTTCTTTGATTAATCGGGGGACGGGGGCATAATATGGCGACTTCACTCGAATTGCGGTTCACACCGATTCGCCGACGACGTGGGTTTATGCCACACCGCGCGAAACGCTGGGACATGGAGACAGTCACTCACCACGGGCGCGAGACGGCCTACCACCGCTCGGACCGCGGCGGCGACGGGAGTCCCATGCTGTGTGTCCACGGGAGCGGCGGGTCCCACGAGGTCTGGAAGGGACAGTCTCGGCTCGCGGACGACCGACCGGTCGTCGCCGTCGACCTGAGCGGACACGGCGAGAGCGCGGACGTCGACGCCGAGGCGGGCTACGAGGCCCTCTCGGCGTACGTCGACGACGTCGTCGCCGTCGCCCGCGCGACGGACGCGGGCGTCCTCGTCGGCAACTCCCTCGGCGGTGCGGTGGTGTTGGCGACGGCTCTCGAACGCGACCTGTCCCTCGACGCCCTCGTCCTGGTCGGGACGGGGGCGAAACTCGCCGTCCTCGACGACCTGCTGACGTGGTTACAGGAGGACTTCGACCGGGCCGTCGACTTCCTCCACGAGGGGAACCGGCTGTTTCACGACCCCGAGGAACCGCTGGTCGAACGCTCCCGCGAGACCCTCTACGAGACGGGGTCGGCAATCACCTACCGCGACTTCCGGACCTGCCACGAGTTCGACGTCCGCGACCGCCTCGACGCCATCGACGTCCCGTCGCTGGCAGTCGTCGGCGAGTACGACCAGTTGACGCCGACCCGGTACCACGAGTTCCTCGCCGACGAGATGCCCGACTGCCGGCTGGTCACCGTCGACGACGCCGCCCATCTCGCGATGCTCGAACGGCCGGCGGCGTTCAACGACGCGGTGGCGACGTTCCTCTCCGACGTGTGATCGCTCACCGGCGAGCGGTCGGCGTCACGTATCGCTACGCATTAACCGCTCGCTCCCGACCGTGGAGTCGTGCCAGAACGCGTCGAGGCCACGAATCCGGAGGGAGTCGACTACGGGTGGGTCATGCAGGTCACGTTCGTCGTCACTATCGTCGTCGGCGCGCCGGTGGTCGCCGCCCTCTCGACGGCGACGACGCTCCCGACCTGGGGGTCCCGCGTCGCCTTCGCCGTCCGCGTCGGCGCACTCGTCTGGTTCGTCACCGCCGTCGCCACCTACCTCTACGCCCGCCGACACGCCGAGTGACGTAGCCGGAAAGCCTTTGCCCGACTGCGGGCACCCTCCTGTATGATAGACGAGACGATAGAGGAAATCCGCCGGATGAAGACCCACAGTTCCTCCGTCGTCGCGGTCAAGGCCGTCGGCGCGCTCTCGGAACTCCTCGACCGCGAGTACCGGAACGTCGACAACTTCGAGCGCGACCTGGAACGGAACGCGAGCGCCCTCCGGCGCGCGAATCCCTCCCACGCCTCGCTCTACAAGGCGATGCGGGAGGTGGTCGACGACGTCGTCGGCGAGGCGGACTCCGTCGACGAGGCGAAGGCGCTCACCGGCGAGGCCATCGACCGGGTGGCGAAGGCAATCGAGACGGGCAAACAGCGCGCGGCAGCCAACCTCGCCGAGACGTTCGACGACGGCGACACCTTCCTCACGCACGACTACTCCTCGACGGTCCTCGAAGCCATCTCGCTCGCCGCCGAGGACGGCCGCGACCTGACCGTCTACGTGACCGAGGCGCGTCCGCGCTATCTCGGGCGCAAGACCGCACGCCAGCTCGCCGACGTCGACGGCGTCGAGCCCCACCTCGTCGTCGACAGCGCGTCGGGACACTTCCTCGCCGAGTGCGACCGGGTCGTCATCGGGATGACCTGCGTCGCCGAGGACACCCTCTACAATCGCGTCGGCACCTTCCCGCTCGTCGCCGCGGCCACCCGCCTGGACGTGCCCGTCACCGTCGCGGGGTCGGAGTCGAAAATCATCGAGGACGGCTTCGTCTTCGAGAACGAGGCCCGCTCTCCCGCCGAGGTGATGCGCGAACCCGTCGAGGGCATTCACGTCGAGAACCCCGCCTACGACGCCACGCCGGTCGAGATGCTCGACGCGCTCGTCACCGACGACGGCGTCCGGGACCTCTAGCGGCCGAGAATCTCCGAGAGTTTGTCGCGCAGTCGCTCGTCGGGGCCGAGTTTCAGGTAGTAGGCGTCGCCGCGGTCCTCGTAGTAGTTGTCGATGCGGCGCTTGATGTCGAACCCGACGTGTTCGTAGAAGTCGAGCGCCGCCTGATTGCTGGTTCGGGCGTGACAGGAGACCGTCCGGTGGTTGTCGGCCACCTCGGCGACGAGCCGTCGGCCGTACCCCTCCCCCCGGACCTCCGGCGCGACGGCGAGAAAGAGGATGTAGCCGTCGCGTCGCACCGACGCGAAGCCGATGAGGTCGTCGTCGAGAAAGAGGAGATGCGTCGTGGCGCGCCGATAGGCGTCGACGAAAAAGCGCCGCCGCTGTTTCAACACGCCTTCTCGCTCCCGAATGCGCTCTTTGAGTTCCCACGCCTGCTCGACGTGGTCGGCGTTCCCGGGTCCGTCGACCCGTTTCTCCACTGTGACGCTCACTACGCCCACGTAGTGCGCTATGGAATATAACTCCACCGTCGGCGGCGAACGCGAGCCGAAGCGTTTTGGTCGCCTCGCCCCTCCCACCGACGATGCCGTTCGAACTCACCGAACACACCGCGGACGTCGGCGTCGCGGCGACCGGCGAACGCCTCGGCGACGTCTTCGCCGCCGTCGCCGACGGCCTCGCGGCGGCCATGTGCGACGACGTTCCACCCGGCGGCGACCGGTTCGACCTCGCCGTCACCGCCGAAAGCCGGGAGGCCCTCCTGTTCGACTACCTCGGCGAACTCATCTACGAACGCGACGTCCGCGGCGTCCTCCCGGTGGACAACGAGGCGACGGTCCGCGAGGCGGACGGCGAGTGGACCGTCGACGCCAGCGCCCGCGGCGTCCCGCTCTCCGACGTCGTCGCCCGCGACGTCAAGGCGGTGACCTACTCCGAGATGCGACTCGAACGGGCGGGTGAGGGGTGGGAGGCGTACGTGGTCTTCGACGTGTAGCCGGATGCCGACGCGTCGACGCCCGGACGACGTGTGTGGAATCCGCCGCCGGCGTGGAATCCGCCGCCGACGTCCCGCCTCGCCGTCGACGACGACGTCGGAGGACAATACTATTCCCTCGCACCGCGAATGCACCGACTATGAGGACACGCGAGTTCGACGGCGTCCGCCTCGAACAGGTCCGGGAGTACGTCTGGGAAATCGCCCAGGAGGGCGAGATGCGCGTGCCGGCCCGCGTCCTCGCCAGCGAGTCGCTCCTCGAACAGATCGGCGACGACCTGACGCTCACGCAACTGAAGAACTCGACGCAGTTGCCGGGCATCACCGGCCACGCCATCTGTATGCCCGACGGCCACCAGGGGTACGGCTTCCCCGTCGGCGGCGTCGGTGCGCTCGACGCCGAAAACGGCTGTATTTCCCCCGGAGCGGTCGGCTACGACATAAATTGCGGCGTTAGGATGATGAAGACAAATTTAGATTATGGCGAAATAAAAGGGCGCGAGGAGGAGCTCGTCGAGTCCCTGTTCGCCAACGTCCCCTCGGGACTCGGCGGCGGCGGCGTCGTCGAGTCCGGCGTCGACACCGTCGACCGCATCCTCGAAGAGGGAATGCGGTGGGCGCTGGACGAGGGGTGGGCCGTCGAGGACGACCTCGAACACTGCGAGGACGAGGGGTTCCGGCCCGAGGGCGACGCGAGCGCCATCTCCCGGAAGGCAAAGGACAGGGGGAAAAACCAGATCGGGAGCCTCGGGAGCGGCAACCACTTCCTCGAGGTCCAGCGCGTGACCGACGTGTTCCGCGAGGACGTCGGCGACGCCTACGGCCTCGAAGCGGACCAGGTGGTCGTCCTCGTCCACTGTGGCAGCCGCGGACTCGGCCACCAGACCTGTAACGACTACCTCCGGCGCATCGAGAAGACCCACGGGGACCTGCTCTCTCGGCTCCCCGACAAGGAACTCGCCGCCGCCCCCGCGGGGTCCGAACTCGCCGACGAGTACTACCGCGCGATGTGTGCGGCCATCAACTTCGCGTGGGTGAACCGTCAGCTCGTCATGCACCGCACGCGACAGGTGTTCGAACGGGTCTTCGGCCGCGACTGGCGCGACATGGAGATGCACCTCCTCTACGACGTCGCCCACAACATCGCCAAGCGCGAGACTCACGTCGTCGACGGCGAGGAGCGCGACCTGTTCGTCCACCGGAAGGGGGCGACGCGGGCGTTCCCCGCCGGCCACCCCGAAGTGCCGGCGGCGTACCGCGACGTGGGCCAGCCCATCATCATCCCCGGGAGCATGGGCGCAGGGAGCTACGTTCTCCGCGGCGGCGAGGCGTCGATGGACCTCACGTTCGGTTCGACCGCCCACGGTGCGGGCCGGACGATGAGCCGCACGCAGGCAAAACAGGAGTACTGGGGCGAGACGGTCCAGGACGAACTCCGCGACCAGCAACACGTCTACGTGAAAGCCCAGAGCGGGGCCACCGTCGCCGAGGAGGCCCCCGGCGTCTACAAGGACGTCGACGAGGTAGTGCGCGTCTCCGACGCCCTCGGCATCGGGGACAAGGTGGCCCGGACCTACCCCGTCTGTAACATCAAGGGCTAGTCCGACCGGTCGGTCGGCTCGTCCGCGGCCGACTCACCGTTCCCAACCGCGCTCGCTCCCGGCGCGTCTCGCGCCGCCGCGGGTAGTAGTAGGCGAGCGACGCGACTCCGAGCAGCGACGGCGTGATGCCGTTCTCGGGGACGACACCCAGCAACGCCGACTGGAGGAGGTCGGCGACGCCGACGGCGAGGCTGGCCGTCTCGTTCGAGCGGAGTCGGAGGGGTATCACGTTCCGGGTTGGGTGCGCGAGCGCATAAAGGACGGTGCCGCCCCGGCTCACTGCTCGCCCGAATCGCCGTCAACGTACCGGAAGGCGACGCCGGCCCGGTCGGCCGTCACGGCGTCGCGTTCGGTGTCGCCGACGAACAGCGATTCGCCGGGGTCGGCCCCGAGGCGACGGAGCGTCGTCAACAGCGGTTCGGGGTCGGGTTTGCGCGTCGGCAGCGTGTCACGGCCGACGACGGCGGCGACGTGGGGGGTCAGGCCGTGTCGGTCGAGCGCGAGGCGGCAGGCCCGTTCGGCGTTCAGCGAGCAGACGCCCACGGGAACGCCCGCGTCCGCAACCTCGTCGGCCGTCGGGAGGCGCTCCGCCGCTTCCGCGCCGCGGCACTCGTGGTCGCCGAGGACGCCTTCGAGGACGTCGAGGTGGCCGCGCTCCTCCGCGACGTCGAGCATCCGCCAGAGGTCCATCCCGTCGGCGTCGACGCCGACGTCCGCGAGGGCGGCCGCGGCGTCCCGGGCCGCCCGGTTCCAGTCGACCGGGAGGTGGACGAGGGTGCCGTCCAGGTCGTAAACCACGGCGTCGTACTCGTGAGACACGGTATCCAGTGGGCGCGGGAAGGGTTTGACGCCTTCGGTGTCGCCCCCGAGTCGCGTGATGCTCGTGGAGGAGAGCCCGCATCGCGGGGGGCGAACGTACCCCCGCACGTATCGGTCGCGGACCCACGTCGCGGCCGACTAGTCCAGCAGTCCGCGGGCGACGATGGTCTTCTGTATCTCGCTGGTTCCCTCGTAGATGGTCGTGATTTTGGCGTCGCGGAAGAACCGCTCGGCGTCGCTCCGGGCGGTGTAGCCGCGGTAGCCCAGAAGCGAGAGGGCCTCGTTCGTCGCGTCGACGGCCGCCTCGCTGGCGACGAGTTTGGCCATCGCGGCGACGAGTCGCGGGTCCGCCCCCGCGTCGGCCTGTCTCGCCGCCTCGCGCACGAGGAGGCGAGCGGCGGTAATCGAGGTGCCCATCTCGGCCACGGCGTGACGGACCGCTTGCCGGTCGGCGGGGCGGCCGTCGTCGCTCCCGGTCACGGACGCTTCCGCCTCGTCGTAGGCCGCCTGGGCGAGGCCGAGGGCCTGGGCCGCGATGCCGATGCGGCCGCCCGTGAGGATGTGAAACGCCGCCGATAGCCCCCGACCCTCCTCCGTTAGTCGGTTCTCCGCCGGTATCCTGACGCCGTCGAAGACGAGCGCGGCCGTGTCGCTCGCGCGCAACCCGAGTTTGGACTCCTTTCTCCCCACCTCGATGCCCGCCGACTTCGGGACGAGAAACTGCGTCACCGACGACGGGTCGTCGGGGTCTGTTTTGGCGAAGAGGATACACACCTCGCCGCGCTGGCCGTTCGTTATCCACTGTTTCCGTCCGTCGACGACGTACTCGTCGCCCTCGCGTCGAGCCACCGTCTCCATCTCGGCGGGATTCGACCCCGCGCCCGACTCCGAGAGGGCGAACATCCCCACGGGTCGCCCCTCGGCCATCGACGGCAACCACCGCTCGCGCTGGGCCTCGGTGCCGAACTCGGCGATGCACGAGGTCACGAGGTAGTGGACCGACAGCGCGCTCGCGACCGCCAGTTGGCCGTAGGCCACCTCCTCGTTGACGAGGCTGTAGGTCGTCCGGTCGGCGTCGAGGCCGCCGTACTGCTCGGGGACGGTCAGCCCCGTCAGGCCGCGGTCGGCGAGGGCGTCCCAGACGCCCTCGGGAAAGGACTCCTCGCGGTCGGCCGCCGCCGCGTGGGGCCGAATCTCCTCGACGGCGAACGCGCGGAGGTCCTCCCTGAGCGCTCGCTGGTCCTCGGTCAGCCCCGAGTTCACGCCTGCGAGTGTCATGGGTCCCGTTTCGAACCCGGGCGGCAAAAGCCGTCCGGGCGTCCGGACGCGAGAGTCCGAAGTTCGCCGATAGAATTCACTCCTCGCCCGCGTAGGTATTCACATGGTTGACAGGACTCGGTGCGCGATGCTTCTCGTCTGTGTTCTCGCCGGAGCGACGGCGGTGCCGGCGTCGGTCGGGGCACAGCAGGAACTGGTGACGCTCACCGTCACCGTCGCCGACCAGTCCGACCGGCCGATAGCGGACGTCGAACTCACCGCCACCTGGGACGGCGGGTCCACGACCGAGACGACGGCGTCGAACGGCCAGGCGCTGGTCGACGTCCCGAAGGGCGCTGACGTGACTATCCGAGTCTCGCACCCCGACTACGTCCGCAACGACCCGTATCGCGTCACCGATGCGACCGGGGGCCCCGTCGACGTCCCCGTCTGGCGCAAGGGGTCGCTCGTCGTCGACGTCACCGACGGCGAGGGCGACGTCCGGGGCGCACGGGTCGTCGTCCGGCACAAGCGTCGCGTCGTCAAAACCGGGACGACCGGGTCGGACGGGGAGTACGCGACCGGTCCCCTCCAGTTCGGCGACTACACGCTCACCGTCAGCAAGCCGGGCTACTACACCGAGGACGGGTCGATCCGCGTGACGGGCGAGACGCGCAAGCCCGTGACCATCGAGAGGGGGTCCGTGACCGTCGACTTCAACGTGACCGACCCGCACTTCGACCCGCCGCGTCCCGTCGGGGGCGTCGAGTTGACGCTCGGCGGATACGGGACGGTCGAAACGCTCCGGAACGGAGAGGCGTCCGCGCGCCTCCCCGTCAACACCGACCTGTCGGTGACCGCCGAGAAGGAGGGGTACCGCCGCGTGACCCGCGACTTCTCCGTCAACGAGTCCGCGAAGTCGGTGTCGCTCTCGATGCGCCGGACGCCGAATCTGACGCTGACGCCGGTGAATCGGCGCGTCGTCGCCGGCGAACGGGTCGTCGTCGAGGTGACGAACGCGTACGGTGACCCCGTCGCGGGCGTCCCCGTCTACCGGGACGACGCCCGGGCCGGGACGACGAACGACGAGGGCGAACTCGCCGTCCGTCTCGACGACCCCGGGAATCACTCGCTCTACGCACGGTCGGACGACGTTCGGTCCGAATCAGTGACCGTCCGGGCCATCTCGGCGGGGACGGACACCGCGACGCCCACGGCGACGCGGACGGCAACGCCGACAGCGACGACGACGGCAGACTCCAGCGTTCCGGCTCCGGGATTCACGCCGACGCTCGCCGTCCTCGCCCTCCTCGTCGTCGCGTTCCTGTTCCGGCGAGCGACCTGAATCGGTCGCCCCGGCCTGGAGTCGGACGGGACCCTACCTGAGAAACGCCAGCACCTCGTCCGTCGACGCCGAGAGGCCGCCGCCTTGGGCGAACGTCGGGCCGCCGCCGCCACCGCCGCCGAACTCGTCGGTGACGTCGTCGACGACGTCGCCCGCCGACACGTCGCCGGTACTCGCGACGACGACGTAGGGATTCTCGCCCGCCCCCACGACCACCAGCACGTCGCCCAGTTCTCCGACTCGCTCCTGCAGTCGGTCGCCCACCTCGTTCGGGCCGAAGCCGTCGACGCTGCCGACCCGCCACGTCAGGCCGTCACGTTCGGCCGACTGGAGGTTCGAAAGGCGAGCGTCGAGGACGTCGCCCTTGTACGCCCGGAGGTCGTCTTCGAGGCGCTGGTTCGTCTCGCGGAGGTCGGCCGTCGCCTCGGCGAGGTCCGTCACGTTCGTCCCGAGTTCGCGCGCCGCGTCGAGGGCCGACTCGTGGACCGTCGCGTACCGGCGGATGGCCGACGGGCCGACGGCGAACTCGACCCGGGTGAGGCCCTCACCGGGGTTCGAGCGGTCGAGGACCGTCACGAGGCCGATTTCGCGCGTGTTGGAGACGTGCGTGCCGCCGCAGGCGGCGACGTCCCACCCGTCGACGTCGACGAGGCGGACCGTGTCGGCGTCGGCCATCACGCCCTCCTCCGTCTTGGTGTTGAACGCCACGTCGTCGCGAGACCGGGCCTCCTCGACCGGGACGTCGCCCCACGTCACGGGGCGGGAGTCCCACACCGCGCGGTTCGTCAGGCGTTCGAGTTCGACCAGCGTCGCGTCGTCGACGTCGGTGGTCGTCTCGAAGTCGACGCGGACCTTCTCCTCGTCGATGCCGAATCCGCCGTAGCCGAGGTCGTCGAGGACGCGCCGCCCCGCGCCGTAGAGGACGTGACTCGCCGTGTGGGCTCGCATACAGTACGTCCGGAAGGCGTCGTCGACGACGCCGGTGACGGCGTCGCCGGCGTCGACGTCGGGCGACTCCGCGAGCGTGTGAACGACGGCGTCGTCGACCGTCTGGACGTCGGCGACGGGGATGCCGCCGAGCGTCCCACGGTCGGCGGGCTGACCGCCGCCCTCGGCGTAGAAGTACGTCTCGTCGAGGACGACGTCGCTGCCGGCGACGCGTTCGACCGTCGCTTCGAACTCCCGAACCTCGGGGTCGCTGGGGGCACGCGAGAGCATGAGCGCGTCCAGACGCCCGGCGAGCAAAAGTCGTGTGTTCTCCTCGCGACGCTACTCTTCGACGAGTCGGACGTCGAGGCGCTCTTCGAGCGCCCTGACGACCGACCCGCCGACGTTCGCCTGTGTCGCACGGCCCTGTTCGACCGCGAGGACGTCGTCCTCGTCGACGTCGAGTTCGGCGGCGAGGTCGGCGACGGTCAGCCCGGCCTCCTGGCGGGCCGTCTCGACGCGGTCGCCGTAGTTCGAGACGAGATACGGGAGGCGGTCTTTCTCGTAGTCCGTCCCCTCCTTCTCCCAGTGGCTGCTGTCGCCGCGACCCGCGTCGTACATTTTGGCCGCCTTCTGGGCCGTCCGCTTCTTGCGGCTCCGTTCGTCGTCGCCGGACGTCTCGCGGGACGTCTCCCGGGCCCCGTGGGGCGCACAGCTCTCACAGACGAGTAGGTTCGCTCCGGCGACGTTCGCCTTCCGGAGGTTCCCCGTCTCGCGTCCACAGAGCTCGCAGCTGTCGCCCTCGTCGCCGGCGCGACTGCCGCCCGTGGAGTATTTGGCCATGCCCTGTCTATCGCGTCCACGTTTTTAAATTCGCTCCTCGACGCGAGAGCGGTCGCTCACGGCCGTAGCGTCGGAAGGAATTGTGCGTGGGTGATGTCCCGCGAAGGAATCACCCGCATCGTGTTCGGTGGAACGTAGGTCCACCCGTGCGATGCGTGGGACCGGATTTGAACCGGCGGACCTCTACAGGACAGCGCCCTCAACGCTGCGCCGTTGGCCTGGCTTGGCTACCCACGCTCGCTGTGTCTTGTGCACTCTCCCGTACCGTGGCCCCGATTAAATGACTTTCCTTTCGCCGCTCCGTTTGGCAGTCATCCACCTGCGGACCCCCCCAGTCGCCACCCGCGACGACGGCCGCCCTCGCCTCGTCGCGGCGGCGACGACCGTGGCGTCTCCCGCCAGTCTTCGAGGGGACCGAGCGCGCCGTGCGGTTCGGTCCGTGCGAGTGGCGGGCGCACCGCGTTCCCGTGGGGTTTTGCCGGTGGAGTTCGACCCTCCGTGCATGGAACTCCGGCCCCGAAATCGCGTCCCCGAACTGACGGTACTGCTCACCGCCGCGTCGCTGGCGCTCGTCTTCGGAGCGGTCCTCGGGGCGATTCCGCGAGCGGTCCTCCCCCGCGCCTCCGAGGCCGTCGTCGCGGCCATTCCTCACGTCAACGCCGTCGTCAGCACCGCGGCCATGGTCACCATCGCCGCGGGCGTCGCGTTCGTCCGGCGCGGCGACGTCCACAAACACCGCGCGATGATGCTCACCTCCCTGTTCCTGTTCGTCGTCTTCCTCGTCCTCTATCTCTACAAGGTAATCCTCGAAGGTCCGACCGACTTCCCCGGTCCCGCGTCGGTCTACCAGTTCGTCTACCTCCCCTTGCTGGCCGTCCACGTCCTCCTCGCCATCGTCTGCATCCCGCTGCTCTACTACGTGCTGTTGCTCGCGCTGACGCGGCCGGTGTCGGAAATCCACGACACGGCCCACCGGACCGTCGGGCGGGTGGCGGCGTCGCTGTGGTTCGTCTCGTTCGTGTTGGGCAACGTCGTCTACGTCCTCCTGTACGTCGTCTACTGACGGGGGGACACCCTCGTATCGCTCTCGGTCGGTCCCACATCGACCACGCACGGTCGGGCGGTCGTCGGAGAAAACGGCGAGTGCAATCCGTCTCAATCGACGTACAGCGAGTACGTGATGACCACGAATCCGAGGAGCGTGAGAGTACTCTCGAGAGCGATGCTGTAGGCGAGGCCGAACGGCGACAACTGGTCCACGACGCCGGCCAGCATCGCACCGACGGTAATCATGCCGAATCCGACCGAGAGCGCCCGGAGCGACGGCGAGCCCGTCCGCCGGTACGCCTTGAACGAGAGGTACGTGATGAGTCCGCCGAGGATGAGCGTCAGCGTCTTGATGACGACGACGGCGGTCTGGACGTAACTCATGTCTCCTTGCGCACCTCCCCCCAGAGCGACGCAAGCCGCTCTTCGGCGGTCCGTGCGGGTCGGCTGATGGAGACGTCGAGGTCCTGTTCCTCGGTGAGGCCGAAACAGACCTCCTCGAAGTCGATCTGGTACTGCGTCGCGTGGTGGCCGTCGGGCCGGATTTCGGTGGCTTCGGACAGGAGCGACGCCTCGGCTAACAGGTCGAGTTTGCGGTAGGTGGTGGACATCGGAATATCACACTCCTCGGACACCTCCGTGGCCGTCATCGGCTCGTCGAGGTGTCGGATGATGGTCCTGCAGTCGGCGTCGTCCAGTGCGTTCAGAACCGACTGCAGGTCGGGCGTGGCTTCACCCGACGGCGGGTCACGCACCATGGCGGGCACTCCAGGAGGGAGCTACTTAGACGCCTCGCTTCTCGAACCAGCGCTCGAACATGTTCGCACGCATCCTTTCGGGGACGCGTCGCGTTCGAGTACGTATGAGCACCACGCAGACGAACTCGGAGACGTCGGTCACCGAGACGACGGTGACGGTGCGTGCCACCGGCCACGTACTGACGGCACTGGGGACCTCCGGAATAGCGTTCACGTTCGAAGGCGACACCCTTCGGGAGTTCCTCGAAGCGTTCTTCGCGGACCATCCGGAGCTGGAGGAGATGCTCATCGCCGAGACGGAGGCGGAGGCGACGACGCGGGGGTGGGCAGACGCCCCCGACGACCTCCCGGGGACGTGGCGGAAGAACCCCGAGGGCGAACAGACGCGCACGTACGCGAGAGTCCTCGTCAACGGCCGCTTCAACGAGAACCGCGACGGCTTCGACACGAAACTCGAAGACGGCGACCGCGTGAGTCTGGTCTATCCGTTCATCTTCTGCTGCTAGTTCGTCGCTCGAACGCCTTCGGCGACGACGCAGTCGGGGGATTGCTGCGCCAGCAGCCGACGGCTACTCCCGATGATGCCGAGTACTTCCCTCCGCCGGCCTCCCGTCGAGAGCGACGGTCGAAATCGACTCGACCGTTGGACGTTTTGGGTTTTTATCCTACGTCCGGAGAATATCGATACACTCGTTCACTCACGCCGGAGTTTATTACAAACTCCAGAACATCTTCGGCAGCCGTCTTCGGAGCTGGGAACCAGCTTCCCGGCTTATGGCTGTCCTCCCCGTTGCTCCATCTGTAAGGTGACCACCAATGCTGGAAACGACTCGACGGCGGACGCTCAAGGCGATGGGCGTCGGCGGTGCGACGGCGGTGGCGGGTTGTGCGGCGAACGCTCCCTCGGCCGCGGAGTCACAGCGGCAACGCAAGCAGATGGAACAACAGTCCAAACCCAAGACCGACCGCGTGGCGGCCGACCCGACTGACATCCCCGGCCCGATTTCCCGGAGCCAGCCAAAGGAGGTCGACGTGACGCTCCGTCCCGAGGAGGTGACCGCCGAAATCGAACCCGGCGTCACGTTCGACTTCATGACCTACAACGGACAGGTCCCCGGGCCGCTCATTCGCGTCCGGCAGGGCGACACGGTGAACCTCACCTTCGAGAATCCGGACTCGAACACGATGCCCCACAACGTCGACTTCCACGCCGCCGCCGGACCGGGCGGCGGCGCGGGAGCGACGATGACCGCCCCGGGCGAGACGGCCCACCTGAAGTTCAAGGCCACCTACCCGGGCGCGTACATCTACCACTGTGCCGTCCCGAATCTGGACATGCACATCAGCGCGGGGATGTTCGGCATCATCCTCGTCGAACCGCCGGAGGGACTCCCCGAAGTCGACCAGGAGATCTACCTCGGCCAGCACGAAGTCTACACCGACGGGCAGGCCGGCCAGGAGGGCAAGCACAGTTTCGACGTGGCGTCGATGAAAAAGGAGGAGCCGACGTACGTGCTGATGAACGGTGAGAAGTACGCCTTCACGCCGGACGTCTACGGGCCGGCGGCGACGATGGAGACGGGACAGAAGGCCCGCGTCTTCTTCGTCACCGGCGGTCCGAACCTCACCAGTAGCTTCCACCCCATCGGCAACGTCTGGGAGGAGTACTACCCGCAGGGGTCGCTGAGTACGGAGCCGCAAACGCACATTCAGACGTCGCCCGTCGCTCCCGGGAGCACGGCCATCGCGACGATGAACTTCCCGGTGCCGGGCAACTTCAAACTCGTCGACCACGCGCTGACGCGCGTCGCGCGCCGCGGCTGTATGGCCATCGTCGCCGCGGAGGGCGAGGAGCGCCCGGACATCTTCGACCCGAACCCGACGGCCTGACTCCGTTGGGCCTTCGCCGTACCTTTGGCCGAACATATTCGGAAACTCATATACCGGTACGCCGCCTAGACGGGCAGTACGACCATGCCCAACGCGAAACTCAACGTCACGCTCCCCGAGGGGACGTGGATTCGAGCGGTCTCCGACCGGTTCCCGGACGCGACGTTCCGCGTCCTCGCCGCGCTCCCGGACGAAGAGTCGGGGGTCGGCCTCGTCGAGATTCGGTCCGACGACATCCGGGACGTCATCGAGACGATGGACGGGTTGGAGGGTATCTCGGCTATCGACCCGCTTCGGGCCGTCGAGGACGAAGCGCTCCTCCAGTTCGAGACGACCGAACCGCTGTTGTTGCTCTCGATTCGGGACTCCCGGATACCGTTCGAACCGCCAGTGACGATATCCGACGGCGCGGCCGCCGTCGAGATTACGGCCTCGCGGGAGCGACTCTCGGAACTCGGCGAGCAGTTGCGGACGTTCGGGATGCCCTTCGAGGTGGAGTACATCCGCCAGTCCATCGACTCGCGTGACCTCCTGACCGAACGCCAGCGTGACCTCCTGCGGACGGCGGTCGACGAGGGCTACTACGACACGCCGCGCCGGTGTACGCTGACCGAACTCGCGGACGCGGTCGGCATCGCCAAGTCGACCGCGAGCGAGCAACTCCATCGCGCAGAAGAGACGGTCATCAAGGAGTTCGTCTCGGACGCCTTCGGCGACTCGTTCGACCAGTAGGCCTACTGCGGGCCGTGGCCGTGGGTCTCGCCGCGCGACTCCCCGCCGCCGCGTTCGTCGTATTTGCGGAGCAGGAGGAGACCGAACAGGACGGGCGAGAGGAACGCGCCGACGAGTATGCCGACGATCATGAGCGAGTGCTCGGGGCTGATCTGGAACCCGCCGGACGACCCACCCCCGCTCTGCTGGAACAGTCCGCCGTCGTCGGCGGTGGCAGCGTCGACGGTGGCGGCGTCGCTCCCCGCCACCTCGCGCTCGCCCAGCGACGACGCCGCACCGCTCGCGTCACCCCGTTCCTGCTGATCGCGTGCCGCTTCTGCGGCGGCGGTCGTTCCGGCCGTCCCCAGTGCTGCGCCTGCTCCGGCCAGTCCGGCGGCCGATCTGAGGACCGTGCGCCGTCCGACCCGTGCGTCGTGTGTCTCGCTCATCTCGGTTGTTCGTAGGCGGGAGCCCCCTCAAAAACATTGTCAGTTGCGTTCAGGCGGGGACTCGAGTCACGGGTAGGTCTATCCGTCTCGGACGACAGGGAGCAGGTATGACTGCCTTCGGCTTCGAAGACGAGAACGTCATGCTCACGACCGCCCCCTCTCTCCCCGGTCACGAAATCACCGACCACCGTGGCCTCGTCGTCGCCGACGTGACTCCCGGGCGCAACATCGGGAAGGACATCGCCGCCAGCCTCCGCGACGTCGTCGGCGGTCGGTCGGCGTCGTGGGAGGCGACGCTCGAAGAGACGCAGTCGACCGCGCTCCAGGAACTCGTCGACGAGGCGGCGGCCCGCGGTGCGAACGCCGTCGTCGGCATCCGCCTCGAAGACGAGGCGGTCGGCGGATCGGGCGGCATGATGAACGTGAAGGCGACGGGAACGGCCGTCGTCGTCAGCGAGTAGTCGACGGGCCGGTCGCCGTCGTCGTCAGCGAGTAGTCGACGGGCCGGTCGCCGTCGCCGATGGGAGGCCGCGCGTCGTCAGTCGTCGGCCGTCACGGGCTCGTCGCCGATGGGAGGCCGCGACACGTCGCGGTCCGTCGTCTCGCCGTCGATGTCGTAGGGGTACTCGCCGGTGACACAGCCGAGACAGAGGTCTGCCCGCGACTCTCCGAGGACGTCGGCGATGGCGTCGATGGAGAGGTAGGCGAGGCTGTCGGCACCCACGTCGTCGCGGATGTCCGCCGTGGTCTTGTCGGACGCGATGAGTTCCTCGCGGGTCGCCATGTCGATGCCCATGTAACAGGGCGCGACGATGGGCGGTGCGCCGATACGGACGTGGACCTCCTCGGCTCCGGCCTCGCGGACCAGGTCGACCAGTTGGGTCGAGGTGGTGCCCCGAACGATGCTGTCGTCGATGATGGTGACCGTCTTCCCCTCGACGGTGCTCTTGATGGGGTTGAGCTTGAGGCGGACGGCGCGTTCGCGTTCGTCCTGTGTGGGCATGATGAACGTCCGGCCGACGTAGCGATTCTTCATCAACCCCTCCGCGAACTCGACGCCGGCCCCGTCCTCGTCCTCCTCGGCGGCCTTGGCCGCTTCGGCGTAGCCCGAGGCGAACGCGCGGCCGGAGTCGGGGACGGGCATCACGACGTCCGTCTCGATGCCGCTCTCCTCCCAGAGTTGCCGACCGAGGTTCCGGCGGACCTCGTAGACGAGGTTCTCGTCGATGACGGAGTCCGGGCGGGCGAAGTAGACGTGTTCGAAAAAGCAGTGGGCGGTGTTGTCGCGGTCGACGAGTTGGTAGGAGTCGAAGCCGGAGCCGTCGGCTTCGAGGACGACGAGTTCGCCGGGGCGCACGTCGCGGACGAGGGTTCCATCCAGCGTGTCGATGGCGGCCGATTCGGAGGCGAGGACGTAGCCGTCGTCGAGTTCGCCGATACAGAGCGGGCGATTCCCTTCCGGGTCGCGGACGCCGAGGACCGTGTCGTCGTGCATGATGGTCAGCGAGTACGACCCGTGAATGCGCTCCATCGTGCGCTTGACCGCGCGGATGAGGTCGCCCTCCAGGAGGTTGCGCGCGAGGTCGTGGGCGATGACCTCGGTGTCGCCGTTCGAGGTGAACGCGTGGCCCTCGCCTTCGAGTTCGTCGCGAATCTCGTCGGCGTTGACGAGGTTGCCGTTGTGCGAGAGGCCGAGCGACCCCGACTTGAACGAGACGGCGAACGGCTGGGCGCAGTCGGCGTCGACGGACCCCGACGTGGGGTAGCGCACGTGACCGATGCCGGCGGCCCCGTTCAGGTGGTCGAGGTCGTCCTCGTCGAAGGCGTCGCCGACGAGGCCCATCTCGACGTGACTGTGCTGCTGGAACCCGTCGTGCGTGACGATGCCCGCGGACTCCTGGCCGCGGTGCTGGAGCGCGTACAACGAGTAGTAGAGGGGTCGCGAAACGTCGCGGTCCGCGAGAGCGACGCCGACGACGCCGCACTTCTCGGTCATCCCGTCCGGGGAACGCTGGTGGTCCCGCCCTTGAGGCATACGCGACGGTTGTTCGTCCGTGGGTAAAAATCCTCGTAGTTGTGTCGAAATCACCCGTCGCCGCCGTCGAATTATCCACGGACGTGCATACCACTCGGCGGCGCGTTCCGGCCGGTCGCTCCGCGACGGAAGCGGGTGCATCGAGAGCGGAAGCATCGGGCGCAGTTGCATCTGGGCCAGTACATCGGGAGCGGAGGCACTGGGGCTGGACGCACCGTGGCCGAACGGCCCCGCGACTCGACGCGGTGCTAGACTACGTGGACGAGAGAGAGAAGAGAGCCGTTATTCGCCGGCTTTGGTCTGCCACTCGTAGTCGCGGCGTTTGGCGGACTTGCCGAAGCCACAGGACGAGCAGACTTTCTTCTTGACGTGATACGATTTCTCGCCACACCGCCGGCACTTGACGTGCGTGGTGGCGTTCTTTTTCCCCTGGCTCGGGGTTCCTGCGCCAGTCATGTCTTGATCGTGACGACGTTATCGCCGCGTATAATGGTTGTGTCTTCGATTGCTTCGACCTCGAGTTCGCCGAGAACGTCGCCGTCGACGTCGCCCGCCGGGTCGAGGACGACGTTCATGTGTTGGTCGTAGCCGGCGAGGGTGCCGTGGAACGCCCGGCCGTCTTTGAGATGAACCGTCACAGGTGCTTCCAGCGACGCTTCGAGAACGTCGAGAGGTCGTCCGCTCATGCCTCGAACGGGGGGTGTTTGACTATTAAACGTACCGAAGCCGCTATTGCCGAGCAGCAGCCTCGAATTCAGCTCTCCGGCCAGTTCTCTTCGAGTGACCGTCGAACTGCGCTTCGCCCCGAAAGTAGCGTCTGGATCGCTCACACACCCGACCGCGACTGTTCAGGACAGAGCCGAACCCACGCCTCGAACGTCAGGGCTTTTGCTCGACGTCGGGGTCGAATGGGCTCCGCTCGAGATAGAGGAACTCGAGGACAAAGAGCGAGACGAAGATGCCGACGATCCAGAGCAGAATCTCGACGTCCGTCCGATAGAGGTGATAGAGGACTATCGGAATCGCCACGACCGTTCCGAACAGGCCGAGTGCCGGAAAGAGGCGGTTCGACCCCGTCTCGTCCGCGAGTCGGAGGTTCACGAAATTGGCGACGGCGTCGGAGATGAGGAACGCCACCGAGCCGAATTCGGTGATCTGCTTGAGCGTTCCGAGGGCGGCGAAAGCAGCCGTCAGGCCACTCATTATCAGGAGCGAGTAGACCGGAATCCCTTCGCGATTCCGAAACGAGAAGAGCCGCGGAATCGCGCCCTCGGTCGCAATTTCGTGAGAGAGCCGCGACGCTCCGAACAGCGTCGCGTTGATTCCCGAAGAGGTGCTTTTCATCGCCGAGAGGATGACGAGTCCGAACCCGACCGTTCCCAGGATCGGAATGTTCGAGACGGCTGCTGCCAGCGCCGTCTCCTCGTGTGCGATGAGCTGTTCCGGCGTCAGCTGGAGCGTCGCCATGAACGACACGGAGACGTAGATGAGAATCGCGATCAAGATGGCGAGGTACATCCCGATCGGGAGGGTCCGTTCCACGTTCTCGATCTCCTCGTAGTCGTAGATGAGCAGCTGAAACCCCTCGTAGGAGACGAAGATTATCGCGAATCCGGTGATCGGGCTGACGTAGCCCTCGTCGAAAAAGTCGATCGCAGTCGGATCTCCCTGAAAGAACGCGACGCCGAGCCCGGCGAGAGAGAGCAGAATCGCGATTTTGACGTAGACTGCGATGTCCTCGAAGAGTCCGGTTTCGCGGACACCCGAGAGATTCAATCCCGCCAGCAGAGCGACGATCAGAACCGAAATGACGGGACGAAGGACCTGGGGCAGTTCGACGCCGACGATTGTGCGTGCGGCGGTCAGGGTGTACGCGCCGAACGCGAAGGCGTACATCGCCATGACGCCGACGTAGCCGACGCTAACACCCATCCGGTGTACGCTGCGAGGCTCGGTGAGTCGACGGTGTGTTCGATGAACGTGAACGCTCCCGCGTGTTTCCCGAAGTGGAACGTCAGTTTGAGGTAAGAGTACGCGGTCAGCAACGTAATCACGCCCGCGATGAGATAGGAGAGCGGGACGGCGTTCCCGGCTTGTTGCATCGCGACGCCGAGAACCGCGTAGATTCCTCCCGAGACCATCCCGCCGACGCCCATGGCAACGACTTCGACGAGGCCGAGTTTCCCGCCACGAGTGCGCGACAACAGGGATTCGAGCGAGTCCATAGTGCTACGCTCGTCGGGTCAGTTCCGCCGCCACACCTCGGAATCGATCGGAGCGCACGCGGGAACGCGCCCGCCGATGACGGCATCGACGAACGCCCGAAGCGTCCCACTCATTGTTGCCCTCATCGTCGAACCGTATCCCGGATACACGTCTGCCAGCAGTCACGCCACGCTTCACCACGTTCCGGCCGCGCCGCCGATTGCGAACCGACGACGACGGTCGGGCCGGAATCCTCCTCGCTCTTCCGAACGCCGCTCGGTCGACACCTGCGGGAGCCAGATTCGTCATGAACGACCTTCTCTCGTGTCGACACTTAATTGGTTGAGCCAGTTCCCAGTCCTCGACGATTCCGAGAGGCGGGTCGCTCCGCCGGGTCGGAGACCGACCGGGTCGACCGCCTTCTTCCTCCGTCGGGTCGAGTTCGGTGCGGTATCCGGACGTCGACCTCTTCGTGAGCGAGGCGGTGCCTTCCGTCTCGTCCGCGACCCAATCAGTTTTTAATACCCCAGTGTGTAGGGCCTAGCAAGAACGCCCGCGGGTAAGTGCGGCGACGCGTCGCACGCGGGGACCAGCGACCGACGTGCTGTAAGACGCCGGGGCCGGTGGCCCCCGAGCCCTGCTTTCAGTGAGCACCGTTGCCACGAACGTGGCGTTTCAATGCTCGGAAATAACCATGGAAATCGAAATCGCAACCATTGGCGGATACGAAGAAGTCGGCCGGCAGATGACTGCCGTCCGCGCCGGTGACGACGTCGTCGTCTTCGATATGGGCCTCAACCTCTCGCAGGTCCTCATTCACGACAACGTCGAGACCGAGAAGATGCACAGTCTGGACCTGATCGACATGGGCGCTATCCCCGACGACCGGGTGATGAGCGACCTCGAAGGCGACGTGCAGGCCATCGTGCCGACGCACGGTCACCTCGACCACATCGGGGCCATCTCGAAGCTGGCCCACCGCTACGACGCCCCCGTCGTCGCCACCCCCTTCACCATCGAACTGGTCAAACAGCAGGTCGAAGGCGAGAGCAAGTTCAGCGTCGGCAACGACCTCGTGAAGATGGAGGCCGGCGAGACGATGACCATCGGGGAGCGCTGCGAACTCGAGTTCGTCAACGTCACCCACTCCATCATCGACGCCATCAACCCCGTCCTCCACA
>JBDGTU010000029.1:0-26147 GCA_042216495.1 Haloferacaceae archaeon
CGATCATCCGCGCGAGTTCGACGCACATCATCCCCGTCGTGATGCGGTAGTCCTCGTCGTAGAGGTAGGGGTTGACGTGGGCGTCGAGCAGCGGTTCGACCGCCTCCGGGTCGGGGTGGTGGTGGTCGACGACCACGATGGGCATGTCGTAGTGGGCGAGGTTCTCGTAGGCGGGGACGTCCTCCTCGGTGCTTCCGTTGTCGAGCATCAACAGGAGCGGGAGCTTCTGTCCGTGGCGGGCGCGGCCTTCGAGCGCGAAGTTCAGGTCGCGGGTGACGTCCTCCATCTCGTAGAAGGGAGCCTTGCTCGGGAGGCGCTTGAACAGGTGTCGCGGCGCGTCGGCGTCCTCGTGGACCTCGGTGATGAAGCGTTCGAGGGCGAGCTGAACCGGGAGGGAGGCACACATGCCGTCGCCGTCGGCGTGGTGGCGGACCCGGATGGGTCGCCCTTCGAGGACGGTCCGTCGGAGCTGTCGGGCCACCGCTTCGAGGTCGCTGCGGAGTTTCTCGAAGGCGGGCCACTCGACCAGCGGTTCGACGCTGTGTGGCTCGGCGCGCTCCGCCAGTCCGGCTTCGAGACGGTCCCGGACGGCGTCGGCGACGTCGCCCGTCAGGGCCGTGAGGGAGTCGATTTCGACCTGTGCCGCACCGTCGTGTTTCTCGACGGTGCCGGAGATGCGGACGACGTCTTCGAGTTCGACGTCGGGATAGGCGCGAACGCCTGCCTCCTCGAAGGCGGTACAGGTAGCGATGCCGCTCTCGTCGGCGATGCGAAAGACGGTGGGTCCGCCCGTCTGTTTAATCTGTGCGACGGTTCCCTCGATGGTGACGGAATCGCCGATTGCGAGGTCCGACACCGGCGTGACGTCGGGGTCGTGGTCGACGGCGACGGTACGGTAGTCCTCCGGCGACTCCTCGACGAACGACAGGTCACCGTTCTCGCGAACCTCGTCGAGGCGGACGATGAGTCGATCCCCCACGCCGTACGACCCGTCGAGGTTCGATTCGTGGACGAGCCCGGAGACGTCGTCCGAGAGGTCGACGAAGACGCCGTACTCGACGACGCCGTTGACGACGGCGTGGTAGCGTTCGCCCTCCTCGACGTCGGTGCGCGTACAGTTCGGCGCTAGATCGTAGACGGTAGGACGTGAATCGGAATCGGCGGTGCCGGAATCCCCGGCGCTCCCAACAGTCATAGGTGTGCTAGGTGCGCGGCCGGTGTTAAGCCTTACAAAATGTCTCGACGACCTACCGGAACCCTTAGATGGCGACGCGCCGGACGTTCGACCATGCGGCTCTTCCGGTCGAGCGAACTCCTCGGCATCGCCGCGGAAACCCTCGAATTCGCCCGCGATTCGGCAGCCGACACCCACCCCGACGAGTACATGGGCCTCCTCCGTGGGGAGGATGCTCGCCGTCTCGGTCTCGACCGCGAGGGCACGGTCGTCACGGACGTCCTCGTCGTTCCGGGGACGACGTCGAACCCCGTCAGCGCGACGGTCCGGACCGACATGATTCCGAACGACGTCCGCGCGGTCGGCTCGATTCACTCCCATCCGAACGGCGTCCTTCAGCCGAGCGACGCCGACCTGAACACGTTCAACCGCGGGAAGGTTCACATCATCCTCGGCGCGCCCTACGGCCCGGACGACTGGCGGGCGTTCGACAGCGACGGGGACCCGCGGTCGCTGGACGTCCTCGACGTCGAACTCGACGACCCCGCGGACTTTTTCGACTTCACGCAGGAGGACCTCGACGCCGAACTATGACGCTGGTCATCGCACAGGGGACGTTCGACCTGCTCCACCCCGGCCACCTGCATTACCTCTCCGACGCCGCCGACATGGGCGACGAACTCCACGTCATCATCGCGCGGCGCGAGAACGTCACCCACAAGGCGAAACCCGTCCTCGCGGACCGTCAGCGCCGTGAGATGGTCGACGCACTGGAGATGGTCGACGAAGCACACCTGGGCCACCCCGACGACATCTTCGTCCCCATCGAACGCCTCGACCCGGACGTCGTCGCCCTCGGATACGACCAGCACCACGACGCCGAGGCACTTCGCGACGCACTCGACGCTCGCGGCGTCGACTGTGACGTACAGCGGGCCTCCGGACGAGAGAAGCGCTACGAGGACGAACTGCTCTCGACGGGGCGAATCATCGACCGCATCGTCGAGGAACGCTGCTGACGTGCCGTGAGAACGTCGGTCGTCCGAAGCGGACCGTGAGAAGTTAGTTCGCCGCGAGTTCGGTCGCCGACTGCCCCGCGTCGAGGTCCTGGGATGAACTCTTCCGTTCCTGAATGTACTGCTCGTACTCCTCCTGAGAGACGACTTTCACCGTGAACATCATCTGCGAGTGGCCGACGCCACAGAACTCGGCGCAGTAGCCCTGGTACGTTCCTTCCTTCAGCGCGACGGTCTTGATGGTGTTGACCTGTCCGGGCATCGCGTCCTGCTTCAGCCCGAGTTTCGGGACGTGGAACGCGTGTATCACGTCCGCCGAAGTGATGTTGATGTAGACGTCCTGGTTTTTCGGGATGACGATGGTCGTGCCGCCGGCCGAGACGTTCTCCTCGGGATAGCTCATCCGCCACCCCCACTGGAAGGCTTCGGCGCGGACGACGACGTCGTCCTCCTGGGGCGCGATCTCCTGCGAGTCGCCCTGGAAGACGACGTTTTCGTTCGCGAGGACGCCGTAGGATGCGACGCCGACGAAGAGGAGGATGACCGCCGTCGCCACCGTCCACGTGATTTCGAGACGACGGTTCTCCTTCGTCGGTTTCGCCTCGTCGGCGTCTTTGAACCGAAGCACCGTGTAGAGGAGAATCGCCTCGACGAGGATGGTGATGGGGACGGCGACCCACATCAGTTTGTTGTTCAGCCCGTTGATGAGCTCCGACGTCACCGAGGTCTGTGCGGCCACCGGCTCGGCAGCGAGGGAGAGAACCACCAGCCCGAGCAGAGGCACCAGCGCGAGGCGTGACCGTTTCATACTCTATCGGACGTTGGAAATGTCCACGTAAATAGCTACTGACTCCGACTACGCCGCTCCCGAAAGCGTGTGACGGAGGGGGAAAGCGCCGATTCTAAATACGGGGGCGTCCAACCTTTCAACCAGTGACGTAGCCGTGTCAGAAAACACTTCCCCCCGGTTTCACGGGCTTCTCGCGGCGACGGCGATGGGCGTCTACCTGCTCCTCCTCGTCGGCGCGACGACCGCGGTCACCGACGCCGCATCGGCCTGTACCGCGTGGCCCGTCTGCGGCGACGGCTGGACGCTTCCAGGGACGACGAGTGGCCTCCTCGCCGTGGGACACCGCATCGCCGCCGTGGTCGTAGGCTTCCTCGTCGTCGCCGTCGCGGCGCTCGCGTGGCGCGAGCAGGCGTCGATCCGCGTCCGTCTCGCTCTCACCGCGTCGCTCGCGCTCTACCCCGTACAGGCCGGACTCGGGGCACTCGTCGCGACGACCGCCGAGTCGACGCTCCTCTCCGCGGCCCACCTCGTCTTCGGAATGGGCATCTTCGGCGGTCTGGTGGCGGCGCTCGCGTGGACGCTGGAAATCGCGACGGGGACGCCCGACGAGGACGCGCCGGGCCCCGACTCAATCGACGACGAAGACGTCGAAGACGCGAATCGGGGACCGACCCCCACCGTCCCCGACGGAACGCTCGCCAGGACGAAGGCGACGGCGAAGGCGTACTTTCGGCTGATGAAGCCCCGGCTGATGTGGCTCCTCTGTCTGGTGGCGACCGCCGGGATGGCGCTGGCCGCCGGCCCCGACCTGCCGCTTCGAACCGCGCTCGCGACGCTCGGCGGCGGCGTCCTCTCCATCGGCGCTAGCGGGACGTTCAACCACGTCTTCGAGCGCGACATCGACCGGCGGATGTCCCGGACCAGCGACCGGCCGCTCGCGGTTGACCTCGTCTCCGTGCGCAACGCGCTCGCGTTCGGCGTCCTCCTCGCCGTCGGGTCGCTCGCGCTCTTCGCCTCGGTCAACCTCCTCGTGGCGGCTCTCGGTCTCGCCGCCATCGTCTACTACAGCGTCGTCTACACGCTCGTGTTGAAGCCGAACACGGTCCAGAACACGGTCATCGGCGGCGGCGCGGGAGCGCTCCCGGCGCTCATCGGCTGGGCCGCCGTCACCGGCGAAATCGGCCTCGGCGGCGTCGCCATCGCGGCGGTCATCTTCCTGTGGACGCCCGCCCACTTCTACAACCTCGCGCTGGCCTACAAGGACGACTACGCGGCCGGCGGCTTCCCGATGATGCCCGTGGTCCGCGGGGAGACGGAGACGCGAAAACACATCCTCTGGTGGCTCGGCGCGACGCTCGTCGCCGCCGGCAGTCTCGCCCTCGCCGACGGCCTCGACTGGGTGTACGTGCTGACGAGCGTCGTCTTCGGCGCAGTGTTTCTCTACACCGTCGTCCGCCTGCACTACGAACAGACCGAGTCGGCGGCGTTCCGCGCGTTCCACGCCTCGAACGCCTACCTCGGTGCGGTCCTGCTCGCCGTCGTCGTCGACGCCATCGCCCTCTGATGCGCCGGCGACACCTCCTCGGAGCGCTCTTTCTCAACAGCCTCCTGCTCTCGGCGCTCCTCTATACTGTCGTCGTCGATGGCCCGCTCGGTCCGCCGCGATACGCGCTCTACGGACTGACCTGGGTCGCCGTCGGCGTCGCCGCCGTGGCGACGACGGACGTGCCGGCGACGACCGACCGAACCCGACGGCGTGCGCGACTGCTGGCGCTCGGCTACTTCGCCGTCCTCGCCGTCGCCGGCGGCCTGGTGACGCCAGCCGGGCCGATGGGTGCGACCGGATTCCGCGTCGCCACCCTCCCGCCCGGGTGGGGCCCGGCGCTCGTCTACGGCGGTGCGTCGGTGAACGTCGTCCTGATGCCCGCACGGGTCGTCGGCTACCTCGCGCTCGCGCATCTGGTGTACGCGACGGCCGTCGACGCCGCAGGGGCCGCCGTCTCCGGCGTCGTCGGCGTCTTCTCCTGTGTCTCCTGTTCGTGGCCCGTCCTGGCGTCGCTTTCCACCTCGCTCCTCGGCGGCGGGTCGGCCCTCGCCGGGGCGGCGACGTCGCTCTCGTACGACCTCTCGACGCTCGTCTTCCTCGTCACCGTCGCGCTGCTCTACTGGCGGCCGTTCCTCGGCGGACACACACCGAGCGCTTAACCCCGTCAGGGTCGTAAGGTACCGTATGACACGCGTCGACATCGAGTACTGCGTGCCGTGTGGCTTCCTCGAACGCGCGGAGCGGGTACAACACGCCCTCCTCGACCGGTTCGGCGAGGAACTCGACGCCGTCGCCCTCGTGACGGGCGACCACGGCGTCTTCCGCGTCGACGTCGACGGCGAGACGGTGTACGACAAGGACGAGGCCGACGAGGGATTCGACGTCGAGACCATCGTCGACCGGGTGGACGAAGCCGTCGGCGCGACGGCCTGAGACGGATTGCGCTCGGTCGGGGCCACGTCGGCCTCCCCCACGGTCGAGCGGTCGTCGTGGGAAACAGCGAGAGGGGGACCGTCCGAGAGGAGCGTGGGAAATCAGGACTGACGGCCGATTCGACGACCGATGCGGGGACGTAACAGAACCCTTACCACCGGACCGCGCCGACTGTCGGGCATGGCAGAGGCACTCGTCGCCGAGGACGTGCGCAAGCGCTACGGCGAGGTCGTCGCCGTCGACGGCGTCTCCTTCGCCGTCGACGAAGGGGAGGTGTTCGGCCTCGTCGGCCCGAACGGGGCGGGCAAGACCACGCTCGTCCGGTCGCTGACGGGGACGACCACGTGTGACGGGGAGATACGCGTGCTGGGCGCGTCGCCGTCGGCCCTCGACCCGAACCGAGTCGGGTTGCTCCCGCAGTCGTTCCGGCCGGCCGCCCGCCTCACGGCCCGCGAACTCGTCCGGTACTACGCCGGCCTGTACGACGAGGCACGGGACCCCGACGCCGTACTCGCCGACGTCGGTCTGGCCGACGCGGCCGACCAGTGGTACGAGAACCTCTCCGGCGGGCAGCGGCGCCGGGTCTGTGTCGGCGCGGCGCTCGTCAACGACCCCGACGTGCTCTTCCTCGACGAACCGACGACCGGCATCGACCCCGCCGGGCGTCGCGCCCTCTGGGACCTCTTTTCCGACCTCGCGGCCGGCGGAACGAGCATCTTCCTCACCAGCCACTCGATGGGCGAAATCGAACACCTCGCGGACCGCGTGGCGCTGATGCGCGGGGGCGAAGTCGTCGCAGTGGGCGACCCCGACGCGCTGGTCGCGGAGTACGGCGGCGAGAGCCGACTCGTCGTCGAGGTGGAGGATGCGGGAGCCGACGCCCCCGTCGACGACGTTCTCGGCGAGTCCGGCACCGACCTGGGGGCGTACGACACCGACCTCGTCGACGGCGAACTCGTCGTCTACGACGTCGCCGCCGAGGACATCGGCGACGTGGTCCACGCCCTCGAATCGACGGGCGTGACGTTCGAGTCGTTCACGTGGGCCGAACCGGACCTGGAGGACGTCTACCTCCGATTGACGGGCGAGTCGCTCGACGAACTCGACGGCTCGACAGGAGGCGAGCGATGAGCCGTCTCCGGCGCGTTCGCGCGGAGTTCGACGCCGCGCTCCACTCGTTCCTCCGGCGGAAGACGGCGGTGTTTTTCACTTTCTTCTTCCCGGTGCTCATCATCCTCATCTTCGGGGCGCTGGTCCAGACTCAGCCCGTCGGGGGCGGCCTGTTCGCCGAGCCGCCGGCGTACTACCTCCCGGGCTATCTCGCGGTCGTCGTCGTGTTCACGCCGCTCTCGCGCGTCGGCAGCACTATCGCCCGCCACCGCGACGGCAACCGATTCGAGAAGCTCGCCGTGACGCCCCTCCGTCGCTGGGAGTGGCTCCTCTCGCAGACGCTCGTCAACGTCGGCATCATCGGCCTGTCGAGTCTGCTGCTGTTCGTGCTCGTCCTCCTCGTGACGGGCGCGACGGTGACGGTGTCCCCCGCGCTCGTGATGCTCGTCCCCCTCGTCGCCGTCGCCGTCGCCCTGTTCTGTGGCGTCGGGGCGATCCTCGGGCGCGTCGCCGACTCGCAGGACGGCGTCATCGCCGCGAGCAACACCGTCGCCCTCCCGGTGTGGATGCTCTCGGAGACGTTCGTCCCGCCGTCGATGCTGCCCGCGTGGTTCCGCCCCGTCGTCGCCGTCTCGCCGCTCACCTACTTCTCGCGGGGGGTCCGGGCCGTCGTCGCCGGCGGCGACTGGACCGGCGACTTTCTCGTCCTCCTCGTCGCCGCCGCCGCCGTCTTCGCCGTCGGGGCGTTCGCCATCCCGCGGACGGACTAGCCGTCGTCGCCGGCCTCTCCCGTCGGTGGAGTCCCACCCCGCTCGCCGGACTCCGCTCTCGCCGCCAGCGCTTCCCGCAAGCGGTTCGAGAGCGCCTCCCGCAAGCGGTCGGCCGCCTCGCCGTCGACGTCGACCGCGGCGGCGTCGTGACCGGAAATGGAGAGCGACCCCGCGGTGTCGGCGGTGACGGTCGCGACGCGCCAGCGGCGCTGGAAGACGGTCCGCGAGTCGATGACGGTCTGAATCCGGTAGTAGGGCACCACCTTCGTCCGGCGTTTGAGGACGCCGTTCCGGGTGGCGACGTGCGAGTCGCCGAGCCAGTAGCCCCGATGGGTCCAGTTGAGGTGGGCGGCCAGCGGAACGAGCGGCACGGCCGCGAGCGGGACGTACCACGGGATGCCGGCAGCGACGAACGCGTCGACGCCGTAGAGCACACCGACGAACGCGGCGAGAGCGAGGAGGTAGCGGACGGCGTAGCGCCGGCGGATGCGCTTCGGCGGCCGTTCGAACGCGGGCGTGCCGAACGACTCGACGTCGTTCGCCAGCGCGAACACCCGACTACGCGGCGCGAGCGGAACGAGCGACGCCGACTGCTGTCCCTGGCCCTGGCCCTGCCCCGGCGTGTAGCCCGCCGTCTCGACGGCGAGCGAGGCGTAGCCGAAGCGACGTTTCAGCGGGTCGTCGGTGACGGTGAGCGTCTGGACCTTGTCGAGCGGTATCGACCCGTCGTACCGCCGGAACAGGCCGCGTTCGTACTGGAGTTCGTCGCCGACGCGAGTGAGGCGAAAGCCGTAGTAGTTCACCATCGCCGCCACCGCACCGCCGAGCCAGGAAACGAGAACGAAGACCGCGGCGAGGACGGCGAAGCCGCCGAGTAACACTGCCAGGCCGTCCGCGTCGGGGAGGGAGGGCGCGAGTACGGAGCCGAGCCCGGAGAACAGGAAGAGCAGGACGCCGGGCACCCGCAGGTCGAACGCGAACGCACCGACGAGCAACAGGTCGCCGTCCGAGAGCGAGAAGAGGAGTTCGCGCTCCTCGGCGGCGTCCGCGTCGTCCGCCGCCGCACCGCGTTTCAGTCGACGGATCTCGTCTCGCAGGCGCGTCGCCTCCTCGAAGGAGACGTACCGGATGGCCGCTTCGGTCTCGCTCCCGCCGGCCGTCTCGAAGTCGACGGCGGCGATGCCCAGCAGGCGCTGGACGACGCCCCGCCGGATGTCGACGTTCTGGATGCGCCGGAGCGGAATCTCCCGGTTGCGCCGGGCGAACACGCCCGAGCGAATGTCGAAGGTGTCGGCCGTGAGTTCGTAGTCGTAGCGACGGTAGCGAGCGATTTCGTAGCCGACGAGCGCGAGGACGGCGACGCCGACCAGAACGGCGGCGACGGCGAGGCCGCCCAGCACGCCGACGAACGCCGACGCGCCGGAAGCGAGCGCAACGGCGGCGGCGACGGCGACGCTCGCGCCGCGCTGGAGTATCCGGTAGGGGACGGTCAGCGGCGAGAGCTTCATACGGCGTCTTCGCCCTCGGCCCGGATGGCGAGTCGTTTCAGTCGCTCCCGGAGGTCGTCCGCGCCGTCGGGGGCGAGGCCGGGGACGGTCACGTCCGCGCCGCGCGACCCGGCGGTGTAGACGACGATGCTCGCGAGCCCGACGGCGCGTTCGGCCGGGCCACGCGAGGAGTCGACGTGCTGGATGCGGACGAACGGCACCACCGTCCGGACCCGGGTGACGACGCCGCGTTCGAGGTAGATGGCGTCGTCGCGGACCTCGTAGCGCCACGCCCGGTACCGCAGGATGGCGTGGACGACGCCGACGAGCGCGAGGCCGGCGAACGCCCCGAGCGGTGCCCACGCGGGAATCCGGCCGTCGAAGACGACGCCGACGACGAAGACGGCGACGCCGACGACGGCGGCGAGGAGGAGCGCCTGCGCGGCCCAGAGGAATCGCACGCGAGGGTGGAGTCGGTTCATCGGGAGGGAACGAGAGACGGCGGTTGCTCCGGGCGACCTGTCATGGACGGAGATACCGCCGGCGTGTGCAAATAAGTACGGTTCGGAGCGGGCGTCGTCGCCGAGTTCAGAGGGCGTCGAGGAGGGCGTCGACGTCCTCGGCCGTGTTGAACGCGTGGACCGAGGCGCGCACGGCGTCCGGATACGGCAGCGACCGGATGTAGACGTCGGACGCGGCCAGTCGCTCGACCAGTCCCTCCGGGTCGTCGGCCGCGAACGTGACGAGGCCCGACTCGTACTCCTCGGGACTGAGCAACCGGTCACCGAGACCCGCCTTCAGTCGGTCGGTCAGGCGTTCGATGCGGCCGGTCACGGTCTCCATCCCCAGGTCTTCGAGGGTCGCGATGGCCTCCACGAGTCCCTGATAGGGGGCCGGGTTGGTCGTCCCCACCTCGAAGCGCGGCGCGCCCGACTTCAGTTCGAGTCGGTCGGCCGACGCGTCGACGACGCTCCGGTAGCCGACCTGGGCGGGGGTGAGGCCGTCGGCGACGTCCCCGTCGACGTAGAGGTAGCCCGCGCCCCACGGGCCGAGCATCCACTTGTGGCCGGCGGCGGCCGCGAAGTCGGCCCCCCACTCGTGGACGTCGACGGGCGTCTGGCCCGGCGACTGCACGGCGTCGACCAGGGCGTACGCGCCGGCGTCGTGGGCGACGTCCACGATCTCCTCGACGGGGAGTTGCGTCCCGTAGTTCCACGTGATGGAGTTGAAACAGACGAGTCGGGCGTCGGCGACGGCGTCTTTCAGGTCGTCCACGTCGACTCGACCCCGGTTCGTTTCGAGGACCCGAACCTCGACGCCGCGGCGTTCGAGGTTCCACCACGGCACGACGCCGGCGGAGTGTTCGAGGTCAGTGCGAACGACGACGTCGCCGGGTTCCCAGTCGATGGCGGCCGCGACGCGACTGATGCCGTCGGCGGTGCTGTTCGTCAGCGCGATCTCGTGGTCGTTCGCGCCGACGAAGTCGGCGACGGCCGCGCGGGCGTCGTCGAACGTCTCGAAGGCGGCGGGGTAGGCCCCCTCGCCGACCGGCGCTTCGTACTCGTGGTGTTCGACGAACTCCGTCGTCGCCTCGACGACGCGTCGGGGTGCGGGCCCCGACGCGCCGGTGTTGAAGTAGATGCCACGACCGAGCGCAGGAATGTCGGCGCGGAGTGCTTCGGGCGTCATGTCCCACCGTCCGTCGGGCACGTACGTCAACGTTCGGGAGACGGCGGCGGATAGTCGACGACGACTGCCGAGTCGGAGACGCCCAACCGAGCACGAACCACGGCCGTCGGTCAGGGGGTACTGGCGATTGCTCGGTCGACGCGCCGCGTGGCCGTCCCGACGAGGTCACCGAACTCCGCGACGGTGGCGAGGACGGGGTAGATGCTGTCGAAGTCGCCGTAGAGGTAGTCGGTCACGTCCACGTCGAGCGTCGGCAGGGCGCGTCGGTGGTCCGAGAGCGCCTCCTGTCGGCGGGCGGCGACGTGGTCGAGACGCGACTCGGCGTGTTCGAGCGCGGTTCGCAGTTCCACGAGTTCGTCGAACCCGCGCTCGGGGAGCGGCGTCGAATCGAGCGCGCGCAGGTCGTCGAACAGTTCGTCGAGTTCGGCGTCCGCGACGGCGACCGATTCGGCCTCCCGGTCGAGGAGGTCGAGAAACTCCTCACGTTCCGCCTGCGCCGACCGGGCCGCCGCCGTCAACGCGTCCCGGAGTTCGGGCGTGAGCGTCCGTGACCCGAAGACCGCGGCGGCAACGTCACCCCCGAACTCGGCGGCGAGGCTCTCGGCGTAGCCGTCGCCGTACTCGCGTTCGTAGTGGGGGACGGCCATGACGGTGTCTTCGTACGCCTCACGAACGCGGTCGAGCGAGGTGCCGGCGTCGGGGGAGTCCGAGATGGACGCTCGCGGCGTCGCGGGGATACTGGCGGGCGTGAGTTCGCCGACGCGTCGGCGGAACGCGCGGAAGGCCTCGCGTTCGTCCGCACACGTCCGGCGCTCCCGTTCGACGACGCGTCGCGCGGACGAGAGACGGTCAGTCATCGTCCGGGGGAAAGCCCGCCGACTGCCGGCGGCGGGCCGAGCCTCCGGGGCTGTCTCCCCGACGGCCGGCGTCCGTATCGCTCCGATTCATCTCGTTGACCTGTCCGTGAGACTGCCCGATAAGTGTGTTGCCCCGACGGACGCTCCCTCGTCCCGGACGAGACGGCGGGGAGCACCGAGGAGCCGACAGGCCGGTCGCGTGCGCGAAGTGAGTAAAACCCCCGTTTGTTCCTTGAAAGGGGTTATCACGGTCGGGGACCGAGTACCGCCCATGTCACGACGGACGCTCGTCGTCGTCTCGCTCGCCGCGCTGGTCCTCGTGGCCGGTTGTGGCGGGTCGGGCGGTGCCGCAGTGAGCAGCGGCGGCGCGGGCGGCGGCGGCGACGGCGCACAGGCGCTGGACGCGACGGAGGAGACGAGCGGCGATACCAAGGGCCAGGCCTCCGGCGACGACGCGGTCGCGCAAGCCGGGCGCATCGTCATCAAGACCGGAACCGTTCGCCTGGAGGTCGATTCCTACGACGCGGCTCGTCGGAACCTGACCCAGGCAGTCGAGGCCCAGGGCGGCTACGTGAGCGACACCAGCCAGCAGGTCCACCGGACCGGCGAGGCGACGTGGACCACCGGGCGCGTGGTGCTCCGGGTGCCCGAGGAGAACTTCTCGGCGCTGATGTCGACGGTCAAAGCGGAGGGTCGGGTCCTCGAATCACAGACCAACACGCGGGACGTCACCGACCGCGTCGTCGACCTGCGAGCGCGATTGAAGAACCTCCGAGCCGAGCGAGAGCGACTCCGGACCCTCTACGAGCGAGCCAACGACACCGAGGACGTCCTCGCGGTGGCGGAGCGCCTCTCGGACGTGCAGGGGGAGATCGAGCGCACGGAAGCCAAACTCCGGACGCTCGAACGGCAGGTGGCCTACTCGACGATCACCGTCGACCTGCAAGAACCCAGACCTGACCGCCCCGCGCCGGAGCAGTGGTACGACACGCCCGTCCTCGGCGCGTTCCTCGAATCGATTCACGGCGTCACTGTCGTCCTGCGAGCGCTGGTGGTCGGCACGGCGTACGCCGCGCCGTACGTCCTCGCGTTCGGCGGCCCCCTGCTGGTCGCGTTGCTGCTGTTCCGGCGGCGGCGATGACGCCGTCGAAATGGCGGCGAAGAGCGCCTACGTCGCCGTCGCGACGGCCGACCGGATGGCCGCCAGCGTCTCGGCGTTCGACGCGCCGACGTAGACGTCGTCGCGCTCTCCCGAGACGACGCCGCTCTCCGAGGCGAGCAACGAACCCGCGTACTGTTCGTGTCCCTGCGGGTGGACGTAGACCAGGCCCTCGATAGCGCCCCGAGCCAGCAGGCCGAAGTCGACGGTCGGCGACCACGTCTGGATGACCCGCTTCGACTGCTCGCGGAGCGTCCGTTCGATTTGCTGGGCCGTCGCGGCGCGGTCGGGGTCCCGTATCGCCGGCAGTCCGACGACCAGCGAGACGGTCCCGCGGTCGAGCGACAGGTCGCTGTCGGCCGAGAGCGGGTCGCCGTTGACCGTGGCCCCCTCGCCCCGGCGGGCGAGATAGAGCGCGTCGGGGAGCGGCTCGTAGATGGCCGACACCAGCGGGCCGGTGCCGCCGTCGGGGAGGGCAGCGACGGCGGTGGCGAAAGAGGGAATGCCGCTGGCGAAGTTGTTGGTGCCGTCGAGGGGGTCGACGACCCACTCGATTCCCGTCCCCTCGTTTCGACCCGATTCCTCGGAGTAGAAGGCGTGGTCGGGGTACGCGTCGCGGATGACGTCGCGGACGCGGCGTTCCGCCGCGCGGTCGACGTCCGCGCGTACGTCGTCGGTTCCGAACTCGCCCGCGACCGGCCCTGCCCGGAATTCGTCGGCGAGGAACTCCCCGCCCGCCCGCGCGGCCCGCTTCGCCACGCGAGCGATGTCGTCACGTCCCGTCTCGTCCATGGGCGACCTAGGCGCGGGACTGCAAAGAGGCGTTCGGTCACGTCAACCGGGCGAGGGACTTTCGGGGTGGGCGTCCGACGTACGGAACATGGTGCGTCTGGAGGACCCGGTCGAACTCGGCGGACTGACGATACCGAACCGCCTCTATCGCGCCCCGCTGCTCGAGTGTGCCGGCAACGGCGAGGACGCCGTGGACCGTCTCGTTTCCGAACTCGAACCCGCCGCCGAGGCGGGTGCCGGCCTCGTCTGTCAGGGTGCGACGATCGTCCGCGGGGAGGGCGGCTGTGCGGCCCCCGGGATGACCCGGGTCCACGACCCGGCGTTCGTTTCCCGACTCTCCCGGCTGACCGACCGGATTCACGACCACGGGTCGACCATCGCCATCCAGCTCGAACACGGCGGCCTGCGGAGCATGGAGACGTGGCACGCGGGCTACCGCGAGGCGAACTCCGACCTCCAGCAACTGGCCGTCTCACGTCCGCCGTGGCCGCTTCGCCTCCTCGACCGGCTGGGGTTTCTCTCCTACGACGCGCACGTGATGTCGACCGACGAGGTGTACGACCTCGCGGCGGACTTCGGTCGCGCCGCGGGCGACGCCGTCGACGCCGGCTACGACGCCGTCCACCTCGCCGGCGCGAACATGGGCATCGTCCAGCAGTTCCTCTCGCCGTTCTACAACCGCCGCAACGACGAGTTCGGCGACGGCGTCCGGTTTCTGGAGGTCGTCCACGACGAAATCCGGGACGCCGCGGGCGACGTGCCGCTGCTGACCAAGGTGCCCGCCGAGACGGCGGCCCCGCCGTTCGTCCGGCGGCGACTCTCGGAGGCCGACGCAGTCGACGTCTGCCGGCGACTCGAATCGACTGGCTTCGACGCCTTCGTCCCCGTCGTCGGGTCGGTGTTCTGGGACATGAGCATCGTCCGCGGGGCCTACCCCGAGCGAGCGTGGCTCGACGACCGGTTCCAGCGGGGATACGCGGACGCCTTCGGCGGCCGCCTCCGGGCGAAACTCGTCGCCCTCGGAAACAAGGTGGAGTCGCTCGCCTACGACTTCGACCCCGCGTGGAACGCCGGCCTCTGTGCCGCCGTCCGCGACGCGGTCGACGTCCCGGTCCTCGCCGAGGGCGGCATCCGCGAACGCGGTCAGATAGACGCGCTCCTCGGGAGCGACTGCGACGCGGTCGGGATGGCGCGCCCGTTCTACGCCGAACCGCGACTCCCGGCGCGACTGCTCGACGCCGACCCGGGGACGAGCGCAGTCTGCCGGTCGTGCAACAACTGCACCGTCCCCCAGGTCACGGGCGCTGACGGCGTCTGTCGGACGCCCGACGTTCTCGACGCCGCCGGCCGCCTCCGGAAGGCGGGTGCTTACGACCCGGAGGAGTGAGCTACTCCCGCCCGCAGTTGAATTGTGCGAATTATACAAAACTGTTAACTCGGCGGAGGTCCAAGGGAGCGTGATGAGCGACGCAGACGAACTCGAAGCGATTCGGGAGCGAAAGCGCGAGCGACTGGCGGCGAAACTCCGGGGCGAAGACGTCGCGGAGGCGACCGCCGACGAGTCGGACGCGCCGAACGAACCGATTCACGTCGAGGGAGCGGACCACTTCGAGGACGTACTCGGGGCATACGAGGTCGTCCTCGTGGACTTCTACGCCGACTGGTGTGGGCCGTGTCAGATGCTCGAGCCCACGGTGGAATCGCTCGCCGCGGAGACGGACGCCGCGGTCGCCAAAGTCGACGTCGACGCCCACCAGTCGCTGGCGTCGCGGTACCGCGTCCAGGGCGTCCCGACGATGCTCCTCTTCTCCGGCGGCGACGTCGTCGAGCGAATCGTCGGCGTCCGCGACGAAGCGACGCTGGCGAACCTGATTCGAGAGGCCTAGAGCCGCGACCTGACCTCGCGGAACTGGGGCATCTCGACGCCGACGACGGCGGCGATGGCGTCGGCCGCTCCGAGCAGCCACTCCGCGCGTTCGAGGCGCGACTCCAGGTCGCCCGGCCCGATGCGAAAGCGGTCGACCAGGTCCGCGGCGTCCGCTCCCTCGCTCCACTCGTAGACGATGCGGGCCGTCTTGACAGCCGTCAGCCACCCCTCGAAGTCCTCCGTCTCCCCCATCGGCGTCGTGAACTCGGCGGCGCGTGCGCGGGCGAACTGGTACATGTCGGCGCGTTCGCGGTTGCCGAGGTAGGTGTCCTGCATGTCGGGCGTGTCACAGACGATTTCGAGCGCCGTCAGCGCGGACGCCTCGGCCATCCCCTCCACCGTCTGGAGCCCCTCGACGATGCGCGCGCCCGTTTCGGGTCTGACGTACTGCTTCGACACCTGCGCGCCGAGTTCCGTCGCCGACAGCCCCCCGGAGTCGGTCACCATTCCCATCCCGACGAGGTCGGAGACGACGGCGTCGAGCGTGTCCGAGAGGTCGAGGTCGGGCGTCTGGTGGGCGTAGAACGTGACGTCGAGCAGGTCGAGGACGCTCTCCCGGGAGTCGGCGAACCCCGACGCGACCACCGAGAGGACGTGCGTCCGGAGCGCCCGCCGGTCGGCGAGTTTCGACTCGACGGCCTCCGGCCCGGCCTCGACGTACCGCGTCCGGAGTTCCTCGCGGGCGTCCTCGTCGCCGACGAGGACCGCCTCGCCGTACGGGTCGAGGTGTGGACGGCCCGCCCGACCGCACATCTGGTGGACTTCGAGCGTCGGGAGCCACTCCATTCCGGACCCCGTGTAGCGTCGCTGGTCGCGCACGACGACGCGGCGGGCGGGGACGTTCACGCCCGCCGCCAGCGTCGGCGTCGCACAGATGGCGGCGAGGTCGCGATTCCGGAAGGCCGACTCGACGGCGATACGGTGGGCGCTTCGCAGACCCGCGTGGTGGAAGGCGACGCCGGACTCGACGCAGTCGGCGAGTCGACGGCCCGTCTCCGTCCCGTCGAGGCCGCGGACGTCCGCCGCGACGTCGGGTGCGGTGGCGATGCCCGCGGCGGCGAGGCGGTCGGCCAGCGTCTCGGCCTCCCGGCGGGAGCGGACGAACGCGAGCGCCTGGCCGCCCGCCTCGACGGCGTCCTCGGCGAGCGCTACCGTCGCCTCCGTGGCGTCGTCGGCCGCGGCAACGTCGAGCGTCGTCCCGTCGTCGAAGTCGACGGTTCCGTCGACGTAGACGCCCGTCCGCAGGTCGACGGGTCGCCACGTCGTCTCGACGAGCGTCGCGTCGAGCCAGTCGGCGATTTCGTCGGGGTTGGCCACCGTCGCCGAGAGGGCGACGACCTGGACGCCCGGCGTCCGGCGCTGGAGCGTCGAGAGCGTCACCTCCAGCGTCGGTCCCCGGCGTTCGCTCCCCAGCAAGTGCACCTCGTCGACGACGACGCAGGCGAGGTCGGAAATCCAGTCGGCCCCGTTACGGATGGCCGAATCCACCTTCTCGCTCGTGGCGACGACGACGTCGTGGTCGGCCAGGCCCTCGGCCGACGAGTCGAAGTCGCCCGTCGAGATACCGACGCTCACCCCCGGTAAGGCGTCGAACGTCTCGTACTTCTCGCGGGCGAGAGCGCGCAAGGGGACGATGTAGAGCGCGGGGCCGTCGGCCGTCAGCATCGCCACCTCCGCGACGAAGGTCTTACCGCTGGCCGTGGGGATGGCCGCGACGAGGCGTTCGCCCTCGGCGACGCCCGCCTCGACGGCGGCGACCTGTGGCGGGTAGAGGTCCTCGATTCCACGCGACTCGAAGTGGTCGACGACCTCCCCCGAGAGCGGGAGGTCCCGGACGTGCATCACCCGATTCTGGGTCGCGTTCGCATATAAACTCCCGCCCGGGGACTTACCACGCGTTCGCCCCAACGACGCCCGTGTACCGTCGACGACTCCTCGCGCTCGCAGTCGCCCTCGCCGGGTGTAGCGACCGCTCCACGTCGACGCCGACGCCCGCGTCCCCGACAGACGAAGACGCCGGTGCCGACGAGGTGGGCTACACGTACCTCCGCGCGAACGGCAACCGGTACGTCGAGGGGGCCGGACGCCTCCCCGACGGCGACGCGTTCGACGTCTCGCTCCCGACGACGCCGGCGTGGGTCGTCGGCGTCCCCGACGACGGCGCAACGCTCTGGGTCACCGTGCTCGACGACGGCCGCGTCCGGGCGTTTCGCCTCGGCGCGGCGGGCGTCACCGACGCCGGGCGCGTGACCACCACGGGCAACGGCCCGCCGTTGCTCGTCTTCGACGGCGACGCGCCGCGCGTCGTCAACGGCGGGTCGCGCCTGAGCCACCCCGTGCCCGTCGAGGGCGGGTCGGCCGTCGTCGACCGGGGCGGGGCGCTCGCCCTCCCCGGCGGCGGCGTCGACGTCGACGTCCTGACCGACGCGCGCATCGTCAAACACGGGGGTCGCCTGTTCGTCTTCGCCCGCCCGACGAACGCATACGACCACGGCGTCCTCGGCGACGACACGGAGGCGGGGGGCGTCGCGATAGTCGACCCGGCCCGCGGCGTCGTCGACCGGGTCGTCGCCGCGTCCGAGGGTGCCGTCTTCGAAGGCATCGCGCCCATCGTCACCGACGTCGACGGCGACGGCGACGCCGAGATACTGGTCACGGAGAGCGACGCCGAGACGGGGTCGCGGCTCGTCGCGTTCGAGACGGACGGAACGGTGGCGGCCGCAGGTCCACCGGTCGGCACGGGCTATCGCTGGCGGCACCAGCTAGCCGTCGCACCGTTCGGCCCGGACGGTCAGCGAGAGGCCGCAGCGGTGAAGACGCCACACCTGGACGGCGTCGCGGAGTTCTACCGGGCGGATGGAGAAGACCTGCAAATCGTCGCGACGGACGCGGGCTACGCCTCCCACCGAATCGGGAGTCGCAACCTCGACATGGCCGCCGCGGGCGACTTCGACGGCGACGGCCGGGTCGAACTCCTCGTTCCCGACGGCACCGGCGAGCGTCTCGTTGCAGTCCGTCGCGAGGGTGGCGACGCGCGGGCAGTCTGGACCGTTCCCGTCGGTGGGCGTCTCGCGACGAACGTCGCGGCAGTCCGCGGCGCGCGGGGCGTCGCCGTCTGCGCCGGCCACGCCGGTGGCCTCCGGTTCTGGCGGTGAGTCGGCCGACGTCCCGCCCTCGTCCGCGAGAAGCGTCTGTGAGCGAACGGGAGCCGACGTAGCGGAAGCAGAGTCGACGGCGTCAGATGTAGTCGTGTTCGGCCAGTCGCTCGACGGCCTCCCGCAGACGCTCCTGGCTGGCGGCGTAGGAGATGCGGGCGTAGCCGGGCGCGCCGAACGCGCTCCCGGGGACGGTGGCGACGTGAGCGTCCTCGATTGCGCCCTCACACCACGCCTGGTCGTCCGCTCGCGTCGCCACGCCGTTCGTGTCTCCCGAGGCCGCCTCGCCGTCGCCGACGGGGAGCATCATGTAGAACGCGCCGTCGCCGACGGGGACGTCGACGCCGTGGTCCTCGAAGAGGTCCGCGAGCATGTCGCGGCGTTCGCGGAACGCCTCGACCATCTCGTCGACGGCCGCGTCGGTGTTTTCGAGGGCCTCGACGCCCGCGTGCTGGACGAAACTCGTCGCACACGAGACGGAGTGAGAGTGGAGTTTGCCGGCCTGCGAGACGAGCGACTCGGGCGCACAGAAGTAGCCGAGACGCCACCCGGTCATCGCGTAGGCCTTCGAGAAGCCGTTGACCGTCACCGTGCGGTCTTCCATCCCGTCGAAGGCGGCGAGGCTCGGCTGGTCGACGCCGTAGGTGATCTGCTCGTACATCTCGTCGGAGATGACGGTGACGTCGTGTTCGACCGCGAGGTCGCGGACGCCCTCGTAGGCGGCCTCGGAGTAGACCGCACCCGTGGGGTTGCTCGGCGAGTTGACGACGAGCAGTTCCGTCTCGTCGGAGACGGCGGCGGCCAGGTCGTCGATGGCGGGTTCGAGCTGGAAGTCGTACGGCGCGAGGTCGACCCTGTTGAGCGACCCGCCGGCGAGTTTCGCCATCGCCTCGTAGGAGACCCACGCGGGGTCCAGTAGGACGACCTCGTCTTCGTCGTCGACGAGCGTCTGGAACACCTCGTAGAGGGCCTGCTTGCCGCCGGGCGTGACGACGACGTTCTCCGGGCCGCAGTCGATGCCGTCGCCCCGGAGTTTCTCGGCGATGGCCTCCCGGAGCGCCGGGATGCCGTTCGACGAGGTGTAGCTGGTGTGGCCGGCGTCGAGGGCGTCCTTGGCGGCCCGTGAGATGTTCTCGGGCGTGTCGAAGTCGGGCGCGCCGACCGAGAGGTCGACGACGTCGACGCCCTCCGCTTCGAGTTCGCTCGCGAGGTTGCTGATGGCGAGCGTCGCGCTGGGTTCCACCCGCTCGACGCGCGCCGCGAAGTCGAATTCGCTCATGGTAGCGAGTGGACCATCTCGACCGCGGCGTTTACCGCTTCCGCTCCTTTCTCGACGCGTTCTCGCGCCTCGGCCCCGCTCATTCCGGGGCCGCTGACGCCGAACGTGACCGGCGTGTCCCGGTCGAGGCTCACGTCCGTGAGCGCCTGGGCCGTCGCGTCGGCGATGACCCGGTCGTGGTCGGTGTCGCCGGTGACGATTGCGCCGACGACGGCGACGGCGTCCACGTCGTCCCGGCGAGCCAGTCGGTCCGCCGCCAGCGGCGAGTCGTACGTCCCAGGGACGCGAATCTCGTCCACCACGTCCGCGCCCCGTTCGTCCGCCGCCTCGCGGGCGGCCTCCGCCATCGGTTCGGTGACCGAGGCGTTGAACGCCGCGACCACCAGTCCCAGAGTGACCATGGTCGCCGGGTCGCCGCGCCGGATGAAAGAGGTATCGAAGGTGGGAGAACGCGAGCGCCGTCGTCGAACGCGGGAAAGCACAAGAGTTGTATCCCATCCCGCGCGAGAGTACGACCATGCGTTCGGAGGAGGGGACCGACCGGTCCCGGACCCTGTTCGCCGTCCTCGCCGTCACCGCCCTCGCTCTCGCCGTCCGCCTCGTCGGCCTCGGCACCCGCGTCTTCCACTGGGACGAGGGTCGGGTCGGCTACTGGATACTCCGCTACCACGAGAGCGGCCAGTTCTCGTACCGGCCCATCGTCCACGGTCCCTTCCTGTTTATCACCAACGACTACGTCTTCTCGGTGCTCCCGCCGTCGGATTTCAGCGCTCGCCTGGTCGTCGCGCTCGTCGGCGGCCTGCTCCCCCTCTCGGCGTGGCTGCTCCGCGACCGACTGCGCGGCGTCGAAATCGTCGCCCTCGCGGCCGTCCTCGCGGCCAACCCCCTGCTCGTCTACTACTCGCGGTTCATGCGCAACGACGTCCTGGTGGGTGCGTTCGCGTTCGTCGCCCTCGCGCTGTTCGTCCGCGCCGTCGACGCCGGGAAGGGGTGGCTGGTCCTCCCCTCGGCGGCGTCGCTCGCGCTCGCCTTCACCGCCAAGGAGAACGCCCTCATCTACGTCGTCTGCTTTCTCGGAGCGGGGTTCCTCCTCCTCGACCACCGCCTCTTTCGCGCCGCCAGGTCCGGGCGGTCGGTCCGAACGGTCGTCCGCGACGACTGGCGACTCGCGCTCGCGTACCGACTCCAGCGCTGGGGCGGGAGCGTCGGCGGCGGCGTCGCCCGCACCGCCGCGACCGCACTCGGCAGCGCCGTCGTCTTCTTCGCCGTCGTCGTCTTCTTCTACGCGCCGCGGCCCGACCTCTGGACGGCGCTCGCGAACCCGGCCGCACTCCCCGGCGTCGTCGAGGCGGCCACGCTCGGGACGTGGGACGAGTTCTGGACGCTCTGGGTCGAGGGCGCACACCAGAGCCACGACTACCTCCCCTTCCTCTACGACTACCTCGAAACCCTCGCCTACGGCGCGCCAGTCGTCCTCGCGTTCGCGGTCGTCGGCGTCGTCGCCGACGGCTACCTGGACGACTACCGTGAGCTCGTCGCCTTCGCCGCCTACTGGGGGGCGGTGAGCGCCCTCGGCTACCCCATCGCGACCGACATCCGCGCGCCGTGGGCCGCGGTCCACGCCGTCGTCCCGCTGGCGGTGCCGGCGGCCGTCGGCCTGGCCTTCCTCTATCGGCAGAGCCGGCCGATACTCGCCAGCGAAGGGTCGGTCGGCTCCCGCCTCCGGGACGTCTCGTCGCCGCGGTCGCGTCGCGCCGTCGTCGCCTCGGTACTCCTCCTGTCGGCCGCCGTCGGCGCCGCGGGCGCGAACGCCGTCTACATGAACAGCGCGAGCGACGACACCGAACAGGTGCTCCAGTGGGCACAGCCCGAAAACGACCTGAAGGAGACGCTCGGCCGGGTCCGCGTCGTCGCCCAGGCGAACGAGGACGGACCGGACGTCCTCTTCTACGGCACGACGACGCCGAGCGGCGACTCGGTCAGGTTCTACGTCGAAAACGAGAGCAGCCTCCGGCAACCCCCGCCGGGCGGGCCGGCGTGGCACACGCGCCTCCCCCTGCCGTGGTATCTCGAACGCTACGGGGCGACGGTGACGAGTACGCCGCCACGGGAGGGGAACCTCTCGTCGGATCCGCCGCCGGTCATCGTCGCCTACTCGTGGAACCGGACGGACGTCGCCGAACAGGTCTCGGGCTACAGCGCCCACGCCCACGACTTCCGCCTCTGGAGCGACCGCGTCGTCGTCTTCGTCGACGAGTCGGAACTGGCGGCGGCGCGGGCCGAGTGAGGCGGGCGGCAGCACGCACCGAGCGAGACGGAGCGCAGCGACGACCGCCCGGACATAACCACGGACGTGTACATCCCGTCGGTGGAGGAGGCAACGTTTATGCAGTAATGTCCACGAGTTCGACCCGTGACAGTCACCGTACCCGGTCCGACGCTCGGCGTCGTCGGCGGCGGCCAGCTCGGGCGGATGCTCGCGGAGGCGGCCGCCCCGCTCGGCGTCGACGTCGTCGTGCTCGACCCGACGCCGGACTGCCCGGCCGCGCCGGTGGCCCGCGACCAGGTCGTCGGCGACTTCGACGACGCCGACGCCATCCGCGACCTGGCCGGCCGCGTCGACGCGCTGACGTTCGAAATCGAACTGGCCGACGCCGACGCCATCCGCGAGGCAGGCGCCGAGGCTGGCGTCCCGGTCCAGCCCTCGCCCGAGACGCTCCGGAACACGGGCGACAAACTCGCCGAGAAGGAACTGCTCGACGAGGCGGGGATTCCGGTCCCCGAGTACCGCCGCGTCGACGGCGTGGCCGACCTCGAAGCCGCGGTCGAGGCGTTCGGCGGCGTCATGCTGAAAGCGCGCCACGGCGGCTACGACGGCCGCGGGAACGTCCCCGTCACCGACCCCGACGAAGCGGCGGCCGCCCTCCGCGAGGCCGTCGGCACGACGGACGCCCCCGAGGCGGTCGCCGAGTCCTTCGTCGACTTCGAGCGCGAGGTGTCGGTCGTCGGCGTCGCCGGGGCCGACGACGTCCGCACCTTCCCCGTTGGCGAGAACGTCCACGAGGAGGAGATACTCCGGGAGACGGTCGTGCCCGCGCGGACGAGCGAGGAGGTCCGGGCGCGCGCCGACGCCGTCGCCCGGGACGTCCTCTCGGTACTCGACGGCCGGGGCGTCTTCGGCATCGAACTGTTCGAGACGCGGGACGGCGAGATACTCGTCAACGAGATCGCGCCCCGACCCCACAACTCGGGCCACTGGACCATCGAGGGCGCGACGGCCTCGCAGTTCGAACAGCACGTCAGAGCGGTCCTCGGATGGCCACTGGGGTCGACCCGGTTGCGCGCTCCGACGGTTTCGGCGAACGTCCTCGGAGACGTCGCCGACCCACAGCAGGCGACGCTTTCGGGCGTCGAGGCAGTGCTCGAAGCGGCGGCGGCCCACCTCCACTGGTACGGCAAGCGCGAGGTTCGACCCCTCCGCAAGATGGGCCACGTGACGGCGACGAGCGAGTTCGCCGGCGACGACGACGTGAACCGACTACTGGACGCGACCCGCGACCTGCGGGACGAACTGAGCTTCACCAATGAGTGACGTACAGGACCTCATCGACGACCTGCGAGCGGAAGCGACACAGGAACGCGACCCCGAGACGACGCCCGACGTGGGCATCATCATGGGGTCGGACTCGGACCTCGACGTGATGGCGGGCGCGTTCGACGCGCTCCGCGAACTCGGCTTCGAGGAACAGACCGACTTCGAGAACCCGCCCGACGCGCGGTTCACCTTCGAGAGCTACGTCGTCTCGGCCCACCGGACGCCCGACCTGATGTACGCCTACGCGGAGACGGCCGCCGAACGGGGACTCGACGTCATCATCGCGGGCGCGGGCGGCAAGTCAGCCGACCTGCCGAACATGACCGCGTCCATCGCCTACCCGATTCCGGTCGTCGGGGTGCCGGTCCAGGAGAAGTCGGTCGATTCGGTCATCGGGATGCCGACGGGCGCGCCCATCGTCGCCGTCGACGCCGGCAAGTCGTTCAACGCTGGCCTCTCGGCGGGACAGATCCTCGCCCGCGCACACGAGGAACTCGTCGACCGACTGGAGGCGTACCACGACGACCTCAGGGGCGGCGTCGCGACGGTGTCTCGCGATTTACACGACCTCGGTATCGACGGGTTCCGGGGCCGTCGCGACTGATATCGGTCGAGTGAGCGGTACCTAAATCGACCGAAACGGCCGTTTTCGAGTCTTTCAGCCCGCACACCCCACGACGGGCCATTAATCAATGCTTATGGGGGAGCGCTTCTAACCGCCGCATTGACAGGGAAACCAGGCATGAATCAATGGATAGCAATCGGTATGCTGGGGGTCGTCGGCGTCGCCCTTCCCATCGGGATGATGGTGGTGTCGGCGTTGATGCGCCCGAGCGTACCAGAACAGGGTAAGACCGCCACCTACGAGAGCGGCGAGGTGCCGACGAGGACGGCACGCATCCAGATCAACATTCAGTACTACATGGTTGCGCTGCTGTTTCTCGTCTTCGACATCGAAACTGTCCTCATCTTCCCGTGGACCGTCATCTACCGGTCCGCACTCGCGGAGGGCGTGAGCCTGTCGAAGGCGCTCGCGCCGATGCTGGTGTTCATCGGCGTCCTCGTCGTCGGCCTCGTCTGGGCGTGGCGCAACGGTGCGGTCAGTTGGGTGACCAGTCCGCGTGCGCTCCGTCGGAAAACGGAGAGGCAACAATGAGTAGCGACCAGGAACGACCGTTCCACACGACCGGAGACGTACAGACCGAGACCCGCGACGCCCGCATGGGTGCGGGCACGGACGACCGGTTCAACTCGAAGCTTCGGGAGGCGTTCGGTTCGTCGCCGTTCATCCTCACGAAGTTCGACAAGTTCATGAACTGGGTCCGCGGGTCCTCGATGTTCATGCTGCAGTTCGGTATCGCGTGCTGCAGCATCGAGATGATGCACACCTACGCGGTCAAACACGACCTCGACCGGTTCGGGGCGGGCGTACCGCGCGCCTCGCCGCGACAGGCGGACGTCATCATCGTCCCGGGGACCATCGTCTCGAAGTTCGCCCCGCGGATGAAGCGCGTCTACGACCAGATGCCCGAACCGAAGTTCGTCGTCGGCATGGGGTCGTGTACCATCTCCGGCGGCCCGTTCCAGCAGGGATACAACGTCATCAAAGGGGCCGAGGAGGTCATCCCGGTCGACATCCACGTTCCGGGCTGTCCGCCCCGTCCCGAGGCGCTCGTCTACGGCGTCGCCAAACTGCAAGAGCGCATCGCCAACGGCGAGAGTTCGCCGGTGACGGTCAAGCCGTACGAACTCGAACAGTTCAGCGACCTCGACCGCGACGAAGTCGTGGACAAACTCGCCGACCAGATCGACGAGGACGACCTCGTCATGCGGTACAACTGGGCTGATTCGCCATGAGTTTGGAAGAGTCGCTCCCGGAGACGACCGAACCGACGACGGCCGACGACGTCGCGGCCCTCATCGGCGACGACCTCCTGGACCGCGAGGAACACGTCAACGCGCCGGGGTTCGTCATCCGCCCCGACTCGGTCCAGGACGTCCTCTTTCGCCTCCGTGACGAGGCGGGCTACGACCACCTCTCGTGTGTCAGCGCACAGGAGTACGAGGACCGCTACGAGTCCATCTACCACCTCAAAAAGTACGACGACCCGACCGACGAGGTCAGCGTCGTCGTGCCGGCGGCCAAGGACGACCCCGTCTCGGAGTCGGCCGAACCCGTCTACCGGACGGCCGACTGGCACGAGCGGGAGGCCTACGACCTCGTCGGCATCGAGTACGAGGACCACCCGGACCTGCGCCGCATTCTCCTCCCCGAGACGTGGCAGGGCCACCCCCTCTCGCTCGACTACGACCAGGACCGGCCACAGATCGTTCCGCTCCGCGAACACGCCAACCCGCTGCAAGAGGACCACGAGAGCGACGACGGGGACACGATGTTCCTCAACATCGGCCCCCACCACCCCGCGACCCACGGCGTCCTCCACCTGAAGACGGTGCTCGACGGCGAGCAGGTCGTCGACGTCGAGTCCGACATCGGCTACCTCCACCGCTGCGAGGAGCAGATGGCCCAGCAGGGGACCTACCGCTACCAGATCATGCCCTACCCGGACCGCTGGGACTACATCTCCGCCGGCCTCCTCAACGAGTGGGCCTACGCCCGGGCCGCCGAGGACATGGCCGACATCGACGTGCCCGAGTACGCCCAGGTCATCCGGACCATGGGCGCGGAGATGTGCCGCATCGCGAGCCACATGCTCGCGGTGGGGACGTTCGCGCTCGACGTCTACGGCGACTTCACGGCCATCTTCATGTACGCCGTCCGCGACCGGGAGAAGATGCAGGACCTGCTGGAGGACCTGACGGGCCAGCGGTTGATGTTCAACTACTTCCGCCTCGGCGGCGTCGTCT
>JBDGTU010000030.1:0-11860 GCA_042216495.1 Haloferacaceae archaeon
TCGCCAACGAGTCCATCGCCAGTCGACCTGTGACCGTCGAGGGCGGGACGGCGACGCCGACGCTCACCCCGACGCCGGCGTTCACGCCGACGGCGACACCCACGGCGACGCCCACCCCGACGGCGACGGCAACGCCGACGCCGACGGCCTGCCGGCGCGGATTCTTCACTCGGTGTGGCGACGCGCCGCTCGACCAGACGACGCTGACGGTCATCGGAACGATCACCTCGATACTGGGCATCCTCTTCGAACTGTTCAAGGGTGAGTGACGATGGCACGAGGACTCCCCGCCGTCTGGAGCACGCTCTTTGCGCTCCCCCTCGTCGGCGGCGGCGCGTATCTCGCCGGGGGACTGCCGGTGGTCGAACCGCGTCCGGAGACGCCGCCGGTCGTCGGGGCGCTGCTCGTCGTGTTCGGCCTGTTCGTCTTCGGCCTCGGCCTGTACGTCCACTTCGTCGCCGCTCCCGAGGTCCCGCGGATGCGAGCGGACGAGGTCGTCGTCGACGAGCGCGACCCCGCCCAGCGAAACGCCCTCGCGGAGGCGTTCGTCTCGGTGCCGTTTCTCGCCCTCGGCGGCTACCTGCTCTACGCCACGCAGACGCGGCTGGTCTACCCGACCGTGGTGCTGGCGCTCGGCTTGTTCCTGTTCTCGCGCGGCGTCCACCGCTACTGGCGAAACACCCTGACGACGTACTTCGTGACCAATCAGCGCGTCATCGAGGAGTATCGCTTCATCTCGCTGGTCCGCAACGAAGTCCCCCACGAGAAGGTGCGGGCCGTCGAGGAGCGCCGGAGCGCGTGGGACTCCATGTTCGGCCTCGGCAACGTCGCGGTTCGCTCCGGGGCCAGCGGCGACCTGACCGTCTCCGTCGACGAGGTGTACGACCCCGCCGAGTTCGCCGACGTGGTACGCGACGAAATCCGGAGTCGGGAGGGAGCGGAGGGCGACACCGCGGACGCGACCGGGGACGTGCTCGACGAGTCAGCTGTCGACGCCGACGAATCGCGGGGCGGACGACGCGCCACCCGACCGACGGCCCGAGTGACGGACGACTGGACGGGCCCGGTCGGGACGAGATGGAGTCGTGCGGATTGCACCCGGTCGGACCGACGTCGACCGCCGACAGTCGGGGCAGTCGTCGGGAGATACAGTGAGAGCGGTCCGTATCAGAGCAACCCCAGGTCCTCGGCGACCATGTCGGCCAACTGGTCGGCGAGTTCCGGGTCGACCTGTGCGACGGCGTCGCCGTCGTGGCGCTGTTCGTTGTGTTGTTCGAGCATCTCGGCCACGTCGGCGAGCGGAATCCGCGCCGTCGTCCCGCAGGCCTCACAGACGATGGGGACTTCGGGGTCGTCGTCGGTCATGCTAGCCCACTCTCGGTGGAGGGACCGAATGAAGGTTCTGACATCCGCCGGACGCGGCCTGTCACGGAATCCCGCACCCGCTTCACTCCGGCGCGTCCGCCCGGCGGGGGCGTCGACGGAGAGGGGAAGATACATATCCACGTCTCCGGAACGGGAGGTAGCATGGGACACACACTCACGGAGAAGATTCTCGCCGACCACCTCGTCGAGGGCGACCTCGAGACGGGCGAGGAAGTCGGCATCGACGTCGACCAGACCATCGCCCACGACCTGACGGGGACGATGGTGTGGCTCCAGTTCGAAGCGCTCGGACTCGACGAAGTCCAGGTCGAAGTCGCGGGCCAACACTGTGACCACCAGACCTACCAGCCCGACTACAAGGTGTCCGACGACCACCGCTTCCTCCGCAGTGCGACGGGCACGTACGGCGCGTACTTCGCTCGCCCGGGCACCGGCATCCTCCACCAGGTCCACAAGGAGAACTACACGGCCCCGGGCAAGACGCTACTGGGCGCGGACTCGCACACGCCGACGGCCGGCGGCCTGGGCTGTCTCGGCATCGGCACCGGCGGCCTCGACATCGCGACGGCGATGGGCGGCGCGCCCTACTACATCGAGGTGCCGGAGGTCGTCGAGGTCCGACTGGAGGGCGAACTCGACGCGTGGGCGACGGCCAAGGACGTCATCCTCGAACTGCTCCGCCGCCTCTCGGTCAAGGGCGGCGTCGGCAAGGTGTTCGAGTACACCGGTCCGGGCGTCGAGTCGCTCTCGGCACACGAGCGGACCGTCATCACGAACATGGGGACCGAACTCGGGGCGACCACGTCCATCTTCCCGACGGACGAGCGGACGCGGGAGTACTTCCGTCGGCTCGGCCGCGAGGAGGACTTCCGCCACGTCGAACCCGACGACGACGCCGACTACGACGACCGACTCACAATCGACCTCTCGGACCTCGAACCGCTCGTCTCCTGTCCGTCGATGCCCGACAACGTCGTGCCCGTCCGCGAGGTGGCCGGCACCCCGGTCGACCAGGTCATCGTCGGGTCCTGTACCAACGGAGCCTACGAGGACGTCCTCCCGGTGACGAAACTGCTCGACGGTCGCGAGGTGGCGAAGGGGACGGACACCGTCGTCGCTCCCGGGTCGAAACAGGCCGCCGAGATGCTCGCCCGCGAGGGCCGGACGGCCGAACTGATGGCCGCCGGCGTCAACGTGAGCGAGGCGACCTGTGGGGCCTGTATCGGTGCGGGTCACGTCCCCGCCTCCGACTCGGTGAGCCTCCGGACCTTCAACCGCAACTTCGAGGGCCGCTCGGGGATGGAAGACGACGCCGTCTACCTCTGCTCGCCCGAAGTGGCAGCCACCTCCGCCCTCGCCGGCGAAATCGTCGACCCGCGGGACTACGCCGACGAGGCCGGCCTCGACGCACCTGGCCGGGAACTCCCCGACAGCTACATCGGCGTCAGCGAGGCCGACATCATCGACCCCGAGGAGGCCGTCGACGACGGCCTCGTCAAGGGACCCAACATCGACGAGGTGCCGCTGAAAGACCCCATGGGTGCCGACCTCTCGGGGCCGGCGCTCCTGAAGATGGGCGACAACGTCACCACCGACCACATCATCCCGGCGACGAAGGAGGTCTCGATGTACCGCTCGAACGTGCCGAAGCTCTCGGAGTTCACCCTCCAGCGCGTCGACGAGGGGTTCGCCCAGCGAGCGATGGACGCCGACGGCGGCTTCCTCGTCGCCGGCGAGAACTACGGCCAGGGCTCCTCGCGCGAACACGCCGCGCTCTGTCCGATGTACCTGGGCGTCCAGGGCGTCCTCGCGAAGAGTTTCGCGCGCATCCACAAGTCCAACCTCGTCAACTTCGGCCTCCTCCCGCTGGTCGTCGACGACGAGACCTACGACCGCATCGCGGAGGGCGACGACGTGGAACTCGTCGACGACGCCGTCGCCGGCGTCCGGAACGGACGGACGGCGTTCACCCTCCGCGTGAACGACGAGTGGGAGGCCACGGCCACCATCGACGTGAACGAACGCCAGCGCGAGGTGCTCGCCGAGGGCGGGAAACTGCCCTACACGAAGACCCGACTCGCGGCGGACTGAGGAACGACGCGGCGACGGCCGCGGATTTCGCCTCAGGCCGTGCCCTCGCCCGCCCGGCGCACCCGCCCGACGACGACCTCGACGAGTCGCCACGCGAGCGCGACGCCGACGCCGCCGACGCCGAGGAGAATGGCGAGGAACCAGGCCAGGAGGCCGAACTGAAACCCGACGACTGCGGCGACGACGACGCCGACGAGGAGGCCGCCGAGGAAACACGCGCCAGCGCCTTTCAACACGAGGCGCTGGGAGGGACCGAAGCCGGCGGCGTCGTCGGCTCCCAGCATCGACGGGAGGGCGACGCCCAGGCCTGTCGCACCGAGCGCGAGGACCAGGACGACGCTGCCGACTATGTAGGCCATGCCGGTGGCGAACCCGTCGCTCCCCGGTGGGGGTTGGGGCACCGTCGCCAGGGCGTACACCGCCCCGGCGCTGACCAGCGCACCGCCCCCCACGAGGACGGCGCGCACGATACGGAGGGCATAATCTCGGTACGTCGCGGGCATCGCGCGCCGATACGACGCATCGGAGCATAATCGTTTGGCTCGACGGCACCGTCGGGAACGGCGCTACCGACGGCGACGGCGCGGATACGACTGACGCGTCCCAGAGGAGTTCCGTGCGAGGATGCGCACCGAGGCCCGGCGGCGGTCGTCGGGGCGTTCCGCCGTCGTCTCGTCGTAGTAGAGGACGGTCAGGTCGAGACAGGCGTGCAGGAGTTCGTTCGCCGCGAAGCGGTAGCGGTCGGTGCTCGGTCCCGAGGGCGTCGGCTCCGTCGACCGCAGGTGGTGTTCGACGAACAGGTAGCCGCCGGGGACCAGCGCCTCCGTCAGGTCCGGGAATCGGTCGACGAGGCGGAAGAAACTGACCGTAATCAGTTCGTAGCGGTTCTCGGGAAACGGGTAGGTGGTCGCGTCCGCCTGAATCCAGTTCACCCGCTCGTCGACGCCGCGGCGAGCGGCGTTCTCGCGGGCGATGGCGAGCCCCTCGCGCGACCGGTCGACGGCGTCGACGTCGTAGCCGGCGGCCGCGAGAAACACGGCGTTGCGGCCAGTGCCCGTCGCCACGTCGAGGGCACGCCCGTCCGGAACGTCGGGGAGAAAGTCGCGAAGCACGGGCGACGGGTCGGGGTCCCGTGGATACTCGCCGGTGCGGAATCGCTCGTCCCAGTCCATAGCCGGACGTCGGAACGGAGCGCCATCAATCCCCGCGACGAGCGAACATCGATGGGGTCAACCCGTTCGAGCGAAAGTGCCGGTATGGTCATCGTCCTCTCCTGTCCCGACTGTGGCCGCGGCTACAGCCGAAGCCGGTTCCTCGGCGACAGAGACGCGAACGGGGCGCGGCCGGTGCAGTGTCCGAACTGCTACGCGTTGCTCGGACACACCGACCAGGACGCGTCGCGAGCGTCGTAATCTACTCCGAATCGACGTCTACTCCGAGTCGACGAGCGACCCGAACAGTTCGGTGGCGTCGGCGGGCACGTCGAAGTCGTGGTAATGTTCGCCTTTCTCCTTCGAGAGAACGTTGAGGGCGGCGGCGGCCCCGTCGCCGGCCGAGATGACGGCCTGCCACTCCTCGGCCCTGACCATCGCGCCAGTCGCGTAGGCGTCGGCGACTGACGTCTCCATGGTCACGTCGACGTCGACGACGCCGTCGTCGAGGTCACAGCCGAGAGCCTCGGCGAGGTCGCGGTTGGCCCCCGTCGCGAGGACGAGGTAGTCGCCCGTGAACTCGCCCTCATCGGTCGAGACGGCGAAGCCGTCGTCGGTCGACGCGACGTCGGTCACTTCGACGCCCTGCTGTCGGTCGACGCCGAAGTCGTCGACCTGTTCGCGGAGGACGTCCACGTAGTTCGACCCGTCGATGGAACCGATGCCGGGGTAGTTGAACAGGTGCGCCTTGTGCATCCACGTCCCGTCGGTGTCGAAGACGGTCACGTCGAGGCCGTTCTTTCCGGCGAACAGGGCGGCACTGAGGCCGGCGGGACCGCCGCCGACCACGAGGACGGTAGCCATACCGGAGGGTGGGCCGCCAGCGTGTTAAATTATCGCCAGGAAGCAGAACGTGCCGTCTCCGGTCGCCCACCTCGGTCCGCCGGTCACCGGGTCGGCAGGGGCGGGAGGCCGGCCGCTATCTCGTCGCGGCGGTCCTCCAGCCACTCGGGGAGGACGAGGCGTTCGCCCAGCGAGTCGAGGTCCTCGTCGACGGTGTAGCCGGGCGACGCCGTCGCGAACTCGAAGAGGACGCCGCCGGGCGTGCGGGCGTACACCGACTCGAACCACTTGCGGTCGATGATTTCGGTCGGCCGGAGGCCGTGGTCCGTCAGGACCTCCCGCCACGCCGCCTGTTCGTCGGCGGCCACCTGGAAGGCGACGTGGTGGACGGTGCCGGCACCGGGGACTCCCTGCGGGGCCTGCGGGTCCTCCAGCAGGTCGACGACGTAGCCGAGGTCGCCGTCGGCCTCGAACCGCGTCCGGTCGGCCTCCGTGGCCGTCGCCTCGAATCCCATGTCGGTCAGCATCGACTCGTACCACTCCGCGCTGGCGAGCGAGAGCGTCACGCCGAAGAAGCCACGAATCGCGTGTTCCTCGGGGACGGGGCCGGCGGGCGGGTCGCCGGCCGGCGCGTCCGTGCGAGCGACCAACTCCAGCGGGAGGCCGTCGGGGTCGCGGAACGGGACGACGGTGTCGCCGAACCGCTCGTGGGGGTCGTCGGCGTCGACGCCCGCCGCGGCCAACCGGTCGACCCAGTAGTCGACGGCCGAGTCGGATATCAGGAACTGCGTCGTACTGGCCTGTCCCTGGCCGACCTGCCCGGCCCGCGCGTTCTGGTAGGGGAAGAAGGTCATGCTCGTCCCCGGCGATCCGCGGTGGTCGCCGTAGAACAGGTGGTAGACGGAGACGTCGTCCTGGTTCACGCTCCGCTTGACGAGGCGGAGACCGAGCGTCTCGGTGTAGAACGCGAGGTTCCGTGCCGGGTCGCCCCCGATGGCGGTGACGTGGTGGATGCCGGGAATGTCCGAAGGCATGGGCGTCCATAGGCGGGCGGGCCGGATAAACCGACGGGAGGCGTTTCCGGCCGCCGACCGCGACGAACGGCATAGTATTGTTCTATTCGAGCACACTAATTTCCTCCATATGACTCCATTTAGCCACAGATAGGGCCATAGAAGATATCTTAGATTTGAATATTGCACAATACACACAAACAATTAAGGCGGTGGCCGTCGTACGGTAATTCGTAATGTCGAACGCACCGGAGCAGAACGCGGCAGCGACGCCCGACGAACCGCTGGCTATCGGGGGACAGCATCGACTCCAGACCGTCGTCGACGACTACGACGTGGTCCTCGTGGACTTCTACGCCGACTGGTGTGGGCCGTGCCAGATGCTCGAACCAGTAATCGAGGACCTCGCCGCCGAGACGCCGGCGGCGGTCGCGAAGGTCGACGTGGACCGACAGCAGTCACTCGCCGCGGAGTTCGGCGTGCAGGGCGTGCCGACGCTGCTGCTGTTCGCCGACGGGTCGCCCGTCGAACGACTGGTCGGCGTCCGCGAGAAGCGCCACTACGCCGAACTCGTCGAACGGTACGCGGAGTGAGACCGATGGAGTACACGACCACTGTCCGCGTCGACGGCGCGTTCGCGGACGTCGTCGAGGCGACGACCGACGCGCTGGCCGACGAGGGCTTCGGCGTCCTCTGTGACGTCGACGTGCGGGCGACGCTGAGAGCGAAACTCGACGAGGAATTCCGGAACTACCGCATCCTCGGGGCGTGCAACCCCGAACTGGCTCACCGGGCGATGGGCGAGGAACTCGAACTCGGGGCGCTGTTGCCGTGCAACGTCGTCGTCTACGAGACCGACGACGGCGACGTGGCCGTCAGCGCCGTCTCGCCGCCCGCGTTGCTCTCGGTCGTCGGCAACGACGAACTGGACGCCGTCGCCGAGGACGTGGCGACGCGGTTCGACCGAGTCATCGACGACGTCGCAGCGGCGTTCTAGGGGTCGAGAGCGACGCCGGCGACCTGACCGCGGCCGAACCGTTTTGCGCCACGCGCCCCTGCCGTCGGTACGCATGCTCCCCCTCCAGACCGGATTCCCCGGCGGTCCCGACCTGTTCGTCGTCCTCCTCGCGTTCGTGTCGCTGCTCGTGATTCCGGCGGCCGTCGGCTACTGGGTCGGCCGAGACGTGAAACGGCGAGGGAGCGACCACCACCTCGCCTGGGGACTGATGGCGTTCGCGAGCGGAACCTCGTTCGTCCTGCTTCTGGTTTTCGTCGGCTTCTACCTCGTCGTGCGGGGGGGACGTCGGCCCCGCGACGGCGTGAGAGGAGAAGACGGCTTCTCCGAATACCTATCAGCCACCCCGCCGTCGCTCCGGCCATGGACTTCGAGTTGTCCGACGAACGGGCGGCGCTCCGGGACGAGGCCCGCGAGTTCGCCCGGACGGAGATCGAACCGCGCGTGCGCGACCTCGACCGGAACCGGGAGTACCCCGCCGACCTGCTGGCCGACCTCGGCGAGCGGCGGCTGACGGGGCTCACCGTCCCCGAACGGTACGGCGGCCGCGGCGAGGGCATGGTCGAACTGGCGCTCGTCGTCGAGGAACTCTCGGCGGCGATGATGCCCGTCGCGAGCGCGATGGGCCTCCACCTCGGCGTCGCCGAGGCCATCGAGCGCTTCGGCACCGAGGCCCAGCGGGAGGCGTACCTCCCCGAGATGGCGCGCTTCGAGACGGTCGGTGCGCTCGGTCTCTCGGAGACGAACGCCGGTAGCGACAAGAGCGGGCTGGAGACCAGCGCGAGACGGGACGGCGACGAGTGGGTTCTCGACGGCCACAAGCGCTGGGTGACGAACTACTTCGACGCCGACGTGGTGTTGACCTACGCGAAGACGGGTGGCGACGCCCCGCACGACGTCACCGCCTTCCTCGTCCCCACCGACGCCTTCGAGGTGGAACACGTCTGGGACACGCTCGGCGCACACGGCGTCGAGTCGCCGAAGGTGTCGCTCTCGGGCGTCCGCGTCCCCGACGCGGCGCGCGTCGGCGAGGTCGGCGAGGGCTACGTCGACCGGGGCGACCTGACGACGGGCGTCAACGTCCCCGCGCGGGCCGTCGGCATCGCCCGCGCCGCCCTCGAAGACACCGTCGCCTACACGACCGAACGGGAGCAGTTCGGCCACCCGGTGGCGGAGTTCCAGGGCCTCCGCTGGCGACTCGGCGAGATGGCCGAGCGCGTCGAGACGGCCCGTCTGCTGACGCTCCGCGCCGCCGACCGGGCCGACCGGGACCGCGACGACGCCCGCGAGTTCAGCATGGCGAAAGTCCACGCGACGGAGGCCGCCGTCGAGAACGCCAACGAGGCGATGCAACTCCACGGCGGCGTCGGCTACACGACCGAGCGCGACGTGGAGCGATATCTCCGCGACGCCCGCCTGCTCACCGTCGCCGGCGGGCCGAACGAGGGCCACCGGGACACCCTCGCCGACGCCGTCGTGGCGAGATACGGGTAGGAGTCCCGCGAGTACCGGAAAGCGCGTGTCGAGCGACGCGGCGAATCGAACGCCGAGTTTCCGCCGCCCGCCGAATCGCGCGCCGGCCGGTGGCCGGCCGTGCGAGCGGTGCCGGACGCGACTAGATTCCTCGGAGAGCCGTCCGCGTCGACGTGGAGACGACGACCCCGTCACCGTCGAGGACGCAGGTCAGGTCGCTCCCGTCGACGGGGACGGAGACGGCGACGCGCCACGGGTCGCGCGACCGGACGTCGCCGGCCCCACCGGCGACGAACGGGAGCGCCCACGCGCGTCCGTCGCCGAGTTCGACGCCGTGGCGACGGTGGAAGGCGACGACGTCGGGGTGGCCGAGCAGGAGTTCGCCCGGCGTCGTGCGGTGGACGCCGGCGCAGGCGTCGCACCGATGGCAGTACCGGACGCCGTTCCCGTCCCCGTCCGCCGGGGCGGTCGCCACTGCCCCCGCCCGACACCGCGGACAGAGCCCACGGGACAGGAAGCCAACGCGCTCTCGTATCGTCCTGTCGAGGGCGTCGAGGAACGTCTCCCGGTCGACGGCCGACGGGCGGACGAACGGTTCGTCCGCGCGCGCCGCCGCGCGGCCGCAGTCACGGCAAGCGACGAGGAACGACCCGTCGGCCTGCCGGGCGACGAGGCGGTCCCCGCAGTCCGGACAGTCGGCGTCCGTCTCGACCGGTGCGTCGGCGTCGTCGCGCGCGCTCTTGACCGCGACGAGGTGAGCGAACCGCCCCGCCGGGCGGAGGGCGTACGCGCCGTCTTCGCGGACGAGAAACCGGCCGTCGAGGCGCGAGAGATGGTAGTTCAGGCGGCCGTTGTCGCGGACGCCGACGCGCGACTGGAGGTCGGAGTAGGAGAGCGGCGTCTCCCCCGCGGCCTCGGCCCGGGCGAGGGCGGCGAGGACGCGCACCCGCGTCGGGTCGGCGAGCGACTGGAAGTACGTCTCGGCGGCCGCGGCGTCGAGGTCGCCGGTGGGGGCGTCGTCGGTCATCGGGACGTGTCGAATCAGCCTGTACCACTCCCCGTGTGAAAAGCGTTCACTCGCCGAGGCGGACCGGCACCGTCGGCGTCTCGATGCCGCGCTCCTCGAAGGCGGCCAGCGTCCGCTCGGTCACGTCCGACTCGAAGGCGAACTCGTCGCGAAGGTCGGCCACGTAGGCCTTGCCCCGAATCGTCCGGTAGTACGTCTCGTCGTCGACGTAGACGGCCACCGGGTGGTCGTCGTCGACGTAGACGTACCGCGAGGTGACGATGGCGTCCGCCATCACGTCCGTCGCCCGCGCGACGTCGGCGTCCGGGGCCACCGCGACTTCGACGACGACCATCATCTCCGGACGGCCGTCGTTGGCGTTGGCGACGTTCGACGTCAACACCGCGTCGTTGGGGACGGCGACGGCCGTGTCGTCGGGCGTCACGAGCGTCGTCGACCGGAGGCCGATGTTCGTCACTTCGCCGTAGTGGTCGCCGACGGTGATCTTATCGCCTATCTGATACGGGTTCTCGACGACGAGCAGCAGCCCGCCGACGACGCCACCGAAGAGGTCGCGGAGGCCGAAGCCGAGGGCCGCGCCGACGAGACCGGAGACGGCGAGCAACTGGGCCGACGAGAGCCGAAACAGCGGTCCGAGAACGAGATACACCGCCGTGCCGTAGACGAGGAACTTCGCAAGCGGGATGAACATCTTGATCGTGATGCGCCGGTGGGCGCTCCGCTCGGCGACCGTCGAGAGCACGTACGAGACGACGCGGGCGAGGGCGTAGGCGACGACCAGCACGCCGACCGCGCTGACGAGCATCGCGGGGTCGACGCCGAACGGTTCGGTGCCGGCCTGCAGGACGGTCACGGGAACCGCCTCCGTTCAGTCGCCGCGGCGGCCGTCGGCACGGCGGCCGGGTCGAGCGCGACGACGCCGTCGGCGACGGTGACGAGGCCGTCGCGGACGAGTCGGGACAGAATCCGGTCCAGGTCGGCACCGACGACGGCGGCCAGTTCCGCCCGGTCGACGCGCTCCTTCGAGAGGACGACCCGCAGACAGAACGCCTCGTCGCGGTCGAGCGACAGGTCGCCCCCCGGCGCGGCGACGTCGCTCGGGCGGACGACGTCTCCTCGCCCCCAGATTGCGGTCGCCACGCCCACGTTCCCCTCCGAGACGGCAGCGAGTCGTTCGAAGACGACGTCCTTCGGGTCGGGCGGCGTCCCCCGACGCGACGCCGAGAGGGAGGACGGGACCGGGACCGGTATCGAGAGCGACCGCTCCCCCCAGTCGAACGTGAATCGGCGGATGCCGACCAGTCCCGACTCGCCGGCGTCGTCGTCGACGAACGACGGCAGTTCGTCGTAGCGCGAGAGCAGGAGTTCGGCCAACCGCTCGGCCGTCGCCGGGCCGACGTCGACGCGCGTGGGAAACGCCCGGTCGAGTGTCCTCACTGCCGAGAGGTACGCCCACGCGTAGCGGTTCCACCCCGCCACCACGGGCGCGTCGGCGTCGACGACGCGGTCGAGGACCGTTTCGAGCGAGTCGAACCCCCCGATGGTCCGCCGATAGAGGTGGTGGCAGTCGTCGACGACGACCGGCCGCTCGCCGATTGCGTCGCCGACTGCGTCGACGCCGTCTCCCGGGGCGAGCCGTATCCGGGTCGCGTCGAGGCGCTCGCTCGCGTGGTCGAGGAGTCGCTCCCGGCCCGCGAAGGGTGCGCCGACGACGGCGAGAGGGCCCGGTTCCTCACCGGCGAGCACCGCCTCGAACGCCTCCCGGTCGGCGGGAGAGAGCGGTAGCTCGTCGGTGGGGGTCGGGCTGTCGGTGGGGGTCGGGCCGTCGAGAGGCGACCCACTGCCTTCGGGCGAGGAGTCG
>JBDGTU010000030.1:11960-25326 GCA_042216495.1 Haloferacaceae archaeon
GTCGGTGGGGGTCGGGCCGTCGAGAGGCGACCCACTGCCTTCGGGCGAGGAGTCGGTCACCATCCCGCACTCCGGTTCATGTGAACGGGATTCGGCGGCGGGGCCAATATAGCCCGGGGCGAACGGAACCGACGTCTCGCGATAGATTGAAGGCGTGCGGGAGTGGCGAACGCCCATGATTGGACGGGCGCGGACGCGGATGTTGGCGGTGGCGAGCGGGACGCTGTTGCTCTCGGTGCTGGTCTGGTTCAACTACTCCGCCGTCCTGCCCCTCGTCGTCGACGACTGGGGGCTGTCGGGCGTCGCCGCGGGCGTCATCTTCGGCGCGTTCCAGGCGGGCTACCTCCTCGCCATCGTCCCGATGGGGATGCTGGCCGACCGGCACTCGCCCCGGTGGGTCGTCGCCTCGGGGGCGACGGTGACGGGCGTCGCGAGCCTCGGCTTCGCCCTCCTCGCCGCCGGCTTCCTCACGGGGACGGCCCTCCGGTTCGTCGCCGGCCTCGGCATGGCGGGCGTCTACGTCCCCGGGATGCGGTTCGTCACCGACTGGTACGCCGAGGCCGACCGCGGGCGGGCGATGGGCATCTACGTCGGGTCGTTCTCGCTCAGTAGCGGCCTCTCCTTCCTGCTCTCGTCGTCCATCGCCGCCGCCGTCGACTGGCGCACCGCCATCGCCGCGACGAGCGTCGCCGCCCTCCTCGCCGGCCCTCTCATCCTCGGTCTGGGGCGGGACGCGCCCGATACCGCCGCCGGCGACGGTGACGGCTTCTCGCTCGGCGTCCTGCGGAACCGCGCGTACCTCGCCGCCGTCGGCGTCTACTCGTTTCACAACTGGGAGCTGTTCGGCGTCCGCAACTGGATTACGGCCTTCCTCCTTTCGACGACGGCGGTGGCCGCCGCGGCGTCGCCCGACGCCCTCGCGGGCCTCCTCGCGGGCGTGATGATTACCGTCGGCGGCGTCGGCAACCTCCTCGGCGGGGCCCTCAGCGACCGGTTCGGCCGGACGAACGTCATCGCCCTCGGCCTCGGGACGAGCGCCCTCGTCAGCCTCGTCCTCGGGAGTCTCGACTGGCTCCCCTTGCCGGCGCTGGTCGCCCTCGTTCTCCTCTACGGCGTCGTCCTCACGATGGACAGCGCCCCCACCTCGACGACGGTGACGGAGGTCGTCGACGACGACCACGTCGGCACCGCGCTCTCGGTCCAGTCGTTCGTCGGCTTCACCACCACCGTCGTCTCGCCCGTCGTCTTCGGGGCCGTCCTCGACGCACACGGCTTCGCGCTCGCGTTCCCGACGCTCGGCGTCGGGGCGGCCGTCGGCGTCGCCTCGCTGCTCGCGTTGCGGCGGGTCGCCCGCCCGGCGTGAGAAACGACGACCGCGTCGGTCGAACGCCCCACCCGGCGGTCGGCCGACGACGGCCGGTTCGCGAGCGCTCACTCGCCGCCGGCCCGTCGCGTGCGGACGAATCGGCGGACGTACAGCGCGCCGACGTACGCGGCGGGAACGACGACGAACAGGAGGCCGACGGCCCCGACGACGCCCGAGAGCCGAAAGAGGTCAACTGCGAGCGCCGCGTCGTAGCCACGGAGGCCCAGGCCCGCCGCGGCGAGCAGGAAGTCACCCAGCCAGAGAACGACGCCGACGGTGGCGACGAGCGCCACCAGCGGATGGGCGAATCGGTCGAAGAATCCCTCGGCGTCGGGACTCGACGCCGGAGTCGGCGGTCGGTCTCCAGAGTCGTCGGTGAGCGTCTCTCCAGAGCCGTCGTCGGGAGTCCGCCCGGCGTCGTCGGGCGTCTCCCCGACCGGTTCGACGAAGACGGTGAGGAGGCCGACGGCGAGACCGGCGACGCCGAGCGCCATCGAATCGGCCGTCGACCCGTCGACGCCGCCGAGCGCACCGGCCAGCAGGCCCACGGCGACGACTTTCGTGAGACGGTCGAGCGCGACGTACGCGCGCCGGGGGAGCGCCGGCGTCATGGCCGGGTCGTCCGGAACAGCCACGTTTCGGGGTTCGGCTGGCGCGTCTCGACCCGTTCGAGGGACGCGCCGTGGACGTCCGCGAGGTAGTCCCGGACCGGCGTGGGGTCGCGGTCGCTGACGACGACGAACCGCTCGCCGGACTCGCAGGCGGCGAACCCGTCGGCGACCGCGTCTCGGCGCTCGTCCGCGGGCATCCCCCGGAGGTCGACCGCGTCGTCCGGGACGTCGACCGACCAGACGTCGTCGTAGCGCGACTCGACCGCGCTGGCCAGGTCGTCGACGGCGTCCGGCACTCCGTCCGCGGTCGGTTCCGGCGACCCCTGTAGCTCCTGTGTGAACGGCAGTTGGCCGAGTGGGGGCGTCTCCAGGGTTTCGACCGGCGACTCGCCGGGGAAGAGGTCGTGGTCGTGATTGCAGTTCTCGCAGGTGAACCCGGCCATGTTGACGACCGTGCCGAGGACCGGCACGTCGTTCTCGCGGAACAGTTCGACGGTCTTGGCCGTGTCCGAGACGGCCGAGTGAAACGGCGTGGTCACGACGGCGACGCCGTCGACGGGGACTTCCTGCAGCGTCGTGAGGACGACGTCGCCCGTGCCCGGCGGCAGGTCGACGACCAGCGTCCCGGTGTTCTCCCAGGCCGTCTCGTCGAACAGTTCCGAGACCGTGTCGTGGGCCATCGCGCCCCGCCAGGCCAGCGGCGCGCCCTCGGTCATCAGCCCGACGCTCATCACTTCGAGCGGGCCGTAACTCACCGGGAGGGGGTCGCCGCCGTCGGTCGAGTACACCGGCCCGCTAATCCCGAAGAGGTCGGGGACGTTCGGGCCGTGGATGTCGGCGTCGAACAGCGCGACGTCGTCGCCGCGGGCCGCAAGCGCACAGGCGAGGTGGGTCGCGACGGTCGACTTCCCGACGCCGCCTTTCGCGCTCGCGACGGCGAGTATCCGGTCGAAGTCGCCGGCCCCCGTGGTCCGACCGTCGGCGGTCGGGACGGCCCGTTCGACGTGGGCGTGGTCGACGCCATCGACGTCGGTGACGGCCCGGATGACGACGTCGGCGACGTCGGTGGCGGTGTGAGCGTCGACGGTCGAGAAGTCGAAGTAGACGGTCGCAGCGCCGTCGTCGAGGTCGACGTCCTGGACGAGGCCGGCCTCGACGACGTCGATACCGGCGTTCGGTTCGCGCACCTTTCGGAGTGCGGCTTCGATGCGGTCGTCGATTGGAGCGTTGGAACGGCTCATAGGTCTGGCTGTCGGTTGAGTCGGTCGTCGCCGGGCAGCGGTTCGCTGCCCCTGTCGCGCCCGGAGATGAACTGCCGGCGGAACCGACCGGCGTCGACGTCGAGCGCGTTCGCCGCGGTTCGGGCGACGACGTCGCTCTCGTCGCGGGCGAGCGTCTGCAGGGCCGACGTGGCGCGTTCGTCGTCGACGCCGCCGAGGAGATGGGCGACCCACTCACGGAGGCGCTCGCTGTCGGCGTCGACCTCGTCGAGCAGGTGTGGGAGCGTCGCTTCCCCCCGGAGTTTGAACAGCGAGACGAGCGCGTTCCGACGGACGGCGAAGTGGTCGTCGTCGAGCGCCCGTTCGAGGCGGTCGTCGTTCGCCTCGCGGCCGAGGTGGTCGAGCGCGACGACGGCCTCGGCGCGGACCCAGGGGTCGTCGTCCTCGGTCGCGGCGGCGCGTGCCACCGCCGCGGCGACGTCGCCGCCGACGTCGCCGAGGGCTTCCACGGAGAACTGTCGGACGTCCGCGTCGGGGTCGTCGCGGGCCGCGTCGGCCAGCGTCGCGACGGTCCGCGGGGTCCGCTCGCGAGCGGCCAGCGCCAGCGCCGCCCGCCGTCGCTCCGTCCGGGAGCCCTCTCGGAGTTGGACGAGGACGTCGTCGGTCGCGTCGGCGGCCACCGGTTCGGTGTCGGCGGCCGTGAGTTCGTGGGGCTCGGCCGTCCCGATTTCGACGTCGCGGTCGACCTCGATGTCTTCGAGGTGTTCGATGTCGGAGTCGAAGCCCGGACTCCGCTCGGGGTCGAGTTGGGGGTCCGGTGGTCCGTCGGGGTTCGGGTCCGCGATGTCCACGTCCATCCCGTCGTGGCCCCCACAGCCGCACTCGTCGCCGCAGTCGTGTCCGTCGTCGGTCACGCGCGGTCACCTCCGAGCACGAACGCGACGCCGAGGACGACGGCCAGCGCCCGCGACACCGTGACGGGGACGCCGCCGACGAGCACCACGAGCGCACCGCACGCCGGCACGAACGAGCCGCGGCGGAGCGACCCGACGCTCGCCGCCGCGAGGCCCCCCACGCCGGCGGCGAGGAGTGGGAGTGACGCTCCCACCACGCCGCCGGCGACGAGGGCGACGGCACCGGCGACGTACGGGGCCGTCGTCCCGGCCAGGTAGACGAGGCTCGCGGTGACCGCCCCGGCCGCCCAGTCGACCGCCCGCACCCCGACCGCGACCCCGGCAGCGGCGGCCGCGAGGAGCGCGAGGAGCGTGCCGACCCGTCGACCCACCACCGGGACGAGACCGGTCGTCGCGCCCAGCGAACAGCCGACGCCCGCGACGGCGGCACCGCCGAAGAGCAGGCGAGCCGTCCGGATTCGGGCCCGGTCGGGCGTCTCGCGAGCGAGCCGACGCCACGCGACGACGCCGCCCGCGGCCGTGACGGCTCCCGCTGCGGGCAGGTACGCCGCGTCCGCCGCGAACGCCAGGGGGGCGAACGCTGCCAGACTCGAGAGGGCGACGCGTTCGACCCGGTCGGGGGTGCCGACCGCGAGGCCGACGGCGACCAGCGCGAGGGCGAGCGTCGTGGCGACGACGGCCGCGTCGTAGGACCCGGGAAGCGACGCGACCGCGGTCCCCGGCACGTTGCGCCCGAGGCGGAGAGAGAACGGGACGGCCGCCGCGAGGAGCGCGACCGCGGCGAGCGTCCGGCGTCGCCACCCGTCACCGCCGACGGCTGCCGACGTGTCGCGCGTCGTTCGCGGCCGCACGGCGGCGTCGCTCACGGTATCTCACCCCGTTCGCGGCGGCTCCCGAGGTCGGCGGCGTCGGCCGACGCGAACGCCGAGAGGAACCGGCCGAGCCCCTCGTAGACGCCGGTGTCGTACTCCTCGTCGAGCGCGTCGGCGACGCCGTCCGCGAGGACGCCGAGGTGGCGGTCTAGGAAGTCCAGCCGCGCACCGGCCGCGCCCTCCTCGGAATCGAGCGCCGCCCGGCGTGCCAGATAGCCCGCAAACGAGAGTTCGAGCCGGAGGTTGTCGTGGTTGTCCCGCTCGGATTCGTCGACGGAGAGACCGTAGTAGTCGTACGCCCGGGCGAGGTCGACGTTCACGTCGCTCCAGGTCACGTCCGGCCGGTACTCGATTTCGTACAGCGGCACCGGCGGGCCGGTCGTGGAGAGCGACCCGTCCGTGCGGTCCTCGTACTCGGAGAACCCGACGACGAACAGGTCGTTGTAGCGGGCGGCGAGGGTCTCGTAGTCGTCCGCCGTCGTCAACTCCGGAACGGCGACGTCGAGCGAGGTCCGCGCGAGGAGTTCGCGACAGGTCGCGCCGAACTCCCCGGACTGCAGCGCCGCGTGCATCGCCTCGTCGGGGTGCTCGAACGCCCGCGAGAGGAGGCGGTAGAGCTCCCCTCGCGCCGCGGCGTCCGCGTCGAGCGTCGTCGGGTCGAGCGGTTCGTCGGCGTCCGCGGGCGTCGTGTGGTTCGTCACGCTCACTCACCCTCCTCCCGGGCCCGGCGGACGCCTTCGACCGTCACCGCGACGACGACGAGGATGGCGAGCCCCGCGACGGCCCAGAGGAGCGTCTCGTAGGGCGGCCCGCCCGCCTCGGGCGCGAACGGCAGGTAGTACCACTCGCTGACCGACTTGCGCCCGGCCCGCTCCATGTTGCCGCCGTTCCAGACGGCGAAGGCGACGTTGAGGTCGCTCTCGAACTGGACGTCCGTCCGGTTCGCCCCGTCGACGCGCAGGTCGCGGTGGAACACGACGGCCCAGCGCCCGTCCCGGTACGTCGCGTTCGCACGCACCGTCGCGTTCGGGAACCGCGTCGTGGTACCGGGGCCGCCGGCGAGCAGTTCCTGCGTCCCGGCTGCGCCGTCCCACACCCAGACGTTCACCGCGTTGCTCGTCGACCCCATCGCGATGGGCGGGCGCGCGCTCGTGTTCACCGGCATCTCGACGGCGACCTTGTCGGCGAACTGACGGGGAGCCGACGCGGTTCGGTTCTCGCTCGAATCGGGCCAGCTGAGGCGGAGATACAGCTCGCCGTCGGTGCGGACGGCCCGGACGTGGAGGCTGTCGACGGTGACGTTCGACGCGTTCGGCGCGCTGCTCGGCGCGCTCTCCAGGGGCACCTCGACCGACGAGACGTTCAACCACGTCTCGGCGGTCGGGTCCGTGAACTGCGTTCCGTCGTCGACTTCGCGGACCGGTATCTCGTAGGCGGGGCGACCCCCCACGACCGCGGGGCCGACGGCCGTCGCGACCAGCAGGAGTGCCGCGACGGCCGCGAGCGCCCCGAACTGCCTCTCACTGGGCATTACCCTCCTCCCCCTGGAACACGTCGAGCCGGTACTGCTCGGCCGGGTTCTGGTCCTGCAGCATTCGCATCAGCTCGCTCTCGCCGCCGTTCTCGACCCGTTCGCGGTGGCGCTGGATGGTGTCGAGCGCGTCGTGGACGCCGTCGCCGAACAGCTTCGTCAGGTACTCCCGCGGGATGCGCTCGACGTCGACGCTCTCACCGTCCTCCGAATGTTGGGGCGGGGCGAACGGCGGAACGTAGTAGACGTTCGGCTCCGTCTGGAACTCGGGGTGGAGCTGGAGCGCCACGCCGTACTCCTCGACGAGTTTGTAGACCGGTCCCTCCGGGTCGTCGAGGAATCCAACGAGTCGGAGCTGTGGCGGACACTGCTCTGCACAGGCCGGAGCGTGCGTCTCGCCGTCGGGGCCCGACGCCTCGATTCGGGGGTAACAGAACAGGCACTTCTCGGACGTCTTGCTCCGCGCGTTGTAGTAGATTTTCTTGTAGGGACAGCCCTCGACGCAGTAGCGATAGCCCCGGCAGCGCTCCTGGTCGACGAGAACGATGCCGTCCTCCTCGCGCTTGTAGACCGCGCTGCGCGGACAGGCCTCCACGCAGGAGGGGTGGGTACAGTGGTTACAGATGCGGGGGAGATAGAAGTAGTAGGAGTTCGGGTACTCGCCCGCCCCCTGGTCTTCGTCCCAGTTCGGCCCCCACTCGGGGTCGCCCTGGGGTTCGAGCGGTTCGTCTTTCCCCTCGTAGAGAACGCCCTGGTGGTCGAACGACCACGCTTCGCCGTAGTCTTCCTGGTCGGGGACGGTCCCGACCCGGCGCTGGGAGTGCTCGTCGGACTGCCAGCCGCCCCCCTGGTTCTCCCAGTCGCGGGGGTAGCCCTCCCCGGGCCTGGTCTCGACGTTGTTCCAGTACATGTACTCGCGGCCCCCGGACTCGGTCCAGAGGTTCTTGCAGGCGATGGTGCAGGTCTGACAGCCGACGCACTTGTTCAGGTCCATCACCATCGCCACCTGGTGGTCGATGCCGTCCGCGAGGTCGACCCCCGGCGGCGCCTCGGACCCGTCGTCGGCGCTCATGACTCGTCGTCCTCCTTCTTTCGCACGTCTATCTGGACGTCGTTGTTCACGCCGGTTGGCCCCCAGTAGTTCGGAGCGAACGAGAGGTGTTCCCCCGAACCTTCGGGGTACTGGACGAGCTGTGTGGGTTTCATGTACATCGGTACGAGGGCGTTGAAGTTCTCGCGGTTGGGGAACTGGTACATCTCCCAGGAGTGGTACATCGTCGCGGTCCCCGCCGGACCGCTCGGGTAAATCTTCGCGTTGGCTTCGACCTCCGCCAGGTCGTTGAACATGACGACGTCGTCGCCGTCCTCGATGCCGCGTTCGTCGGCGTCGTCGGGGTTGAGGTAGACGACGGGTTCGCCGCGGTTCAGCCGGAGCATCTCGGGGTGGTCGCGCCACGTCGAGTGGATGGACCACCGTCCGTGGGGGGTGTTGTACTGCAGGGGGTAGTCGTCCTGCTGGGTCTTCGGCGGCTTGTGGGTGGGGAGTTCCTCGCCGAGGTCGAGGAACCAGTCGTGGTCGATGTAATACTGCTGCCGGCCGGAGAACGTCGGCCACGGGTTCTTCTGCTGGACGAAGTCCTTCCACGGCGCGTACGCCTCCCCCTCTTCGAGCGGCGACGTCCAGTGGTCGCCCGCCGCCTCGAAGCGCCGTGGCTGGTCGACGATGTCGTCCAGCGTGACGTAGTTCTCGTCGCCTTCGGGGTTCGTCTCCTCGGAGTGTTCGAGGACGAAATCGACGGCCGCCCGGTCCTCGACCAGCGCGTCCGGTTCGTCGTCGAGCCAGTCGCGAACGAAGTCGTCGTACACCGACTGGAGGTCGATCTGCCGGTCGAACTCCCGGTCGTCGACCGGAGCGACGCCGCGTTCCGTGGCGACGTCCTGAATCTTCCTCGCGAGTTCGCGGAATATCTGCCAGTCGGTTTTCGACTCGCCGAGCGGCTCGATGGCCGGCGTGAACGGGTGGACGTACGAGTGCATGTCCGTCATCGAGAGGTCGTACTTCTCGTAGTGGCTCGCCGCCGGGAGGACGATGTCCGAGTAGAGCGCCGTCGAGTCCATCCGGAAGTTGATGTCGACGACGAGGTCGAGTTTCGGCCAGAGTTCGTCTTCGACGGCGACGTTCCCCTTGGACTGGTTGAAGTAGTTCCCACGCCATATCAACATCGTCGAGGGGTCGGGCCGCGTCCCGTCGGCACGCTCGGCGGGGTAGACCGGCATCCAGTCCCTGTCGATGGCTTCCCGAACGCGTTCGGTCGTCTCCGGGTCGGCGTTCTCGAGGATGCCCGAGTGGTAGTACGTCCACAGCGTCGTCGGGACGCCGCGGACGTCGCCGGTCGGGAAGGAGAGCGTCTTCCACCCGTGGACGGTCCAGATCTTCTCCTGGCCGACGTAGTGGTCGAACCCGGTCCCCTGCTCGCCCATGTTCCCGGTGAGGGTCAACAGAAGCTGGATGGCCCGGTTGCCGAGGTCGTTGTGGTACCAGTCGTTGACCCCCTTCCCGTGGATGACCTTCGCCTTGTCGGCGTTCGCGAACTCCCGGGCGATGCGCTGGAGCGTCTCCTCGCCGACGCGCGTCTCGTCGTGGACGGCCTCGGGCGTGTACGCCTCGAGGCGTTCGGTCAGGTTCGTCCACACCGACTTGACGTCGATGCCGTCGACGGTCGCGTCGACGGCGAGTTGCGGGTCGAAGTCGAGTTCGATGCTCGCGTCCTCGTCGTACTTGCCGTCGCGGACGCCGAGCGACCCCGGCGCGACCCGGACGGTCCCTCGCTGGTCGAGCATCAGGAGCGTCTCGTCGTTGCCCATTCCGACGTCGCTCGCGCGGAGATACTTGCCCGTGTCCTCGCGGACGAGCAACGGCATGTCGGACTGCTCTTTCAGGTGGGCCTCGTCGTAGAGGCCCTCGCTGACGATGGTGCGTGCCATCCCGAGCGCGAGCGCCGGGTCCGTGCCGGCCTTCGGACTGAGCCACTCGTCGGTGTGAATCGCCGTCTGGGAGTAGTCGGTGAAGACGCCGACGCGCTTGGTGCCGTTGTACCCCGCGTCGAGGAAGAACTTCGCGTCCGGGATGCGCGTGACGTTGATGTTCGACCCCCAGGCGATGATGTAGTCGGCGTTGTACCAGTCGGCGCTCTCGGCGTTGTCCGTCTGGTGGCCGTAGGTGAGGGGTTCGCCGGGGGGGAGGTCCGAGTACCAGTCGTAAAACGAGTGGCTGACGCCGCCCAGCAGGTTGACGAGGCGGCTCCCGGAGGCGAAGGAGATGGGGCTCATCGCCGGAATCGGCGTGAAGCCGCTGATGCAGTCGTAGCGCCCGGCGGTCACTTCGTCGACGAGGTGTTCGGCGATCTCGGTGAGCGCGTCGTCCCAGGAGATGCGCTTCCACTTGCCTTCGCCGCGAGCGCCGGTCCGCTTCAGGGGGTACGTGATGCGCTGGTCGGCGTTGACGTAGTCGGAGTAGCAGGCCCCCTTGTTACAGCCGCGAGGGTTCGGGTCCGGGAGGCTCTCGTCGAAGTTCGGGTAGTCGTCGGCCTGTTCCTCGCGCCAGACCTGCCCGTTTTTCACGTAGACGTCCCACGAGCAACTGCCGGTGCAGTTGACGCTGTGTGTCGACCGGGAGACGGAGTCCCAGTCCCACTCCTCCCGGTAGAAGTCCTCCCAGTCCCGATACGGATACTCCCCGATGGGGTCGGAGACGACTTCGAGACCGGGCATCCCGTCGCCGTCGGCCGCCGCCGAGAGGCCGCTGATGCCCAGGGCGGCGGCCGTCCCGACGCCGGCGAGAAAGCCCCGGCGGGACACTCCCGTCGATTCCTCGTCGTCTCGATTCGCCTGTGGTGTGTGATTGGATTCGCTCATCGTTGTGGAGTCGCGCTACCGTCGTTCGTCTATCGGTTCCTCGGTGGACGTACGTCCGTCCGCGTCGTCGCCCGCGTCGCCGTCGTCCGCGTCGCCGTGCTGTAACGCGTAGTACGTCGCGACCCCGCCGACTGCCGGCCAGCCGAAGATGGCGACGGTCAGGAAGTCGTTGATGGGGCCGGTGTCCATTCCGACCAGGTCGGCGAGGAGGTTGTTCATCCCGGCGATGGACGCGATCATAATCATCAGCACGCCGGCGACGCCGACGGCCGTCGCGACGGGTCGCCGGAGCGGGTCCGCGGTGAAGTGGACGTTCCCGTCGTGGAGGTCGAGGAACGGCCAGACGAGGACGGCTCCGAACACCGCCCCCGAGAGGGCGACGCCGGCGAGGAACTCCGGCGAGAAGTGGAGCCCCGCGACGCTGAAGTTCAGCCACGTCGGCCAGAGCTTGAGGAAGCCGTACACCCACATGAGAAACCAGTCCGGCATGATTATCGACGGCGTACTGGCGGGGTCGTACGGCCCGTATTCGGCGACGTTGTGGACCGGGAGGAAGCCGGCGAGCAGCGAAATCGTCGACACCGTGAGGAAGAAGACGACCGCGCTCACGGCGGTCTGGTTCGGGAACGCCGGCAGTCCGACGACGATGCCGTCGTCGTCCCGGTCGACGGTGCCGCCGCTCGTCTCGACGTCGCCGTCGCGCTCGGCTTCCGTGTGTTTCTGGTGGAGCAGAATCGCCATGTGGACGCCGACGAACCCGGCAATCGCGAGGGGGACGAGGAAGACGTGGAGGAAGTAGAGCCGGGGTATCGAGGTGTTCGTCGGGTAGTCGCCGCCGAAGACGAGTTTGGCGAGGAAGTCGCCGACCAGCGGAATCGACCCCGAGAGGTTGGAGCCGATGGACGTCGCCGTCGTCGCGAACTCGTCGAACGGGAGCGAGTAGCCGGTGTAGGCAGCGCCCATCGCCAGCGCCGCGAGGACGACGCCGACCGCCCAGTTCGCCTCCCGCGGGTTCCGGTACGCGCCGGTAAAGAAGACCCGCAGCATGTGCAGCGCGATGGAGGCGACGAACAGGTGGGCCGCCCAGTGGTGAAAGCGCCGGACGAACATCCCGAACGGGATGTCGTAGGTGATTTGCAGGACGCTCGCGTAGGCCGCCGGAATCTCCTCGCCCTGGTACTGGACGACGCTCCCGTGATAGACGACGTCCTCAATCGACGGGATGTAGAAGAGGCCGAGGAACGTCCCGGTGAGGACGAGGATGGCGAAGCTGAACAGCGCTACCTCGCCGAGGAGGAACGAGTCCTCGGCCGGGAACGACTTCCCGAGATAGGATTCGAGATAGCGGACGTCGAACCGCTCCTCGACCCAGCCGTAGACGCGTCGGCCGACCCCCATCTCAGCCACCTCCGGCACCGACGGGGCCTTCGAAGTCGCCCGTGGCCACGAGTTCGCCGTTCTCGGTCAGGCTAATCGGTAGCTGTGGGAGGGGACGGGGCGGCGGCCCGCCGACGACTGCGGCCCCCGCCGTCGGGTCGAACTTCCCGAAGTGGCAGGGACAGACGAGCGGAATCTGGTCCGGTTCGGAGACCATACAGCCGGCGTGCGTACAGACCTTCGAGTAGGCCGCGTAGCCGTCGGCGACGAAGTCCATTCGGGTCTCGCCCCCGTACTCCGACTGCTCGTATCGGACGAGGAGAGTCGGAGCCTTCGCGATGCCGGGGTGGGTCGCCGGGTAGACAGTCGTCCCCTCGCCGTAGTCGAGCGCGTCGGCCGTGACGCGGTTGCCGTCGCCGTCGACGAGATGGACCCCCTCGGAGAATATCGGCCCCGTGTACTCCTGTTCGAACACGCGAGTGAGGCTCGCTATCGGGGCCGCGAGGCTCGCGACCGCTGTCAGGCCGCCGATGGTCGCGAGCAGTTTCGCGTAGGTCCGTCGAAGCATCCCCGCTCGCGTGTCGGCGTAGATACTCGGTCCGGTAGCGCACCCACCGGAACGCGAGCAGGCGTCGCACGCTTTGTCGCCGTCGTCGGGACGCCCCTCGCCGGTACGCCCGCCGTCGGCGTCGCGGTCTCGCTCCGTCATGTGCCGTGTCCCCGCTCTTCGGCGACTTCGACGTGGGGCATGAACCACGCGTAGTACGCGACGGTCGACCCGGTGAGCGAGAGGAACATCCCCGCCAGGTAGACGCCGAAGTACTGCGTCCGGGCGAGCGTGAGATACTCGCTGGTGAACAGGGCCGCGAACACGATTGCGAGTACCGTCAGCGCGCCCATCGCGACGAGGCCGGTGATGTCCTCGGACGGCGCGTGATACTCGGCGAGCCACCGACGTTCAGTCTCGAACCACGGGAACGTCGCTTCGTCTCCGCTCGGCGTCTTCGAGTCCGGGTCGGCCGGTCGGACGAGTCGGTTCATGAACCGGTGAACGGCCGCGAGAACGCCGACGAGGACGAACAGCGCGACCCAGACGAAGACGCCGACTTCGCTGGGCATCAACTCGTTCGGCGTCGCGACGAATCCCTGCAGGGGCCGAATCTCGGTCACGGACTGGTCGATCTGTATCTCCTCGACGTGGCCCGGCGAGTGAAGCGCGACTACCCACATCGGAACGAGTACCGAGGCGACGAGCCCCGAGACGAGCCCGAGTTGTGTCTTCTTTCTCATGGTCTCCCTGTTAGTTATTCACTATCAGAGTTCGCGAGCGGAGAACCTTATTCGTAAGGGATGATTACCACGGATTCGGGACGGGCCTCCCGTTCACGGGGGAGGGGATTTCGAGAGCTAGCTTCGGAGCGTCGTCGACCAGAACCTCCGCTCGACAGTTCGTCGTGTCTCTCGCGGTCCGCTCCTCTCCGGCGAGCAAATCGCGAGGAGTCGCCCCCTTTCCAAGAACGACCGGACGACCACCGGACACATCGCGCCGGTTTCGATTCC
>JBDGTU010000040.1:0-24902 GCA_042216495.1 Haloferacaceae archaeon
GCGAAACGGGGCGGGGCAACGCCCGGAGAAAACGGGGCGGGGCAACGCCCGGAGAGGTTCACTCCTCGCGTGCGACCTCGTGCCGGCCGAAGCCGTAGCGCAGGCGGTTGGCGAGGCGTCGCGAGAAGCGGCCGTCGGCGCGACTCCCGAACCGCTCGCCCAGCGCGGCGTAGATGAGCGGCACCGGCACCTCCTGTTCGAGCGCCTCCTGGACCGTCCACGTCCCGGTCGACCCGCCGGCGACGTAGTCGGCGACGTCGCCGAGGTCCGACCCCTCCTCGCGGAACGCCTCCTCGCAGAGTTCGAGGAGCCACGAGCGGATGACCGCGCCGTTGTTCCACGTCCGCGCGACGGCTTCGAGGTCGAGGTCGTAACGGCCCTCGCGGAGGAGTTCGAACCCCTCGCCGTAGGCCTGCATCAGGGCGTACTCGACGCCGTTGTGGACCATCTTCACGTAGTGGCCCGCGCCGGACTCGCCCATCCGGTCGTGGCCGTCCGGCCCCGTCGCGACGGCGTCGAAGACGGGGGTCAACTCGTCGTAGGCCCACCGGGGGCCGCCGACCATGAGCGAGAAGCCGAGTTCCGCGCCGGCGGGACCGCCGCTGGTCCCGCAGTCGAGGTAGGCGGCGGCCGTCTCCCGCGCCCGCCGCACCGACGCCTCGAAGTGGGAGTTGCCGCCGTCGACGACGACGTCCGCCGCCGAGAGGTGGGGTTCGAGTTCCTCCAGCGTCGTGTCCACCACGTCCCCGGCCGGGACCATGAGCCAGACGCGTTTCTCCTCGCCGAGACGGTCGGCGAGGTGGGTGATGCTCTCCGCCGGGTCGGCCCCCGCGTCGGCGGCCGTCGCCACCGCCTCGGGGTCGATGTCGTAGGCGACGACGTCGTGGCCCGCGTCGACCACCCGGTCGACGACGATCTGTCCCATCCGTCCCAGTCCGATGACGCCCAGTTGCATGGCTCTCCGTCCGCCACGCGCGGAGGTAGTGGTTGCGGTTCGCGGCGGGCGGGTCGAGGCGACCGCGACGCCCTCGTCCAGTACGGCCGGGAAATCGGCGAGGGTTCCGACCTGCCGGACCGGCGTTGACCGCCGCCGTTTTGGCCGCGCCGCCCCACGTCCGTCCATGGAAGACAGAGTCCGCGACCACGCCGAGGTGCTGGTCGACTGGAGCGCCCGCGTCGAAGCCGGCGACGACGTCGTCGTGAGCGTCGCCGAAGGCGCACACGACCTCGGCGTCGCCGTCGCCGATGCCCTCGGCGACCGCGGCGCGACCTGCCTCGCGCTCTACGGCTCCGACGAACTGTCCCGCGCCTACCTCCGCGCCCACGAGGGCGAGTTCGCAGAGTCGGCGGCCGAACGCGCCCTCTTCGAGGAGGCCGACGTCTACCTCGCCCTCGGCGGCGGGCGCAACACCGCCGCGACGGCCGACGTCCCCGGCGACGTCCGGAGCGCGTACGCCCGCGCTCGACGGGGCGTCCGCGAGGCGCGCATGGACACCGACTGGGTGTCGACCGTCCACCCGACCCGGTCGCTCGCTCAGCAGGCAGGCATGAGCTACGAGGCCTATCGCGACTTCGTCTACGACGCCGTCCTGCGCGACTGGGAGTCGCTCGCCGCCGAGATGGCGCAACTGAAGGAGCGCTTCGACGCGGGCGAGGAGGTGCGTCTGGTCAAAGGAGACACCGACCTCACGATGTCCATCGCCGACCGAACGGCGGTGAACAGCGCCGCCTCCGTCGCCTACGACTCGCACAACCTCCCCAGCGGCGAGGTGTTCACCGCGCCCGCGACGGCGGAGGGTGAGGTGTACTTCGACGTCCCGATGACGATTCAGGGACAACGCGTCCGCGACGTCCGTCTCGCGTTCGACGACGGCGAGGTGGTGGACTTCAGCGCCGGGACGAACGAGGGCGTCGTCGCGGACGTCCTCGGCACCGACGCGGGCGCCCGCCGCCTCGGCGAACTCGGCGTCGGGATGAACCGCGGCATCGACCGGCCGACGGACAACGTCCTCTTCGACGAGAAGATGGGCGGCACCGTCCACCTCGCCCTCGGCCGGGCCTACGACGCCTGCCTCCCCGCGGACGAGGCCGGAAACGAGAGCGCCGTCCACGTCGACCTGATAACCGACGTGAGCGAAGACGCCCGCCTCGAAGTCGACGGCGAGGTAGTACAACGCGACGGTCGATTCCGCTGGGAGGAAGGCTTCGAATGAGGGGCCGGACGGTTCGTTCGTCCGGACGACACGTTCGCCCCGGCGGCACGCTTACCCGGGCGGCGTGCGTCGTCGACGCCGATGGCAGACCGTCCGATACTCGTCGCCCACCGTGGCTTCGCGGGGGAACACCCCGAGAACACCGTCGCCGCGATGCGTGCCGCCGCGTCCGCGGCCGACTCAGTCGAACTGGACGTGATGCCGACGGCCGACGGCGACGTCGTCGTCTTCCACGACGCCCGCCTCCACGCCGAGGGGACGTCCCGGGGGATGACGGACGCCACGGGCGTCGTGTGGGAGACGCCGACGGAACAGGTGCTCGCGGCCGGCGTACGCGACTCCGGGGAGACGGTCCCCACTCTCTCGGCCGTCGTCGACGCCGTCCCGCGGTCGGTGACCCTGGACGTCGAACTCAAGAATCCGGGGACGTTCGACGTCCGCCCCGGGGAGTCGCTGCCGGTGGACGCGAGAGCCGAGGCCCGGCGTCGCTGGCAGCCGTTCGTGGACGCGACCCGTTCCGCCCTCGCGGACGCGCCCCACGACGTGCGATTCTCGTCGTTCTGCGAGGGTGCGCTCGCGGCCGTCCGGCACCGCGACCCGGACGCGTCGCTGGCGGTGCTCTGTCGGGACGCGGCGACCGGACTCGCCCTCGCCGAGCGGTACGATGCGGACGCCGTCCACCCCGAACTGTCGCTGCTGGACGGCGACCTGGTACAGCGCGCACACGACGCGAACCGTCGGGTCCACGTCTGGACGGTGCGGACGGCCGACCAGGCCGCACGCGCTCGCGACGCCGGCGTCGACGGACTCATCGCGGATTCTCCGTTCTCGTCAGTCGACGCGAAAAGCGGCTGAGAGGAGTAAGCCCCCTTCTGTTCGTCCCGGCATTCGGCTGAGCGTCCACGCCACTGCCGGACTACCTTCACGGCGCGGACTTGCACCGGTGAGGATTCGCCGTTCCATCCGTTCTCGACCGTCCGCGGGCGACTGCCGCCGCCCGCGCAGTTCGTGGCCGCGGCGGCCACGCGCCCTCGGCGGGTCAACTCCCCTTCCTTCCGGTCGGGTTCGCGCGCCTCATCGGTCGGGTCGAGGGGTCTCGTTTCTGTTCCAGAGCCAGCCGTCTCCGACTCCGGGCTTGCGCCCGGTCACCTGTCCGGTCGGTGGGGGGACTTTCCTCATGCCCCTTCGGGGCACGGGAGCCAGGCTCTCTCTGCCGACTTACCCTACGGCCGGCCGGCGAATAAGGCGTTCGATTGGCGCGCTGCCCGCGTCGGCCCGTCCCCGTTCTCGGCGCGCGCCGGCGGAATCGACCGTCACGATTCATGTTGGGCGAATGGAAGCGTTCAAGTTCACGGGGGACTTCGAAGGAAGTATGTCCGAGGCGCAGTCCGTTCGCCTCTCCTACGAGGACGGGGCTCGGGCGGTCGAACTGGCGCGGGAGTCGGTCGAATCGTACGTTTTGCAAGGACAGCGCGAACAGCCGGGGAGCATGCGCGACGCCTTCTACGCACGAACGGGGGCGTTCGTCCGAATAACGTCGACTCGCGGGCGCGGACGCCTCCGTGGGTGTGCCGGGGCCTATCGAGGGAAGGACCAGCTCGGCCACGCCATCGTCGACGCGGCCATCAAGGCCGCGTCGGGCGACTCCTGTGGCTCGGAAATCGAGCCGCCGGAACTGCCGAACCTCAACATCTCCATCTGCGTCGTCTGTAACCACATTCTCACCAACGACCCGCTCGCCGACCTCGAACTCGGGACGCACGGCGTCGCCATCGACGCCGGCAACCAGCACGCCTGGATGTACCCGACGATTCCCATCGAAAACGGCTGGAGCGAGGAACAGTTCCTCACACACGCCTGCCGGAAAGCGGGCCTCTCGCCGCTCGCCTGGCAGGACGACGACACCATGATTACGCTGTTCGAAGGGCAGGTCTTCCGCGAGCGCTCGGACGGCGGCAGCGTCGAAGAACTGACCAGCTAGGCTACGTCTCGCCGAATCCGGTCCGCGCCGCGTCGGCAGCGGCGCGCGTCGCCGCCTCGTCGACGTCGAACTCTCGGACCACGTCCCCGTCCCGAATCAGCGGTTCCAGCAGCGCCTCGGCGTCCGGGGGCGCGTCGCGTTCCCGGAGACCGACGTGGTGACCGCCGTCGGCCGTCCGATACACCTCCTTCACGCCCGAGAGCTTCCCGCGCTTTCCGACCCGTTCGCCGTCGACTTCGACGATGTCGAGCGCGAAGTCGACCGGGTCGGCGTTCGAGACGTAGCCGCCGACGCCGAAGCCGTCGGCCACGTCGCGCAACCCCCGGAGCGACGTCGGCGTCAGCCCGCCGCTGACGAACACGTCCACGTCGTCGTAGCCGCGCGCGTCGAGTTCCCAGCGCACCTCGCGGACGATGTGGCGGAAGTCGCCGCGGCGGGAACTCGTCGTGTCCAGGCGGACGCTGTCGAGGCGGTCGCCGAGCGCCGCCGCCGCGCGGAGCGTCTCGTCCACCTCGTCGGTGAAGGTGTCACAGAGCGCCACCCGGGGGACGTCCTCCCCGACGGCCTCGTCGAACGCCTGCCACGCCGCCTCCTGGTTGCCCTTCCCGAAACAGAGGAGCAGGGCGTGGGGCATCGTCCCGCCGGCCTCCTTGCCGATGATGTCGCTCGCGGCGACGTGGGAGAACCCGTCGAGGCCGCCTATCAGCGCGCTCCGTTCGACCACCGCGGCCATCGACGGGTGGACGTGGCGCGCGCCGAACGAGAGGACGGTCGAATCGGGCGCGGCGACCCGGGCCTCCAGAGCCGCCGTGGCGATTCCGCTCGCGTGCGAGAGAAACCCCAACAGCGATGTCTCGAACCGCGCGAAGTCCAGATAGCGCCCCGCGACGCGCATGACCGGCCCGCCGTCGAACAGCCGCCCCTCGGGGATGGCGTCGACGTCGACGTCGTGGCCAGCGAGCAATGCCGCGGCGTCTTTCACGCCCGCGAACAGCTCGAACTCCCCGTCGGGGAACTGGTCGGCAGTCACCTCGGCGACGACGCGTGGGTTCCGGCCCGCGTGTCGGAGCGTCGTCTCCGTCCGCTCGAAGTACGCGTCCGTGGCCCGACCGTCGCGGATGGCCTCCGGACCGACGATGTCGAACTCGGGGGTGGACATTACCCCGGCTTGTCCCGCTCGGTTGAAAAAGGTCACTCGTTCAGTCGCCGCCGTCGAAGAGAATCAGTCTTCACGCCGGTGGACGCCGTCGAGGGCGTCGACGGTCGGCGCGTTGACCACCGTCACCGTCGTCCCCTCGCGGGTCACTCGGAACGCGTCGGCGTACGGGCCCGCCTCGACGACGTAGACGGTCGCCTCGCGAGCGGCCCCGCCACCGTCGGCCTGTCCCGTCGGCGTCCGTCGGACGGCGTCGAACCGGTCTTCGAGTATCCCCCGGTACGCCGCGGCGAACTCGCCGGCGTCCCGTTCGGTCTCCCACTCGCTCCGGAAGACGTAGCCGTTCCCGTCGTCGCTCCGGTAGGGGACGACGACGTCGCCCGCCCACCCCCTCGTCAGCGGGTGGGTGTAGTTGAGGCGGCGGTAGGGGTCGGTCGCGGTGTAGAGGTGGCCGACGTCGATGCGGCCCGTCGCGCGGAACATCGCATACAACGAGGCTTCGCCGACGGAGTCGGCCCTGGGACGGCAGTCGAACGGCGACCACGCCGCGCTCGACCGGTCGACGACGGAGACGGTCGCGGGCGTCGCCTCGGGGTACGTCTCGGGATGGATGACCGTCGACGTACTTTCGGGGGGACTGCCGTAGGCGTCGTCGACGGCCGCCCAGCCGCCGCGTCGCCGGAGGGCGTGGACGAACGACGCGCCGTCGCTGTAGGGGTGGTAGATGGCGACGTAGACGTCCATGTTCCCGATGCCGCCGGGGGGGTCGCTCTCGGGCCGCGGGACGCACGACCACTCGTCGCCACAGCGCGTCTCGTACAGTTGCGCGACGTAGGCGGCGTCGCCCTCGACGACGGCGTCGGCGGCGAGCGACGCGTCGTGGGTCCCGGCGCGGGCGAACCCGAACTGCTGGTCCTGCAGGGCGTGGACGAGTTCGTGTGAGAGCGTCTCCCGGTCGATAGTCGGCGTCTCCGTGTCGCTCACGACGACGATGCGGTCGGACTGCGGCGCGTAGTAGCCGCGGACCGACCCGCCGTAGAGGGCGGCGAACGTCTCGCTGACGTTGCGGTCCTCGCCGACGAGAAAGAGCGCCTCCCACACCTGTTCGTCCCACGCCGACGTGCGCGGCCCGTTCGATTCGTCGCGGTAGTCGGCGCGCGAGCGGAGTTCGACCGGCACCGACCGCTCGAACTCCAGCCCTCGAATCCGTTCGACGCGGGCCATCGTCCGCGCGACGAACGCCGACCGCTCCCGCTCGTTCAGGCCGTCCGACTGGTCCACGTCGAGCGGGTCGTCGTACCAGTAGCCCGCCTCCCACCCCAGCCTGTCAGTCTCGGGGTCGGGGCGGGGCGTCGTGTCGTCACGTCCGGCGTCGGCGGGTGCCTCGGCGGCCGGCGTCCCGGTCGCCGCCGTCGAATCGGGAGTCATCTCGTCGGCTGTCGGCGTCGACGTGGGCGCATCCGGCGTCGACGTGGGCGCGGCACAGCCGGCGGCGACGAGGAGGAGCGCGAGGCAGAGACGGATTTTCACGCCTCGTCAGGAGTGGCGGCGACGGAAATCGTTGACGGCCGCGGCGACAGTGATCGACAGTGACGGGCGTTCTCGGCATCGACCCTCACCGCCGTCGGCGGGAGAGGAGCCCCGCCGCGGCCAGCAGCGCCGCGAGGGCGACGAGCGGGCCGAATCCGGGGGCCGAGACGCCGGACGCGCCGCCGTCCGACCCGGCGTTCGTCCCGCCATCCCCCGCCTCGCCGTCGCTCCCGGGCGGGCGGATGTCGGCGACGGCGGCGAGCGTCGGTCCGTTGACGACGGTGACCCGGGTGCCGGTCCGAGTCACCCGGAAGGCGTCCGCGAACGCCCCCGACGGGACGACGTAGCGACCGTCACCTCGCTGCTCGGCGTCGTTGGCGTTCAGGACGGCGCGGTAGGCCTGCTGGAACTGCCGGGCGTCGCGTTCGGTGTCCCACTCGGTCACCCAGACGTAGCCGTAGTCGGTGGTCGACCCGTTCGCCTTGCGGTAGGGGAACACCCGGTCGTTCGCCCACCCGGCCGAGGGCTCGGCGTCGTAGTTGTAGAGGTCGAGGGGGCCGTCGGTGCGCGAGATGCTCCCCACGGAGACGGCGTCGGCGTTCGAGACGCGCGCCTGGTACCAGAACATGACGTACATCGACGCCTCGCCGACGGTGTCGGAGCCGTTCTGTCCCTGCTTCGGGAAGCGCTTCCACCCGTTTCGCGCGCGGTCATCGAAATCGACGGGAACGGGGCGTTCGTCGGTGGTGTGGATGACCTGTTCGGTCGAGACGGGCGGGTCGTCGAAGGCGTCGTTCACGGCGTCCCACCCGCCGCGCTCGCGGAGCCAGTCGACGTACACCGGACCGTCGGAGTACGGATGCAGGAGCGTCAGGAGGATGCCGAGATGCGGCGGGTCGGACTGGTCGCCACTGCCGCCCCGCGGCGTGGCGACGCAGGTCCACTCGCCGCCACAGCGCTGGGTGTACCGACGTTCGACGTAGTTGGCTTCGCCCTCGACGACGGCGTCGGCCGCGAGCGAGCCGTCCTGGGTCTCGCGTACCGCCGCGGTGCCGTTGAAGCCGCGGGTCTGGTCCTGCAGGGCGTGGACGAGTTCGTGGACCAGCGTCGCGTTGTCGATGGTCGGTTCGTCCGGCGAGTCGGTGATTATCTTGATCCGGTCGTCGCTCGGCGAGTAAAAGCCCGAGACGGAACTCCCGTAGGTCGACCCGAGTTTCTGCTGGACGTCGGCGTCCTCGCCGACGAGGAAGAGCGCCTCCCACACCTGGTTGTTCCACGCGCCGAAGGACGCGTTCGAACTGTCGTCGCTCGTCCCCTGCCGGTACTCCGAGCGAGCGATGACGTCGACGGGGACGGACTGCGTGAACTCCTGGTTCCGGACGTACTCGACGCGGGCCATCGCGCGGGCGACGTACGCCTCCGTCTCGGCGTCGGAGAGGCCGTCCGACTGGTCCACGTCGACGGGGTCGTCGTGCCAGTAGCCGTTCTCCCACCCGATTTCGTCGGTGGGAGGGTCCTGGCGGACGGCCCGCGTCTCGCCGTCCGTCGTGGGGTCCTGGCGGACGGCCCGCGTCTCGCCGTCGGCTTCGGCGTCGGCCCGGGCGGCCGCCATCGATTCGCCGACCCCCGCTGCCACTGGCGGTACGCACGTCCCGAGGAGGAGCAACACAACGAGTCCCGCCGTCGTCGGGCGTCGCATACCGCTCGTTCGCCACGCAGACGGAAGTACCTTGCCGCCAGCGGTCGGCGAGAGCGCCGTCAACGGCGATGCAGGCGGGCGGTTCGGCGGGGAGTCGGCCGCTTCGAACGGCGGCCGAGCGCATCGTTTTAGGGACGAGCCGTCCGTAAGGTCGCCCATGCCGTACGACCCCGATTCGACCGCCGTCGTCGTCGTAGACATGCAGAACGGCTTCTGTCACCCCGACGGGAGCCTCTACGCGCCCGGAAGCGAGGCCGTCGTCGACGACGTCGTCGCGCTCGTCGACCGCGCCCGCGCGGACGGTGCACGGATAGTCTACACCCGCGACGTCCATCCCCCCGAGCAGTTCGACGACGCCCACTACTACGACGAGTTCGACCGCTGGGGCGAACACGTCCTCGAAGGGTCGTGGGAAGCGGAACTGGTCGAGGAACTCGACGTCCGCGAGGACGACCACGTCGTCGAGAAACACACCTACGACGCCTTCTACGGGACGGAACTCGACGGGTGGCTGTCGGCGCGGGGCATCGACGACCTGCTAATCTGCGGGACGCTGGCGAACGTCTGCGTCCTGCACACCGCCGGGAGCGCCGGCCTCCGGGATTACCGCCCGGTCCTCGTCGAAGACGCCATCGGCTACATCGAGGAGGCCCACCGCGAGTACGCCCTCGACCACGCGGACTTCCTGTTCGGCGAGGTGACGACCCGCGCGGACGTCGACTTCGACTGACGACAAGGATTATTATCTGAAGTCGACTGAGTTAACATATGACCGTCGTCAGCGTCTCGATGCCCGAGAAGTTGCTCGAACGCATCGACTCGTTCGCGGAGGAGCACGGCTACACCGGCCGAAGCGAAGTCGTCCGCGAGGCGTCGCGCAACCTCCTCGGCGAGTTCGAGGACAAGCGACTGGAGGACCGGGAGTTGATGGCCGTGGTGACGGTCATCTTCGACTACGAGACGACGAGCGTCGAAGAGCGGATGACGACGCTCCGTCACGACTACGAGGGCCTCGTCGTCGCCAACTTCCACAGCCACGTCGGCAGCCACTACTGCATGGAACTGTTCGTCCTGGAGGGGCAACTCGAACCCATCTCGACGTTCGTCGGGAAGATTCGCGCCACCCGCGACACCCTGAGCGTCGACTACTCGGTGATGCCCGTCGACGAGTTCGGCCCGTGGGAGGAGTAGGCAGACGGACTGTCGGACGTCACTTCCCGTCGTCGACGACGCTGGGACCGACGACCGGGACACGGATGCGACGGCCGACTCATAGTGATTACTGTAACTGTTTACCGGTGGTTCGCCAGGCCGGTTCAGCGAACCTCCGGTACTGACTTACAGTACTCACTATCAGTCCTCGCGAACCCACGCGACGAGGGCGACGCCGACGACGCCGAGGACGACGGCGTAGGCGAACGCGGCGGTCCACGAGACCGTCGCCACGAGCCACCCCGTCAGCGCCGGCGTCACCAGCGACCCGAGGACCGAGAGCGTCGTCAACACGGCGAGGCTCGTCCCCGCCGTCCCGGCGTCGGCGAGTTCGCTCACGTAGACGTAGAAGACGCCGATGCCGAGTTGGGCGAAAAAGCCCGCGCCGAGGAGGAGCGTCGCGAACGCCGTCGCGTCGGTGACGCGCGTCAGGGCGACGAGGACGGGCGTGGAGAGGACGAACCCCGCGACGATGACGGCCTTTCGCCGGCCGCCGAGGCGGTCCGAGAGCCACCCGCCGCCGGGGCGAGCGACGACGCCGCTGAGGGGGACGAGGGCGGTCGCCGCGCCGGCGGCCGCGAGGTCGACGCCGAGGCGGCCCGTCGCGTACGCCGGCATCCAGGAGTTGAGGAAGAGAAAGACCGAGTAGGCACAGAAACTCGCGCCCGAGACGGCCAGCACACGGGGCCGTTTGAGCGTTTCGCCGAACTGCGCCAGCGAGACCGCCGACTCGTTGCGGACGGGGCGTCTCACCACGAGGGCGAACAGCCCGGCCCCGGCGAGCGTCACGACCGGATAGGCGAAAAAGACCGCCCGCCAGCCGTAGCGGGCGGCGACGAGCGGACCGGCGTACTGGCCGAGAGCGAAGCCGGCGGGGGCGCTAGCGGTGAAGAGGCTGGTGCCGAAGGCACGAATCGACGCCGGGAACGCCTGTCGCACGATGTTCGCGTTGGCCGTCCAGAGGAAGACGGCGGACGCCCCGCCGCCGACGCGTGCGAGCAGGAAGGCGGGGTACCACTGCAGGCCCGCGCCCGCGACGGACGAGACGACGTAGATGCCGACGCCGACGTAGACGAGCCTCCGGTTGTCGTATCGGTCGAGCAACAGGCCGGCCGGAATCCCCATGACGGCCCAGCTGAGGTAGACGGCGCTGATGGAGAGGCCGGCGGTGGCCTCGCCGATGCCGAAGTCGGCGGCCATCCGCGGCAGGACGCTCGCGGGGGCGATGGTGTAGGCGTTGAAGCCGAGCGAGAGGGCGGTGCAGGCGACGAGGACGACCCAGGCGTGGCGTCGGTCGGCCGCTGGCGCGTCGCCCGTGGGAGATGCTGCCATTCGTCGAAGCCTCCGCCGGCGACGTAATAAAAGCGTCCGTGCCGGCACTCACCGCCGTCGAACGGTGATTTCGACGTCGGTCCCCGTCGGAACGTCGTGGTCGGGACAGACGAGTTTCGCCCCGGCCGATTCGCGGGAGACGAACAGCGAGAGCCCCGTCACGGGAGTGCCGTTCGCCAGGAGTTCGACGTCGTCCCACGTCACGTCCCGGCCGTCGGCGACGCCGACGGGAGTGCCCGCGACGGCGACGGGGCCGTCGCCCGCCGGCAGTGCGCCGCCGCCGTCGTAGTGGGGACAGCCGCCGTCGAGGGCGACGCCCGGTGCGCCCTGGATGGCCGCCCACGACCCCGGATTCGGGTGTTCGGGTGCGTCGAGGACGGCGTACGTCTCGCCGACGTCGCGGACGGTGCCGGTGCCGTCCCAGGCGACGGGAGTCACGTCCACGCCGACGTCGAGGGGGAGCGACCCCGCGGCGCGGGTGGGATTCTGGTCGTGGCGGCGAAAGCCGAGGTGGACGTGGTCGTCGACCCAGGGAGCGAAGAAGCCCGAGCGCACCAGTTCGCCGAGCGAATCGCCGACGGCGACGGATTCGCCCGGGCGGACGGTCGGGTCGACGTGAAGTATCCGCGCGACGTAGTCGCCGGCGTCGACCAGAATCAGGTGGTCGTGCGCCGCGGCGTAGGGCTTCTCGGGTGCGCGGACGGTGCGGGTGGCGAGCACCTCGCCCGCCACCGGCGACAGGCCCTCGGTTCCGTCGGGATAGAGGTCGATGGCACAGCCCTCGTCGTGGGCGGGGTAGGGCGAGTTGTAGAGCGAGAACGCCCGATAGCGGGCGAGCGTGGCCGCCGGGAGCGTGACCGCCATGTCCGCGGGGAGGTGGCGCGTGCGCTTAGGCCGTCCGGTCGCCGACGACACGCATAGGTACGTCGGGTGCCAACCCGGACTATGCGCGTCGTTCGCGGGCGGGGAGCCACTCCAGAATCGGACCGGGAGCGGACCGCCGCGATGCTCGACCGGACGGCCGAGACTGGCGAGGCGGCCCTGCGCGTGTGGACGCCGCACCGGCAGGTGGCCTTCGGCCGGCGCGACGCCCACGCCGACGGCTACGAGGCGGCGAAACGACTCGTCGCGTCGCGGGGGTTCGCTCCCGTCGAACGGAGCGTCGGCGGCCACGCCGTCGCCTACTCCGGCCGGACGCTCGCGTTCGCCCACGCCGTGCCCGTCGCCGACCTCCGGACGGGGCTGGACGCCCGCTACGAATCCGCAGTCGAGGCGCTCACGGGGGCGCTCGCTGCCCTCGGCGTCGACGCCGAGCGTGGGGAGCCGTCCGACTCGTTCTGTCCGGGCGACCACTCGGTGCAGGCCGGCGGGAAACTCGCGGGCATCGCCCAGCGAGTCCGGGCCGACGCCGCCCTCGTCGCCGGGTGCCTGCTGGTCCGGGACCGCGACGAACTCGCGGCCGTCCTCGACCCCGTCTACGACGCGCTCGGCCTCGCGTTCGACCCGGACTCGGTCGGGAGCGTCGCCGCCGCCGGCGGGCCGAGCGACCCGGCGACGGTCGCCAGAGCCCTCGAACGGGCGTTCGTCGACGGCCGCGAGACGCGAATCGCGAGCGTGGGGTGAGCGCCGGCGACGAAACCGCCTACACTTACCACCTCGCCGGACGGACGACGGATATGCTCATCAGGAACGCGACGCTCGCCGACGGGCGCGTGCGCGACGTCCGCATCGAGGGCGAGGAAATCGTCGCAGTCGGACCGGAACTGGAAGACGGGGGCGAGGCTGACGGCGACGGTGCCAGTCGCGGCGGTGACGCCCCCGGCGACGGTGCCGGTCGCGACGTTATCGACGCCGACGAGAAACTCCTCCTCCCCGGCGCACTCGACGTCCACGTCCACTTCCGCGAACCGGGCTTCTCGCACAAGGAGACGTGGGAGACGGGGTCGAAGAGCGCCGCTGCCGGCGGCGTCACGACGGTGGTCGACCAGCCGAACACCGACCCTCCGACGACGACGGGCGCGGCGTTCGACGAGAAGGCCGCCCTCGCGGAACGGTCGGTCGTCGACTACGGCATCAACGGCGGCGTCACCGACGCGTGGGACCCCGACTCGCTGTTCGACCGCCCGCTGTTCGCCCTCGGGGAGGTGTTCCTCGCCGACTCGACGGGGGACATGGGCATCGACGCGTCGTTGTTTCGCGACGCCGTCGAACGCGCTGCCGAAGCGGACGTACCGGTGACGGTCCACGCCGAGGACGCCGACCTGTTCGACGAGCGCGTGCGACCGGGACACGCGAACGCCCGCGACGACGCCGACGCCTGGAGCGCCTATCGCCGCGCGGAGGCCGAAGTCGAAGCCGTCGAGCGCGCCGTCGAAGTCGGCGGCGACGCCGGGGGCGCTCTCCACATCGCCCACACCAGCACGCCCGAGGCCGTTGACGTCCTGACCGGCACCGACGTCACCTGCGAGGTGACGCCACACCACCTCTTTCTCTCGCGGGACGACCTACCGGACCTCGGCACGTTCGGCCGGATGAACCCCCCGCTCCGGAGCGAACGCCGCCGCGAGGCCCTCTTCGACCGCGTCGCGGACGGCACCGTCGACGTCGTCGCCACCGACCACGCGCCACACACCCGCGCGGAGAAAGACGCCGGCATCTGGGACGCGCCGAGCGGCGTCCCGGGCGTCGAAACCATGCTCCCGCTCCTGCTCGCGGCGGCGCGGCGGGGCGACCTGGCCTACGAACGCGTCCGCGACGTGACCGCCCGGAACCCGGCGCGCATCTTCGACCTGCCGCGGAAAGGAGCGGTCGCCGAAGGCAAGGACGCCGACCTGGCGCTGTACGACGTCGACGAGGTTCGCGACGTCCGGGCGGCCGACCTCCACTCGAAGTGCGAGTGGACGCCGTTCGAGGGGTTCGACGGCGTCTTCCCGGAGTGGACGATGGTCCGCGGCCGGGTCGTCTACGACGCCGAGGCGGGGTTCGCCGACGGCCGGGGCGAGAACGTCCGGACGTAGCTGCCGCCGTCCCGTCGACGACTCCGAATCAGTCGCCCCGGATACGCCGGGGTTTCGCCAGCCGTTCGACACGGACCTCGTAGTCGGGGAACACCCCGTCGTATCGGTACGGCCAACTCCCCGCGACGTCGACGCCGTTGTCGCGGGCGGCGCGGACGAGCGCTTCGAGCGCGGCGTCGAACTCGGCTTGCGTCGTCGGGTTCGGGGCCGTCGGGGGGCCGAAGACGCGGCTACCGTCACCGTTCATCGGTACCTCGTCCGTCGCGCGGGCCCCGGAAAGCGTTAGCCGTTGGTTATCTGCGTCTTTAATCGGAGAGGGTCCGGGTCACGAGCCGGTCGATGGCGCGCCGGAGACGGCGACCGAGTGCCGTCGCGGAGACGTCCGTCTCGGCGGCCAGTTCTTCGAGCGTCGCCTCCCGCGGCGTCGCGAAGTAGCCGCGTTCGTGGGCGAGGACGAGCGTCTCGTACTGGACGTCCGTGAGGCCGCACCTGTTGCCGACGCCGTCGACGTCGGTCCGGTACAGCCGTTCGACGCGGAAGTCGACGCCCTCCTCGGCACACGCCCGTCGCAACTCGCGGAGGGAGTCACAGTCCGGCAGTTCGAGTTCCAGTCGGCGGCCGTCGGCGGAGCAAACGACCGACCGGACGCCGCCGTCGACTTCGGCGACCAGCGGCGTCACCGTCTGGACCTCGGCGTGGCGGACGTTGTACAGTCGCTGGCCGTCGTCTGCGACCAGCGTGAACGCCTCGACGGTCGGGTCGGACGCGAGCGCCTCGTCGAAGGCGGGCAGGTCGTCGCCGACGGCCTCGAACACCAGACTCGACTCGTCGGGGGAGAGATGCGTGCGGTAGCGGGGTTCGACCCGGACGTCGGGACACGCCGTCAACGCCGGCCCGAGTACGAACTCGGGGTGGTCGACGTGCGCCTCGACGAAGATGCTCACGCGACCCACCCCCGTCGGACTCGCGGCGCGCGCGCTGGCATCGGGAGCGGAGTCGTCAGCGGGAAATCATTACTGTTTCGATGGTCTCGTGCGGCGTGTCCTCGCTGTGTCCCCACGACGGTCGTCCGACCGTGGGCGGTCGCCGCGGGACCGACCGAGAGCAAGCCGCCTCACTCGTCGAGCGAGTCGCGGAGGTCGGCGCTCGACTCGCGCACCTCGCGCATCACCTGCGAGATGCGGTCCTCGGCGTCGAGTTCCTCCGCCACCGCGAGGTCGACGCCCTCGACTTCGAGGAGGAACTTCGCCACCTCCGTCACCTCGTACATCATCTCGTCGAGTTCCTCGGCGGTGAAGAAGCCACACATCGCGCCGTAGAGGAACGTCGCCCCCGCCTGCCGGACCTTGTCCTCGAACGACGCCCGGGCCTGATTGACCGCCTGCGGCGTGTAGGTGTCGGTCATGAAGGGGACGAGTTCGGGGAGGTTCTCGCCGATTTTCGTCATCTCGACGCCCGTCTCGGTGCGGAAGTCGGCACACAGGCGAGCGATGGCCCACTCCCGGGCCGTGATGTAGGTGCGGTCCCGGAGGAAGTCGTTGACCCGGTCGTACTGGGAGCCGTCGATCTTCTTGAACCGCTCGTACTTCCGGACGTCCTCCGGGACCCGGTTCTCGCCGTCCGTCGAGTCGGCGGTCGCCGTCCGGTCGTCGCCTGCGTCGCCTGCGTCGCCGGCGTCGGCCGTCGCCCGCGGGTCGTCTGCCATAGGGCGAGTTATCTGCCGGGACAAAAAAGCGTTCCGCGGCGTCTGTCGGGCGTCAGACAGCCGTTTCCGTGACGCTGGCGCGTACCTTTTTCAGCCACGCCTGCGAGATGGCGACTATGAAGCTGTTGCTGGGCGTCGGCGGAAGCGAGGACTCCCTCAGAGCACTCGAACGGACGGTCGAGCGCGTCGCCGAGACGGGCGACGACCTGACCGTCGCCCTCCTCGAGAACCCGACGACCGACACGCCGCAGTCGGAGATCGAACGCCAGGTCCGGGAGGCGCTCGACGCCGCCGGCGTCGACGCCACCGTCGAACACCTCGACGGTGACCCCGGGAGTCGACTGGTCGAAGTGGCGGAGAACGAGAGCTACGACCGCATCGTCCTCGGCGGCGGGCAGCGGAGTCCGATGGGTAAAATCAAGATCGGGAGCATCGCCGAGTTCGTCCTCCTGAACTCGCACGTTTCGGTGACGCTGGTACGATGACGCAGGACCGTACGTTCCCGTCGGAACCGGCCGGACCGTTTCCCACGCCGCCGGTCACGTACACCGACCAGGAGGGCCGCGAGATAGAGATTCGGCGGTTCGACGCCGACCAGGACTTCGAACCGCTGGTCGAGATGTACGACGCCTTCGACCCGGCCGACAGGGCCCAGGGCATCCCGCCGGCCCGCGAGGACCGCATCCGGGAGTGGCTCGAGGACATCACCGCCGACGACTGCCTGAACGTCGTCGCCTGGCACGGGGACACCGCCGCCGGCCACGCCACCCTCGTCCCCGACGACGACGCCTCCGAACTCGCCATCTTCGTGCTCCAGGAGTACCAGCAGGCGAAAAACGGCACCCGAATCATCGAGACGCTGCTCGGCTACGGCCGCGAGGAGGGCGTCGAGAAGGTGTGGCTGACCGTCGAGCGCTGGAACAGCCCCGCCGTCAACCTCTACGAGAAGGTGGGCTTCGAGACGAGCAACGCCGAGAGTTTCGAACTGGAGATGGGACTTCGCCTGCGCGCGGCGGACTGATAGTGATTACTGTAAGTCATTCCCGGTAGTTCGCTGAGCCGACCTGACGAACCACCGGTGAACAGTTACAGTAATCACTATGAGACGGACGGACGGGGCGTCAGACCGAGAGGATGGGCTGGCTGGCGTACAGGAGGACGTACTCGGCCGCTTTCGCGAGCACCTCGTCCGGGTTGCCGGAGACGGGTTCGCGGGGCACCACCACGAAGTCGGCGTCGAGTTCTTCGGCCGTGTCGAGGACGACGCTGCCCGGGTGGCGGGTCTTGATGTGCGTCGAGAAGCCGTAGGCCATCGACGTCGAGAGGGTGACGCCCTCGTCGGCGGCGAGGTCGCGGGCCGTCTCCACGAACGCCTCGCTGTCGGCGGCGACGTCGCGTTCGTCGACGGCCCCGTCCTCGATGGCGCGGACGACGTCCTCGCTGAGGACGTAGACGGCGTGGACGTCGGCCCCGTACTCGGCCGCGAGGCCGACGGCGTACTCCACCGCCTCCAGCGACTCCTCGCTCCCGTCGACGGGGACGAGAACGAGGTCGAGCGAGAGTGGCACGGTCATGTCCATCCCTGCGACGCCCGGGGGCAAAAACGCTCCCCTCTCGGGCGTTCCTGTGGGTTTATACGTCGACCGTGCCAACGCCGCCCCATGTTCGACACCATCGTCGTCGCCACCGACGGGTCCGAGAGCGTCCGTCGGGCGGTCCGGGTTGCGCTGGACCTCGCAGACCGGTTCGACGCCGACGTCCACGCCCTCTACGTCGTCGACGCCGGCGAGGTGGAGTCAGCGCCCGACCGCATCCGCGACGAGATGCAGTCGGCGCTCGAAGAGAGCGCCCAGGACGCCTTCGACGACGTCCGGTCGCTGACCGACCGCCCGGTGACGACGGCCGTCCGCGAGGGCCGTCCCGCGACCGAGATATCCGAGTACGCCCGCGAGCACGACGCCGACGTGGTGGCCATGGGCACCCGCGGGCGACACGGCGAGAACCGCTTTCTCATCGGCAGCGTCGCCGAACGCGTCGTCCGCACCTGCCCGGTTCCGGTGTTGACCGTCAGACAACTCGACGAGAGCGAACGGGAACCCTAAGGGTACGGCCCCCGAGGGAAGTGTATGGACGACGAACTCATCGACAGCGACGGACTCTCGCTCTCGCGGAAGTCACGCCTCCCCGGCGAGGGCTTTTTCTACCCCGATTCCCTCGACGAGGAGTACGCCGACCGGCGCGCCCGCGAGGCCATCGAGGGGTCCGACGTCGTCGTCGTCGCGGACACCGACGCCGACGGCCTCGGCTGCGTCGCGCTCCTGCGCGAGGCGTACGACGCCGCCCTCGAAGTCGCGCCGTTCGAGGCCGACCTGGCAGCCAGGCTGGACGACGAGCGACGGGACGAGGAGAGCGACGACGTCGACGCCGACGGTGCGGGCGGCGGCACGGACGCCGACGAACGAGACGCGTCGCCGGTCGGCCTGGTGGCGGCCGGTCCCCACTCGCTCGACAGGGCGCTCGAACGCGTCGCGGAGTACGCTGACCCCGGCGTCGACGTCTACGTCTGTGACCTCTCGCCGGACAGCTACGAGGCCGTCGGGGAGTCCGTCGAACGCCTCTGTCGACGGAGCGAGGTCCGCTGGTTCGACCACCACCAGTGGGACGACGGCGTCGCGACGGCGGTCCGCGAGGCGGGAGTCGACCTCGTCGTCGGCGAGTCCGACGAGGAGTGCAGCACCGACGTCACCCTGCGGTCGATGGACGTCGACTTCCCGCCCCACCTCGTCGACCTGGCGGCCGTCGTCCGGGACCACGACCTCTGGGTCAAGGAGGACCCCCGGAGCGACGACCTCGCGGACTACGCCCACTGGACGAGCCCCGAGGAGTTCGTCACCGTCGTCGGGCGCTACGGCCCGGACCTGCCCGACCCGGTCCAGCAGTTCATCGCTGACCGTCGCGTCGAGAAGGACCGCCTCATCGAACGGGCGGTCGACCGGGCGGACCTCAAAGCGGTCGGCGAGTGGACCGTCGGCGTCACATACGGTCGGTGCTCGCAGAACGAGGTCGCCGACGCGCTGCGGGAACAGGGGGCCGACGCCGCCGTCGTCGTCAAGCCGGCCGGCAGCGCGAGCATCCGCGGCACCGAGTCGTTCGAGCGGTGTCACGAGGTGGCCGAACAGGTCAACGGCGGCGGGCACCCCCGCGCGGCGGGCTGTAAACCAGACATCTACGACGACATGCTCGACTACGCCCACCACTGGACGACGGAGGGCGCTGCCACGAAACGCGTCATCCTCGCGGCGTTCGAGCGACTCGCCGCGGAGTGAGCGTCGCTCCGGAACCGTCGGAGCGTCGCCGCGTGACGGCCCGCATCGGCAACGAGCCCGTTCGCTACTCGACGACCCAGCGGTCCGAGAAGGCCGTGCCGTCGTCGCAGTAGGCGTAGGCGTGGATGACGTCGCCGTCGGCGTAGATGCCGCCGACCTCCTCGTTCCGTTCCTCGGCGAACGCGAAGACGAACTTCACCTCGCCGTCGCCGGGACAGTCGCCGCCGGTCAGGTCGCGGTCGACGTGGCCGTCCGTGCCCATCGCCTTCCGGGCGAAGTTCATCGCGTCCATTCCCGTGCCGGCCGAGAAGAGGCGACGCCCCTCGTCGCCGGGGACGACCAGCACGACGCCGTCGTCGACGGCTTCGCCGTAGTTGGCGATTTTCCCCTCGCCGTCGAGATACTCGTGAGTCAGGTAGAGGGCGACGTGGTCGAGCCGCTCGCCCGCGAGAAACTCGTCGAGTTTGCTCATATCAGACCGACGTGGGCCAGGCGTAAAACGTCACTCTTCGAGGTCCGCCGCGATGGCGGCCAGCGAGTCGCTCGGCCGGGAGGGGACGTCGTAAATCGCCCGGTGTCCCGGGGCGCGAACGCCGTAGAAGAAGCCGGCGTCGACCTCGTCGAACTCGACGCTCTCGCCCGGTTCGCGGCCGATGGTGTCGACCCACTCGGCGAGGCGGTTCTCCCCCGCTCCCGGCGACTTCGCGAGGCGTCGGTTGTCGTACGCGCCGCGAATCAGGAGACCCTTCGCGTCCTCGTCGACGCGGGCGTGGGACTCGTCGCCGCCGAGAGCGAGTCGAATCAGGTCGCCGGCGTCGAGCGCGCTACCGGTGCTGCCGGCGACGCCCTCGGGCACCCGGAGACAGGGTCGTCGGGTGCCGCCGCTCCGGGCGAGTCGCGCCCGGTAGGTGGTCACGGCGTCGTTGTCGCTGGCGACGCGGCCCGACATCCCGTTACTCGTCGTCCGCGTCGCCCTCGCCGAACGCCGCGGCGACGTCGCCCTCGCCGCCGACGACCTTGGCGTTTATCTGGGCGATCTCCTCGCTGACCTCCGTACCGCGGACGGTGACGCGCTTTCGCTCGCCGTCGCGGGTGGGGTGGTAGCCGACGCCGCCTTCGAGGAGAAGTTCCTTGAGGGCCGCTCCGGAGACGTCTTCGCGCATCGGGCGGCCGGCGTCGTCGGAACCGCCGGTGAGTTCGAGCGTGAACCCGTCGAGGCCGACGGCACCGCCGTCGACCTCCTCGCCGAGCTCGCGTCCGAGGAATCGATTCGCGTCCTGTCCCTCTACCTCGCGCTGGTAGGTCGACCCTGTCTCGGGGTCCGAGACGACGACCTTGAAGTCTGCCATGCACCAACCCAGACGGCCGGCGATAAAAAGTACGTCGAAACGGTTTCTCGGCGTGTGGGCGGGCGCAACCGTTTTCGGCCGGGCGGTCCCACCAGTGAACGATGCCCGGCCGTTCGCTCGCCGTCGTAGCCGTCCTGGTGGTCCTCTTTGCGGGGTGTGTCTCACCCGTCGACTCCGGCGCTGCGCCCGCGGGAGGAATCGACCCGACCACCACGTCGAGTCACGCCGCCACGCCGTCGGCGTCCGCGTCGGCGACGACGGCCACGCCCGCGTCGGCGGGGACGAATCCGTGGGGGACCGACCCCGTCGTCGTCGCCGTCGACAACGAGGGCGAACCCGGCCGAGCGTTCGAGTCGCACCTCCGCGCCGCGGTGGCGTACTGGGAGGCGAACGCCGAGCGCTACGCGGGCTATCCCGTCGCCTACGAGGTCCGACCGAACGCGGCGAATCCCGACGTGGTCGTCGAGTTCGTCCGGAACGTCCCGGACTGCGGGGCCGCAGAAGACGCCGTGGGCTGTGCTCCCCTCGTGACCGCCGCCGGGCAGATCGACCGCCCCGAGACGGTGTGGATAAAGACCGGACTCTCCGACGAATCGACGCGTCTCGTCCTGAAACACGAGTTCGGCCACACGCTCGGACTCGGTCACGACGACGCTCCGCGGGAGGTGATGCAGGCGGCGTCCGTCCTCTACACCGAACCGCAACCGAACGCGACCGACCGGGCGTTCCCATGGGACGACGCAGAGTTCACCGTCGCCGTCGACGCCACGAACGCGTCTGACCCCGACGGCGCGCGCGAACAGGTGAGCCACGCCCTCGACTACTACGAGTCGGGCGCGCCGGGAACGCCGTCGAACGTCACGTTCACGCGAGTCGGTGGAGCCGACGCCGGGGACGAACAGGCCGAGGTCGTCGTCCGCTTCGGGGCGACGGAGACGTGTTCGAAACCCGAGGGGTCCTGTGTCAACACCGTCGGCACCGACCCCGACGGCGACGGGGCCATCGAGGTGTACACCCGGGCCGAAATCGTCCTCCTCTCCGTCGACACGCCGGCCGTGGGATGGCACGTCGGCTACTGGCTGGCGTTCGTCTTCGGTGCCGAGAGCGACGCCGAGAAACCCCCGCCGTTCCGCGACGCCGACTACCGCGACCGCCGGAGCGAGTGGTGGCGGTGACGCCCGGGTTCTTTGGGGCGACGGCCGAACACGGGCCCGTGGACGCAGAGCAACTCGACCGTGAACTCGACCGCGCCTTCGACGGGACCGCCGCCCAGCGTCGCGTCGTCGTCCGGCAGGCCCGCGACCTCGCCGATACCGGAAAGATAGCGAGCGACCGAGGGCGGCCGCTCACCGCCGAGATGGTCGTCCGGGAACTCGCGGACGCCCCGGCGGACGCGTCGCTCCCGGAACGGTGGAACTGGTGGATGGGCGCACTCGACGTCGCCTACGGCGGCTACGAGCCGTTTCAGGTCCGGCGTTACCCGAGCGAGTGACCGCGTCGCGAGCGCGGGGCGGCCGGGCTACGATAGCCGACTGTCGGTTCCGAGAGTGACGGTCTCACCAATCGTCGGCGCGGACGCCCGATATCCGTCGGTCACGAGTTCGTCGGCGAACGCGTCACAGCGGTCGCCGTGATTTATCAGGACGGGCGTCCCCTCGTACGAACCGAGGAATTCGAGGAGGCCACTCCGGTCGGCGTGTGCCGAGAAGTCGTACTGCTCGACCTGGGCGCTCACCGGCATCACGCGGCCATCGATTTCGGCACTGCCCGACTCGAGGAGGTCCCGCCCGGGCGTTCCCTCGACCTGATAGCCCGTCATCGCGATTTTGTTCACCGGATTGGACCGAATCTCGGGGACGTACGTCATCGCGGGGCCACCGGACAGCATTCCGCTGGTGGTGATGATCGCTGCCTTCTGGTCGGTGATGCGCGTGCGCTGTCCGTCGCGACCGGTGACGAATCGGGCGTGGGACTTCGCACGCCGAAGCGCATCGGCATCCCGGACGAACTCGGGGTACTGCCGTAGCATTTCCGTGACTCGCTTTCCCATCCCGTCGACGTAACAGGGGATGTCATACGCGTCACAGATGAGCATCATCTCTTGGGTGCGCCCGATGGCGAACGCCGGGACGACGACCGTCCCGCCCTCCCAGAGCGTCGTCTCGACGCTCCGTGCGAACTGCGCCTCGACGTCCGCTCTCGCTTCGTGTTCGACGTCGGCGTACGTGCTCTCGCAGATGACGACGTCCGCGTCGGGTCGCGCGGTCGTCCCCGAGACGAGGCGTTGGTCGTCAGTGTGGAAATCGCCGGTGTAGAGCAATCGCGTGTCGCCGTCGTCGACGAGGACGTGGGCGCTACCGGGGATGTGGCCGGCGTCGTAGAACGTCACTCGGTGGCCCGCCGCCTCGAACGTCTCGCCGTATCCGTGAGTTTGCGACACTTCGGTGACGCGTTTGACGTCGTTCCCCGTGAACGGGCAGTGGTAGGTCCCACCGTGGAGCTTCAGCGTGTCGCGAGCGAGCGTGAGTGCGAGTTCGTACGTCGGTGGCGTCCAGTGAATCGGCGGTCGAGAATCCCCGGAGAGGAGGGACGGTACGTTGCCGACGTGGTCGAGATGACCGTGGGAAACGACCACCGCGTCGGGGTCCGGGGCCGCCACCGGAAACTGGGGCGGATTGTCCGTTAGCATGCCGTAATCGAGCAGGAGCGAGTCGTCGACGAGAACCGCGCTCCGGCCGACTTCGCCCGCCCCACCGAGAAACCGAATGTCCATCACTGCCGCCTACCGGGGCCGGCCGTTTGACGGCGTCGGTTCGACGAGAGACCGGGGCGATTCAGAGAGCCACGGCGTTCGTTCCCACTCCGACTCGGCTCCGGGAGTCACCGTCCGGAATCCGACGATTCGGACGGGCCGGTCGTGAGACCGACCCCGACGTGCCCTCCTCGACCGGTGCGTGAGGTCCGTTCGGGCTGTCGTACCGATTCATCGGTCGTCGCCGACGCCGGTCGGTCCCAGCCAGCAGCGACCTTCAAGCCTTCACCCAGTTGTATATGCGCTCCGGCGGACAGAACCCCGTGAAACTGCTCTGCAACAGGTTCGCTCCGGCGAACGCGTCGACGAGGAAGAACCACTCGTTGACGAACCAGCCGAGAAGGAACCCGACCAGTACGACGGTGCCCGCGAGTCGCCGGACGAACCGCTCCGCACCGACCGCGTCGTGACAGGCTTTTTCGCTCATAGTATTCCCAATTATATGCAATACTGCTGGAGGGTATAACTCTTGCCCTCCGGATATTTCGGACCCATACAGGATTAATAGCACGTATTTTGACTGTGCCAGAACTGTGAGAGGAGTATCCCCGTGCCATATTATGCAGTAATAACACAATATTGAGTAGCGGTAGCGACGTCGGGAGCCACGCCGTCGCCGCCCGTCCGTGGAAGGCCTTCGGGAGTTGCCGCCTTCGCGCGAGTCGACAAAGTGGACGGCGGACGACGAGCCTCGCAGCCCGGCCGCTTCGATTCGTGGGCGGACGAGAGCTTTTTGCCGGTGACGCGTCTATGGATGCGCGATGACAGACGAGCCTGAATCGCCGGAGCGGCCGGCAGACCGCGAGTCGCCGGTCGGCGAACCCGTCGTGCGGGCCGACCCGGCGGTGACGGGCGAACGGGCACGAGAGGCCGTCGGGTTCGACCCCGACGACCCGGAGAGCGTCCAGCTCGCCGCGGAGACGGTCCGCTCGTTTGCCGAGGAAACCCACGGGTCGGAGGACCACGTTTACATGCTCCGGGGGGCTGCCGCCTGTGCCGCCCTCGTTCGCGGCGTGGGCTCGTACAAGGAGGCGGCCGAACGCGCCGGCGGCGACGTCTCGGTCGCGTTCATCCGCAAGTGGGCGCGCCTCCACGACCTGCCACAGGCGATTCGGCGGCACGTCGCCCGCGGTCACATCGCGCCGACGGCCGCGAAGCACATCGCTCGCGTCGCCGGCGACGCCCGGTACGCCCTCGCCTGGGCGGCGCTCGAAAACGACCTGACCGTCCGCGAAATCCGCCGTCTCGCAAGCGAGGTCAACGACGGCACGTCCGTCGAGGACGCTCTCGCCGCCAACGACATCGCGTTCGGTCACATGACGCTGTCGCTCCCGTCGACCGAGTACATCGAGCTCCGGCGGCGGGCGTCGCTGTTGAACCGGACGCCCGACGACCTCGTGGCCGAAGCGCTCGACGAGTACCTGCGAGAGTAAACGCTTATACCGCCCGTCCGCGAAGCGTTTCGCGTGGGGCCGGTAGCTCAGTCAGGCAGAGCGTCTGGCTTTTAACCAGACGGTCGGGGGTTCAACTCCCTCCCGGCCCGTGCAACGAGACGGTGAGCGAAACGAAC